>JAVIYP010000049.1:0-19883 GCA_031323845.1 Bacteroidales bacterium | reverse complement strand
CTGAGGGATCTCGATCAACTGGACAGTTTCGAAATTGACGAATTGCTGGGTGATGACTTTGATGACCTGGAAGATTTTCGTGACTTCGCCAGGGAAAACCCGCTATTTGCTTACCTTACCCCAGCCTTCTTCCAGGATCAGGCCGGCAACATGCGGCCCGGACAGGGGCCGGTGGTTGGTTATGCTGCCGTGCAGGATACCGCCCGGGTAAACAGTATGCTAAAGCAACCGCAGATCCGCAGCATCTTCCCCCGCAACATGCGCCTTTACTGGAACGTGAAACCTGCCAGGGGATCCGAAAATACCCACGAACTGGTGGCCATCCGTGAAACAACCCGCGACGGCACAGCCCCGCTTACCGGTGAAGTGATCACCGATGCCCGTCAGGACTTCAGTCCGACAGGACAGGTCGAAATCAATATGGCCATGAACAGCGAAGGTGCCAGGGTATGGCGCCGGCTCACAGCCGATAATATCGGTAAGTCCATCGCCATCGTTCTCGACGATTATGTTTATTCCTTCCCGACTGTTCAAAGCGAGATTGCCGGAGGAAGGTCGCAGATCTCAGGCCAGTTTACAATTCAGGAAGCACAAGACCTCGCCAACATACTTCGTGCAGGATCATTGCCCGCACCGGCCCGTATTGTTGAAGAAGCCGTTGTGGGTCCGTCGCTCGGACGTGAAGCGATCAATGCAGGCTTTTCCTCCTTCGCCATCGCTTTTATCATCGTTCTGATATACATGATATTCTATTATAACCGGGCCGGTTTTGTAGCCGACCTGGCACTCATCGCAAATATTTTCTTCATCCTCGGTGTACTGGCCTCACTCGGGGCCGTCCTGACACTGCCGGGTATCGCCGGTATCGTGCTTACCCTCGGTATGGCCGTGGATGCCAACGTGATCATCTATGAACGTATCCTGGAAGAGATCAGGTCTGGCAAAGGCCTCAGACTCGCGATATCCGATGGTTACAAAAATGCCTACTCAGCCATCATTGACGGAAACATAACAACCCTGTTAACCGGAGTGGTGCTCTATATCTTTGGATCAGGACCCGTGCAAGGTTTTGCCACAACACTGATCATAGGTATTGTTTGCTCTTTGTTTACGGCAATCTTCCTGTCAAGGCTGGTGTTTACAAGATGGCTCGACAATAATGTGGTTATCCGCTTCAACTCTAAATTCACTAAAGACGTTCTTACCAAAGTTAACTTTGATTTTATCGGCGTCAGGAAAAGGTTTTATATCATATCGTCCATTGTTATTATTCTCGGCCTCGGCTCCTTTGCTGTCCGCGGTTTAAATTATGGTATTGATTTCTCAGGCGGACGCTCATACGTAGTCCGTTTCGATACCGATATCAATACGGCTGAAATGAGAACAGCGCTGACAGAAGCTCTTGGAGAACCTGCTGAAGTAATCACCTTTGGCCCTTCAAACCAGGTGAGAATCACCACCAGCTTTATGATTGATGACGATTCAGATGAAGCGGATGCCACAGCAGAGCGGGCAATTTTTGAAGGGGTGAAGGATTTCTTCAACGAACCGGTAACTTATGCAGAGTTTGTTTCTGATGACGAAAACAAAGTTATCGGCAGGTTGAGTTCTCAGAAAGTAGGCCCCGCAGTGGCCCGGGATATTAAGGTAGGTGCAGTGGTGAGCGTAACCATCGCCCTGATCATCATATTTGCCTATATCGCCATGCGATTCAAAAAGTGGCAATTCGGGCTGGGCAGCCTTACAACCCTGTTCCACGACTCAATCATTGTGGTATCGCTGTATTCACTTTTGTACAACATTGTGCCCTGGACCATGGAAATTGACCAGGCCTTTATAGCCGCCATTCTGACCATCATCGGTTATTCAGTAAACGACACCGTGGTGATCTTTGACAGGATCAGGGAAAACATTGGCCTGTATCCGAAGCGAGACCTCAAAAACAACATCAATACTGCCCTCAATGCCACGCTGTCGCGAACCATCAACACATCTGGCACCACCATTGCCGTGTTGCTTATCATCTTCCTTTTCGGAGGAGAGGTGATCCGCGGATTTGCCTTTGCACTGATGGTGGGAGTTGCTGTAGGTACTTATTCTTCATTGTTCAACGCTGCGCCGGTTGCTTACGACTTGCTCACTATGAAGAAAAAGAATAAAAAAAGATAAAGGATAAACCCGGATATCTTGTCGATGGGATATTACTTTCGGGTTTTATCCCATTGACTGTTAAATATAAACCCTAAAAAGAACCTTCTTATGCGTACACAGAAATCACTCCGGAATTACCTTCTTCCTGCCATTGTGCTGGTATCACTGATGCTGCAATACGGTTGCGGAAGTCGCGAACGTGTTGACATTCCCGTCTTTTGCGACAATTTTCGCACCCATGTTGAAACCCTCGCTTCCGACGAAATGGAGGGACGCGCACCGGCAACAAGAGGAGCCGAAAGAGCCATTGAGTACATTAAGGGAGAGTATAAACGCATTGGATTAAAGCCTGCACTGGGTGACACGTACCTCCAGCCTGTGCCCTTGGTGGAGATCACCGGTTACGACTTTTCTGATCTAACCATCCGGGGAAAGGGCAGCACCTTATCCTACAAATACCTCGATGATATGGTCATTGGCACCAACCGTCTCCAAAACCGTTCATCGCTGAGAAACAGCGAGCTGGTTTTTGTTGGCTATGGCGTGGTGGCCCCTGAATATGGCTGGAACGATTATGAAGGTGTTGATGTTAAAGGAAAAACCGTAGTTGTCATGATCAATGACCCTGGTTTTGCGATTCAGGATGAAGAGATGTTTAACGGAAGGGCTATGACCTATTACGGGCGCTGGACCTATAAATTTGAAGAAGCAGCCCGGCAGGGTGCAAAAGGTGCTCTTATCATTCATCAGACGGAGCCTGCAAGTTACGGGTGGACTGTGGTAAGGAATTCATGGTCAGGGACTCAGTATGGCATTGGCATTGAGACCGGTGATCCCCACCTGGAGGCGGAAGGCTGGATTCAACTTGATGTGGCCAGGGAGATTTTTGAGCTGGCTGGCCATGATCTCGATGATATGTTGGAAGCTGCAGCAAGTCCCGGTTTTCAGGCATTCGAAATGGGAATGTATGCCAACGTGGACTTTAAGAATGTGTTTGAATACTCAGAATGCTACAACATCATCGGATACATAGAAGGCAGTGAATACCCCGATGAAACCGTTATATATATGGCTCACTGGGATCATCTCGGCATGGTGGAAACAGAAGACGGCGTGGATATTTACAATGGTGCTGTGGATAATGCAACAGGTGTAGGTGCTATTCTTTCTATTGCCGGACGTATGCTCGCTTCAGGTGAAGCTCCCAAGCGCTCCGTTGCCTTCCTGGCTGTAACGGCAGAGGAGTCTGGTCTGCTGGGTTCCAAATTCTATGCAGCTAATCCGGTATTCCCCCTTGAAACCACGGTTGGAGGGTTAAATATAGATGCACTGAACGTCTATGGTGCTACCTGGGATGTTTCTGTAGTGGGTTATGGCAATTCGGAGATGGAAGATTACCTCCGTAAACATGCAACTGCACAAGGCAGGTATCTCGCCCCAGAACCAACACCGGAAGCAGGTTATTTTTACAGGTCCGACCACATCAGTCTTGCCCGTCAGGGTGTGCCCATGATCTATGCCCAGGGAGGTGTTGATTATATCGGACGCGATGAGGCCTATGCCGAAATGGTGGCAGAAGACCTTGCCGGCCGTTATCATGCTCCTACGGATATCGTGCATGACATGTGGGTGTGGGAAGGCATGCATCAGGATATGTGGCTCTTTTACCATATGGGTATGGATTTGGCCAATTCAAGGTCGTGGCCCAACTGGTACGACGGAAATGAATTCCGCCAGCTGCGCGACAGCAGTGCTGATGCAAGAAGCCGCTAAATAAATGGCTTAAAGGCTATCCTGCAGGTCAACGATCCCGCACAATATCGTTTGTTTTACCGTCTGGAACACCGGCCAGTCACACATCTTAATGAAAATAACATGCAGCAAAGCAGCATCATTAAGAGTGCAATAGATTTCCTTATTGCAGAGCTGGGTGAGCAATGGCATGAGATGCTTATCTCAGAAGTTCGTGTCGGCCCCTTTCTGACCGCCGTGAAACTTTCTGACGGCTCAGCCGGTGTCTCCTCAACACTGAGCAATACTGCAGAGCATTGTAATAAAAAGGACAGGAGGTTTGGTGAGTTTTCCCCATTGTATTTCCGCGGGCGGAAACTGACAGACTTGTTTGTTTCGGCTCCGGATAACCATATTGTTGACTCCCTCAGAATGGCCAGCCTGCATGCTCTGTCGGCAGCTTTTTTTCATCGCGGCAGGCATAAGCTCCACCGGGATACCGACCCCATTGATCTGATTGATTTAGAGCAGACAAAGAGTATTGTTGTGGTAGGTGCTTTTCAATCCTACATCCGCAGAATTCTGCCGACGAAGAACAAGCTTAGCGTGCTTGAGCTGCGAAAGGATGCTCTAACGCCCGATCAGCAGCATCTGTTTGTTCCTGCGCATGATGCCCGAAGCGTATTGGCAGATGCCGATGTCGTCATACTGACTGGCATGACCTTGCTGAACGGCACCCTGGGCGAATTGCTTGACATGATTACCGGGGAGCAGCTTGTCATCATCACCGGACCTTCAGGAAGTATTGTGCCGGATGTCTTGTTTCAGAACAAGATTGACCTGATTGGTGCAACCCTTGTCACGAAACCGGAAGTCCTGATGGACCTGGTCGGTGAAGCCGGTTCGGCGTATCACCTGTTTCATTATTGCGCCAGGAAAATCACTATGAGCCGGGTCGTTCCGTGAGGTGTTTAAGTTGCCTGACAATGGCATCTGCACTGTCTTCAGAAATATCATAAACATAAACCGTTCCTACATCCCATTTGCGAGCTGCTTTTTGCACAAGCGACCTCCTCACGATCCAGCAATGGATGATGGGTTCACCCAAGGCCCGTTCAATACCGGACGCCCAGCCAAAATCATTGAGTTCTAAAGGACCAACTTCATCAATAAGCAACACATCATAAGCATTCGTGTTTTCCGGCTGCAGGATAGCCTTTCCTTTTGCCAGGCCTTCAGGATTAAAATAATAGCTTCCGACGTGCTGCCATTCATCGTTGGGCGTTTTGGAAGATAGCGGGGTCAGACTGTTGTCTTCAAGACTGAGCAGCATAAAGCCCGTTTTTTCGTTATTGATCATCTTACCGGGGGCTAAAAAACCGGTCACCGGAATATGCTCCTCGCGCAGCATATTCGCCAGTTTGGTGGCATAAGTCGTTTTCCCCTGACCGATATCGCCGGTGATGATGATAACGGGTGCTTTCCGGGCATTTTCTTTTTTAAAGGCAAGCAGCAGGTGTTCAGCAGCCATAAGGATGTAAGGGAAAGCCAGAATGCGCATGCCCTTCTGCTTTCTTTTTTCGGAAACGAAAGCCAGTACACCTGGCAGCGCGGAAAAAGAAAGGTTGAGTGCCTGGTATAGTTTTGCAAACCCCTTGTTGTATAAGATCATTTTGATGGCCGGATTCTTCATTTCCGTGCTGATGGCGGTAAAGCCTGTAAGTATCACAAAAGCACGCAGGTTCATCCTGATACCGATCATCAAACCTTCCATACTGAAACCGAATCCTTTATCGATACCCTCCAGCAGCATGGCAGCAATCAGTGTTATCAGCATAAAAGGTATCCAGAACGAAAACCTCTTCAGACGTA
The DNA here is from genome assembly GCA_031323845.1 of Bacteroidales bacterium. Taxonomy (GTDB): domain Bacteria; phylum Bacteroidota; class Bacteroidia; order Bacteroidales; family UBA7960; genus PUPG01. The sequence goes on along the minus strand of JAVIYP010000049.1, from coordinate 14,129 downwards.
ACACGGCTCGTTTGTATCTGTAAAAACAGAAGCCAAGATAAATGGCTGAGAAGAGGGCCGCCCAGATCAGTCTGCCGCTGCCCATCAGGAAAAGTGCGGTAATTATAGCGCTGAGGTTCGCAAAGAGCAATGGAGTGGCGTATTTTTGCACGCTGGTGTGAGCGAATAATTCGCTGCTTTTCTTCGACAAGTCCGGTTTAATTAGCGGCTCCTGTAATTCTGAGTCGCCGAGCTTGCTTTCTTTGAGACGTTTAAGTCCCAGACCGCCTGAAAAATAGCCGAATATGGCAGCGCAAATACCGGCAGCAATATAAATGGCTGCCAGGATAAAGAAGGCTTCCTTAAGTCCGATGTTGTCGATCCGCAAGGTATGTGCCGAAAACCGAAACAGCGCATCGAGCACCTTAACAAGGTCGAAGCCGTACAGGACGAGTAGGTTGACGGCTTTATGCATCAGTGCGCTGAGAACAGCCAGTCCGCCACCTATGATAAAACCTGCCAGGTTTCGTCCGATAAGCCGAATGCTCAATTCCATTACCAGGGCTTCGGTAAATATCCCTATCATGGGTCCGAGAATCACGGCGCTCGGGGAGATGGACTTCATCAGGGCGGCGATGAGCCCGGCACGCCAGATGAGGCCGGGTTCTTTCCATACCCTGGCAAAAGCCACTATGAGCCAAACAGCAATAAAGGCAAGGGTTGAACCCGAAAAGGGGATGCGCAGATTGTGCAGGAAGCTTCCAAGGATGATCTCAATAGACGCCCACAAGCTGCCTACTACGGCAGCTTTAAGCCACACCATATGCAAGGGTCTGTTAACCAGGGTGTACACTTCTTTTACTTGTCTAATTCAACAATTTCGAGATCTTTTATATCGCGGCCGGCAATGCTGAATCTGGCCATGGTGATTGTTTTATGCAGTCCCTGCCTGCCTGCAGCACCGGGGTTTATATGCAGCACCTTGTATTGTTCATCGTATTGAACCTTTACTATGTGAGAATGACCGCTGATGAATAGATCTGGTGGCTTAATCCTGAACGTATTAATGATATTAGCTTCGTATTTGCCGGGATAACCACCGATATGAGTCATAAGCACGTCAGCCTCTTCACAGAAAAAACGCAAATACAGCGGAAATGAGCAGCGAATGTCTGTGCCGTCAATGTTACCAAAAACACCTCTCAATGGTTTCATGGCCCGTAATGATTCAGCAACCGCTAAGCTGCCGAAATCGCCCGCATGCCAGATTTCATCACATTCGGAAAAAATCCGGGGCAGTTCAGGGTGAACGTATCCATGAGTGTCAGAAAGAAGACCAATGCGTTTCATTATAATGCCAGATTCATGTTTTCAGGAAAGGCAAAAGTAAGAAATTCGCGTGCATTTCAATTTGAAATCATGACTATGCCCGTACAAGAGTCAGAAAAACAATATGAGTGCATTTTTTAAAAGGTGTTTATAAGATTGATTGATAAGTATTTATGTAATTATTTATTTTTTTTCTGGAAATAATGCTTACTGTAAGCATTGATTCATTTATATTTGTGGAGAAAGCATCGCCAAACCATAGTTTATCATCCCATGGAGAGAATAAAAATACTTGACAAGGAATTTAAAAGAAGTATTCCTTATACGCACATACAGGAATCAGTCCAGAAAATGGCAGAGGCCATATTTGATGACCATAAGGATGGCGCTCCGCTGTTTTTGTGCGTGCTGAATGGGTGTTTCATGCTGGCGGGCGACTTGTTCAAAGTCTATAAGGGGATGTGTGAAATCAGTTTTATCAAGCTTTCTTCTTATTCAGGTACAACAACAACGGGTGAAGTTAAGTCGGTGATAGGCTTGCATGAAGATATTTCCGGGAGGGATGTCATTATTCTTGAAGATATCATTGATAGCGGTATTACAGTATCTCATCTCGTTAAAGACCTTAAGCGCTATAACCCGAAAAGGATCCAGGTTGCCACATTATTACTCAAACCTGCAGCTTTACGTATGGACGTGTTTCCGGATTATGTCGGAATGGAGATTCCCAACGACTTTATCGTGGGTTACGGATTGGATTATAACGGCTTTGGCAGAAATTACAAGGATATTTATAAAATTGTAGAATAATTGCTAATTACCGGTTTTGAAACCGGGGTAAACACTTTATTATGCTGAACCTTGTCATTTTTGGCCCTCCCGGTTCGGGCAAAGGCACGCAATCTGCCAGAATCGTTGAGCAATACAAGCTGACACATGTGTCCACCGGGGATATGTTCAGGCATGAGATGGAAGAACAAACACCTTTAGGCATGGAGGTGCGGAAGTTTATCGACCGCGGGTTACTGGTGCCTGACGACATTGTGTTAAAAATGCTGTATCAGCATTTTTGTGATCATGCCGATGTACCCGGTTTTATTTTTGATGGCTTCCCCCGCACCATTGTGCAGGCAAAAGCTCTGGATGATTTACTGGAAGAGCGCCACATGCCGATTGGCGTGGTGGTGTCGGTTGAGGTGAAGGAAGAAGAGCTCTATAAGCGCATTAGCGGCAGAGGCGAAGACTCTGGACGCTCAGATGATTCCGAGAAAATTGTGCGTAAGAGACTTGCCGTTTACAAGGACCAGACCATGCCTTTGCTGGATTACTACGATAAGCAGGGTAAGATTGCTGCGATCAATGGCATGGCTCCCGTTGATGAGGTTTTTGCCAAGATCAGAAAGGCTGTTGACACCTACGTTGAAAGCAACAGGGTGTTGCCTGTTGTGGATTAGAGTAAAAGTACCGTTTTACTGTTCATGAACGCAAATTTCATTGACTATATCAAGGTTCACTGCCGCTCCGGGAAGGGAGGTGCAGGTTCGGCGCATTTGCGGCGCGAGAAGTTTGTGCCCAAAGGAGGACCTGACGGAGGCGATGGCGGCAGGGGCGGACATATTATCCTCAGGGGCAACAGAAACTTCTGGACCTTGCTGCACCTGAAATATACCCGGCATCTGGTTGCAGAGGCCGGTGCCCCGGGAGGCAAGCAACAAAGCTTCGGCGCCGGAGGCAAGGATGTCATTGTCGACGTGCCACTGGGAACTGTTGTAAAAGACGGAGAAAGCAGAGAATTCATCGGGGAAATTACAGAAGATGGACAGACCTTTGTTCTGCTGAGCGGTGGTAAAGGTGGCCTGGGAAATGTGCATTTTAAATCCAGTACACGGCAAACCCCGCGCTATGCGCAGCCAGGCGAGCCCGGCCAGGAACAAAGCTTTATTCTGGAACTCAAGCTGCTGGCTGATGTTGGGCTGGTTGGATTTCCCAATGCCGGTAAGTCAACGCTGCTCTCCGTGGTCAGTGCGGCGAAACCGGAAATTGCCGATTATCCGTTTACCACACTGGTGCCGAACCTCGGAATGGTACCCTACAGAGATGACAAGTCCTTTGTTATGGCCGACATTCCGGGAATTATTGAAGATGCACATAAAGGCAGAGGCCTGGGACACCGCTTTCTGCGGCATATTGAAAGAAATGCGCTGCTGCTCTTCCTCATACCATCCGACAGCAAAAACATCGCCGATGAATATGGGATACTGCTCCGGGAATTGAAAGAGTACAACCCGGAACTGCTTGATAAACACCGATTGCTGGCCGTAAGCAAGTGCGATCTGATGGATGAGGAAATGCTGCAGGAATTGAAACAGGAGTTGACTTCCTCGTTGAAGGATGTTGAGGTCGTCTATATATCATCGCACACCCAAATGGGCATCATGCAGCTTAAAGATAAGTTGTGGCTGATGATGAATGAACAGGACCCGCAGACCGATCACTGGTAATCAAAAGAAATAATCTTATGCTCGAATTTCTGAAGGAACTTGATCAGCAGCTTTTTTTGTTTCTGAACAGTTTGCATGTAAGCTGGCTGGACGATCCCATGTACTTCATTGCGGGAAAATACAACTGGATACCCTTCTACATGTTTTTGACCGTTTTGATCTTCAAAAAATACCGGTACAAGGGTTTTTTGGTAATGCTTTTTGTGATTGTACTGATCACCATGAGTGATCAGCTGGCTAATGTGTTAAAAAGTTCCACCATGCGTTTGAGACCGTCAAATGATCCGGAAATTGCCGATCTGGTTCATATTGTAAGGGGACACAGAGGCGGGCGTTTTGGATTTGTGTCCGGCCATGCTGCCAACTCCTTCGCACTGGCCATTTTTGTCATCCGCCTGTTAAAGGACAGGTTCGGATGGATCGTTCCTCTGATGCTCGTTTGGGCATGCCTGAAATCATACAATCGCATTTACCTGGGTGTGCATTACCCCGGCGATGTGCTGGGGGGAGCCCTCCTTGGAATCCTGATAGCCCTTGCGCTTTACCAGCTGTGGCTGTTTACAATAAAAAAGTTTTTCCCGGACCCGGAAACCACTAAAAATATCCGCTGAGCTTGCCCTCTATCTTGTCAATCCTGATATGGTATATGGCAACGTTGTTGATGGCAGGAGCTTTGTACGAAAAATCATTTCCGGTGTATTTCCGCATGGTTACGTTCATGATCCGGACCTTTTCTTCATAATCTTCAACAAATTCAGCCACGCCGTATGCCAGAACACTGCGGTATTTCATACCGTAACTGCATGCCACGCCTTCATTGCGGTGGAACAAGAGGTGATCAGTGCTGAAAGCAACACAAACATGAGGGTTATTCCGCAAAACATCCATCTTTTTGCCCTGCTGCGCCATATGGAGGTATAAACTTCCATCCTCGTACCCGAAGTTAAAAGGCAGGGTGTAGGGTTTACCCTCCGGATCTACCATCCCTACATAGCATACCTCGCATTTATCAATGATTTCACGAATCTTTTCCTTGTTGCTTATCATGTTTGTTGCCATATGTCTTTTTTTAATGGTAATGGTTGTCATCCACAGGGTTCATCCGCGTGCTCCCAAAAATAATACAATATCGAATCCCATCAAAACGAAAAAATGATGAAAAAACGTAATCTTGATTTTTGGTCTGGTTTTTGATATGTTTTTATCAAATACTAAAAAAATAGTTGAATAACTAAAATATTAGTTATATTTGCAAAGAATCTTTGCGTGCTCAGCGTAATAACATGTTGCAGCCTTTGCGTGTATTTATTTGTTCCACGCAAAAAGCGGAAAGAAAAAAACACGCAAAAAGCGCAAAGTTAAAGTACATATTCATAATTAGAACAAAACTTCAGACTATGAAGGAACTAACAAAAGCGGAAGAGCAGGTAATGCAGATCCTATGGGAGATCAAGTCGGGCTTCGTAAAGGATATTCTGGAGAGGTTTGATGAGCCAAAACCTGCATACACAACCGTGTCGACCATAGTAAGGATCCTTGAGGAGAAAGGGTTCATCGGACACAAAGCCTACGGGAAAGCCCATGAATATTATCCATTGGTTGAAAAGTCAGCATATACCGGAATGCTGATGAAGGGGATCATGCGGAAGTATTTTGGCAACTCAGTGCGGCAGATGGTATCCTTCTTTTCGCATGAGAAGGGGATGAGCGCATCGGAACTGGAGGAGTTGAAACAGGTCATAGAAGAGGAAATCAGAAACAAACAGTCTTAATTATAATACATGGATGACATGGAAACAATAGGCACTTTTTTATTTTTTGGATCCATCTATCTTCTGATCGCAGCTTTCGTATATGCTGTATTTGTCCGGCGCATGGCAACACCTTCGCAGGCGCGTTTTTATCTGATAACAGGGATGATCGCATCTGTTTTGCTTTCTGCCATTTCTTTGGTTCCTGTTCAGCCCGTCAGCATCACAGCGGGTGCCCAGGGCATTCGGTTACCTGAAGTGGTCGTAGGCGCATCAGAAGGTATTGAATATTCCAGACAGGAGTTGATCCGCGTTTTTGAAACACGTTCGCTGTTCCTTTATCTGACCATGTCAGTAAGCTTGCTGCTGCTTCTCAGAATGGTTCTCAGCACCGTTTATTTATTGTACAGGGTAAGCCGGTCGGAAGTCAGAAACCATTATGGAACCCGCGTGATTCCACTGAAGGGAGATAATACGGCACCTTTTTCATTTTTCTCCTATGTTTTTATTCCCGAAGCGCTTGCTGATCAAGATGATCTTTATCCTGTGATCATGCATGAGCGTGGCCACGCGAAACACCTTCACACCATCGACCTGATCTTTGTGGAGCTACTGAGGGTTATCTTCTGGTTTCATCCTGCGGTCTGGTATGCCCGCCGGGAACTTAAACTTCAACATGAATACGAGGCTGACCGGTACGTACTGCACCAGGATGATGTGGACAAGGTCAGCTATCAAAAACTCTTGCTCCAGGTAAACATGAGCGGATTTCACTTTTCATTGACAACTCCATTCACTTATCCACCCTTAAAAAAACGAATCATGATGATGAACAAAAAAATGAAAAAAAGTCCTGTAAAGATTGTTACAGGCATGCTGATGCTGGCATCTTTGTTTGCCGGAGTCTTCCTGTTGCAATCGTGCGATTTTACCAAAGATGAGGCCGAATCCACTGATGAACTGGTTATTGAAGCAAAAGATGCCTCTTACGAGGAAGATGTGATTTTTACCGTGGTTGAAGAAATTCCCAAATTTCCCGGCGGAACCCCGGCGTTGATGGATTTTATCGGAAGCAACATTAAATATCCTGAGGCTGCGAAAGATGCAGGTATCCAGGGAACCGTATTTGTAAGTTTTGTTGTAGAGCCCGACGGAAGCATATCAAACATCCAGGTGCTGCGTGGCATCGGTGGTGGTTGTGATGAGGAGGCAGTTCGTGTTGTGGGTATGATGCCAAAATGGGAACCTGGCCGCCAGCGTGGTGAAGCCGTTCGTGTACAGTTTAACCTGCCGGTGCGCTTTGCTCTGAACCAGGAAACAGCAGCCGGTGAACCGGTATTACCCCGGGATGCTCATTTTTATCTTGATGGGAAGCTTTACTCATCCAAAGACCTGGAAGGCGTGATGGATCATCTGATCACACCAGATGAGATAGAAAGTATAGATGTTATTGCTGGTGAAATAGCTATGGAAACCTATGGTAAAGAGCGTGTTCTGGTAATCAACCGCAAAGAGGAATAGTAGCAGTTTAAGCTGCATAGCTTCCTGCTTCGTTACTAATGAGATCTTTGCGTGCTCTGCGTGAAACTCTTTTGCGACCTTTGCGTGGATTTGTTTATTCCACGCAAAAAGCGCAAAGATAAAACACGCAAAAAACGCAAAGAAAAAGACCATCAAAAACAAGAAACAAAAAACAACGAACAAAGAACTACCTAAACAACACTGAGTATCTTGGAAAAAATGATCATCAATACGATCGCCAATGGGTAAACGGTAGCATATCCCAGCGATGCGGCATCTGTTTCGGTTTTTGCATCGGCAGCGGCGAGCGCGGGGGTGCTGGTCATACTGCCGGCCACTACGCCCAGCAATGTGGCAAAGTTGATGCGCAGAACAAAATGACCGATCAGGGTTGTGACAACCATGGGGATGATGGTAATGGACATGCCTGTCCATAAAAGTGTCCAGCCGTATTCCTTGAGGGCTTCTGCGATGTGTGCCCCGGCGTGGGTGCCCACAGTGGCAAGGAACATGAGCAGTCCGAGTTTCCTCAGCAGGCTGTTGGCACCTCCTGACATGGTCCAGATCACGGGGCCTGTTTTGCCTATCTTACTTAAAACAAGAGCGGTGATCAGCACTCCGCCCGTAATACCCAGGTTGAATTCAAGCAGTCCAAAAATTGGGAAGGTGATGGCTCCCAGCAACACCCCGATGATGATGCCCAGGCTTATGGGCAGGAAATTCGTTTCACTGAGGCGTTTTTCATTGTTGCCAAGCAACTGCATTACTCTGACCATATTTTCGTTGTCGGAAGCGATCAGGAGTTTGTCACCGAAACGCAGTAAAGTATTACCGCTTGGAGAAATGTCAATGCCGCTGCGCCGTATCCTGGTGATGGTGGCATTGTAAAAAGCGGTGAGGTTCAGCTCTTTCAGACTTTTACTTATGACTTCTTTATTGGTTACCAGCACCCAGTTAATTTTATGGCCGGCGGCCTGGGGTACGCGCGCTGTGGTTTTCGGGCCAATCATGAGGGCTGCTTTCTGAAGGGCTTCTTCCGTTCCTACGATCTTTACGATGTCGCCCAGGAACAGCCGTGTTTTTTCTCCTGGGGTAAACACCTCATTGCCATGCTTGATCCGACTGATCACTGCACGGGTCATGCTGCCGACGCCCAGTTCCCTGATGGTTTTTCCGTCGATGTTTTTGTTTTCAACCACGAAGTTACACTCGGTAACATCGGGATGGTCTTCGTGCGACTTTTCAATGTATTTCCGTTCTTCAGCCTTCATGTTTACGCGAAACATCAGGGGCAGCAGATGGATGACGAGTATGGCCAGGACGGCACCGGCAGGGTACACGATGCCATATCCGATGGAGGGCATGGTGGATCCTGAAATGTCGATAGCGGCTGCAAGTCCGGAGGTGCTGGTCAGCGCACCGTTGAAAATGCCCACGCCGAGCAATGGGTCAAGCCCGAAGATGCGGCTGAGACCAAAGCTGAGCAGGGCGGCCGTGCTGATCAGCAGCAAACAGACACCAAGGTATTGCCTGCCTGCCTTCCTGAAAGCATCAAAAAAACCCGGACCCGCCTGAATGCCCACCGTGAAGATGAAAAACATGAGGCCAATGGTTTGGAAAGCTTCCGGCACCATAATGCCGTAGTGACCCAGAATTAGCGCTACAAACACAACAGCCGACAAATCCAGCGAAAACCCTCTGAATCTGACCGCTCCGAGCATAATACCCAGGGTGATGATCAGAAAAAGAGCAAAATATCCTTCATAAATCAGCTCATTCATACCTTAAATGAACATTAAAAATGAAAGCAGGTTTATTAGTTACAGCATCCTACTTAAGATAGTATGGGTGCTATGATCCGGATGATGTGCTGCAAAGTTAATTCATCTTTGATTGTATTTTACACTTTAAATGGTTTATTTTGCCGGAACTTGAAAACTTTGGCCTTACCGAAGCATGATCATGAAAAAGGATGTCCCTGTTAGCATACATTGGTTTCGCAGAGATCTCAGGATCACTGACAATAAGGCTTTGTATTATGCCCTTAGAAGCAGAAAGCGTGTTCTGCCGCTTTTTATTTTTGATGATCACATACTGGACCCGCTGGCCAGGGATGATCACAGGGTGTCCTTTATTTTTGACTCGTTGCATGAGATGCACCAAGCCCTGCAGCAACAGGGGAGGGGTTTATTGATAAGAAAGGGCAAGCCGGCCGATGTGTTTCAACAGCTCCTTTCCGAATACGCCGTTGAGGCTGTATACTGCAATGCGGATCATGAACCATACGGGCGTGAAAGGGACCGCATGATTGCGGAGTTGCTGAAAAATAATGGTGTGGCTTTTCACCGGTATCTTGATCATGTCATTATGAAATTTGATGAGGTGCTGACCGCCCAGGGGACGCCCTACCAGGTTTTCACACCGTACAGTCGCGCCTGGAAAGGTTTGCTGAAACCTCAGCACACGGAGCATTTTTCATCAGAGCAGCATCTAAATGCCCTTTTGGAAGATGAGCGTGGCTCTTTTCCCGGACTTGATGAGATAGGTTTTCGCAGGTCGCCCAGGCAGGCACCTCCAAAAACATTAGATGCAGCGGTTATCAGTACTTATCATCAAACACGCGATATACCTGCCATTGAAGGCACTTCACGACTGGGGGTGCATTTGCGTTTCGGTACGATAAGCCTCAGGTCGCTGGTCAGAAAAGCCTTGCAGCTGAATGAAGTTTTTCTTAATGAGTTGATATGGCGCGAATTTTATGCCATGATACTGTGGCATTATCCGGAAGTCGTAGGTCAGTCGTTCAAGCCTTCTTACGACCGCATTGAATGGCGCAATGACCCCGCTGAATTTGAACGCTGGAAGTCGGGTACCACCGGATATCCTATGGTTGATGCAGGAATGCGTCAATTGAACGCTACAGGATATATGCACAACCGTTTGCGTATGATCACGGCGAGCTTTTTAACCAAGCATTTGCTGACAGACTGGCGCTGGGGTGAAGCTTATTTTGCTGAGAAGTTGTTTGACTATGAACTTTCTTCCAACAATGGCGGCTGGCAATGGAGTGCGGGTACGGGTTGCGATGCTGCGCCTTACTTCCGGGTGTTTAATCCTGAGGCTCAGCAAAAGAAATTTGATCCGCAGCTGCGGTTTGTAAAAACCTGGGTCGCTGAATTCGGAAGCAAAGTGTATCCTGACCCGATAGTCGGGCACAACATGGCACGTGAGAGGTGTTTGCATGTTTACAAAGCGGCCTTGTCAGGCTGATTGGTGCAGCTCCTGTTTTTGTTTTGAAGTTTTTATTATGAAGAACCATATAGCTTATGACATACTGTTTCAAACGCTGGATTTCAGTGTTTTGCCCGGTCTGGAAGCGCAGATCATGATGGCCCCGGTTGATCGCCGTGATGAAATTCGCAGCATGGGGGTTGGCCAGGAGCCTGTATTGAGCAGCGTACTGCTGCTGGTTTACCCCGACGCCAAAGGGCAGGCGACTACGGTTTTTATTCAGCGTCCGTCATACAATGGGGTTCACAGCGGGCAGATTTCCTTTCCCGGCGGCCGGTTTGAAACGGAAGACAACAACCTTCAGCGCACTGCCCTCAGGGAAGCCAGGGAAGAAATCGGCATCGACGACAATGCTGTGACCATCATAGGCAAGCTCACCGATCTTTACATCCCGCCAAGCAATTACCTGGTGCACCCTTTTGTTGGAGTTACGCCTAAAATGCCTGAGTTTATGTCTGATCCCAAGGAGGTGAGCCGCATCATCACATTCCCACTGTCTGACTTTCTCAACAAAGATTATTTAAGAGAACTACCGATTAAACTGGCTTCCGGGAAGTTGCTGCACACACCCTGTTATCACATTGACGGTGTTGTCATTTGGGGGGCCACAGCCATGATGATGTCCGAATTTATGCTTCTCGTTGCAGAGGCATTAAAAAAGGGAGCTTAGCGGGCTCCCTTTTTTCTGTTCATTAACCGGAATAATATTTATTTCACTGAATCCACAATGGCCTTAAAAGCCTCAGGATGATTCATGGCGAGGTCAGCAAGTACCTTGCGGTTGATCTGAATATCCTTTTCATTCAGTTTTCCTATAAATTGCGAATAGCTTAAATCGTATTGCCTTACAGCGGCATTGATACGTTGTATCCAAAGCTTTCTGAACTCTCTTTTTTTGGTGCGCCTGTCGCGGTAAGCATAAGTCAGACCTTTTTCATACGTGTTTTTGGCTACTGTGTAAACATTTTTTCTTGCACCAAAGTAGCCTTTGGTAAGCTTAAGCAGCTTTTTTCTTTTGCGCCTTGAAGCGACTTTGTTAACTGATCTTGGCATAATTTTCTGGTTTTGTTTGTTGGGCGCTTTCCTCGGTCACCGGGAAAGACTTATATGGCTCCAGCAAAGGTTAATACTGTTTTTTGATTACATGGCCAGCATGGCCTTGATGTTCTTCTCATCTGCTTTACTCACCAGGGTGGTTTTCGTCAGATTTCTTTTTCTCTTTTTTGATTTTTTGGTCAGAATATGACTTTTGTAAGCATGTTTCCGCTTAATACGTCCGGAGGCGGTAAGAGAGAACCGTTTCTTTGCTCCGGATTTCGTTTTCATTTTAGGCATTTTATTAACTCAAGTTACAGGTTTGTGATTAATGAACATTAATTCTTTTTAGCGGCTTTTTTGGGTGATATAAACATGATCATCCGTTTACCTTCCAGTTTTGGCAGCTGTTCCACTTTGCCGTATTCTTCAATTTCCTGGGCAAAGCGAAGCAGTATAAGTTCTCCTTGTTCTTTGTAAACAATGGAACGTCCTTTAAAAAACACAAAAACTTTCAGCTTTGCACCATCCTCCAGGAATTTTATGGCGTGTTTAAGCTTGAAATTGAAGTCGTGGTCGTCGGTGTTGGGCCCCATCCTGATCTCTTTGACGACAATTTTAGCTGCGTTGGCCTTTATCTCCTTCTGTTTTTTCTTCTGTTCGAAGAGAAACTTTTTGTAATCCATGATCTTGCACACCGGCGGGTTCGCTGTCGGGGCAATCTCAACGAGGTCGAGTCCCATTTCGTCCGCCAGCATTTGTGCTTCACGGTTTGATAATATGGCGCTTTCCACATTGTCACCCACTACGCGGACCATGGGCGCATTGATGCGCTCATTGATACGATGCGGGTCTTCTTTTTTTTCGAAGCGTCTTCTTCCTCTTGGGTTGAATGGTGCCTTTATTGTTCGTTCCTCCTGAATTTTTGTGAATACTTTGGTTTTATTGCTGTTTTATGTGTTTATTGATTTCATTTTCAATTAATTGCACAAATTCCTCAATGCTGAAAGATCCCAGGTCGCCTTCTCCGTGCTTTCTTACTGAAACCGTATTTTCGGTTTCTTCCTTGTCTCCAACAATGAGCATGTAAGGAATTTTTCGCGTTTCGGCATCCCGTATTTTCTTACCGGTTTTTTCATTGCGCTCGTCAATGAGGGTGCGAATTTCGTAATTATTTAACAAATTTAAAACTTTTTTCGCATATTTCTCATACTTCTCGCTGATTGGCAATATGATAGCCTGATCTGGAGCCAGCCACAGGGGGAAGTTTCCGGCATAATGTTCAATCATTACGGCCACAAACCTTTCCATGCTTCCAAAAGGTGCCCGGTGTATCATAACAGGCCTGTGTTTCAGGTTGTCGCTTCCGGTGTACTCCAGTTGAAAGCGTTCAGGTAAGTTGTAATCCACCTGTATGGTCCCCAGCTGCCATTTCCTGCCCAGCGCATCCTTCACCATAAAGTCGAGCTTGGGTCCGTAAAAGGCAGCCTCGCCGGTGACGATCTCAGCCTTGAGCCCCTTTTCTTCCGTGGCTTCCAGGATCGCCTTTTCCGCCTTTTCCCAGTTTTCCTCGGTGCCGATATACTTCTCCATGGAGTCAGGGTCGCGTAAGGAAATCTGAACGCTGTAATCCGTAAAGTCCAGTGCCTTAAATATTAACAGAACAATGTCGATTACGGCAATGAACTCTTCTTTGACCTGATCGGGGCGGCAAAAGATATGGGCGTCGTCCTGGGTAAAGCCCCGCACCCTGGTCAGACCATGCAATTCTCCACTTTGCTCGTAGCGGTAAACAGTGCCGAATTCTGCCAGCCGCACAGGGAGGTCTTTGTAGGAATACTGCCTGGTTTTGAATATTTCACAATGATGGGGGCAGTTCATTGGTTTCAGAAAGAACTCTTCTCCTTCAGAGGGTGTTGAGATGGGCTGGAATGAGTCTTGTCCGTATTTTTCGTAGTGACCGCTGGTAACATACAGGTTTTTATTCCCTATATGAGGGGAGATCACGGGTTTATAACCGGCGCGTCTTTGCACCTGCTTCAGGAATTTTTCAAGGTTTTCGCGGAGTTCGGCCCCTTTGGGTAACCACAGCGGTAAGCCTTGTCCGACTTGGTTGGAAAAGGTGAACAGTTCAAGCTCCCTGCCAATCTTCCGGTGGTCGCGTTTTTTGGCCTCCTCCAGCATCTCAAGGTACTCCGTGAGCATTTTTTGCTTTGGAAATGAAATCCCGTAAACCCTGGTAAGCTGCTTCCTGCTTTCGTCACCGCGCCAATATGCCCCTGCCGTGTTCAGTAACTTTACCGCCTTGATGTGACTGGTGTCGGGGAGGTGCGGACCACGGCACAAATCGGTGAAATTACCCGATTTGTAAAAACTGATGGTGCCGTCTTCCAGGTCATTGATCAGGTCAACCTTGTACTCATCGCCCTTCTGCGTGTAAAACTCAAGAGCTTCCTGCTTCGGAAGTTCGCTTCGCATAAATTGCTCTTTGCGCCTTGCGATTTCAAGCATTTTTTGCTCAATCTTCGGAAAATCATGACTGGAAATCTGATGCTCACCTAGGTCGATGTCGTAATAAAAGCCGTTTTCAACATCAGGACCAATGCCAAACTTGGTGCCGGGATAAAGCTCTTCAATAGCCGCTGCCATCAGGTGCGCCGATGAATGCCACATGGTGGATTTCCCGTCGCTGTCATCCCAGGTGTTTAGCTTAATCCTGGCA
>JAVIYP010000048.1:0-20119 GCA_031323845.1 Bacteroidales bacterium | reverse complement strand
TTGTTTAATCGTTTATTTGATGGTTGTTTCTTTGTGAAGGATTAGGTCCGGAGGAGCTGGAAGCTGGAAGTTTATTTCGACTGTAGGGAGAAACCTGCTAAGAAGCTGGAAGGAAGAGAGGGAAAAATGGCTCTTGGCACCTGGCAAATTTTCTTGCAAAAAGCTAAAAGCCAAAGGCCAAAAGCGGAAAAATGAAAAGTGAAGAGTGAAAAATTTCAGGAAACCTGGAGAATCTGACTTCTGACTTCTGACTTCCTAACAGATTTCTCACTGCGTTCGAAACAAGCTTCTGAAATCCGGTTTTCATTTTTACCAATGAACAAAAAAACAATAAATGATTAAACGATTAAACGAATCAACAATTAAACAATAACCTTACATCTGCACATCTTCACATTTACACATCTGCCATCAGACATCTGTTCAGTATCTCGAGAATAAACACAAATCACAGATATACAAACACTTATAAAACACAAACAGATGAAAGCCAGGCTCCGATAATGGCCATGTGAAAATGCAGCCATATAAGGAAAGGGCATTAAAGCTTTTTCACCTGTTTTTCAGGCAGGTACTTCCAGTATCTTTTGGGCATGAAGGCCTTCATCTGTCGGTGGTTTTTCCGTTCGATGATGTTTATGGCGTCGTAATAGTGTTGCCACAGCTTCCGGTAATAATCCTCGTCAATATCCATGGTTGACCTGGACAATAAGCCTGTTCTGAGGTTTATGGCAGGTTTGTCAATGAATACTTCATGTACCTTGTTTTTATCATACCAGATGCCGTACTTCCTGCGCACGTCATAAATAAGCCACTCCTGGTCGGCATAGCGTTTTCTGAAGTGTGGTATCAGTAATCTTAGGATGTCGTTATCGGGATCGACCGGTGCGAAGAAGACACCGTCGCTGGTTTTCTGAAAGCGGATGAATCCGTTAAAGCGGTGCACTTCGCGGCGTACCCTGCGGGCACACTGCACCATGTCGTAAACGTCGGGATCAAGCAGGTTTTGGTGCAGTGTGCCCGTCCGGTCATTAAAAACCTTATGCAGGTACCGCCACAAGAGCATGTCTGTTTCTTTATCCTGGGTAAGAAAGGCGACATGCACCAGCCGGTCGTTTCTCTCCCCCGTGCGTTTGATCAGTCCATCGCGCACGCGCTGCGCCTGAGCAGGGTTGGTATCCACGTGGATGGTCTCATCCAGGCTTGTTTGTGGCTCCAGCCGCCGGTTCAGGATCTCCATGGGCTCCGTCTTTTCGCTGAACGCGCGAAACACCAGTGAATAAAAGCCCTCCAGGGTGCCATCGTACGTAAAGACCGCTGACTTTGAAGGTAAAAATTCCAATGGGTTTGTTGTTGTCATACGCATCTCATTGTTCACTGCTGCAATGGCTTTCATGGATAGCCTGCTGTCCAGCATTTTCGGGATTAAAACAGGCTGAGCTGCACCCCTGCCCTCCCGGATGCAGGCAGCAACTTTCTTTTTATGTCGGCAGGATACAGGGAACAAACACCTGCGGGCAACTCCCTGCAGCTGATAAAATATTTGGCGCGCTTCAGTGCCACACCCATTTTCCGGAGATGCGAAAAGCTTATACGCCCATAGCGGCGCATGCCCACAATAATTTTAGCCGATCGCACGCCAATGCCCGGAACCCTCAGTATGAGCTCATAGGGTGCTTTGTCGAGGTCAACAGGAAACAGGTGCGGATTGCGCAGGGCATAAGCCAGTTTTGGATCCATGTTAAGATCAAGCTCCGTATGGTGTTCATCAAGTATTTCATCATGATTAAAATGGTAAAACCGCATCAGCCAATCGGCCTGGTACAAACGGTTTTCACGCACCAACGGAGGTTTATCGATCGCCGGCAACCTGCTGTCATAAGCATTCACGGGTAAAAACCCGGAATAATAAACACGTTTTAGTTTTTGCTGCCGGTACAATCCGGAAGCCAGGCTCAGGATGGTGTAATCGCTCTCAGGACTGGCACCGATGATGAGCTGGGTGCTTTGTCCGGCCGGTGCATAGCGCGGGGCTTTACGGTATTTTTTTCTTTCTTCTTTGCTGATAAGGATGCTTTGGGCGATTTGATCCATGGGTTTGTAAATGCCCGCAAAATCTTTTTCAGGCGCCAGCCGCAACAATTGCTGCTCCGTCGGGATCTCTATATTTACGCTCAATCGGTCGGCATACAGGCCGGCGGCACTCACCAGCGCTGGATCGGCACCGGGAATGCTTTTCATATGGATGTAAGCGTTGAAGCGGTGTTGTTCGCGGAGGCTGCGCACGACAGCGATCAGACGCTCCATGGTGTAATCGGGGCTCCGGATAACGCCACTGCTGAGAAAAAGCCCTTCAATGTAGTTGCGGCGGTAAAAATTGACAACAAGCTCACAGAGCTCCCTGCTGCTGAAGGTGGCCCGCTTTACATCGTTGCTTCTGCGATTGATGCAGTAAGCACAGTCATAAATGCAATGGTTCGTGTATAAGATCTTGAGAAGGGAGATGCAGCGGCCGTCTTCCGTGAATGAATGGCAGATGCCGGCACTTACGGCATTACCCAGCCCCCCGGCGGAAGCACGATGGCTTCCGCTGGAGGAACAGGACACATCATATTTGGCGGCATCGGCAAGGATGCTGAGCTTTTTCAGTGCTTTTTCCATAACAGAACCTTCCTTTGATCAGATTCTGATCAAAAGAGGCTCCATTAATATAGGAAAAGATTTTCGGTGTACAACAACAAGGACTGATTTCCAAAAAAAAGATTTAATGCGGCACCGTGTTATGAATCACTGAAGAATGCGGCTGTCGCCGTTCTATCAGATAGCGTACACCTGCATAGAACTTTCTTCCCATAAGGGGTCCCCAGATCATGCTGCCATCAAAGCCGTCGTCAAAGGGATGATGCGGGTTCAGTATGGGGTTCTTCTGGATAAAGTTAGTCAGGTTTTCGCCACCGGCGTAAACATCCAGGTTCCTCCAGCGGTAGGTGATTTGCGCATTGAGGATGGTGTACGACGGTGATGTTGCCGGCATATCATAGCTGTCAGGAAGATCGGGGATGCGGCTGCGTCCGTTGAACTGGGCCGTGACATCAAACTGCCAGTCGTTGCGCGGCGTTGCGTAAGAGGCACTGAGCATTCCCCGGTAACGGTTTACAAAGGGCTTGCTCCGCAACTCATCATTGATGGTGAGGTGCACATCTGAATAGCGATAAGCAGCTGTGATCTCCAAAAATCGATAGGGCTCCATATTCAGCTCCAGCTGGTAATTATTCGCATAAGAATCGCCGTCGAGGTTGTAAAAAATAACCTTTCCGGGATCGGTATCCACATCCACAACCAGCTGATTGATGAAGGAGGTACGGTACACCTCTCCCGCAAACGATGCATCGTGGCCAAACAGCCTGAACCTTCGGGTAATACTGCCACCATAGTTCCAGGCCTCTTCGGGTTCGATATCACCGGTTACGATGATCCGGCGGTTGCTGACCAGCAGGCCGGTGTTTTCGGCAAGCGGATTGGGCACACGGTAGCCCTTGCCTGCAGAAGCCCTGATGGTCCAGTCCTCGCCAAGATTGAAATGAAGATGTGTTCTGGGAGTAACAAACAAACCGTACAGGTTGTGGTAATCCGCCCTGGCGGCCAAAATGGCTGTGAAACTCTCATGTGTATGAAAGGTGTATTCGAAGAAGGCACCGGGAACCGATTCGCGCCGTGTGAACAGGGAGTCCTCCAGGCTTTCGCTGTAATCTTCGAACAAAAAGCTGAATCCGGTGACAAACCTGTGGTCGGGATTACCAATGGTATTGGTGTACAAAAGATTGGCATAAAAGGTGTTTTGCTCCCCATCGTAAGGTCTCAGTCCGTAATGCGACTCATGCTGGTGGTGGGTGAACTGCAACTGGGTACCTATGGAAGCATCTTCTTTTCCGGGCAGGTAAAACCCTGTGCGGGCAAACGCCTGAAAACGCGACGTGGAAGTACCGAAGCCAAAGAACTGGTCCGAACCAAAAACCTGGTTGTTCGAAAAGAAATCCTTTTGGCCACCCTCACGGTTTTCCTGCATAATGTTGAAGCCAAACTGCGAGTCCATGACACCATGCCTGTCATACCGATACCTGTTCATCACGTTGTACTTTCTGATCAGGGGATGGTCAAGAAAGCTGTTGTGGTTATGATCAATTTTGTTGTTGAACAACTCTCCGTGGGCCAATACCATGGCAGACCAGTGATCATTGAGGTCGAAGGTTGCATTCAGCGATGTCTCCAGCCGACCGTCACTGCCGGCAAAGGCGTTGTAGAAAAACAGTTCATCGCCTTCGGGTTTCTTGAGGTCAACGTTGATTTGTCCGGTGATGGATTCATAGCCGTTCACCACGCTGGCTGCTCCCTTGGAGATGCTGATTGATTCCATCCAGGGACCTGGAATATAACTCAGTCCGAAAGGCTGCGACAGTCCCCTGAGCCCGGGTATGTTCTCTATCATGATCTGGCTGTAAATGCCGGCAAGTCCGAGCATTTGTATCTGTTGTGCGCCGGAAACGGCATCGCTGTACGACACATCAACGGAGATGTTGGTCTCGAAGGCTTCGGACAAGTTGCAGCATGCTGCCCGCTGCAGCTCCGAGGTGGTCAGCACCTGTGTCAGTATGGGATCCAGTGAGGACACATGAGCACCGGGTCTGCGGGCAGTGACCTCCACCTCGTCGAGGTCGTGCGGCAACTCCAGCACAACGGCGATCATGTCGTCGGGCGTATTTACCAGGACGGTATCGCTCTGGTAGCCGATATAGCTTACCAGCAGTTTGTGGGGCAGCTCCACACTGATCTCAAGATGAAAATGTCCGCGATCATCTGTAACGGTTCCCCTGGTGGTGCCCAGCCAGACTACATTGGCACCTACCAGCGGGTGAATGTGAAAATGATTCCCGTGCACCTCTTTTTCATACACATTTCCATGAATGTATCCGCGCTGAGCCTTCAAAGAAAAAGCTGTCATCAGGATTAAAAGCACTGACCAGGAAATGAATTTTATTGTTTGCATAGTTTTTTCCGTTCATTATTAACAAATAACATCAGTTGTAATACAAAAAGCAAGAGGGTATGCATCATCATACCGCAACATGCTCTGCAGATTGATCGGAAAAACTAGGCAATTTTGAGCTGGTGGGCGAAAATAACAAAATCGCGCCCGACAGCCCGCGGTGGGTCGGAGTTGTGTATAAAACTTCCGGGGTTATTGTGTGCGGGAAGCACAGTCTCATCGGCCAGCAACAGGGTGTAGAGCACTGAAAAAACAACAGGTTCAATCCGTTGCTCGTTCCTTTCCTGGGTGAGTGTGTATTCGGTTTTAATGTAATGGGTTTCTGTTTTGCAGCAGTTGCCGCAAGCCTCACCTTCATTATGTTCATGAGTTGTGCAGCAGTCGGTAACGGCGTTCCCGGTTGCAGGAAGGTGGCATACCCCTTGCTGTGCTTCGCCGTGGTGCCAGTCATCGCATTCCCTGCTGCCGAAAGCCATGATGGCAACATCCGTCGTTTCGCAGCTCAGGCAGTGGTGTATGAGCATACGCACCCCTGTAAAGGACAACAGGAAAATGAATGCCAGAAGAAATGCCAGGCTATGTTTCAACACGCTTCTCATTGCACACTCAATGTAAATAATTATGATGACAGGTTTTGTATGCCCCTGCAGTCCCGGACGGACCACCTGCCCTGCCGGGACTCACAAAGATAGTTCTTTTTTAAAATCCCTTGTCAACAATCATTCTTCGTCGTGATAACGGTTGTTTTTTAAGAGTTCAGGGTCGCGCGTATAGATACAGCAATGATGCAGGTTGGCGTGGGTTTCGTCGTCGGTCAGGAAATTTTCGGTATCATGGCCGGCTTTTGCAACAGCCCGTTCTATGGTTTCCCTGTCGGTGCGCGCAGGGCGATATCTGACGGTAATCAACTGTTTTTCCACATTCCAATCGGCATAGCGCACACCGCGTACGCTGTATGCTGCGCGTTCAATGCGGTCTTTACACATGCCGCAGTTTCCCAGAACCCGGAACTCCGCCTCACCGGGATTATCTCCGGCATTACCGGAAACCGCGACGGGTAATGACAACAGCATCAACAATAACATAGAAAACAAGTAAGCCTTCATAATCAAACAATTTTTAATGTTTAGCAGGTACCCGGATAAACAATGCGGAGAAAAAAAAGTTCAGTGCCGGACTTATTCGGCAACATTTCCGGAGGGTATTTCCTGATTATCGGTGGCCACATATAACGTAAAGCCGAGGAGCAACCATCTGTTGTTTAGATTTCCGAGATTTATGGAAGCCCTGATCTCATGCTGACCTTCACTGAAGGTATTTCTTTCGAAAGCATCAATGATTTCGAGCCGGCTTTCCTCATCGGCAGCTTCAGCCAGTTGCCTTTCCCTTTCGGCAGGCCACTCTTCATTTACGTCCAGGGTGCTGTAGGTGAAATGTTTTGAAAGCACATGGCTTTTCAGGACGTTGATTCTCACATCCATCAGCATATCTACATAATCATTCTCATTGAACTTGTCAAAAAAATGATTGGCGTAGGTTACCTCTTCCACTTCAACCAGATTCTGATAGACAGGATGGTTGAAATGTTCGAAAACAATCTGCCTGGCGGTTTCAACAGGCGGTTGTTCAGTTCGCTTGCAGGAAAAGAAGAGCATGCCGACTGCAAGAAGCAGCATGAAAGGCGGTAACGATTGGCTGATACGGTTCATGTGTTTATGTTTGTGTATGTACTTGATTGTCTGGGTTTAGTCTTTATACCTGAGAAGCCGGGGCGATGTGCAAATGTGCAGATGTGCAGATGTGCAGATGTAAGGTTATTGTTTAATTGTTGATTCGTTTAATCGTTGAATTGTTTGGAATTTTGAAGCCAGAGGTCAGAGGTCAGAAGTCGGAAGTCAGATTCTCCAGGTTTCCTGAAATTTTTCACTTTTCACTTTTCACTTTATCCGCTTTTGGCCTTTGGCTTTTAGCTTTTAGCAAGAAAATTTGCCAGGTGCTGACCCGTCCTGAATTTTGTTTACAAAATGTGTAAACCTATTTCAGGACAAGACATTCTGACTTCCGATTTCCGAATTCTGACTTCTCTTTCTTCCTTCCAGCTTCGAGCTCACTTACTTCCTTCCAGCTTCGAGCTTCGAGCTCCTGACTGTTTTTTTACAAAAATACAAATTCGATTTTTTCCGGGGAAGGAAACAGGAGAAGGTTTTTGTGTTTACTGTAATGCCGGTTATATTCGGTAGTTTAATGCTGGACCTGTGCGGGATAAAAAAAACCCGGCTTTGCGCTGGCGCAAAGCCGGGAAACCAAAACAAACTGAAGGAATTATTGGGGTACCTTTAGCCCGGGCAAGGCTGAAGATGCTTATCTGATGTTTTTCAAAACTTCTTTGGGGTCAAAAGGAAGGGCCTCTTCTTCTTCGGGTTTGCTCATGTTTGAGATGTCGAACACCTGGTTGGCCATATTGCTTCTGATGCTGCTGAACATGGCACGGGTGTCGAAAGGCACGGTGTCGTCTTTTTCTTCCATTACCGGTATGGTAAAGGTGCGTCCGAGAGCATCGCGGAAAGCAAGGCTGCGTTCTTTTGAAGAAGCGTTGGCAAGCGTAATGCTGAAAAGAATGGCTGCGGCGGTGATGAGGATTCTTGTTTTCATGACTCAGAGGGTTTTTTGGTTTTTTGTTTTTTTTGTCTTCACTTAAACAATAGCCAACAGCGTGCCAAAACGCATAATTACCTTATAAATAGCCTTTTAAAAACATAAACCAATCAGGTGTTCGCAAAAAAGTGTTCGCCAGCGCACACTTTATATACGTTTGCGGACGCTTTTGCAGTGGAGGTGTGTTTCAAGGAAAACATCTGCGGTATTTTGCAAAAAAGGCCTGACACCAGGGTGCCATACATCGCTTCGAATACCAATGAAACCCTTATTGGTTATACCGCTCGTTATCGCTATGTGCTTTTAGAATGCTTCAATGCTTAATCTCAAATGCTTGTTAAACCCATCCCTGAATATTCTCATCAGCGTAGAGAGCCTTATATCAGATGCATTATTTTCAATCCTGGATATGTAAGTTTTTGTCGTGCCGCACCTTTCTGCAAGCTCTTGTTGAGTCAATCCGCTCTCCTTGCGAAGCTCATGCAACATGACTCCTAACTTGAATGCTTCGTATCCTTCTTCGAATTTTTCTCTTTCAGGTGAACCTCGCACACCATATTGCTGATCAATATGATCAGATAGAGCCATTAAATTTTTATTATGCTTTTTTTTCATCGAAATATTGTTTTTTAAGTTTTTCTGCCAGAGCAATCTCTTTTTTTGGTGTCTTTTGTGACTTCTTCTGAAAACCATTAATTACAATTATTAGCTTACCTTATTTCCTACCTTCAAAGAGTTTTCTGCTCATAAAACAACAGGACAGCAGCTTCAGAATCATTAAAACTCCATAATATAACAGGGATTTCGTGCAACACGGCTTCATGCTGGGCTTCATACCTCAGCCACACGAAGCCTTAACTATTAGCTACTGTAGCCCCCATTCCCCCAATGTTTATTAGAACCACTTTGTCCTTCTTTTTTTTCAGGGAGGGAGAGGTTTTTATTTGATTTTCTTTCGTCATTTTCTTGTTAGCACTCAACCGTGCGTTGGCTTTTGCTCTTTGCCATCGCAGGAACGAGGATAGCAATGTGCAATTAGCGATGGCATTATTTGTTCACTTTCCATTGTCCTTCTTTTCGCCCACCTTTACGTTCCAATAATCCTTTTTCTTTCAGTTTCTTTATGTTGTTTTCAATAGCCGTTGTCCCAATGCCTATTCGTTCAGATAATTCTGAAATGGTTATCTCAGGATTGTCCGAAACGGCTTCCAATATTAGTCTTTCGCTTTTCCCCAGTTGTTCCTCACTTATTCCCCACTTATTCCCCTCCTTTTCCCCACTTTCACTTTTCTTCTTGAAATAAAAGGTCGCTTTGGTGTAATCCTGTCCCTGGTCGAATTCTGGTTCCGAACCAGTATACTCTTTCCAACCGTTGATCATTTTATCAAAACCGTATCCGGCATTTTCTGCCAACTTGACTACTCTGAAAAATTTGGCCATGATAGGGTTTCGGGGAAGGGAAATATCTTCTTCCATCAATTTTTTCAATGGTTTCGGTAAAGCACCGGGATTGAAAAACTCAATCCGGTCGTCAAATACACGAACTCTCGGACAAGCTGCACTGAAATAGTCACTGTGCATGAGCATGTTCACCAAAGCTTCCCGTAAAGCGTCCAGTTGGGGATAGTCTTCTGAGGCAAATCCTTCCTGTGTCAGTTTGAACGGCAGGTCAAGGTGTCTGCGGAGCCGGTCAAAAATAGCAAAGAAGTATTCCCAAAGGTTTTCCTGTTCATCTATCCGGTAGGTATAGCGTGTTTTGGCATCTGCATAGCTGGTTCCGGGAATTTCGAGGTAGTCCACACGGAAACCGGTAATCTCTTTTTGTATGGCATCTTCTGTACCAAGACAAAGCAGTCCGCTATAGGTAAGTGTACCGTCTGACAAGACCCGTAGCTTTTTCAGAAATTCTTCTTTTTTCAGGCGGTTGTAGGAATGAGAAGGATTGAAATGAGAAAGGTATTCCCGGTATTGATCGTAGGAAGATTCATTGATACTAGCTATGGAAGTGTCTGCAACGCTTTTGGAGGTATGCGTACCAAATGCCTGGTCGCGGAACATGGCGTCAATTTCTTCTTTGGTGGCTTTTTGATCTCCGCTGGCAGTACGGATGAAGGTATTGGCCAGCGTATTGTAATAAACCGGCTTTTTATCCGAAAGCGGTATATAAAACGCCAGCACGGTTCCTTCCGGGAAGTCGTATTTTTTGCATTCGGGTACAATTTTCACATTGAATTTGTCGCCTCTTAACGTATTGGTAAAATCTTGCTCGATCTTTTCCGGGTTCTTCACGCCAACGATCTCATACTGCTTTCCCACTTTCTTTACCCCAAACACCAGCCAGCCTCCGGCTGTATTGGAAAAGGCACTTACCGTTTCCCATACGTTTTTGGGAACGTCCGAACGGGCTTCCTTGACTTCAAAGTCTTCCCATTCGATTTCGGTGAGGCGGGATATGAGTTGGGTGATAGTCATAGATTATTTCCTCATCTTAGTTGGATTCTCAATTTTAGGAACCACAAGATCGTCGCTAAATATCATTACTTCCGTTCCTTCCTTTGCTGTAGTTGCACTATAACTTAAAGAGTATTCTAATTGGCGATAGTCGCAATATAATTCCTTAATTTCCGGTCTGTTGTCATATGAAACCATCCATTTGAATTTTTTGAGTCCTTTGATTGTCTTGGCTACTTCTGTATGGTCATTGTGCTTATAATGGTTAACGTAAAGATCTTTCCCTTTGACATAGTAGGGTGGATCAAAGTAGAATAGTGTTTTCTTTGGCAGATGCTTTGAAACAGTTTTAATAAGTTGGTAAGGCTGATAAAACGTGTTTTTGTATTACTCATGATTTTAACATTTTATTCTTTTATGATTTGCTCCACCTCCCGGCTCGCCTTTTCGAGTTCTTTGTCAGCTTCCCGCTGTAATTGTTTGGCCTGTTCCCGTATCTGACGTATACGGTCAGCTATTTGAATTTGCTTTTTAAGTGGCGGAAGAGGAATATGAACACCTCTAACAGCTTGTTTTGTAAGTCCGGTTACGGTGGCTCCGGTAATTTCTCGCTTTATCTGTGTCTGTCCAGCTATAGAATGCAAGTAATTTACAAGGTAAAATGGGTTTATCTCAGTTTCATCCGGGCGAATCAGAAATACGTGCTCGTTGATGTTTTGATCCACCATATCCTTCTCCGTTATAATCCCGATTTTTCCTGTTGTTGCTCCATCTTTCACCAAAATAATATCGTGTAGCTTGGTTTTCGTTAGTAAGATTTTTTTATGGAAATCCTCAGGAATATATTTGGGTGTGCCTATGCCTACTTCACATTGATCACCTACGTGTTCGCCTCCAATACTCCAAACACCATCTTCAATATTTGAAACGCCTCCTTTGGGACGGCTACCACTTTCCATAAATAACATTAGGTTACGTAAAGGCTTAAGAGGGAATCTACCATGGGCAATATTTTCAAAATTCTCTTGAAAAAAAGGATGGAAATAAAAGGGATCAAAACGATTTCCACTAAGATTGGCGAATTGTATGGTGAACATCCTTTTCTCCAATCCGCCATCCTTTTCCGGCAATGTTATCCCCAATTCTCCCAGCAAATAATCATCAATGGAAGCCAGCAGATTTTTGGCCTGTTGTTCTTTGGCTTCTTTTTTCTTTACGGCTGCTTCCGTTATTTTCAGAATACGTTCGCCATAAATAATTGGAATGGAAAGCAAAGCGGGGTAGTCCAAAGCCGGGCGTGTTCCACCGGTAGCCCTTCTGGATGCCAGCTTTTCGCCAATGTCGGAATTCAGGAAGGCAGCCAGTATTTTGCTCGTTTCTGGGCTGTCGGTTTTCATTACTACCATGTGCTGGTTTACATTGCCTTCAAAGCCTTCCGGTGCAACGGAGGAAACAGCCATGCGTCCCACTCCGGTAATTTTTATGAGTAGGTCGCCTTCTTTTACCTTGCTGCGGGCAAGCATGCCATTATGGGTTTCTTTGTTGATGAATTTGACATTATCAAGTTTCAGCATGCCTGCGGAGGTAAGATTTTGTACACGCAGAAACGGAATGCCATTTTTCTTATCGGTATAGTATTTTTCGCTTTCGGTGGTTTTTGGCGTTGCGCCGCTGGAAACGGCTTTGGCATAATGAATCAGTTTTTGTGGATTTTTCTGCCAAACCTTTTCTTCCAGCTCCATCAACTCCGGCACATAATAAAAGGGATCCAGCCGTTTTTCTATCTGGCTTTTGTTCACCAAAAAGACCCTGTTCTTGTCGATATTTTCCGATAGCTGAAACGCTGTCATACCTTCTCCTTCTTTTCAATGTGTTCTATAAAGCGTTTCAGTTCCTGTCCGATTATATCCAGTTCGCTATTTCCGGTCAACCTTCCGGTGGCATCATATCCAATATCTTCGGCAATGGCCATAAAAATAGGGTAGTCATTCAGTTCCTTTTGCTTTCGTTCAATATATTGATCAGCCAGTTCTTCTTTCAATTCGTTTATCCTTTGGCTGTACTCAGAACCGATCAGGGTTTTCCATTCTTTAAACGCATCCGTTTTTTCAATGGCTTTCTTGTCGGTTTCTCCGGTAGTATTGTTGAACCCGGTATGGTTTTTAATAACATCTTTTTTCTCCTGGTCTAAGGCATCTACTTTATCAAGGTAATCGTTTTCGGTTTTGATCTTTTCCTGCAAAGCCTTTTTGGTGTTGGCAACGAATTCACTCTGCTTGTCGGAAAGCTTGCGTAAAAACAAAACGGAGCTTTTTACACCCGCTCCAGTGTGCATAAAAGCCGTTTGCGGCATGGAAATCACTGCCACAATGCGATACCATTCTTCAAGCTGGTCGCGGATGTCCTGTAGACTGCTGTTTGTAAGAATGCCGTCAGGAATTACAATGGCCAGATAACCGCCCGGTTTCAGGAAATTACGGCACTGCTCAATAAAGAGAACTTCTGTACTTTGTGTTGGGCGCTTTTTTACCGCACTGTTTTTAGTATCTAACCAGTCGGCTTCTTTCAACCCAAAATTGTATTGATGCAGGTATGCTTTTTCGGTTTGTTTGATGGATGACCCAAAGGGAGGATTGGTGATGATGAAATTGAAGGAGTTCTCTTTGAAACCTGTATTACCACTTTTTTCAATCAGCTTTTCACTTTTAAGTAAGCCATCCGCTGCAATCACATTGGTATGCCCGTCATCATGAATGATCATGTTCATTTTAGCAGTACGGGCAATGCCTTCGTTGATTTCGATACCGTAAAGGTTGAATTGGGCAAAGTCATGCCAGTATTTGTAATGTTCAACGCTGCCTTCATCATAATACTCAGTCGCCTGTGCCCGCACCTTATCCAATGCATAAAGGAGAAAACCACCACTTCCGCAGGAGGTGTCGAGAACACGCGAATCATTGGTGATCGGCAATGCATCCACAATAAACTTTACAATGGGCCGGGGTGTAAAATACTGCCCGAAATCTCCCCTAAAATACGAGCCCATAAAGGCCTCAAATGCCCGTCCTTTGCTGTCAAGGTCGGTTTTACTAAGGTTGATACCTTCAAGGTAGCCGACTACCATTTTAATTTTCTGTGGTGTCAAGCGGATATCATCACTGAACACTTCCGGGTCTTTAGCCCGTCCCTGTTCGTAAATATCCTTTGCCCGTTTAGCTAATTCCTTTTCCGTTTCGTTGGCAAAGGTTTGAAACAAGTAGGGCTCACCGTTTTTTCTCGGACGAAATTTCTTACTTTTCTCATCTATGGTGTATGTCTCATCCCATATTTTACAGAAGATGAGTTTATCGAGTTCGTCAAATGCCTGAGAAGGATTCATTTCGCCACCTGCCCAAAGCGAATTGTGTGCTTGCTTGAAACGCCTGGTCAGTTCTTCTTCCGTAACTTTTTCAAGTTCAAAGAACTTTTGCTGGCCGTAAACCGGTCTGCCTCCATCATCTTCAATAACAGACCCGCCCTTGACATATTTGTACTTAGCTAATTTATCAACTCCGTATCCCGGAATATCGGGTGCATCTTTACGGATGTCTTTTTCTTTGTTGAATTCAAAGTAAACATCCTTGATGCCAGAAGTTACCCAAATGAACTTGATATTTTTTGGTGTGGCGTATGCGTAAGAAAATGCCTGTTCAACGGCCTGCATAAATTCCTGCTCGGAAACTTCTTCCTTTTTACACTCCACAATAATGTAAGGTTCAGAACAGTCATCATCACTGTAAACAATGAGGTCAGCCTCACGAACTGATGCCCCCATAGTAACAGAAGAGTAAATGCGAATACGTGTCGCAGGATAGTTATAGACAAGGATAAGTTTCAGAAATGTTTCGGCCTGTACATGCTCTTCCGGGTTTGACCAACTGCGTTTTTTGTTCTGGTGAACGTAGGTAATGAAACGCAGTTCAGTGTCAAATTTTATCAGTCCTTTTTCTATGCCTTGTTCGAGTAATTCCATGTAGTTGTTATTTTTTCAATTTCAGGTGTCCGCAAACTTCATTGAATACATCACAGGGGTCAATATCCATAGCAAGGGCAATCATATACAGTTCATCCGCCCTCAGCTTGGTGGTTTCGTTAGATGTCAACTGACTTAACCGGGACTTGCTGATGCCAGTCCTCCGGGAAATCTCAGCCTTGTTTACAGACTTTTTAGCAAGGTAAGAGCCTAATTTCGTCATTTTCGTATCAGATTTAAGGACGTAAATTTAGAAAAGAGATACCACTGTAGCTAATTTATCAACAATTGTTTTGAAAATAGATTTACTTTCTATACTATTGTGTAGAATGCAGAAACAAGTGTTTTTAAAACGAATACAATGAGCAGAACACACACCAAATCCGACCTTGAACAGATCGTTTATACGCAACTGGAAAACCTCAATGCCATGCATGATCAGTTAAACATCATGAAGGTTCAAAACGAATTGTTGCACAACGCCAATAAGAAACTGAAAGATGAAATCTCCGAGTTTAAAGGGAAGCAACACGTTTATC
The DNA here is from genome assembly GCA_031323845.1 of Bacteroidales bacterium. Lineage (GTDB taxonomy): Bacteria > Bacteroidota > Bacteroidia > Bacteroidales > UBA7960 > PUPG01. The sequence continues at coordinate 5,418 of JAVIYP010000048.1, read as the reverse complement.
CTACACGAAAGCGATCTTCAAAATCGTAGTCTGCGGGTGGGGGAGCAAGCTCTTTGTGGCTGTACCGAAGGGCAGCAGCAATTTGCTTGCTGAGCGAGGGCAGAAAATCAAATAAAAACCTCCTGCGCGTTGGCCTTTTTCTTTTTTGTCCACCGGTATTTTCAAAGAACCTCTATCGTGTCTGTAAGCACCGTTTCTGTCAATGGAGCACGTCTCTTTTCTCTTTTTATTTTTTCTTTTTCAGTCACCCGATTAGAAGCACTAAAGTGTCTTGGGGGCTATTGTAGCTAACGGTTTGCGGCTATGTTGCGTGCCGCTTTTGTACATTTATGTTTGTTGATGTTCTCGATGCTCTAAATTATAAATTCTTGTCTTGATGACCACTTTGGGCGGCATGCAATATGAGCCGCTGTTGCACTAAATCCCATCCCGCATTCGCGGGACGGGATAGTAGCATTGTGCTAACTTTTTCGTACAACTGATTATATACAAACTTAATCATAAGTACGATGAAAACACAAACAAAACTACGGAAAAAATCTTTTACTATCGTCGAACGAGCCATGCATGAAGTACGCGGCTTCAGAAAGTTGTATGAAGAACTTATGACAAGGTTCGTTTATCTGGCCAGTCAGAGAGTACCCTTAAAAACTACGGACGGAAGCTGGCTCAGTTAACAAACACCTGGTGTAAAGTTTGCGTAAAACAAATTGGGTAGTATATGCCAAAGAGCCATTTGCAGGGCCTCAACAGGTGGTAGAGTATCTGGGTCGCTACTCGCACAAGGTAGCCATCAGCAACCATCGGATCTTTGACATCTCTGACCGTGGTGTGACCTTCGGCTGGCGTGATTACCGCGATGGCAACCAAAAGGTGATGACTCTTGCAGACCCAGAGTTCCTGCGCAGGTTTGCACAACATATGTTGCCCAAACGCTTTGTCAGGATTCGTCATTACGGTCTGCTCTCTGCCAGCAACCGGCCGTTTCTCCGGGAACTTCAGCAGACATTCGGACGGAAACCTGCCAGAGAAGCGGGAAAAAAGGATTGGAAAGAGATATGTCGCGCGCATCCTGGCTTTGACCCCGATTTGTGTCCATGCTGTGACAAAGGCCTTATGGTTGTGATTCAGTATCTTGATCCGGGAAGAGCACCACCGGGAAATCTCACGTTTGGTTCAGATGATTTTTTAAAAACGGCTCCATTATGAAAATGTTCTGCAAAGGACCCGATATCCTCATGCCCGTTAGGCTGCAAAAACGGCATTTCTGCGGCTATACCGATTCAGTGACAGGCAAGAAGCTTATAGTATTTCCTCCCATGCAAGCATTTTCTGCTTATAAAACAACAGGACAGCAGCTTCAGAATCATTAAAACTCCATAATAGAACAGGGATTTCGTGTAACACGGCTTCATGCTGGGCTTCGTACCTCAGCCACACGAAGCCTTAACTATTGGCACTAGTTGTTTACTTTTTCCGAGAGTCTTTGACTTAATGACCTTTGAACTATCGCTTGTATTGTCCCATTCATATTTTTCATTGGAAAAGCCGCTTGGAATTGAAATAAACCTAATTCCTGTACTAATTTTCCAATTAATTCATCTGCAAAGGATGATGCAATAATTCCTACACCCTTGTAATGGTCTGAAAAATTTGGACAGGAATTTATAAACCTTTAAATTTCTGTCATGAAAAAAACCAGAAGAAAATTCAGTTCTTCCTTAAAGACAAAGGTGGTTCTGGAGGCGCTCAAAGAGCGTTACACTATGAGTGAGCTTTCAGAGAAGTTCGAAATTCATCCCAATCAGATTGCTGCCTGGAAACGTGAGTTTTTGAAAAATGCCGAAAATGTATTTGAATCGGCCACACAGAAACCCTCTGATAAACAATTACAAAAGGAGCGTGACGAGTTTTACAAGCAAATTGGTCAGCTTAAGGTCGAGAACGAGTGGTTAAAAAAAAAGCTGCTATGATCCCGCTTGCACAGCGTAAAACCCTTGTTGACCAAAACGACAAACACCTGAGCAAAAGCCAGCAGTGTGTTCTGTTGGGTATCAGTCGCAGCACTCTGTATTACACGCCATCTGTAGCCGGATCCAACGAACTGGCTATCATGCGTGCCATGGACCAACTACATTTGGAAGACCCATCCCGGGGTACACGTCGCATGTCCAAAGCCCTCTTGCGGATGGGTATTAAAGCAGGCAGATACAAGGTGCGAACACTTATGCGCATCATGCGTATGAAAACCATATACTGTAAGCCCAGGACTACTGTCATTGACCCGGCCAGATACAAGCACCCTTATTTATTGCGCAACCTAAACATTGTGCGCAGAAACCAGGTGTGGGCATTGGATATCACCTACGTACCGATGCCTCGCGGGTTTATGTACTTGCTTGTCATCATGGATTTACACAGCCGATATATCGTTGGCTGGAGCTTGTCTAACACTATGGAGGCAGAATGGGTGGTAAACACCCTTGATGAGGCCGTACAGAGGCATGGAAAGCCCGAAATAATCAATTCCGATCAAGGCACCCAATTTACCTCAGATGAGTATATCGGCTATGTAAAGAGCCTGGAAACAGTACAAATATCCATGGATGGAAAGGGTAGAGCTACAGACAATGCATTTATTGAACGTTTTTTCCGTACCATCAAATATGACAAACTGTATTTGGAAATGCCTGAAACCGGAACACAACTACATAAAACTTGTGAACAATTTATTCACTTTTATAACAACAAACGAGAACACTCTGAACTGGACTATAACCCGCCAGCAGAGCGGTATCTGGATGCGGCATGACATGGTTATTCACAAAAGCCAAAAGTTATGAGTCTCCCCCCAGACCCCCCTCAGATGATGAACATGAAGATAATAAACTTATATTTGAAAAAAAACTGTCCAAAGGGACCAGACCATTACCTTTCCATCGTACACTTTATCTTCGGCGGTGAAGTTTCCGGTAATGGCAAGCTGGGTAATTTCACCCAAGTCTTGCGGCACATAAGTAATTGCATAGTTGTTTCCATCAATTCCATCGTTTATGACTGTGCCGGATGGAGTAAGGGTTTTGGCTGTGCCAACGTTTTTGTTGTCGTAGGTTTGGATACCAGCAACTGAAACCGCATCCGATCCGACCAGCTGACTTGTTTGTACTTCGGGATAAACTGGCCCATCAACATTGTACGAATTGATAGTTCCATCATAAACACGGCTTACTGCCTGGGCAGTCACGTCAATTGGCCTTTGATTTATGGTAGCCGTAGTTGTACCCTCCCAGCTTGTGTCGTCGCCTGTATTGGCGCCACCTGTAGCAAACATATAGTTGCCTGCATCATCACCGCTGAAGGTAACGGAATAGGTTACCGTCTTGGTTTGTGCGGCATCTGCATCCCAGTTTACGTTGCGGTCGCTGAAGTCGGCCGTGTAATCAAACGTAACATCATCGCCACCAAACACATTGTTTGTAAAGGTGATGGTGGTTGGAGTAGTTCCGTCGTAGGTTTTATCCGCTGCAACAAAAGCATCCAGTGTTAGCGGGAACTTGGTAATGGTACCGCCGCCAATTGCTGAAACGGGCAGGTTGTAGTTGCTCAATAAAGTTCCGGCTTCAGGATCATAATTGGATTCAGCCAAAGTTACACTCACCGTACGATCAGGGTGCTCACCAACGTCTGCACTGTTGTATGTTCCCGTGGTCTGGTTGATGGTTATCGATTCACCAGTCACCAGGTTATTGATAGAATAATCATCAGCGATCAGCGTAGCGACGTTTGTTGCGTCATACACTTTGGTAGGATTACCGGTAATATCAACGGTAATTTCACGCTTGGTGATTACGCCGAGGTCTTGTGCAACATAGTTTATTGTATAGTTGTTGCCACTGTTTCCATCGCTGATAACTGTACCGGAAGGCGCAAGGGTCTTGTCTTCTCCAACATTGGCGTCATCATAGGTTTGGATGCCCACAACGGTTATCTCATCATCACCAACCAATTGATCATCCTGTGCTACCGGCAAAATATCTGAAGCTATTGTACCGTCATACACACGGCTTACTGCCTGGGCAGTAACATTAATTGGCCGCTGGTTGATGGTGGCTGTTGTAATACCAGACCACAATGTATTCTCATCACTGCTGTTTGGAGCAACAGTTGAGAACACATAGTTGCCGGCCTGGGCGCCGCCATCGATGGTAATGGTGAAATTAACATCCTTGGGCTGTGCCGTGCCATTCCAGTTTACGTGACGGTTAACAAAATTGGCTATGGTGCTGAAAGTAATATCATCGCCGGCGTGCGGACGGTTGTCGTCAAACGTAAGTGAAGCATCGGTTGAAGCATCGTAGGTTTTGTCAGATGCATTGAAGCTGCTCAACACCAATTGCCATGGGGTGATTTCGAAGTCCGCTTCCACGAAAGTGATATTATAATTGTTTTCCTTGTTATCCACACCATTTATGATCGTTAATCCACCTTTGCTGATGGTGTAGTCATCAGCTACATCTTCCCCTGTTTCCCTTGTGAGCAATCCATCAAACACATCACCATTAACCAATGCATCGAATGGGGCCGAAGAGGTTATCTGGTAAGTAAAGGTCGGATCGCTGTGGCTGTAAACCTTGTTTTGCCCTGCATCCACCACAATCGTTATCGGCCTTTGTACCACATTCAACGTACCATTCACATAATTGATGTTATAGTAATCGGGGTTGAACTCGTTTATGCCTGTTGCACTGCTCGGAACAATGTCGTGATCTCCGGCCAGTGCTGTTGCGGCTGTTCCCGTACTGGCCAGGGTTACAGACGTAATCGATTCGCCTCCTGCGAAAATGGCAGCGTCCTCACCAATTCCGCTGGTGACAGTAAATGCCGTGGAACCCAAATCGTGCGTGTCGCCATAGTAATTTTTAGTTTGGTTGTCGGCAATCACGTTAATCGGCCTTGCCAGCACCCTGATCTTCTCTTGTGCTCCGAATCTCCAAGGCTGGGCCTGATCAATTACCGTTACCCACCATTCGTCAACATCATCATAGTCCGGATGTTCGAAGCTCGGACGGGTAAACAGGATTTCATCCGTGAAGGTGTGGCTGCCATTATCGTCCACGTTGAAGGTGTAGTCAACCGGATAGTTAGTTCCTGCAACTGCCAGGTCATCGGTAAGGTTGAAGGTGATGGTTCCGGTGTAGTTGGTCTTGATGTTTCCAAATATGTCAATCGCCTCCACGGTAACAGATTGTGGATCACCGTAGTAATGCTCGGTATATCCGTCTTCATCTGGCGTTCCACCCACTCCCTTCACAATAAAGTGGCTGAGGGCGGCGGCACGCACTTCGAGGGTGTGGGTTGCGTCATCAACACCGGTATCACCGTCAGGCTCTGTGTTGTTATCCGAACCGGTAATTAAAT
>JAVIYP010000047.1:0-20462 GCA_031323845.1 Bacteroidales bacterium | reverse complement strand
GCCATGTTGTGTCCGGGTTCGAGCATCACCTTGCCGTAGCCGGGTGTGGGGATGATCGTCATCACAATCCAGTAACCAACCAGGAGCACCACGCCCGTGACTGCTTGTTTTTTCCAGTCCGTATTAAGAAACAGCAGGGCGCAAGCCATAAAAACAAGGGCTATTCTTTGCAGAACGCCCGCTATCCTTACATCACTAAAATCGAAATACGGATACAAGTTCAGAAAAACGCCAACAGCAAAAATTTTAACAGAGCGCCAGATAATTTTTTTGTAGAGATCCGTTTTTGGTAATCCTGACGCTAAACGCCTGGAGTAGGACAGCACAATGGAAATGCCAACAATGAAGATAAAAAAAGGGAAAATCAGGTCGGTCGGAGTAATGCCGTGCCAGGGTTTGTGTGCCAGTGGCGGGTAAATATGGCTCCAGCTACCCGGGTTGTTCACCATGATCATGGCAGCAATGGTGAATCCGCGTAAAGCATCAAGGGAACTAAGGCGTTGATTCATCTTTTTTCAGCCAAATTTAGGCCATTTTTTTAATGTACTTAGGTTTTTATGGAATGCTGAATCAAAAACTGCAGCGATTTTACGCGAAATGTCCGCCGGTGTCTTTTGCATCCGGCACGCCGGGATTAAACTCACAAAAATGCGCATCTGTTTTCGGGACGATGCATCAGTGGAGGAGATCATCTGCTATGATGAAGTTGTGGGTTCAAGGAAGTTCACGGGTTTGTTCGTCTTCCTGGCGTATTCGATCTCCGAACGGGTCGAATCGCCTATATAACCTCCGACGTTGATCACAAAAATCTCATCGGCAAGGTCAATCTTGCGTTTATGCATGTCGTCGAGCATTTCCTTCGTGCTTTTGTTCAAAACTTCATCGTCGCCCGAGTGTCCAAACAAACCAACACTGATCACAATGTTTCCCTCCAGGCTCAGGCGTTTCTGCTCGGCCAGGAATTCTTCCCTGAACCTGGTGCTTCCGCAAAGGGTAATGATTTTGTAAGTTCCTATCATGGATGTAAAGATACACGACTTTTTTTAACGCATGTGCACTTCCCCTCCGGCAGGCAAAACATTATTCAGAAAAAAATGGAAACAGGTATTGCAGATATTACGCCTGTTTTGTATCTTTACAGGTTGGCAACTTGATTCGCCTGTGCAGAAGAATCAGGTCATTCAGGAACAGGCATTTTTACGCGCAGGAGGATGAATCATTAAACTCAAAGGAAGAAAGAAAGGTCGGCTGTTAGCTCTTGGCAGTTGGCAGGTTTTCTTGCTTATAGCTAAAAGCGGATAAAGTGAAAAATGAAAAATGAGTCTACTCCTAAAACTGTTTTTTGATCATTATTTATTTTTAACAAAATTCTATATTGCTGATTGTGTGTGAATTAAAAAAAACAACCCCCATTATAATTAGTGAACCGAACGAAGTGAGCTCATGAACACCTTTAAAATGAATAATTGTTCATAATCTGTGGCATTTTTCGCCTTTTCGGAGTGGACTCAAAAATGAAAAGTGAAAAATCAACGATTAAACGATTCAACAATTAAACGATTAAACAATAACCTTACATCTGCACATCTGCACATTTTCACATCTGTTCAGTATCTCAGGCATAAACACAAAACACAGATAATCAAACAGTAACGAAAATATAAACACATGAATAACAATCCTCCTGAATTACGTAAAACCTAAAAATCACCTCTTATGAAAGCATTAAATACATTATTGGTTTTGGCTTTTCTTTTTGCGGTTGTGTCCTGTGGCCCAAGAGCTGAACAGGAAGCGGCAGATGACGTTTATGTTCCCGAAACGGAAGTAGACGTTGAACTCCGTGACGCCACACCCGAGCTTGAAGTTGACCCGAAAGCCGAAGAGAAAGATGACGATGATCTTTCGTTACAACGCGACCGGGCAGCTGAAAAGGATGCCGGGGAAGGTGTTCATGATCTGACCAGGGAAAAGCCGGAAGATGATGGTGTGCACGATTTGGAAAGAGACGGGCGCAACTAGTTACGTGTCAACGCCGGCTGTGCGGGTCCCGGGTCCTGGCTTTTTTCATGGCTGCAACAGATCCGGCAAAACGGCCATGGCAGGAAACCAGTAACGCCCTGTGGTTCACCACCACAGAAACTGTCCAAACCCATACAATACTGTCCGTTTACGAACGAATAGTCGTGGCTCTGCTACAGGTCTTCGGCTGTACTATTCTATATATTAGCCATATATGACGCATGGCATGAAATTCGACAACATATATACAGTTCTTTCTTGTCGTTTCCCACAAAAAAGCTGTACCTATGCTATTGAATTACCTTAAGGTTTCCTGGCGATTTCTTACCCGAAACAAGGCGTATGCCTTTATCAACATCACCGGACTTGGGATTGGATTTTCTGTGGCACTTATGCTGCTGATCTATGTCTGGCATCAGCTCAGCTACGACCGTTTTCATGAGCATGGTGACCGTATTTACCGGATAACCATCGAGGGTACCATGGCTGACGGCCAGGTGATGTCATCGGCTGTTGCCATGGGGCAAATTGCCGAACTGGTGATGGAGCAGATCCCGGAAATTGAAATGGCCATGAGGGCAAGAACCCAGAGCAACCAGGAAGTTTATGTTGCCGAAAAACGCTTTGCCGGGGAAGTGGTGTTGTTTGCCGATTCGGTGTTTTTTCAGATGTTCAGCTTTCCGCTGACAGCAGGGAATCCTAAGGAAGTGCTTAACAAACCCTTTACCGTGGTGCTTTCCGAAGAAGTGGCCTATCGTTTTTTCGGAACCACCGACGTGCTGGACGAAATGATCACCATCAATTCGCTGGATTACCGGATCAGCGGAATCATGAAGAACATACCGGCCAATTCGCACCTGCAGGCCGGCATCATCGCTTCCTTCACTTCCATGATACGGCCGGGCTTTAACTGGATCGAACGCGACGGGGTTTCCTTCCCCACCTATATCCTGGTCAGGGAAGACAGCTGTCATGAAGAATTTACTGAAAAGACCCTGGCCTTAGCCGACGAATACACCAACGATCTGTTTCGGCCTATGGGTTTCAGCATTGTGCACGGTGTACAGCCTCTTAGCCGCATATACCTTCATTCCCGGTTTAGCATGGCCATGGAAGAAACAGGCGATATCAGGAATGTGTACGTGTTTTCACTGCTCACCCTGTTCATTATCCTGATTGCCGTGTTTAATTTTGTCAACCTGATGACCGCCCAGTCAGAAAAACGTGCCCGCGAAATAGGTTTGCGCAAAGTGATCGGTGCAGGAAAACCTGACCTGATCCGGCAGTTCATCGGTGAATCCGTGCTGATCTCCCTCCTGGCACTCGCCCTTGCCCTGGTGCTTAATGAAATTCTGATAGGTCCGTTTTCCTCCATGCTTGGTGAACAATTTGATCTGATCTACCGGCAGCAGCCCCTTGCTTTTCTTGGCATCGTTGGTTTCGTCATCATTATCGGCATTCTCGCCGGTATTTATCCTGCGTTTTACCTGTCGCATTACCAGCCCGCCGTAGTTCTGAAAGGAGGTTACCAGGGACATGGAGGCCCGAATGTATTTCGGAAAATCCTGGCCGGTCTGCAATTCGCCATTTCTATATTCTTGATTGCCAGCCTTTTGCTTGTTCAGAAGCAGGTTTCTTTTATGAAACACAAAGAGCTGGGCTTTGAACGTGAAGGGGTGATCACCTTACGCAATTTAACCCCGAGACACCACGAATCCTATAATGTCCTGGCCTCCGAATTGAAGCAACACCCCGGTGTGGTCCAGGTAACCGCTTCACAAAGCATCCCCGGTCAAACTCGTTCGGTACAGAATGCTTACAGACGCCACCAGGATCCCTCAACGGCCATCATGATTCACGAAAACCGCATCCAGCCTGGCTACCTGGAAACCTTTGGCATGCGCCTGATCCAGGGTCGCGATTTCGACCCGGAAATGCAGACCGACCGTGATGCGATCATCATTAATGAAACAGCAGCAAAAAAGCTCGGACTGGAAGACCCTGTCGGAGAGGATATTTTTGTTTGGAGACATGAGGGCCGTATCATTGGCGTAGTGGCCGATTTCAATTTCAGGTCACTTCATCATGAAATAGATCCAATGGCCTTCACCATGTACGCAAGCAGTTTTCACTACATCAGTGTCCGCTATAGACCCGGGCAAATAAGGGAGGTGATGGATTATGCGCAACAAGTGCTGGAAACGGCCGACCCGAATTATGTTTTTGATTACCTCTTCGCAGATCAGCTGTTCGAGCAGATGTACAGGCAGGAGGAGCGCATCAACCAGATGATTTCCACCGCAGCCATTCTTGCCATAATCATTTCATTTATGGGCCTCTATGCACTGACCTCATTCACAGTTGCAGGGAAGGTGAAAGAAATCGGTGTGCGTAAAACCTTCGGGGCATCTACCACAAGCATTGTGCTCGCGCTCATGGGAGAATTGTCGCGCTGGCTGGTGGCCGGAGCCCTCATCGCCCTGCCGCTTTCGTGGCTTGTTGTGGGCAACTGGCTGCGGAATTTTGCTTTCAGAATAGAACTCAGCGAGCAATGGCACCTGTTCGTGCTTGCCGTGGTGCTCGCCGGCATGGTTGGCATGTTCGCCATGGTTTACCAGTCGGTGCTGGCAGCAAAGGCGAACCCGATCGACAGTCTAAGGGCAGAGTAAACGAAGCGGGAACGAACAAAAACTGTTTCGCAAGCGTAACCTTATTAAGGAGCGTACCCGTGCACGACCGCATACTGCCACCCTACTCTTTTTGTACAGCACGGAATACTTCCGAAATGAACAATACCTGGTACAGCAGCGCATTGCCCCAGTAATTCCAGTCGTGAACTCCCGGACGTTCAATATAGTCGTGGGCGATGCCTTCTTCCAGCAAACGGCGGTATAATTTGCGGTTGGCATCCAGCAAAAAATCATCAATGCCGCAATCAATGATCAAAGGGATCCGGTTTTCTTTCATCAGGGACGTCATATTAACGACCGAATGCTTTTCCAGAAAAACAATGCCCTCTTCACCGACACCAACGATATCGGCAAAGCGTTCAAAAAACCGTCCGGCAAGCTCCGGATCAAGGTCCCAGCTTCCCACGTCAAGGTCAACGGCACCGCTCATACTGCCGGCTGCCGCAAACAAATGAGGATTGCGCGCAGCAAGGTAAAGCGCGCCGTGGCCACCCATGGAAAGGCCCGTCACTGCCCGCGCTTCCCTGACACCGGCTGTCCGGTAAGTCTCATCTATGAAAGGGATCAATTCGTTGGTGATATGGGTTTCGTACTGGCTTTTTTCGTTGACCGGACTGTCGAAATAAAAACTGAACCGGCCGCCTTCGGGCAGCACAAAGATGATCCTGTACTGGTCAGCCAGTCGCTTTACCAGGTTATCTTCAGGAGGCAGCACCAGCCAGTTCGAAAAGCTGCCTGAGGCACCGTGGAGCAGGTATATAACAGGATAATTATTGTCGTGATCCCCATAACATTGAGGTAACACGACCGCTGCAGGCAACTCCCTGTCCATTGCGGCACTGTACACCCGTACCGTATCCACCTGCGCAGCATATGTGGCGCCAATTGTTCCGGCAAGCACAAACAAGCAAAAAATGGCTGTAAAATATTGAGGACTGTTTTTCATAGGGCTCAAGGTAAAACGTTTACAACAGATCAAAGCTGATTTTTTCGACACTAAAGTAGCTTTTTTATTCATTGATCTCCTGTTATTTTTCAATAGGATGCTGACCCTAATACAGGCAAAGAGATGCACACGGGCTTAATGAGGGTGGATGTACCGTCATTTTGTCTGATGGGAGAAACCTGTCAGGAAGAGAACTCTCTTCAGAGGGAGAAACATGTCAGGAAGAGAACTCTGTCCGGAAGAAGAAATCTTTCAGAAAAGAGCAATCAGATAAAAATTAAAAATACACCTATCTGACTATTTATATTCAGTCTTTTTCCAAATAAAAACAGCGAAGCGTTTTCTTTTATATTAATTCAGAATTTCTGTTAAATTTGTCTTTTCAACATACCTGCATTTGTCAATTCTTTGTGAACAATAACAAACAAAAAGCCCTTGCTTATGGAAGTTTTAGAGATCGCCAGGTGGCAGTTTGGAATTACCACCGTGTATCACTTTTTTTTCAGTCCCCTCACTATGGGGCTGGCAGTGCTGACGGCTATACTGCACACCTTTTACTACCGGACCAACAGCGACCATTACAAGTTACTGACCAAGTATTTCGGTAAGCTGTTCGTCATCATTTTTGCCCTGGGAGTGGTGACCGGGATCGTACTTGAGTTTCAGTTTGGGATGGCCTGGTCGGAATACTCCAGGTTTGTCGGTGATATTTTCGGCATCCCGCTGGCCATTGAAGCCCTGCTGGCTTTTTTCCTGGAATCAACCTTTATTGCCGTCTGGCTGTTTGGCTGGGGCAGGCTTCCCAGGGGCGTACACCTGCTGAGTATATGGCTGGTAGCCCTGGGCTCTAATTTGTCGGCCCTGTGGATCATCATTGCCAACGCCTGGATGCAGGTTCCGGTCGGCTATGTACTGAATGACGGCCGTGCGGAACTCGCCGATTTTGTTGCCATTCTGCTGAACGAACAGATGCTGGTGATGGCGCAGCATACAATTATAGCAGCCTTTGTTACCGGCGGATTATTCATGTTCGGCATCAGTGCCTGGCAGATACTGCGCAAAAACCAGGTGGAGGTTTTTACAAAATCCGCACGCATTGCCCTGGTGTTTACCGCCGTTTCCTCACTCCTGGTAGCCACCACAGGTCATACGCAGGCACAACACACCGTCAAGCATCAGCCAATGAAAATGGCAGCCATGGAAGGACTTTGGGAGTCTGAACAACCGGCAAGCTTCTCGTTGTTTGCCCTCATTGACCAGGAAAACCAAACCACCAGGCGGGAGCTGCGACTCCCCTACATGCTTTCCGTGCTGGCCTATAACAACACCACCAGCGAAGTAAAGGGGATGAAAGACCTGCAGCAGGAGTATGAAGAAGCCTATGGTCCCGGCAACTATGTGCCGCCGGTGGCCATTGTTTACTGGAGCTTCCGGCTGATGGTCGGACTGGGCATGCTGTTTATCCTGTATTCGATTGCCGGACTGGTGCTTTGGTGGAGGAACCAACTGGAACACAGCCGGCTCTACCTGAAAATAGGCACTATAGTCATGTTTTTGCCGCTGCTGGCCAATTCACTGGGCTGGATAGTAACGGAAATAGGAAGACAGCCCTGGGTGGTTTACGGACTGATGTTCACCCGCGACGGAGTTTCACCCAACGTGAGCAGCGGATCAATGCTTCTGACAACCATCGTCTTCACCCTGGTATACGGCCTGCTTGCCGCCGTGGCGGTTTACCTCGTGCACCGTTTTGCAAAACCCGGTGTGCCTGAGGATAAAGATACCATGATACATGCTTATTAAACCGGTTCATTCAAAAACATAAAACATATTCGCCATGGATTTTCAACTTATATGGTTTATACTGATAGCCATTTTGTTCATCGGCTATTTCATTCTCGAAGGATTTGATTTTGGTGTTGGCATTCTGATGCCGTTTATAAGCAAAGACGACACCGACCGCAGGGTAGTGATCAACACCATCGGTCCGTTCTGGGATGCCAACGAAGTATGGCTGATCACAGCGGGCGGGGCAATGTTTGCCGCCTTCCCGCACTGGTATGCCACCCTGTTCAGCGGCTTCTACATCCCCCTCTTCCTGATGTTGCTCGCCCTCATCCTGCGAGCGGTGGGATTTGAATTCCGCAGCAAAAAGAAAGAGCGGTGGTGGCGCCGTACCTTCGACCAGTTTATCTTCTGGGGCAGCCTTATCCCGGCGCTGTTGTGGGGCGTTGCTTTCACAAATATCGTACAGGGCCTGCCCATCGGTGCGGACATGAACTTTACGGGCAACCTGCTGCACATCCTTAACCCCTACGCTTTGCTTGGCGGAGTGGTGGTGGTGCTGCTGTTCGTGCTGCACGGGGCATTGTTTCTGAGCCTGAGAACCACCGACGCCATGAAGCAACGGGTCGAAAAGATCGCCCACAGTCTTTGGGTGCCCATCGCGGCCATTACCGCACTTTTTGCCATATTGGGATACTGGAACACCACCCTGTTTGAAGGACTGGGTCTCGTGCCCGGCACCTTCCCCACCCTGGCCATACTGAGCTTTATTGCCTGCTTTGTCTTTATCAGGATGAAGATGCAGGGCTATGCTTTTGCAGCGATGGCAGCAACAATACTCCTGGGTGCCTCGGTGGTCTTCTACGGACTGTTTCCCAACGTGATGCCTTCATCGCTGGATCCGGCATACAGCCTGACGGTCTACAATGCATCATCGAGCCAACTGACGCTGCGCATCATGTCGATCGTTGCCCTATTCTTTGTCCCCATAGTGCTCGCTTACCAGGGTTGGAGCTATTATGTGTTCAGCAAACGAATAACAAGAGATGCCATACCCCGTGAGGATTAATCCTGCCGGGGCAACCTGATACCGGTGAAAAACAGATCATCCAGCAAGTCAGAAATACACGGGCACACCCATCGCAGGCTTCTCAGCTACGCGGCGGGTGTTCCCGCATATTTGGGGATCAGTGCGGGGCTGAGCTTCCTGCTGACCGTAACTGTCATCATCCAGATGTTCAGCCTCAGCCTGATTGTTGCGGAGGTTGTCACGCATCACCGGCCACCCGGCATGCTTTTAATTGTGGTTTTTGTGGGATGTATTCTCCTGAGAAGCGTCCTGAGCTGGTTCCGTGAACGACTGGCCCGCCAAAAATCAGTGCTCCTCAAGTCCGCCATAAAACAGCAGGCATTCGCCAAAATAGTGGCGCTCGGACCATTATTCACCCGGGCCGAAAAAACAGGAGGTCTTATAAATATGCTGACGGAGGGCACTGAAAAACTGGAAGACTACTTTACCCACTACATCCCCTCCCTGGTTCACATTGCCATCCTTCCCACGGCAATCATTCTTTTCGCCTTTTACCTCGACTGGCCCAGCGCACTGGTGCTGCTGATCACCGGCCCGCTGATCGTTTTTTTTATGTGGCTGATCGGCACTTATGCCCGGAAGATCAGCCACGACCAATGGATGTCGCTCAGCCGGCTGTCGGCCGGTTTTCTGGATGCCATACAGGGACTGAAAACCCTGAAGCTGTTCGGGGTTAGCGAAATGGAGTCGGAACGGATTGCGGACAGCAGCAATGGCTTCAGGATCATCACCATGCGGGTGTTGAAAGTGGCTTTTTTGTCGGGAATGGTGCTCGAACTGGCCGCCAGCATCAGCATAGCCCTGGTGGCCGTACAGGTAGGCATCAGGCTGATTGAAGGGATGATGAGTTTTCAGCCGGGACTTTTTATGCTGTTGCTTGCACCTGAATTTTACCTGCCGTTCAGGGCATTGGGGCAACACCACCACACGGGGATGGAAGGCAGTGCAGCCGCCACGGAGATTTTCAGTGTTATTGACATGCCGGAGCAACGCAAACATACAAGCACAGCACAGTTGCCTTCCGGCAGTGCACCGGAGATTCGTTGTAACGGTCTGCAATACACTTATCCCGGGCAAAAAAATTCAGCCATCAGCGAACTGAGCTGCACCCTGCCTGCCGGCAGGCTAACGGCTATTGTCGGGCCGAGCGGTTCAGGAAAAACAACCTTTGTGCACCTGCTGCTGGGCTATATCCGTCCTGACAAGGGCACCATTCAGGCTGACGGGCAACGTGTCTTCGACATGGACCCCGATGTATGGCGATCCAACGTCGCCTTTGTGTCACAGCATCCCCGGTTTTTCAACGGAAGCATACTGGACAACCTGCTCATGGCAAGACCCTCAGCCGGCATGGATGAAGTAAGGGAGGCAGCCAGGCAGGCCGGTGCCTATGAATTCATCACCGGAATGCCCAACGGTTATCAGACCATACTGAGCGACAACGCATCGAGACTCAGCGGCGGGGAGAAGCAACGCCTGGCCCTGGCACGTGCGCTGCTCAGGAATGCCCCATTGCTTATCCTGGATGAACCGACATCATACCTGGATCCCGAAAGCGAACAGAAGGTAACCGGAGCAAGCCTGGGCGCGGCAAAGGGGCGGACAACCCTCGTTATTGCACACCGGCTGAGAACGGTGCGCCATGCAGATCATATCCTGGTGTTCGATAAAGGCAGGATCGCTGAAAGAGGAAACCATCATGAACTGATCAGCAAAAGGGGGTTGTATCACAGCTTCCTCGCAACACTCGGAATGACTATAGCGCACCAAACGGAGCCACCCGTATCGCTCCAAATGGAGCCACCCGTAGCGCACCAAACGGAGCCACTCGTATCGCTCCAAATGGAGCCACTTTTTCTTCCGGGCTGACTAACCCATAAACCACTTAGTTTTGGTGTCATATTCACCAAACAGAGGGTTTTATGGCAAACAAAAAGGTCAGCATGTTACGTATTAGAAAACTCATTCAATTAACAACCAGGGGTCTTTCCCAGCGCAAGATCAGTAAAGAGATGAAAATGGGGCGCAACATTGTGTCCATGTATCTTGAACAGATTAAGCGCACTGGTCAATCTTGTCAGTCCCTTTTAGAGCTTGATGATGCGGCTTTATCTGCATTATTATCGCCTCCTAACAAAGAAACGGGCAAGGATGAAAGGTTCTGTAGCCTTGAGCCGTTACTACCGGTATATGCCAAAGAATTGAAGCGAACCGGGGTAACCAAGCATCTTTTATGGGAAGAATACCGAAGTGACTTCCCTGGTGGTTATGGGTATACGCAGTTTAAAAAATACCTGAACCAATACATAAGCAATCGCAAGCCCTCTTTCCATAACCAGCATTTTGCCGGCAGGGAAATGCAGGTTGATTTTGCCGGAGATCCACTTCATATTACAGACAAGCGCACGGGGGAGCGTAGAAGTTGTCCGGTGTTAGTTTGCACCTTACCCTTTAGTGGCAAGACCTTTGCTATCGCCCTGCATGATGCCCGCCAGGAAGCTTTCTATTATGGATTAAACCGTGCTGTTGACTATTTTGGTGGTATTACCGAAAGCGTTAAAAGTGACAATATGCGTCAGTGGGTAAAACGTGCCAATCGTTATGAACCTACATTTAACGATGCCACCATCCAGTGGGGGTTGCATTATCAGACCGAACTAACTGCCACCCGGGTAGCTAAGCCTAAAGACAAAGCTCATGTAGAATCTCACGTGAACATTGTTTACCAACGAGTATATGCACGTCTGCGTAACGAAGTGTTTTATTCCCTGGAAGCTTTGAATACACGCATATTAGAGCTTTTGGAAGAGCACAATAACAAGCCAATGCAAGGACACCCATATAGCCGCAATGACCGTTTTTTGATGGAGGAAAAACAAATGCTTCGTCCACTACCCCGGGATCCGTTTTTGTTTAAGTTCCGGAAAGACTTTAAGGTCAACTCTACCTATCATACACAAATATCGCCCGAACAACACTTTTACAGCATTCCTCATCAGTACATTGGTTACAAGGCAGCCATCATTTACGATTACCAGACCGTTGAGGTTTATATTGGCTTTGATCGTGTTGCGTTTCATTCCAGGAGTTATGTCCGGGGAGGCTACACTACCAACCCCGATCATATGCCTGAGCATCACCGTGCCTATCGGCGCAGCCAGGAATACAACGCTGATTATTATCTGCGTAAAGCTGCATATATAGGTCCTGCAACTAAAGAAGCGGTAACACGAATACTGTCATCGAAATTATTTGTACAACAGACTTATAGCTCTTGTGCCGGAATAATTTCCTTAGTTAGGAAATATCCATCGACTCGTATTGAAGCAGCTTGCAGCAGGGCAATAGCCAGTCCTGTGGTATCCTATATTATGATTAAAAGAATCCTTGAAAAAGAGCTGGACACAGTGAGCATAGACACCAATCCTACGATAACCCTTCCAGAGCATAACAACATCCGGGGAGCCTCTGCATATAATTAATCAAAAACAACCATTTATGAATGTACAAGCAACAATAGACCAACTCGAAAAGATGAAGCTGCATGGCATGGCTGGTGTATACAAGACTGTATCCGAGTCACTGACACACCAACAACCCGACTTGAACCAGTTCATGGCTCGCCTTGCTGAAGCAGAATGGCAGGACAGGCAGCAAAAAAAAACAATTATGTATTTAAAAACAAGTAAGCTTCGCTATCACTCCTCCCTGGAGGAGGTTACCTGCACACCGGAGCGTAACCTAAGCAAAGAGGCATTGCTCAAGGTGGCTGACTGTAGCTTTGTCAAAAGGGCAGAGAATATCTTAATCACAGGAAAAACCGGAACCGGCAAAAGCTATCTGGCATGCGCATTGGGCAGACAAGCCTGTCATCTGGGAATCAGAACCATTTACCTTGGCATGAATAAGTTTATTGAGAAAGTATCCATGGCTAAAATTGATGGAACGTTCATTAAGCTGATCAACCAAATAGAGAAAAACAGTCTTATTATCCTGGATGACTTTGGCATACAGCCTTTGGATGCAAACACCAGGCTGGCGTTGCTTCAAATTCTTGAAGACTGTTATCAGCGTAAAGCGGTCATTGTGACTTCTCAGCTCCCTATTGCTAAATGGTATGATTATGTAGGAGAACCAACACTCGCCGATGCCATTATGGACAGATTGATGGCAAATGCACACAGAATTGAATTAAAAGGACCTTCATTGAGGGTCCGAAATACAAAAAAATAATCTAATTTTGAAAACAAATTGTCAGCCTGGGACACTGGCTCCATTTACTCCGCTACAGGTGGCTCCATTTAAGCGCTATATTCAGAATAACCGATGAAACGTAATAGAAGCATGGAAACCCTGACTGTAACGATCAGCATACACGGCAAAGTCCCCTTAGCGGAATACCAGGTTATTCTGTATCACGACACTGCATCGTCATAAAGAAAAAAGTAAAGAAACCACAGCCCATGACCGGCACACTGCTTACATACCTCAAGGCACACAAAGCCAAAGCGACCCTGGCCGTTTTGCTTGCTGCGGGCACCATCCTGGCAGGCATCGGGCTGATGACCTCTTCCGGTTACCTGATCTCAAGGGCGGCAGAACGGCCGATGATCGTTGACCTGTTTATGGTGACCGCCGCTGTCAGATTTTTTGGCATATCGAGGGCGGTGGTGCGCTACTTTGAGCGCGTGGTATCGCACGATCTTACCTTTAAGATCCTGATGAACATCCGCACGGCCTTCTACAGGAAACTGAATTCTTTCCCTGAAAAATGGTTCATGACAAAACGCCCGGGCGAACTGCTCACCGCAATGATTTCCGACATAGAGACCCTGCAAAATGTGTACCTGCGCATCATGGCCCCCGTGATGGTAGCCGCCATCATCTGCACCCTCACCTTTGGCGTACTGCTGTTTATTGACGGCACCCTGGCGGTGGTTGTTCTTTGTATTTTTATGATGAATGGTTTGCTGGTGCCCGCCCTGGCTGCTTACCTTTCCCGCGAAACGGGAAAAAAAGACCGCAAGGCAAGGGGAAGCATGAACGTTTTCCTGGTAGACAGGATACAGGGGCTGCATGATGTGTTGTGGCTCGGCAAAAAGAAGGAGGTTCTCGAAGGATTTGGGAGCATCCAGCATCACATCAGCGAGGTTCAGCATAAAAATGCAGCCACTTCCGGACTGGTGGAAGGGCTGAACACCTTGCTGGCCAACCTGGCCAGTGTTGCCACAGTGCTTCTGGCCATTCCGCTGGTGCTGGGCGGAGAGCTGCAGGCCGTGATGCTGGCGGCCATGATACTGGGCGTCTTCAGCAGTTTTGAAGCCCTGCAGGGTTTGTCAAACGCCTTTGTGCAGCACGACGGCTTCCGGGAAGCATCAAACAAGCTGAACGCCCTGACCCGGAACGGACATGCCGCTGACGACACTCACCTTCCATCCAAAAAGAATTTGCAAGGACATCCGGGCATATCCTTCAGGCATGTTTCATTCTCCTACCAGCCAGAGCAGAACTTTCTGGATGACATCAGCCTTGAGCTGAGACCGGGAAGCAGGACAGCCCTTGTGGGACCGACCGGAAGCGGAAAAAGCACCGTCATAAACCTGCTCTGCGGCTTCTGGATGCCTGATGAAGGGGGCATCTACGCAAACGATGTACCTCTTCAGGAGCTCAACCCAGATGCCTACCGGTCGGCCCTGAGTGTCGTTTCCCAGGACACCTTCATTTTCAACCGTTCGGTGAGGGAAAACCTGCAGCTTGCGGATGCCCGGGCCGGCGATCTGCAGCTTCGGCAAATTCTGAAAAAAGTGGGATTGGATGCTCTTGCCAGCAACCTGGACGCCGCTATGGGCAGCCAGGGCATGAGCCTGTCAGGAGGGGAACGGCAGTTGTTTGCCCTTGCGCGTGCATTACTCCGCAAGAGCAACATATGGGTGTTCGATGAGCTTTCTGCCAATATGGACGCCCGGACCGAACGGAAGATCCTGGACATACTGTGGGAGACTCTCGGCGACAGGACGCTGCTCACCGTTACCCACAGGCTCCTGGATATGGACAGGATGGATCAGATCCTGGTCATCACCAAGGGAAGCATCAGCGAACGCGGAACACACAAAACCCTCCTCCGTGACAATGCCGTGTACGCAAAAATGTACCGTCAGCAGATGGAGGTGATCAGGGCTTAGTCATTCGGGGCGCGGGAGCAGCGCATGATGACAGGCATGTGGTTTCACGGATATTTTTGTAACTTACGCTTCTTTTTGGGAAGCCTTTGACTGCCCGGGCGGTCATCAACCGGATTGTTTTGATGTTTGAATCGGCCATCGAGATCAATTACTACTGGCTGCCTCTGATCGGATTCCTGATCGGGGTGCTTTCGACCATGATTGGCGGCAACGGCGCATTCTTCTTCCCTCCCGTGCTGATCCTTTTCTTCCAGGTATCTCCAAGGCTGGCCATTGCCACCTCCCTGGCTGCTGTTCTTCCGATTGGATTGGTGGGATCGCTCGTACACTTCAGGCGGGGAAACATCAATGTGCCTGTGGGAATGCTCTTCGGTTCGGCCGGGCTGCTGGGCGCATTCGCAGGTGCATGGCTGTCGAACCGCATGGACATCGCCACCCTCATCAATACCTTTGGCATCTACCTGATCCTTCTTTCCCTCCTTGTTTTCTACAATCCCAAAGGCCGGCTTAACAAAGGAATGCCCTTGTCGGGGAAATGGGCGGATGTTCAGCTGCGGCAGGTCTGGCTGATGATCGTTTTGGGTGGTGTGTCGGGGTTGGTAGCCGGCATGTTCGGGACCAGCGGCACTGCTCCTGTGCTGGCCGGACTGTTGCTGCTGCAGCTTCCCGTGCAGATGGTGGTCGGGACTTCGGTACTGATTGTTTTTATTAACGCATTAGCCGGTTTCAGCGGTCATTTTTTCCTGGGAGAAGTTGACTGGCAGTTGATCCTGTTGCTCGGATCAGGAGCGGCGGCCGGTGCTTTTGTCGGACCATTCATGCTTTCGCAGGTGCGTCCGGAAAGAAATGAAGGGCGGATCCGGTTTTTCTTTGCACTGCTGTTGCTGATCTTCGGGATCTACATCATTGTTATGGGGTTGTAATTTCGCAGAAGTTTGCGACCTCTGCGCCTTTGCGGTTGATTTTTTTCACCGCGAAGACGCAAAGTACGCGAAGGTTTTTCTTTGTGATTTCTTTGCGACCTCTGCGCCTTTGCGGTTGATTTTTTTTCTCACAGCGAATGTATGGGTATAATATATCCTGATTGTCCGGAACAAGTCTGAGGTGTAATGGTGTTTATTTCATAGACAGTGTAATGTTTCGGATGGCTGGGTTATTTTGTCAGACGTACAAAGCAGTTCAAAGAGAAGTGTTCGCAGGTATTTTGAATGGGTTTGAGCATTGGGAGGATGTCATTCTTTCCCTTGTTCTAAAATCTTCTCAATCTGGATTTTGTTCTCAGGCAGGTGGTTCTTCGTGATATCCCAAATTATTTCATAATCAACGCCGAAATACTCATGAGTCACTTTGTTTCTCATTAAATACATTTCAGCCCAAGGTACTTCCGGATATTGCTCCTTGACTTCTGTTGGAATATTTTTTGAGGCTTCCCCTATTATTTCGAAATTACGTATTACCGCATCAACGGTTTTATAGTCATTTCTAAACTCTTCGAAAGAATAGCTGCCAATATATTCAATGATTCGATTAATACCGAGCAGGATATCCTCAAGATACATCCTGTATGTCCGTTCACCTTTCTTCATTTTATATATTCAACATCTTTCAAAATCTGTTCTCTTATCTGGTCCTTAAGTGCATTCTTCGTTACCAAATCAATTTTGCGGCCAAATAATTTTTCAAGGTATAACTCAAGGGTGAAAAATTTCCACCCAATTGGTCGTTCCAGTTCCACCAGTAAATCTATGTCGCTTTCTTCAAGGTTGCTTTCTGATGAAAAAGATCCAAAAAGGCCAATTTCTTTCACGGCAAATTCTTGGTTCAGAAAGGGTTTAATCTCTTTCAACCTGGCGAATATTTCATTCTTTGTTAGCATATTACAAATATAGCTAAATTAATTATAAACATGACATCGTAAAAGTTCCACAAAGGAAGTTCTTTTATGTGTCCTTCGTGTCTTTGTGGTGCGATTTTTTATTTTTCACCACAGAGGGCACAAAGTGCGCGAATGGGGTACAATTTGATACGTTCTAGCCAGTGCCTTACACTATTGCTTTTACATTCGCCACCGGGCTTGTCCATCCCTTTCTTTTGTCAGTATATTTTCCGGTGGATGTTGTATTAATAATTCCGTTTTCATATACAACATCTGTTGCACTTAAGAGCCCATATTTATAGGCAACATGCACTTTAAACATATAGATAAAATCGTTGATCCTGCCAAGAACTTTTTTATTGTTGTTGGTTTTGATGAATCTTATTTTTGTCCCTTTCGTTAAAAGGCTGTCATTTTCATGATCTTTTGCAGCCAAACCATCATGATGCAATTGTTCGTTTAGTCGTTTCAGAAAAATCTCATCAATGTTTTCCAGATCCTTCTTTACGATGTCGGCAATGAAAACTGAATAGTAAGTTAGCATATTCACAAAGACAATGCATTTTCTTTTATCCACAAAAAACAGATGCGCATTCCAGTCTGAAAGCTTTAATTCATTGTAATCCACAGGCAGTGTTTCATAAACATCGCCGATAAATTCCTTAAGTTTTTTGGAGCAATAAATTCTTGTCATTTTTTGCATGTTTCAGATTACACAATAATCATATAAATGGAAACTTACCAATTTACGGCCTGAGTCATTCATTTCTGCAGGAATTTTGCCGTTTTTATCAAGAAAGTGTGTTATGCTGGTGATGTACATTGGAGGGTGTTTTAAGAAAATATTGGGCGACGGAAAAACTTGAAACGTTTTTATCACTTATACACTTCGTGCTTTCTTTGCGCCCTCTGCGCCTTTGCGGTTAATTTTTTTCTCACCGCAAAGACGCAAAGTACGCGAAGTTATTTCTTTGTGTTTTTGGTTGCTAATAAAATGTTAGAATACCGTTACTTGAATCCGAAATAAATGCCTTGATCCTTTCAAGATTTGAATTTAGCAGTTCACGGATTTCAGTTGTGGAGCAATTACCCTTACGAATCCAGATAACTTTTGGAGGGAATCCAAAAAAAGCTACAAAGTTGTTAAAGTCGTTGTCTTTAGTTACAAGGGTGAATCCTTCACTTTTGGCAAATTCCCAAACTATCGCATCATCAGACCTTTCCAGATTAAAGTCTATTAAATGTTTAGATCCGGCAAAAGTCTTTTCAAAAAAGCCAACAAGCCTTGGAGACAGGTTTTGGTCAAACAATAGCTTCATCAGGCCGATAGTTCAATTTTTTCTTTGTTTGCAGCATAACTTAAACAGGCGAGAATGTCTTCTTTTTCAAGAAAAGGGAAGTCTTCCAGTATCTCTTCAAAACTCATGCCTGAAGCGAGGTAGCCCAATACATCGGCGACAGTTATTCGCATACCCCTAACACAAGGTTTGCCGCTTCTTTTCCCTGGTTCCAGGGTAATTCTTTCAAGTAGTAACATAGCAATGCTTTTGTTCAAAGTTACAAAAAAACAACCAAAACTTATAATTTTCGAATGATACTGAGAGAATCTTCCAACTGACCATCATAACAGGACCTTTCGGGCAGGTGTTTGGCATTTTTCACGCGCATTTGGGTTCAACCTCCCCAAGCAAAAACCGTTCCGCTGTGACATTCGCATGGCTCAGGTCCATGGCGTGAAAGTGGATGTTGTGGAATTTATTTGTTTTCATGGGGTAGGGGGTGTTGAAAATGATGGATTCGGAGGGGGGTGGCTTCGTTTGGAGCGATACGGTGGCTCCGGTTAAGCGCAATATTCACCCCGCTACTCCCTCACTCCTGCTAAAAGTTCTTATATTGCACTATACCAGCAACCATTTTTGTTGATCACATCCTTATAGTATACCTATCCTTCGCAGTTCCCAGAAACAGGTTGCGGTGGCGGTAATGTCAACCGCGGCATTGTGGGCTTCGTTGAAGCCGGTACCGAACAATTTGTAATGCAGTTCCGACAGCTTCGGCCATTTGTATCCATACGGACCATTGATGGCACAGAAGTTTGTTGAGCGTTGCATGGTGCAAATTCTGGTTTTTGATGCCAAACGATCTGTATGCCGTTTCTGATGAACTCTGCTCCTACAATCATTTCATCAAACGACATATTGTGTGCCACCAAGAAGCTTGCCTCTTTAACCAAAGCGTCAAAATGCTGCAATACGCCGGCAATGGATTGTCCTTCACTGAGGGCTCTTTCGGTTGTTATTCTGTGCACGCGTGATGCAGCAAGCGGGATGGTGAATCCTTCCGGTTTGATAATGAAATCACCGCCTGAAACCTTATTGCCGTTGTTGTCATACAGCAGATAGGCCAACTGGACAAGTCTTGGCCAGTTGTTCACGTCTGTTACCGGTGCTCTCCAATTCCGGGGCAGGCCTGTTGTTTCGGTGTCGAAGAAGAGATACATGTTTTGTTAATTTTTAAACTAACTGCTTGTTTTTAAATCTTCACCTGATTTCTATTGCCTTCAAATCAACGCTATTTATCTTTTTTATCCTCACCTCTTTGCATGAGATCTGATATTGCAACAAAAAACCGGACAATTATATTAAGCCACTAGTTTTTGTTTTTGGGTTTGGTTTTTAAATTCTTTTATAGGCATTTTGATAGTGGTATGTATTCTGTTTTGGTTGTACCAGGTCTCAATGTATTCAAAGATAGAAATTTTAGCTTCTTCTCTGGTTTTATAGCTTCTGTGATATATCCACTCTGTTTTAATATTGTTAAAAAAGCTTTCAGCTACAGCATTGTCCCAGCAGTCGCCTTTGCGACTCATACTCCTGAGAACCAACGGTTGTTTCTCTAACAATTCCCTGAACTCATTGCAAGCGTATTGGATGCCTCTGTCAGAGTGAAAGATGAGTTCTTTGGTAATTGGTCTTCGTTTAACAGCCATTTTCCATGCGGCAATACTGGTATCATATGCCTTTAAGCTGCTGCTCATAGACCATCCGACTACTTTGCGATCTGCCAAATCCAATATAACTGTCAGGTACAGCCAACCCTTCCGGGTTCTGACATACGTAATATCTGACACCCATACCTGGCCTGTTTCTTTCACGGAAAAGTCCCGGTTAAGTTTATTATCAACTACCGGATAGCTATGTTTGGAATCAGTGGTACTCCTAAACTTTCTACGTCTGATGCTGACCAGATTCTGCTTCTTCATTATTCGTGCCACACGAGGCCTGGATATCATGATTTGTTGGCGAGCGAGCTCCATGGTGATCCTGGGGCTGCCATAGGTTTTTTTGCTTTTTAAATATATGTTCCTGATCTGTACCACTAGCCTTTGATTTTCAATATCCCGCTTTGTTGGTTGTCTGTTTTTCCATGCATAATATGCACTCCTGGAGATGCCAAGTACCTGGCACATCTTCCCAATGGGAAACTCGGAGCTGTACCGGTTTATAAACCAGTATGCTTTCCATCGCTCTTGGAGAAGATGCTGACCGCCTTTTTTAAGATATCGCGCTCTAATTGTGCATCACGAAGTTCCTTTTTTAACCGGGCGAGCTCTTTTTCATGTTCTGTTTGGGCAACTTTACCCTGTCCCGAGAAACAAGTGTCCGGATGTTTATCGGCCTCCCGACGCCAGCGATATATCAGCTCCGGACGTATGTCCAGCTCCTTGGCCAGCTCTTGGAAGTTGTCATGGTTCTTACTTAGCTCAACGGCCATTTTTTTAAATTCTTTGTCGTACTGTCTTCTTTTTTTCATAATCACTAAGTTAAATATTTTGGCTTAACTTAGTGTCCGGACAAATGTAGCAACTCCA
>JAVIYP010000046.1:0-20914 GCA_031323845.1 Bacteroidales bacterium | reverse complement strand
CAGGGTGTTGGCCACATCGTGACCCATAAGAACCACATTAGCACCGTATTGCAATTCGGTGGACGAGAAATTCCTGCCCGAAGCCAGCTCAGCACCGGAAGTCATCAGGTAATGTTCATCGCTTCCGATCACCCTGATGTTCGGATTGGTCTCGTTGTTGCGAAAGCGGGCAGTGGCATTTCCCGTACCCCATACCGACAAACTCACATAGGCAGGGAAGTCAAACTGCCTTTTAAACGCAACGGCTTCATCGTAAGAGATACGCCGGAATACTTGCGCCTGCGTTCCCGGACCGCCAATGACCATTTCACGGTTCCGGATCGAGAAGCTGTTGGCCCCCAGGCGGGCGAAGTTTTCGGTGATGGAGAGTTTTATGGAGTCAATAGCCGTAAGTATGCCCACCAGAGCCATGATCCCCACGGCAATAATCAGCACCGTAAGGGATGCCCTCAGCAGATGGCTCCGGATAGACTCCAGTGCAATTTTTAGGTTTTCAAATAAAACGGCGATGATCACCCGCATAACGTGTAGTATTATAATTTGCTGCCAAAAGCCAGATCACCGGCATCACCCAGTCCCGGCACAATGTATGCCCGGGCCGTGAGCTCATCGTCAATAGCCCCTAACCATATCGTATAATTATCGTCGGGCATGTATTTTCTGATATATTCAACCCCCTGATTGCTGGCCAGAATGGCAACGATATGTGTATGCAAGGGCTTTCCTTTACGTGTAAGCTCCTTGTAACTCAGCACCATTGAAGCTCCCGTAGCCAGCATCGGATCGCTGATGATCAACACCTTATCCTCGAGAGACGGACTCGACACATACTCCACCTTAATGTCGAAACGTCCATCCTTGCGAGGCTTGCGAAAGGCAGAGATAAATGCGTTCTCGGCCTTGTCATAAGCATTCAGCAGCCCCTGGTGCAGGGGTAGTCCGGCCCTCAGAATGGTAGCGATAACCGGTTGAGTTTGGAGCACTTCACAGGAAGCCACACCAAGACTGGTCACCACTTCCTTTTTTTCCCAGCTTAACGTCTTGCTAATTTCATATGCAAAAATCTCCCCTACCCGCTCCATGTTCCTGCGGAAACGCATGCTGTCTTGCTGAATTTCCTGATCACGAAGTTCAGCAATGTACTGATTTACTAATGAAGATGTTTTGCCCAGCAGTCGAATCATCTTTTCTGTCTGTTTAAAAGAAAGGCTTTTAAGCTCAAACCCAGGTTAATAAATGGCCTGATCACGGCAGGCATCCTATTAAATTTGATCTGTAAAAATACACATTCTTCTGAACCAAAGCCCCGATAAAAACGTGCCAGGTCCGGATTCGTGCTTCCTTCAAAGTCCAGAACAGCCTCGCGGCCGGCCTGTTCCTGAAGAAAAGCATCCACCAGCAGGCTCATGGCACCATTCTTCCTGGCTTCCTCAGTGGCTCCTGAAAACAACCAGACATACTTCCCGTGACTGTGAAAAAAAACAATGCCTGCACAAAAATTATTGTTTTCAGAATATGCGGCCTTAAGACTGACCATTCCCTTATGCATACCCGCATAAATTAGGTGCTTCAACACTACATAATCCTTTTCCCCGAAAGGGATGTTAAACTTCTTGCTGTTGTTCCGAAAAGCGTCAATGATATCTTCGGGCCTTGCATGGGAGGTAACAAACACCTTGTTTTTATGTGCTTTCCTGATGTTTCTCCTGGTATTTTCTCTGTATTTTTTCTTCAGCTCCTCATAGGAAGCTATCAGGTCAAGTTCGTGTGTGATGCCTTGACCGGAAATGGCAGGATGGCCTTCAGGCAAACGGTTATAGGTGTTCATGTTGAAGTCGGCATAGCGAAATTCATGCGGTATGGCTGCAAGAAATCGCTCCGTTACGTTTTCTGACAAGCTGTAAGTGCTGAAAACCCCCAGCTGCTGAATGAAAAACGGCTGGTAAATGTATCTGATGCCCATTTTTTTTCTTACCGGAAGCGGCATCACCGCCCGATAATCATCCTCCACCAGAGCATCCCACGACTCCGTGCACATGTCGAGGTACCATGACCAGGCATAGAATATCCCATTGACAGCCTTGTCAATACACTGATCCCAGCGCTCAAAGTCAATTTCACTATGTGGTATATAGCGGATCATATTTTTTCTGGTGTTTGGCCGACGCCATGCTATAGACCTGCCCGTAAAGCTCTCTCCAGCCTTTCCATTCATTACAGTCGCAAAGGGAGTCATTATGCCACAAGGTGGTAAAGGTACCTCCCAGCTGCTCCACTTCGGCACAAATGCCGGTGATGATATTCAACGCTTCTTTTGGCGTAAGTTTCAGATAGTGTTTGAAGGTTCCGTCCATTACAGCCAGGGGAATGATAGTCAGCGGGGTGGCCGTTTCAGCTTCCAGGTCATAAAACGGAAACGGGGAGCAAATGCTGGCCCTGAATCCGGGCTGGCTTGCATAACCCATACTAAAGTCGTACAGGATGTTTTCTTTTAACAGCTGATGATAGGTTTTAGGGAGGTTCAGCTTCAGGTAATGCTGGCGGCTGAACATGATCTCCCGGTTGAGGATCTTTCCCAGCCTTTCTTTTTCAACAGCCAAAAGCTTCTCATCATCATTTGAGGCAAAACTGGGATGCAAACCGACACAGGCGTAATCGCCCAGCATTTTCACGAGCAAGAAGAAGGCTTTTGAGTAGAAGGGAATGTTCTTGTCGTAGTGCCCGTAATTGCCGCAAAGGAAGAAATAACAGGCCTTAATGCCGCTCTCCTTGTACAGCCTCAGCTGGTAGTCGTAGCTGTCAAAAGGATCCTGCATGTTTCCTGTCAGCACCTTGAACCTGCCGGCAAACTCTTCCAGATCGAGCTTCCACAGCGACCTTGCCGCTCCCAGCAGATGGCGCAGGAAACCTCGCCCACGGAAAGCATAGGCGACATCAATATCATAAGTGGGGATAAAGGTAAAAGCTGTCGGTGCAATCCGGAAGTTCCGGAATTTTTTTTCAAGGCCCTGCCTGATCAACATGGCATAATGATTGACCACCGGTATCTGCAGGAAGTTGTTTTTAAAGGCAAAGGATTCCTTTGCTTCGAAGCGCCCGTACTTGTCTTTTTTGTGGGGAAGGTATTCTTCGTAGCGGCTTACCAGGTAAAAAGCGGCTGAGAAGGCATCAAAGCCCGTATCCTTGTTTTCAGATACGGGAAAAAGCAAGGGCAGCTTGTTTTTCCACTGTATTTCGGGCAGGAAGTAATGCACGCCCCGTTCTGACAGGAAGCCATTGGCGGGGATATGCAGGGCCGTTTTATCCTTGTTGTTGGGAGCATAAACAATTTTCGGACCCGTATACGCGGTAAAATCCGTTTCATTGGCAGTGAGCTTCCACTCGGTATCCAGAATGCTGCCAAACAAAAGAGACGTTACGTACTCGATCCGGGCTGTAATTTTCGGACAATACACATATATCATGACGCACCTTCCTGAAATAAAGTGTAAAGGTAAGTTATAATTTGGTTTTTTTGCCGGACACTGTGAGTCTGTTCTGATCCTGCGCTACAGGAGGCCGTTGTCATTAAAGCTGTAATACTTATCGTGGGAAACGATGATATGATCGAGTACGGGGAGGTCAAGGAACTTTCCTGCATCGCAGCATTTTTTTGTGATCGCCAGGTCGTTGGAGCTGGGGTTTACATGACCGCTTGGGTGGTTATGGCACAGGATGATGGCTGAGGCGTTGTTTTCGAGAGCAAGGCGAAATATTTTTTTGGGATCCGCAACGGTTCCCGAGACACTCCCTTCGCTGATGCAAATTGTCCGGAGGATCAGGTTTGCCCTGGACACGGTTATTATCCAGAACTCTTCGTGTGGAAGCTCACCAATCAGTGGCTGCATGATCTCAAACGCGTCATGGCTTCCCGTAATTTTTTGTTTCCGGAGTCCTTCCGACAGCCGGCGCCGGCGTCCAAGCTCCATAACGGCAGCAATATTGCTGGCCTTAGCCTCTCCTATACCCTTGAACTTCATCAGTTCGGGTATGCTCAGCCTGGCCAGTTCCGCCAAATTGTTGGAAACACTGCCAAGTATGTTTCTTGACAGTTCAACGGCCGATTGTGAGCTGTTTCCGGATCCTATGATGATGGCCAGCAATTCGGCATCAGACAAAGCTTTTCTGCTTTTCAGGCGCATTTTTTCCCTGGGCCTGTCATCCACAGCCCATTGTTTGATCCCTCCGGCCCCCAGGCGGGGGTAGGCTTGCACTTCTTGTGTTTTCATCGGACAAAACTGGCGAGCCACTAAGGTAAGCAATAGTCCGGCAAAAAAAAGACCTTTCTGGCTGAAAGGTCTTTTTTAGTAGCCCGTAGGGGAATCGAACCCCTGTTACCAGGATGAAAACCTGGCGTCCTAACCACTAGACGAACGGGCCAAAAATGGGTGCAAAGATATGTTTTCTTTTGCAACGAGCCAAGAAAGCCCGGGCAGCGACAATACCTATTGCAACGCGTTCACAAAGCGAGTCAACTTGGACTTCAGGTTTGAAGCCTTGTTCTTGTGGATCACCGATTTTTTAGCCAGTCGGTCAATAAGGGAGATTACGCGGGGAAGGTTTTCTGTGGCTTCTTCCTTGCTGGTCGTATTCTTCAACTTTTTGATCGCCGTACGGGTGGTTTTAGCATAATACCTGTTGCGGAGCCTTTTGGCGTTGTTTGCACGGATGCGTTTCTTTGCTGATTTGTGATAAGCCATAATGAGCCAAAATAAAAAATTACGTTTAATAAGCAGTAGCCCGTAGGGGAATCGAACCCCTGTTACCAGGATGAAAACCTGACGTCCTAACCACTAGACGAACGGGCCAGGGCCTTCTGATGCTTTTTTCAAAAGGAGTGCAAAAATAAAACTAATTTACAATATAGCAAAGCACTTTGTCTTTTTTTCATTATTAAGAACGAGGTAGCAATGTGAAGATGTGAAGATGTGCAGATGTGAAGATGTGCAAATGTGCAAATGTGAAGATGTGAAGATGTGAAGATGTGAAGATGTGACGTTTACTCAATTGATGCTTATCCCTGCTGTCTGATTGGGAGTGTTTAATTAAGTGTGTCATTTTTTTCTAGGGAGTGTTTAATTAAGTGTGTCATTTTTTTCTATTCTGTCCTCAAAAGTAAATACAAAGATGATTAAAGAATTCAGATGTCAGATTTCCGACCCCCTAAAAGGTTTCTCACTGCGTTCGAAATAAAATTTCGAGCTCCTAATTCTTCAAAAAGAAAACACCAACAAATAAACGATTCAACGAATCAACGATTCAACAAATAAACAGTACTTTTCCGACTTCTGACTTCTGACTTCCGACCTCTGACCTCCTCACAGATTTCTCACTATGTTCGAAATAAACCTGCATCCGCGCAACCGGATTTTTCGATTTGGGCACTTAATGCCTTGTTGAATTATCAAAGTATTTAACGCATATGTACTTTTTAATTACTTTTTGTGTATATTTGTACGTTAAATGCAATTTGTCAACACAAAACTTACTAACAAAGGAATTAATCAATACAAAACGTGGACTATGAAAAAAGTTAGATTTAAGCTATTTGCTGTACTGCTTACAACAGCAGTATTCTTTACCGGCTGTGGGGTGAACAGAATGGTAAACAATTACGACGACGGCATTCGTTACACCCCGGAAACCAATCCTTTGGAGTATCACGGCGGCAATGTGGCGGCCAATGTTGAGGGAGTTGTCAACGAAGGCTACTTTCATCGCAACGCTATTGTTGAAATCACCCCTGTTCTTAAATTTGAAGGTGGTGAGAAAGAGCTGGAGACTGTTATTCTGAGAGGCAGCAACACAACGACCCAGGGCAGAATGGTGAACCGCGATCAGCGGACAACCTTCAACCTTAACAATGTGATTGCTTATGAGCCGGCCATGCTGGCATCCGAGCTTTACATCAGGGCAAGCCTTTACCAGGAGGGCAGACAGGACAGAGCCACTGAGCTACCAGAAAGAAAGGTGGCCGACGGTGTTATCATTACCCCTCTGAGAATAAAGAATGACCATGATGTTTCCTTTGCTCCTCACGGTTACGAAAAAGAGGTGATTATCAGCAAAACGGCGAACATCTATTTTGCCTATATGCGTCACAATCTGAATTGGCGTCTTGCGCTAAACCGCCAGGCCGAAGCACAGGAAGCCATTAAAAAGCTTACCGAGTTTATTGAAAGGGGCTGGGAGCTTAAAGCTGTTGACGTAAATGCGTGGGCTTCTCCTGAAGGTGAAATTGCCTTCAACCTGGAGCTTTCCGAAAACCGTGCTTCAACCGGCGAAGGCTACGTTAAAAACCTGTTCCGTCAGAAAAAAGTGGATTTGCCCGAGTTAAGGGTAAGCGCCAAGGGTGAAGACTTTGATGGCTTTATGACCAAGCTGATGGCCTCTGATCTTCCTGACAAGCAGACCATTGCCAATGTGATTAATTCACAGCTTGCTCCGGCCGAAAGGGAGCGCAGGATCAAAGACATGACAGTCATTTACGCTGAAATTGAAAAGATCCTCGAGCCTTTGCGCCGCGCCGAGATTACCGTTCATGCTTATGAGCCCAAGAAAACCGATGAGGAGATCGCTGAACTCGCGGTGCACAATCCCGCCGAGCTGGAAGAGAAAGAACTCCTGTTTGCTGCCACACTGACAGACAACATGCAAACTAAGTTATCCATCTATCGCAGCGCTGCCGAACTTTTCCCGACCAGCTACAAGGGCTTCAACAACGCTGCTGCAATGTTGCTCAGCCTCGGAGAGGTTGACCAGGCTGCACAATACCTGGAGAGAGCCAATCAGCTGGCACCGGGCAACGGACATGTTCAAAACAACCTCGGCGTTGCTGCCGCATGGCAGAAAGACTATGACAATGCCATGAACCTGTTCCGTTCTGCAAAAGCCCAGGGTATTGATGCCGACTACAACATAGGCACCATCCAGATCATCAACGGTGATTACCGTGCGGCCATGTCATCGTTCAGCGGTAAAACCTGCCTCTACAATGTTGCTCTTGCCCAGCTTATGACAGGCAACCAGAGTGCAGCCATTAACACATTGAACTGCGCAGATCAATGCGGACACGTTGCCTACCTGAAAGCAGTGATCGCGGCCAGAAACAACGATGCGCCTGCATTGTACAACAACCTGCGGACTGCCATCGGCATGAATGACAAGTTCAAAACCCAGGCGGCTCAGGACAGGGAGTTCATCCAGTTCTTCGGACAAAGTGAATTCCAGGATATTGTAAGATAGTTTACAGAAGATCACAAAAAAAGCCGCCTCCGGGCGGCTTTTTTTGTGCCTTAAAATCAGGGCGGGGTTAGCTTCACGCTCGTCAGGCCTTTTGGATAATCCTTGTCAATTGCGGAAAGCACTGCCTCAAAATGTGCGTTGTAGGCTACAAAGTCAATCGAATTCATGTCGAGTAACAAAATGCGCAGATTGGGCTGCTGCTTCAGATAGTTGAAATAGCTGTCCTGGATGCCTTCCAGGTATTCATCGGGTATGCGCTGCTCATAGTCGCGCCCCCTGTGTTTGATGTTTTGCTGCAACCTCCGGGTGTTCACATATAAATGGATCAGCAAATCAGGCCTGGGAAGATTGGCGTTCATTATGTCAAACAGCGTTCTGAACAAATGATATTCATCGTCTTTCAGCGTCTTGCGGGCAAAAATGAGCGATTTGTTCAGGAAATAATCTGAAATGGTGAAGTCGGAAAACAAATCCTGATGCGCCAGTTCCCGCTTTAACTGCTGATACCTGTCGGCAAGAAAAGAAAGTTCAAGGGGAAACGCATATTTGTCCTGATCCTCATAAAACTTAGCCAGGAAAGGATTCTCCTCGAATTGCTCAAGGATCAGCTTTCCGTTAAACTGCCCGGCAATCCGGGTGGCCAGAGATGTTTTTCCGGCACCGATATTGCCCTCAACAGCTATGTAGTTATATCTCATAAGTGTTCTTATTCAAATAGCACTATTCTCGTGCGAAACCGGTGCATCGAGCCGCTTAACGGAAAGCGTATCGGCCGACTCAAGCAGCAGCTGGCGAACGGTTTTGCCAAATACGGGATGAATATGATCAGGGGCGATGTCCATCAGGGCTGCAAGCGCAAAGTTACGCAAATGAAGGCGCGGATGGGGTACCTGAAGGCCTGGTTCGCTGACGATGCTGTCGTCATAAAATAAAATGTCTATATCCAAAGGCCTGGATTCAACAACCCCGGGCCGGTGCTTTCTTCCAAGCCCCGACTCTATCGTTTTCAATGTGGTTAACAATTGCGAAATGTCCAGCCCTGTCGATACCTGAACCGCCTGATTGTAAAACATGCCGTCGACCCCTTCTCCCCAGGGTTCACTCATATACAGGCTACCCAGAGCATCTGTCCGGATGCCTGCTTCCTTCATCAAAACCAAGGCTTTTTCGAAGGAGGCAGGAACGTTGCCCATATTACCACCGAGGAGAAGATATGCTGTATGCATGTGAAAGACTTATGAAAACCGAAGCAAAATTGTGCAAAAAAAACGTTATGGCAAAATTTGTTTTCCGCTGCATCAAAACAAAAAATAATACTACTTTTATCTTGTCGTTTTTAGCTGCACGATCGGCTAAATTTTTTAGTGATAACCAACAAAATGAACCATGAAACAGTTTTTTAAATTTATGTTTGCATCCATGCTGGGATTTTTTCTCGTCATGGTGCTTGTTTTTTTTCTGATGATCGCCATGATTGCGGGTTTTGCCAGCATGGCCAGCAAAGACACCGTTGACATAGACAAACAATCGGTGCTGCACCTTAAACTAAACACACAGATTGTTGACCGCAGCAGCCAGAATCCTTTTGAGTCCTTTGACTTTATGTCGTTTTCGCCGGGCAGAGGCGTGGGATTGAATGACTTGCTGAACAACATTAAAAAAGCCAAAGCCGACGATAAGATTGAAGGCATCTTCCTGGATTTATCCATGATAACTGCCGGATGGAGCACCATTCAGGAAATCCGGCTTGCCCTTGAGGACTTCAGGGAGTCCGGAAAGTTTGTGATCAGCTACGGAGAATCGTACACACAGAATGCTTATTACCTGGCCTCTGTAGCCGATGAGGTGTACCTGCATCCTGAAGGACTGATTGACTTCAGGGGTATCAATGCGGAGCTTGTTTTCCTTAAAAACATGCTTGACCGGCTGGGCATTGACCCCCAGGTTATCCGCCACGGTGAATACAAAAGCGCCGGTGAGCCGTTATTCCGGACAAACATGAGCCCCGAAAACAGGGAACAGATCCTTTCTTACATCAGTTCGATCTGGAACAATGTAGCTTCTGATGTTGCGGAATCGCGCGGACTAACCCTGAACCACATCAACGAGGTGGCAAATGGTCTGCAAACCAGAAATGCCGCTTTAGCCCTGGAGTGGGACATGATTGACGGGTATGTTTATCATGATGAGATGATGGATCTGCTGCGGGAACGGATCGGTCTTGATGAAGACGACAAGATAAGCTTTGTCGGCCATGGCAAATACCTCAAGGCACCCAGGCCGAAAGGCATGCCGGTAGTTCGCAGCAGGGATCGCATTGCTGTGGTGTATGCCACCGGTAACATTATTTCCGGAGAAGGCAGTGACAGGGTTATTGGTTCAGACCGCATCGCCAAAGCCATACGTCAGGCCAGAGAGGATGAGCACGTAAAAGCCATTGTCTTCAGAATTAACTCTCCGGGTGGCAGCGCACTGGCATCTGATGTCATCCTACGGGAAGTAAAACTTGCCAGGGAGGAAAAGCCCTTTGTGGTCACTATGGGAGACGTTGCCGCATCCGGCGGATACTATATCGCCTGTGCTGCCGATTATATCTATGCCAGCCCCAATACCATCACCGGATCTATCGGTGTTTTCGGAATGGTTCCCAACATGAAAGCCTTCTTCAACGACAAGCTGGGCGTCACCTTTGACAATGTAAAGACCAACCGCTTTGCCGATATCGGCTCGGTGTCCCGGCCCCTGACCAGGGCTGAAAGGCAAATTATCCAGGAGAGTATTGGACAGATTTATGATACGTTTACCGAACACGTGGCCGAAGGCCGAAACCTTCCTGTTTCCGTTGTTGACGAACTGGGCAGAGGCAGGGTCTGGACAGGAGCGGAAGCCAGGCAAAACGGTCTGGTTGATGATTTCGGCGGACTCAGGGAAGCCATCGCCAAAGCCTCAGAGCTGGCCGATATTGAAGAATACCGCATTACCGAATACCCCATCAGAAAAGACTTTCTGACGCAATTTCTGGAAGGATTCGGAGGCATCAGGGAAAGGGTCATTCAAAAAGAACTTGGCGATGCCTACAAGTATTACAGGCAAATGCAGGAGGTTCAGGAAATGCAGGGCATACTGATGCGACTCCCCTACGACATCATCATTGAATAGGAGTTGCACCACCCCATTAAAAAAAAGAGACATGCCGCTTGTGTTGTCTCTTTTTTTTGGCTTTACTCGGTCAAGCGGTGTACTTCTATTTCCGGTTTGCCCCACATAAGAAATATCGCCTGGGCAATTTCAGTGTTCTGAAGGAAATAACCGCGGACGGGATCATACTCATCGGCAAAGAAACGGAACAACTCAGTGCCGGGCCCTTTGGCAAAAAACGGCACCAGCATGTTGGTGTGGGTGCTGAAATTCCACTGGTGTTCGGGCAACTGACCCTTACCCCGGTTCACCACAGCGTCATTAACGGGATTGGGGTGGTTTGGTCCTGTCAGGTACCCGCATTCATGATCGCTGGTAACAATGATCAGTGTTTCCTCCCAGCTGCTGTGCGTTTCAACCCATGCTACCGCTGCCAGTACAGCCCTGTTAAAGTCGTGCTGCTCCTCAATGGTGCGTCCGAGGTGGTTGTCGTGGCTGGCCCAGTCAACCGCACCCCCTTCAATCATGACAAAAAAGCCCTGGTCGTTCTGGCTGAGTACGTTCAATGATGCCCTGGTGAGCTCTTCGAGCGTAGGGACATTTTCATTGAAGGGCTGTTCAAAAGGCGTAGTGGCTTCTGAGCTGCGCTTCCGGCCCTGGTTCAGGGATGAGTACACCTGGGGAATACCCAGCACACGCCTGGGTGCAGGCCCTTCTGCCAGGGCAAGAAAAGCCTCCCGCTCTTCAACATATACCCAGGGGTCGGGTATGCCGTCGCCGGTGGCATCCTGCACACGCAAGACCCTGTCATCAAAAGAAAACTCAATACGGCCATCACTGGCTGCCAGCTGGCCAAACAACTCAGACCCGCCAATGTACCGGTAACTGCCTTTCTCAACAGCCTGTCCGTCGTTGTTAAAATAGGGATGGCCGGGAGCCATGACAACATCTGCCCTGGTATGAAACAGGAGATATTCGGCAATTTCCTGGTAATTATGCCTGCTCCTGTTGTGAACCACAAAGCCGGCTGGAGTGGCATGGCTCAGAGGTACACTGCTTACCACGCCAATGGACTTACCCAGGGCCTTGGCAGCCTGGCTTATATGTATCAGCGTGTCTCCGCGAACGTCTATACCCAGATGGCCGCCCAGGGTTTTAACGCCCGTGGAAAGCGCCGTTGCAGCACCGGCACTGTCGGTATAGTCACTGGAAAGATAACCGGCCTCTTCCCATGCCGTGCGCGGAGCATATCCGTTATGAAAAATGGTGTCACCACGATAAATCCTGCCAACACTATAGGTGGCCTGTGCCAGATGTAACCAGTCGTCCTGCTCGAAAACCTGTGCGCCGGCCACACCGTGCATAAAATAATTGGTGGCAAGCAAGTGATTGTAACCCATGCCGTCGCTGACAAAGTAAATGATGTTTTTCGGATTGGGCAGGGTCTCCTCCACCGTACCCTTATCCGTGTGGCACGACGTCAAAGTCAGCATCATCACCAGGGTAAAGAGCCATATAAATGTTCGCTTCATTTCCATCATATTATTCTATTCTTATAGTTAACTTATTTACTGTTTATAGTTACGATTTATTGCGGCATAGTGCGGTTCTGTTATCAAAAGCCGCACAAAGCCCCATGTTTAACATAACAAACCGGTTTGAATGTGCAAAAATAACCAATTATCCCGGATCGTATGAGCCGGAATATGGCAACAGGGCATTTAATAATCTGCCCCGGTAAAAAGTTGAAAATCAAAAAAGCTGAAAACCAATGCCTTGTCATATTTATACAGCGCAGTATTGTTTTTTGGTTTTTTGAAAGGTTTTCGTGCCAGGCGTCTAAAACCATTAACAAGTTTTATTTTGAGGATGTTCAGGTGTTTTTTCATTGCTGACCGGTTTTGAATGGAGTCAAAAATACACACTGAATCTTAAGCGGCAGTTATCTTATAATTAAGAAATCATTAAAACGCGGTGGTCTCCGGCTTGTCAGCCCTCCACATATCTTACCGATGAGGCTTTGAAGCTTAACCAGACTTTCTTGCCGGGCTCCAGGTGCATGGCTTCCTGCGATTTTCTGCTAACGGTCACGATAAACTCAACACCCGCATCCACAACCAACTCAACACCAATTCCGGCAAGGATCATTTCGCTTATCGTTCCTTCCAGGTTATTCACCGCTGAAGACACCACGCGGTCTTCGGAAATAATGATGTCTTCCTGGGGGATCATCACATATCCGTTTTCAGGGGCTTCCTGTGCCAGGAACTTCACCTGCACACCGTTTCCAATCATGGCGGTCTGCAGCCCGTCAGCCGTGTCTGAAACGCAACCTTCGCAGCGATAGAGATTTTTAACGCCGCTGAACCTGGCGACAAATTCTGTGCGCGGATTTCTGAACACTTCTTCCGGTGAGCCATGTTGTACGAGCTTGCCGTCTTGTATAACGGCAACCTTATTCGCGAGTGTGGCAGCTTCCATAAAATCGTGGGTCACATGAATCATGGTTTTCCCGCTTTTATAGATCTTGCGAAGCAATTTTCTGAGATCGGTTTTTAATTTTACATCAAGGTTTGACAGGGGTTCATCAAGCAGCAGGATATCAGGGTCGGCGGCAAGCGTTCTTGCAAGCGCAACACGCTGGGCTTCGCCTCCCGACAAGGTTTCGGGGTACCGGCCAAGCAAGTGGCTTACACCGGTCTGATGTGCCATATCCATCACTTTTTCCTTAACAGCCGCAGCAGACATAGAGTGGTTGCGCAGCGGATAGGCAATGTTCCCGGCCACAGTCATATGAGGGAAGAGCGAAAGGTCCTGGTACACCAGTCCGATCTTTCGTTTCTGTATCCTGTGATGGGTGATGTCGTTCCCATTGAGCAAAATTCTTCCTTCAGCAGGTTTTACCATACCGGCAAGCACTTCCAGGAGCACTGTCTTTCCGGCCCCGGAAACACCCAGCAGGGCAAGATAGTCGTGCTTTTCCACCACCAGGGAAACGTTTTCCAGGGAGAAGGAAGGAAAGCGAACGGAAATGTTTTCAATGTTGAGCATCTTTTTCATCCGGTTTAACCATTGTGCCTGGTTTGTAGTTTTTTTCCTGAAAGCAGCCGCATGACCACGAAAACGGCCAGGCAAACGATCATGAACACGGCTGCGACAGGTCTGGCATGGGAAAGTCCAAATGAAGTGAATCGTTCCCAGATTAGTATTGGTGTAACCATTGGATGGTAAGCTATGATCACCACGGCGCCAAACTCACTGAGTCCGCGCGCCCACATCATGGTCAGGCCTGTCAGCACATGCCGCTTTGCCAGGGGGAGGGAGATCGTGAAAAACACCCTCCACGGTGAAGCACCCAGGTTCAGTGCCGCTTTTTCGAGCTTTTCGGGGACAGCGGCAAAGCCATCGCGTGCAGCATTGATTAAAAAAGGGATGCTTACAAAAGCCATGGCAACAACGATACCTGCAACACCTCCGACGAACTGGATGCCAAGCGATTCGCCGGCCTGCCCGACGAAGGTGTTCCGGCTGATAATCCCCAAAAGGGCGATCCCCGCCGCGGAATGAGGTATCACCACCGGCAAATCCACCAAACCATTTACGATGCCTTTCCCGAAAAAATCCTTCCGGGCAAGAAGATACGCCAGGGGTATGGCGGCAATCCCGAAGATCATGACGCCGGCGAGCGAACTCAGCAAGGTAAGCCTGATGCTGCGCCGGACTGTTTCATCAGCCAGCGTGTCAACATATTGCGCGCCTGACGTTTGCAGCAACATCCCCGCAAGGGGCGCAACAATAAACAACAATACCAGCCCGCTGAAAGCAAGTACCACCAGACGGCTTTTCCAGCTATTTAACATCTCAGCAACGTTTAAACTATAAAAACTACCGTACTCTTAAATCAATAAGCCCACATACAGGCGTTTAGTCACCCGGAGGGTTCACATTGATGTAGTATCTGTGTTCCATCCATCGCTTAAGCGATCAACCAAAGCACAAAAATAAGCATGTTTTGCGATCACAGGCAATACTCAACATTTCTTCAGCCCTGGCGGCCCTGTTTCAACCGTGGAATTTCTTACCTTTGTGGGTCTGTTCAATAAGGATGGCTCAGCACGTTTTGCGTTTACTTGTGTAGTTTTTTGTGATGAGGAATTATTAAATTATTGGACAGCAGTGTTTAATGCTTCAAACAACTGGCTGCTTGGGGGTTGACACAACAAGCGAATCTGTTGAAGTATCATAAAAAATGGAGGCACAACACATGAGTATTCCCGGCCGTTACATTCGCAACGAAAACATGTTGAGTCCGGAGGAGAATCTCAGTCTGCGCAACTTCAGGGTTGCCGTAGTTGGCTGCGGCGGACTGGGCGGACACATCATTGAAATGCTGGCGCGAATGGGTATCGGTCAGATTACCGCCATTGACGGCGACGTCTTTGAACCGCACAACCTGAACCGGCAGCTTTTTTCCCTGCCTTCCAACCTGGGCAGGCCCAAGGCGCCTGAAGCAAAAAAGAGGATTGAATCCGTCAACCTGGATGTCACCGTTACTGCCAAACAGGTAATGCTGGATCCGGACAACGCCGAAGAGCTGCTGGCAGGGCACGACCTGGTTTGTGATGCGCTTGACAATGTGAACACCCGCAAGCTTGTTGCACAAACCGCTGCGAAGCTCAGCATTCCTATGGTTTTTGGCGCCATTGCCGGCTGGTATGCACACATTGGCACCATCATGCCGGGAGACACCCTGCTGGATAACATATACCCGGAAGATATCAACAAAGGAGCGGAAACACAGCTTGGCAACCCCTCTTTTACGCCGGCACTGGCCGCTTCGCTGCAGGTGGCAGAGGCCATCAAGGTTTTGCTGAACAAGGAGGGTGTGCTCAGAAACAAGTTACTCATGGTCGACACGCTGAAGCATCGTTATGAGGTTATTGATTTTAATGAAGAACGTTGAGATGTTAGATTCTTCCGAAGATAATCATAGCAATCCAATGACCGACACAGGACTTGACCTGTGTAACGAAATATGCACCTATGGTAAGTTTTGAAAAGGCTCTGGAACTGATCCTGACGGATGTACGGCTGATGGACACCGAACGTGTCGATTTCCAGGAGTCGCTGCATCGGGTGCTGGCAGAGGATGTTTATTCTGATGTGGACATGCCTCCGTTTGACAAAGCGGCTATGGATGGTTTTGCCTGCAGGCGGGAGGACCTGGAGCATGAGCTTGAAGTGCTGGAAACCATCGCAGCGGGTGAGCTTGCCACACAAAGTGTCGGACCGCGCCAATGCATAAAAATCATGACGGGGGCAAAGATTCCCCGTGGAGCGGATACCGTGATCATGGTTGAACACACCGAAGAACTCACCGGTAGCCGTATCCGTTTCACCGCTGAGAACACCAGGGCGAACATTGCCAAAAAGGCGGAGGATGTTAAGCAAGGCGACCTGGTCTGGTGCAAGGGGATGCCCATATTGCCGCAACATATAGCAATGTTTGCAGCGGTTGGTTATACGAAGCCACTTGTGTCGAAGCGCCCCCGTGTAGGGATATTGTCAACCGGTGATGAGCTCGTTGAACCGCATCTGTATCCGGACGAAGGAAAGATCCGCAACAGCAACGGTTTTCAGCTTGCCGCCCAGGTTAAGGCAGCTCACTGCATACCCAACTACACGGGCATCGTGCCGGATGATGAGGAGGCTACTGATCAGGCAATTGCAAAAGCCCTGGCGGAAAATGACGTAGTGCTGCTCAGCGGTGGCGTGTCGATGGGTGATTTTGACTTCGTGCCAAAGATCATGAGGAAGAACCATGTGGACATCAGGTTTCAGAAGGTCGCTGTTAAACCCGGAAGGCCAACGGTTTTTGGCCGGACCGGAAAGGCTTATATTTTCGGACTGCCAGGCAACCCGGTATCCTCATTCATCAATTTTGAGACCTTTGTCAGGCCTCTTCTTTATGAGATGATGGGGCACAGTTACCAGGCCAGGGAATTGCTGATGCCGCTTGCCGTTGATTTCAAACGCAAAAAGGCCGACAGAAGGGAGTTTTTACCGGTAGCCGTTGATAAGAAAGGCGGTGTTACCCCGGTGCAATACCACGGTTCAGCACATATTCATGCTGTTGTGATGGCACAGGGTTTGATGAACATACCGAAGGGTGTTTTTGAACTGAAAAAAGGAACGCTGGTACATGTTAGACCGTTTTAACCGACACATCAATTATCTGCGCATCTCCGTTACGGACCGCTGCAATCTTCGGTGCCACTATTGTATGCCGGAGAAAGACCCCTGCATGCTCAGGCACGAAGACATCCTGCGTTTTGAAGAAATACAACAGGTAGTTGCTGTAGCCGTACCGCTTGGAATCAACAAAATCAGGCTTACAGGCGGTGAACCCCTGGTACGTAAGGACATTGTGGCGCTGGTTTCGATGATCGCTGCTGTACCGGGAGTTGAAGACCTGGCCATGACCACCAATGCCGTACTGCTGACACGTTTCGCCCGTGACCTTGCCAATGCCGGACTGAAACGGATCAACGTCAGTCTTGACACCATGGATGCCGGGAAGTTCAGCAAGATCACCCGGGGAGGCGACCTTGACAGGGTGCTGCAGGGGATACATGCTGCCAGGGAAGCAGGTCTGCATCCCATTAAAATCAACTGCGTGGTAAAAGCCGGTGAAGACAACCATGATGCAGAGCAGGTCAGGCTGTATGGCCTTCGCGAAAACATTGAAGTCCGGTTCATTCAACAGATGGACCTTGAAAACGGGCATTTCGGTGTTGTGGAAGGAGGCACCGGCGGCGATTGCAGGCAATGCAACCGCCTGCGGCTGACCAGTAACGGTAAAGTAAAACCGTGCCTGTTCAGCGAACTCGAATACGACATCAGGGAGCTGGGCATTCAACGGGCTATTGAAATGGCCTTGCAGAACAAACCGGTTAAAGGCACGGTAAACAAAATGAATGCCTTTCATAATATTGGAGGATGAGCATGTAAGCCGGCAGTTTATTTCGACCGAAGGGAGAGACCTGTCAGAAGCCGGAAGAAAAATGCATGTCATTCCAGGCAATTGTTCGGAATAACAAAAAAACACCAGGATGAAATTTTCGCATACAGATAAAGAAGGCAAGGCAAGGATGGTTGATGTCGGCGGCAAGCCGTTACAGCAACGCACTGCATCGGCGTCAGGCTTTGTCAGGCTTCAGCCGGAAACGCTTAAGCTGATTTCTGAAAATGAAATAAAAAAAGGCGATGTGTTAAGCATTGCTGAAATTGCCGGGGTGCAGGCTGCCAAAAAGACCTCCGACCTGATCCCCCTGTGCCATCCCTTGCTGATCAGCAGCGTGATGGTAAAGACCAGGCTCAGCAATGAACCGGAGAAAAAGGGAGTACAGGTAACGGCAACCGTTACATGCCAGGGACAGACAGGTGTGGAGATGGAGGCGCTTACTGCCGTTTCCGTTGCCTTGCTTACCATTTACGACATGTGCAAGGCTGTTGACAAGGAAATGTGCATAGAGGCAGTGCATCTTACAGAAAAGATAAAACAATAGCGTTACAGCAAGGATCTAACAAGAAAAATAAACATATGAAGGAAGAAAGAGAGGTCGGAAGCTTGTTTTGAACGCAGTGAGAAACCTGTAAGGAAGTCGGAAGTCAGAAGTCGGAAATCTGACATCCGACATCTGAATATTCTTTCTAAAAGCCAAAGGCCAAAAGCAGATTAAACGAAAAATCAACGATTAAACGATTAAACAATAGCCTTACATCTGCACATTTGCACATTTGCACATCTGCACATTTGCACCTCTGCACATTTGCACATCTGTTCAGCATCTTAAACATAAACACAAAACACAGACAACCAACCACATACGCAAATATAAACATATGAACATCACCATTCTATCGGTTAACATTTCTGAAAAGAAAGGCACCGTTAAAAAGCCTGTGGAAGAGATAACGCTGAATCATCTGGGCGTTATGGAGGATGCGCATGCAGGGCACTGGCACCGCCAGGTCAGTCTTCTTGGGAAGGAGAGCATTGACCGGTTTTCTGCGCTGGCCGGGCGTCACATTTCATTTGGC
Source organism: Bacteroidales bacterium (assembly GCA_031323845.1). Taxonomy (GTDB): domain Bacteria; phylum Bacteroidota; class Bacteroidia; order Bacteroidales; family UBA7960; genus PUPG01. The sequence goes on along the minus strand of JAVIYP010000046.1, from coordinate 2,389 downwards.
GAGTTTGCAGAAAACCTGACCACGGAAGGGATGGAACTGGTAAAAACATCGCCCATGGATCGATTTGCCGGTGAGCACGTTGAGCTGGAGGTGACCCAAATCGGGAAAAAGTGTCACGGCACCAGCTGTGCCATATTCCGGGAGGTTGGGAATTGTGTTATGCCCAAAGAGGGCATATTTGCCCGTGTTATCAGGCAGGGGTCGCTGAAGCCGGGTGATGTGCTTACGTATAAGCCCCGGGTGTTGCGTTTTCATGTGGTGACGTTAAGCGACAGGGCCAGCAAGGGGCATTACGAAGATCGAAGCGGACCGCGCATTGTTCAGCTTCTTGAGGAACATTTCACTCCGCTCCCCCGGAACATTGAAGTACAGCATTCCATCATTCCGGATGATGCTTCCAGTTTAAGCGTTCTTTTGGAAAAAAGCACGTATGAGGAGCATGATGTGATCATTACCACCGGGGGTACCGGCATCGGACCGCGCGACATCACCATAGAAACCGTAAAGCCTATGCTTGACAAGGAAATTCCGGGCATCATGGAGATGATACGGGTAAAATACGGCAGTGAAAAGCCCAACGCTTTGTTAAGCCGTGGTGTTGCCGGACTGATCGGTGACACGCTCATTTACACCCTTCCTGGCAGCGTTAAAGCCGTTAACGAGTATATGCATGAGATTTTAAAAAGCCTGGAGCACCTGATCTACATGCGCCAGGGGCTGGATCTTCATTAAAGCAGTTGTTACGTTCACTCAGCTGCCCTCGCTCCGGGTAAGCCAGTGCTTTCGTTTTTCACTGTTTAGAACAATCCGCTGATGTTGCCCTCGTTGTCGATGTCGATATTTTCCGCCGAAGGCATTGACGGCAGTCCGGGCATACGCATGATCGTACCGGCAATGGGAATAAGGAAACCGGCACCGGCAGCAACCTCAAACTCCCTGATCTTAACGGTAAAATCTTTGGGGCGTCCAAGTTTATACTGGTCGTCTGACAGTGACTTCTGGGTCTTTGCCACACACACGGGCAGTTTGCTTAAGCCAATTTTCTCAAACTGGGCCATCTGAGACTTTGCTTTCACGGTGTATTCCACATGGTCGGCGCCATACATTTTAGTGGCGATGGTGTGGAGTTTCTTTTCAATATCCCAGCTAAAATCATAAAGAGGCTGAAAACAAGTGGTGCATGCTTCGGCAGCTTCCTGTACCAGCCTGGCCAGGTCGATAGCGCCTTCGCCCCCTTTTTCCCAGCCTTCGTAAACAGCAGTTTTTACACCCAGCTCCTCACAACGCTTTTGCACAATGGCAATTTCTTCATCGGTATCTGTGTAGAACTTGTTGATGGCTACTACCGGGCTGAGGTTGAAATTCTTAATGTTTTCGATGTGTTTTTCCAGGTTCTCAAGTCCTTTGGCCACCGCCTCCGGGTTTGGCTCCTTCAGTGTGGCCAGCTTAGCGCCACCGTGATATTTGAGAGCCCTTATGGTTGCAACAACCACCGAGGCATTGGGCGACAATCCACCATACTGGCATTTGATGTTCAGGAACTTTTCCGCTCCCAGTTCCGAGGCGAAACCGGCTTCGGTAACAACGTAATCAGACAGCGACAGTCCCATTTTTGTGGCGATCAGCGTATTGGTGCCCTGGGCAATGTTAGCAAAAGGTCCGCCGTGAACAATGGCAGGGTTCCCTTCAATGGTTTGCACCAGGTTGGGCATGATGGCATACTTCATGAGGGCGGCCATGGCTCCCTGTGCATTGAAGTCTTTCGCATAAACGGGCTCATCGTCATAGGTGAAACCGACCAGGATGTTGCCGAATTTTTCTTTCAGATCTTCAATGTCTTTAGCCAGGCACAGTGCCGCCATGATTTCGGAGGCTGCCGTAATGTCAAATCCGGTCTCCCGGGGAACACCCTGTTTCGGGCCTCCCAGCCCGATGATGATGTCGCGCAGGGCACGTTCGTTCATGTCGATAACCCGCTTCCAGACGATCTTTCGCGGATCAAGCCTGAGGCTGTTGTTTTTGCTCTGCAGGTGATTGTCGACCAGCGCTGCAAGAAGGTTGTGGGCCTTCTCTACCGCAGCAAGATCGCCGGTAAAGTGCAGGTTGATGTCTTCCATCGGCAACACCTGGGCATATCCGCCACCCGCAGCACCCCCTTTAATGCCAAACACCGGACCCAGGGAGGGCTCTCTGATCACCACGCTTGTTTTAATACCCAGCCGGTTCAGACCCTCGGCAAGACCTATGGAGGTTGTGGTTTTTCCTTCACCGGCAGGCGTAGGCGTAATAGCCGTTACCAGCACCAGTTTCTTCTTTCTTATGACCTTGTCGTCAATCAAACGCAACGGCAGCTTGGCCATGTACTTTCCATATTGATATAAGTCTGATT
>JAVIYP010000045.1:0-21019 GCA_031323845.1 Bacteroidales bacterium | reverse complement strand
CTCCTGTACATCTTCATTTTGTATATTGTTTGAACAAAATGAAGATGCTTTTTTACAGGAGAAATGTACATGAAATTTTGTTCATTAGAAATTTCACACCGACGAATGCACAAATTTTATGGTAAAAACGAATGGAAATACAGATTTGCCTTATTTTTGCAGGAGGACGGCCTTTTTGTTCCTGTGACCGGTTTGTTGCCCTTGCAGTCAAAAATGTTAACCTGTTTTTATCCTGATCGACACAAGACCATGAATGTATTAAAACCAAACAGTTTAGCTTTTATTTGCTGTGTCTTCTTTGCGCTTTTGGTTTCCTCATGCAGCACTTCGCGCGAAACTGTTTCTTCACGGCGCATACGTTCTGCTGAGCGTGATCAGTTGTCGCGCCGGCTGAATATGCCGCTCACCGGCAGAGAAAACCCTGCGCTGATCAGGGAGTCAGCCTCCTGGATCGGCACACCCTACCGCATTGGAGGCAACACCCGGGCGGGTGTTGATTGTTCCGGATTTGTTTGGGCCGTGCACCGTAACGTTTATGGCACGTCTTTGCCGCGAACAACTGAAGAAATGGCGAAACAAACCAGGCGCGTCAGAAAAAACCGCCTCCGGGAAGGCGACCTGGTTTTCTTTCGCACCCAAAGGCGTTCCATTTCACACGTGGGCATCTACCTCGGTAATGGTTATTTTGTGCACGCCAGCACCAACGGCGGGGTTATGGTCAACCGGCTTGACGAACGTTATTATGCAAGAAGGTTTGTGCGTGGCGGCCGTCCCTGATCCGCTGTATGCAAACTCAACAAAAACGGGATGGCAGCCGTGGCCGCCATCCCGTTTTTCAGTTATCCGAACTGTTTCCGGTTCCTTACGAAACTTTGATCTGCTTGCTAAGTTTCGCCTTTTCAATTTTGGGAATGCTTACATACAGAATCCCATTGTCATAGCGTGCTTTGATGTTTTCAACATCCGCAATCTTCGGCATGGTAAACGAGCGGGTAAACTCGTCCATATGAAACTCCCTCTGTAAGTATTCTCCCTCTGTTTTTTCTTCCTCTTTCTTCTCAAAAACAATGGAAAGCACATTGTTCTCCATTTCCAGCCTGAAATCTTCTTTTTTCATTCCGGGCGCCGCCAGCTCAATAACAAACGTATCATTGTCTTCAATGATGTTGGTAGCCGGCACACAACCGCATTTTCTTTCAAAGCCTGTAGAAAAATTCTTCTCAAACATTTCGTCCAGCATATCAGACAACATCGGTCGCCTGTTCCATTTAATAATTGTCATGATTATTCCTCCTGTTATTTTAAATTAGTAATTCTATTTTTCTGCATTTGCATGTTTTCTCATCCATAATCAATTGTTGTTCCTTTTCTCTTTTCAACAAGAACTGATGCCGTTTTGGCCGATTCAAGTATTTTTAGCTGCGTTTTATGAAATATTTGCGCCATTTTGGCCGAAAAGGTGTTGCTGTTTGTTGCATGTTCCTGCCTGGCGGGATATGTTCTTCCTGGCGCTATAGCACAAACAACCAGCGCCGGTATTGCTATTGATGAATAAAACCGCAGATGAATGCAGACGAAACGCCCATGTTGAAGATCCCGACCATTCGGGAACAGAATTTTTGACACACAGGATGATGATTATATAAGCTGGAAGCTCGAAGCTGGAAGCTCGAAGGAAGAAAGAGAAGTCAGAAGTCGGAATTCGGAAGTCAGAAAACTATTGTTGAATCGTTTAATTGTTTATTTGTTGAGGCCACTCCGAAAAGTCGAAAAAGCCACAGATTATGACCAAGTATTCACTTTAAAGGTGCTCATGAGCTCACTTCGTTCGGTTCACAGATTAAAATGCTGGCTGTTTTTTTAATTCACTCATAATCATTAACATAGAGTTGGGTTAAAATAAATAATGATCAAAAAAAAAGCTTCAGGAGTAGGCTCAAAAGTGAAAAGTGACACATTTAGTTAAACACTCCTAAACACTCCTTTTTAACGAATAAACGAATAAACGAATCAACAATTAAACAATAACCTAATATCTGTACATCTATTCAGTATCTCAGGCATAAAACAAAACACAGATAATCAAACAGTAACGAAAATATAAACACATGAATACTATTACCGTTTTGATTATTAGGGGAATACGTTTTGGGGTTGAGTCCCGGCAAAACGCTCCTGCTGCATTTTTATTCCAAATCGTTATGGACATTCCGTGCGCTGAAAGCTTGCAATGAGAGGCTTTATAGGACACACAAGACCGTTTTTGGCGGACATTGTTATAAAAACGCTTCAAAAAAAAGCAAGATCAGAAATCCTGTTAGGAAAAAAGACGAGGATGATGTATTTTTGAATTACTAGTTTACGGTTCTTTTGATAATCATTTGTTTTTCGACACATGAGCGCTGAAAATGACCTGCAAATACGCCTGATGTCAGATCCGCTGGCGTATTTTACGCAGATGCTTAAGGATATTCAAAAGGCAGAGCATTATATTTTTCTTGAAATATACCGTTTTCGCAACGACGAGGTGGGTATACGTTTTCGCGACAATCTTACTAAAAAGTGCCTTGAGGGAGTTAAAGTACAATTGCTGATTGATTCGTGGGGGGCGGCATCCAATTACTCGTTTTTCCAGGATCTTATTAATGCCGGCGGTGAAGTCCGCTTTTTCAAAAAGATTCGTTTTAACTGGGATGTGTTTACCAAAAGCCACCGTCGCGATCACCGGAAAATCCTGGTTATTGATGATGAAATAACATACATTGGCTCCGCCAACATTTCATCTTATTCCTTCAACTGGCGCGAGTCGATGTTTCGTATCAAGGGGGGCATTGCCAAGAAATTCAAATCGGTTTTCATTGAAAACTTTGGTCTGTACAACAAGTATTTTTTCGACAAGCAGAAATATACCAAAACCATTCGCTACAAAGACCTTGAAATTTTGCGGGATGTTCCTTCCATTGCCCACCAGCCTGTCAAGAAGAAGTTCCTGGAGCTCATTGCCGCCGCTCGGCGCGAAATCATTATTGAAACGCCCTATTTTCTTCCCGGCAGCAGCCTGAGGAAGGCATTGGTTGACGCTGCCTTTCGTGGTGTTTCAGTAAACGTGCACATCCCTAAAAAATCGGATGTCGGCGTGATGGACCTCTTGTCTTCCAAATACCTTGGAGAGCTTGCCGAGCAGGGTGTTAACTTCTTTTTTTACCTGCCCCAAAACCTGCATGCCAAACTTTTTCTGGCCGACAGAAAACATTTCGTCATCGGTTCTTCAAATTTTGATTACAGAAGCTTTCGTTACCAGCATGAAATTTGTCTTGCCGGGCATCACAAAAGCCTTGTGCGGCAAATTATTGCCCACGTGAATGAAACCCGCAGAAACTCAGAGGCTTTTCAATACGAGTACTGGCTTCGCAGGCCTGCGATTCAGCGCTTTTTCGAGTGGGTGCTGATTCCATTCAGGCACTTGTTTTAAGCCGGCCGCCCCAAAGCTTTTTCATTATCCGGGCCCGGATTGCCATAAATGTTGACAATCGCGGAGTTCTTTCGTTTCTTTTTTCTATTTTTGGCGAAAAGAACCCGTAAATTCCTAAAAACAATGCTAACAAAGTTATCTGAGCTACACGACATGGCGCGCAGACACAGCCGGCGCCGTCTGGTACTGGCCGCCGCCCACGACGCCCATGCCATGGAAGCAGTAATTCATGCCCACCGTAATGATCTGGTTGACGGTATTTTCGTCGGTGATGAACCAAAGATCAGGGATATCGCTTCTTCCGGCAAATACGATCTTTCCGGCTTCAGGGTCATTCACGAGCCCGACAACGCAAAAGCCGCAGCGCTTGCCGTAAAGATGGTCAAAAACGGCGAGGCGGATGTGCTTATGAAGGGCAACCTGGGTACTGCCGTGCTGTTAAAGGCCGTGTTGAACAAGGAATACGGCTTGCGTACCGGCGAGCAGATTTCGCACCTGGCGGTTTTCGAACTGCCGGCCTATCATAAGCTGATTGCGCTTACCGATGCTGCCATGAATATTGCGCCTGAATTTCACGAAAAAGTCTCCATCACAAAAAACGCCGTCCATTATCTGCAGAAGCTCGGCATCAGCAAGCCCAAGGTGGCGATGCTTTGCGCGGTGGAAACGGTGAATCCGGCCATGAAGTCAAGCATGGAAGCCAGCGCCATTGCAAAAATGGGCGATCGCGGTCAGATCAGGAATTGCATCATTGATGGTCCGCTGGCCTTTGACAATGCTGTCAGCAAGAAAAGCGCCGACCTGAAGGGCATTGTCAGTCCGGTGGCCGGCGACGCCGATCTTTTGGTGCCGGACGACATTGATGCCGCCAACGGACTTTACAAAGCCTTTATCTATTTTGCACGGGCAAAATGTGCGGCTGTCATTCTGGGGGCCGCAGCCCCCATAGTGCTTACGTCAAGGGCTGATACCGACGAGACAAAGCTCAACAGCATTGCCCTGGCGGCTGCTGTGGGCTCTTAGCCGCTAAATTGCAGTTCACTGCATTACAGCATAGTTACAAAATCCTGCATACATCAACATACAACCAACAAACACATGGAAAAAGACCTGATACTGGCCATCAACCCGGGCTCCACCTCAACCAAGATCGCTGTTTTTCAAAACACGAAAGAAGTGTTTCTGAAAAACATAAAACACACCCTTGAACATCTGAACACGTTCAAGAAGATTACGGATCAGTATAGTTTTCGCAAGCAGATCATCCTGGAAGAGCTTGAAGGTGCTTCTTTTGATGTGAAGCAGATTAAGGTCATTGTTGGGCGCGGTGGACTTGTAAAACCAATACCCTCAGGGGTTTACCTGGTTAACGACCGCATGATGGAAGATCTGAAGATCGGCTATATGGGACAGCATGCGAGCAATCTTGGCGGGTTGATCGCGCGCGATCTTGCAGACTCTATTCCCGGCGCCACGGCATATATTGCTGATCCTGTAGTTGTTGATGAGCTTGAAGACATTGCCCGCGTTTCGGGACACCCCCTGTTTAAGCGGGTATCTATTTTCCATGCCCTGAATCAAAAAGCCATTGCCCGGCAATATGCGAAGTCGGTTTCAAAAAGCTATGAAGAGTTAAACCTGGTGATTGCGCATCTTGGCGGGGGTATCAGCGTGGGTGCTCACTACAGGGGGCGTGTTATTGACGTTAACCAGGCCCTTGACGGGGAAGGTCCTTTTTCGCCGGAGCGGAGCGGTACGCTGCCCAGCGGGGCGCTGGTCACCATGTGCTTTAGCGGCAAATACAGCGAGGAAGAGATCCGTGACATGATCACGGGAAAAGGCGGACTGGTTGCCTACCTGGGCACGAACGACGCCTACGAGGTTGAGAAGCGGGCCGGCAGCGGCGACGAAGAAGCCAAGCTGATCCAGGATGCCATGGCGTACCAGGTTGCCAAAGAGATCGGGGCCATGTCAACCGTGCTCAAGGGGCATGTGGACGCCATCCTTCTCACCGGCGGAATCGCCTACGGAAAGCCCTTTGTTGAAGCCGTTTCGGAACGGGTTAAACACCTTGCCCCCATCTTTGTTTATCCCGGCGAAGACGAAATGCGCGCGCTGGCCATGAACGGCCTTATGATTTACAATGGCGAAGTTGAAGCCATGGAGTATTCCTGATCACCGGTGTCGCCCCCTTGGCTGAACTCCTGTGGTGTACACCTGCAGAGGTTACAGCTTTTCAATCCTGTTTTTCTGTCCTTAATTTCGGGCTGATCAGACACCCGTTACGCCCCGCATCTTCTCCGTGCCCTCTGTGTACCCCGTGAGCCATTTTCTTTTTTTCTCCGTGTTCTCCGTGAGAAAGAAAAATATTCAGCCCTTTCGCGGCAGACTAAACTCAAAGCGGCTGCCCTCCCCCTCTTTTGATGTAAAGCTGATCGTGCCGCTCAGGCTTTCAACAATATTCTTCACAATAGAAAGACCCAACCCCATGCCTTTAGCCTTGGTGGTGTAATACGGGTTAAAGATGTTTTGTTTCTGGTGATCCGGGATCCCGCATCCAAAATCAACCACGCTGATGCTATAGTATGTATCCCTGCTGACGCAATGCACCTCTATGCGCGGTATCTGGTTTTTGTCATAGGCCTGCATGGCGTTTTTAATGAGGTTGTTGAACACCCGGAGCAGTTGCTGCCGGTCGGCATTTACCAGCATGGGCGCCTGGGTTTGCTCCATGGTAAGTGTGATGTTCATCTTTTCAAAATCCTTATAGAGATCCAGGGCTTCCGGAACGAATTCTTTCAGATCGATAACGTCATTTTTCCCGGCGGGCATCTGGGCAAAGTCTGAAAATTCTTTTGCAATGGTTGCCAGGTTATCAATTTGCTCTATCATGGTTTTCGAAAAGCGCGCCAGGCGCTCGTCCCAGTCGGGCTCTTTTTCCTTCCACGCCTTTTCAAGATACTGCACACTCAGTTTCATGGGGGTAAGCGGGTTTTTGATCTCGTGGGCCACCTGCCGTGCCATTTCCCTCCAGGCCGTTTCCCTCTCGCTGCGCGCAAGGAGGTCGGCACTGACAGAAAGTTCGTCAATCATCCTGTTGTATTCGTTTATAAGGGCTCCGATCTCATCATCACGGGACCAGGAAATTATTTCATTGGTCTTACCCAGCTGAATCCTGGCCAGCTTTTCGCGAAGCAGCTGCAGCGGCTTGGTGACATAATTCGACACAAACAGCGCCAGGATCACGGCCAGCAGCACAAGAAGCAGGTATATGTTAATGAACGCCACCAGGAAATAGGAAACCTCGTTGCGCAACTCGCTTTGCTTGGCGAAATAGGGCAGATTGAGGTAGGCCAGTTTTTCATTGTATTGATTATACACGGGCGTGTAAGCCGAGAGGTATTCCAGTTTACCGATGTGTTCTGAGTGTATAAACTGGCTTTTTTCTTCGCGAAGCATATGATGAAAAGCAAGAGTGTTCATTTTTTGACCAACCAGTCCTTCTTCGAAGATTTTTGGCCGGCTGGAGGCTATCAGCAACCCGTCAGTGCTGTAAAGGTTTATGTCTGAAAAGAATACATTTGAATATTGCAGCAGCAGGTCTTGCAGGTAATACCTCATGTTATGATCCAGGTAGTCTTCATAAACCAGGTGATCTTCTATTTCTCGTAAAACGCTGTGTGTTTTTTCGTTAAGAAAGGCCAGGTTTTTATTTTCATAGATATTGAAGAGAAAAAGGGCCGACACCCCGCCGATGCTCAGCGCGGCCAGCAGCAGTATAATGATCATGGAATACTGAACACGCCGCACAAAGTTCATTTTGAGCAGGTGCCGCGGGCGGGTCCGGTTTACAAGCAGCCAGAAAACCGCGGCCAGCACGAAAAACGTGATAAAGAGGTAGGAAAAGGGAGCCAAAGCCTCTAAAAAGGAGGGCCGGGGGCGGCTGATAATAATGAGTGTTTCGTCATCCTTTTGATAGGCCAGGTGAATGTACCGGTTTTTTTCAAACACGGTAAACTCTTCACCGTTAACCTCATAAGGCCACGAGTTTAGTGCATAGACATAAGGTCCGAATTCATTTACAAGCATCCCGTCCTTATACGTGGCATAGGAATAATTGATGAGTTCACGGTTGATGTCAACAGCGTCATCGATCAACAACTCAGGAAAGCCCATGTCTCTTGCAATGAATTTTGAATCGAATTCAATATAAATGTGGAATTCCTGCTGCGTACCGTCACCATCGGGCCTTCCGGTGGTAAGCATGGTGATGTAGCTTTTCCTGCCTGTGTTGTTGTCAAGGTAGATGAAGTTCCCGCTTATGGTGGGCTTTCCAAGGCCGGAGATATAATCGTCGAAAAACACAGCACAGGGAACCTCTACATTGGCTGGTTTTATTAACAGGTTCTCATCAGGCATGCAAACCGTGATTTGCAGTTCATATTTCGCCCAGAAATCGTAAAAGTAATGGTGCTGCAGATAATTCGTAATGGCGCTTATGTTGTAGGGGTCGGTTTTTACCAGGTTTTGCAGCTGGTTGTCGTTAAACAGTGTTTCTTCTATTTCTTTAAACAGGAACTCCGCTACCGGGTCTTGTTCTGAGGCCAGCTGCAGGATCAGGGTTTTTCGTGTTTCCAGGTCTTTTTCTGCATTGAATTTATACAGGGCAGCGCTTGAGATCAGGCTGAATATGAACACCGAAATGGCGAGCGCCGAAAATCCCGTTTCGTACAGGCTGCTCCTTCTGTCCAGTTCATAGACCACGGGAGCTGATATCAGCAGCATCCACAACAGCAGATTTGCGCCGAAAACAACCCAGCTTATTGCTATCAGCACAAGCAGCGACGACACACACATGGTCCAGAAGCGTTCGGGCCGTATAAAAAAGCTTCTGGCGATCCTGCAAATGACGATGCTGAAAAAATAAAAAGCAAAGCATATCAGTCCGATGGCTATAAATCCCATCATGGAATACACGTCAAGTTTGAAAATGAAATTGACGTCAAGATTTAGCCGTGAGTTTATTACCAGGCTTTCTATGAGGTAAAGTGTTGCCCCGCTGATCAACCAGATCAAGGCAATAAGAACAAATCCCGCAAGAAGGCGTAGTGTCAGCCGCGGCGGTCGAGACGTTCTGATATTTCTCAGGTTGCTGAAAAGAAAATAGGCTATTGCGGTGAGCAGGGTAACATTCAGCACAAGATCGCCAAGGGAGGGCAGCCACGCGGCGGTTGCATACAGCTCGGGCGAAAACATGTACCCGTTATAAAACACCGACGGCAGTTTCAGCCAGAACGTAATTATGCGAACCAGCAGCAAGGCGCTAACAAAGCCAGCAGTGGCAAAATGCCGTTTACCGGCCTTAAACAATCTTGAAAAGTACCTGAAAGCGTTGTATATGAAAAACCCCCATGCGGCCATTGCTGCCAGTAATGCCAGCACATAAACCACCGCGTTTGGCTTGTAAAGCGCGGCCTCTCTTCTGAGCACCAGTGAAAACAGGTAGTTTCCGTTGCTGTCAAGGATGGAGTGGCCTAAATCGGCACGATCAGAAATGTAGAACAATTCCTGAACGGCCGGGAGGCGATCGTGAAATTCATTTACAAGAAACCGGTTTTGATATCTATATTGCTGTTTTACAATAAAATACGCAACAATATCGTAGTCGTCACTGCTTGTTTTCTGAAAATAATACCATCCGTTTTGTTTTTGAACAGCGCCGGCTTCTGTTTCGGGCGGCCTATAGTGATTGAGGGGTAATGCATTGCTCGACCAGAACTCCAGGTTGTTGTTCTTATACACCAACAAAATAATGCCCTTTTGTTCATGCAGCTCTTTAAGTTTTTTAAGCTGATCAGGATTAAAGCGCTTGGCCGTTTCGGCCGCCAGGTACTGAGCGGCAAATTCTTCAAGGTGGTACGAAATCTTTCTTTCCTGATCCAGCAGAGCTTCCTGGAATACTTCAGCGTGTTGCTGGCTGTCTGTTTTAATGGTTCGTGCCATGAAGGCTATTTCTGCGAGCACAAGGGCCAGCAGTGCAATAAGCGCGTTGTTCATAAAAGCAACCATGCCAGATTTCTGCATCGGACTTTAATTTTTTGTATCAGGAGCAAAAAGAATGCCGCTGTTCTAAGTTAGTAATAATTATTATTTCCTGATAGATTTGCTGTTCAAAATGCACGCCATTTTCATTGTTTCCTGCTGCGCGTCTAATGCTGGAAGGCGGTTCTGCAACGCAGGCGACATGCTGAAGCCCGGGTTTCAGGTAAATTTTTTTGGAGCCCGGGGCCGGTTTTTTTGCTCACCGGGGATTTCCTGGCTTTGGCGCTATGTCTGCGCAGGTGCTTGGCATTTCTTCCAGCCAATGAGCAGTTGCCTGTTAAGAGTGTTTGTGTCGTGGTGCGGGGTGGTGTGCTTTGGTGTATGTTACACATGCCACAAACCCGGCTATACGCGTTTTATGCCCGCAGCTGTGTGTTGTGCGGATGTAAGCGGGATGGTATTGCTACAGCTCATTTTTTAAACACAAAAATCTGGCTGCTCCACGGATTTTTACCTGTGACGGCTTTAAGATTGGACCAAAGACCTATGGAAAATGCGACGGGCATGGCCATTGGGTTTTTTCTGATTCTTTCACTCAGCCAGGCTATGTAGAAACTGTCGTAAACCATTGACTTTCTTTCTATAAGGACGAACCCGGTTTCTTTTGCAGCCCGGATAATGGTTTCCGGAGTAAAGTGATACAGGTGCCTGGGAAGATCCCAGGCCGCCCAGTGCTTCCCATAATATGCTGCATCAAAGCTTGTTGCCATCGGTAGGGCAATAATCATAAACCCTCCGGGCAATAATGCTTGTGAGGCCCGCCTGAGTGTTTCCGGAAATCCGTGTATGTGTTCCAGCGCATGCCAAAATGTTATGGCGTTGGTTGTTATGTTTTTACGAACAACTGCCTCAAGACTCCCGTAAATGTTGACCCCATTCTTCGCAGCTATCTCCGCAGCATTGATGTCGTTCTCCACCCCAATGACCTGAAAGCCGTTTTTTGCAGCTTTGGCGGCGAAGCTTCCTGTGCCGCATCCGACATCAATAAGCGAGTTTTGTCCATGTGTTATATGTTTTTTAAGCAGGGCCAGTTTGCGGTTGAGCATTAACCGTTTCACTGCCTGGTAAAAGAAAGTCAGCGGGGTTTGAATTCCTGTGGCGTGCGGGTTGTATTTATCTGATTTATAGTACTTTGCGATGCCTGCCCATGTGGGCCTCGGATTCGTAAACAAAAAATCACATTGTTTACATCTTGTAATGGTAAAGTGCTCGCCTGTAACCAGGTGGTCCGGTGCGCCCAGGTAATTGTTTGCTAAAGCGCTTGATTTACAAAGCGGACAGCTGTTTAATGTTTCCATAAATCCGATTGTTCCACGTGGAACATAGTTACTTTCCCAGAAAAACGAGCAGTATAGAAATATCTGACGGTGATATTCCGCTAATTCTTGAGGCCTGCCCTATGGTTGCCGGCCGAACCCGCCTTAGCTTTTCCCTGGCCTCTAAACTAATGGCGGGAATGTTCATATAATCAATGTCCGGGGGTATCTCCCTGTTCTCAAGTCTGCTTATCTTCTCGGCCAACTCCTTCTCTTTTTCAATGTACCCGGAATACTTCAGTTCAAGCTCGGCCGATTCTATGCATTCGTCCATAAACATGTCCTGATCTCCCCAAAGGATCATTTCCTTCAGCATTGGGTCGGCATCCATAAGTTCCGCCAATTTTACCTGTGGCCTAAGCAGGAGGCGGCTGTAGCGTGTTTTAGACGCCACAGGATTTGTGCCGGATTGTTCCAGGTAAGCGTTTACCACCGAAGGCTCAGCATTTCCGGAGTCAAGCACCTGCTTAATGCGGTTAATAACCTCCTGTTTGTTTTTTAAACGCATGAACCTTGCGCTGTCAGCGAGTCCAAGATTGTAACCTAAGGGAGTGAGGCGCTGATCGGCATTATCCTGCCGTAACAGGATCCGGTATTCAGCCCGGCTGGTAAACATCCTGTAAGGCTCTTCTGTGCCCTTGGTAACCAGGTCATCAATGAGTACGCCAATGTAAGCTTCAGAACGGTTTAACACCACCGCTTCCTGCCCGTTTATTTTCCTGGTGGCGTTAATGCCGGCCATCAGGCCCTGGGCGGCAGCCTCCTCGTATCCCGTTGTTCCGTTTACCTGTCCGGCAAAATACAGGTTCTCTACCACCCTGCTTTCCAGGCTATAACGTAACTGCTGAGGTGGGAAATAATCATACTCAATGGCGTAACCGGGCTTTAGTATCCGGGCTTTCTCAAAGCCATTAATGCGCCTCAAGGCTTCATACTGAATCTCTATAGGCAAACTTGAAGAGAAGCCGTTGATATATAATTCAACGCTGCTTCTTCCGTCAGGTTCAATAAACAACTGGTGCCTTTCGCGTTCAGAAAAACGCTCAATTTTATCCTCTATGGAAGGACAATAGCGGGGGCCTGTTCCCTGAATTCTTCCGGCAAACATCGGTGAATCCTGGAAGCCCCTCCGGAGAATCTCATGTACCTCCTCGCTGGTGTAACAAAGATAACAACTCATCTGGTCTTTCAGCGGCGGGGTTTCCATGAAAGAAAACCGGCCGGGGGGTTCATCTCCCTTCTGCTCTGTCATCACCGACAAATCCACAGTCCGGCGGTCCACCCTCACCGGCGTTCCTGTTTTAAGCCTCTCAGATGCTATTCCCAGGCTGTTTATGCTTTGTGTCAGGCCCGAAGCGCTCTTTTCTCCAAGCCTTCCTCCTTTTAATGCACTTTTTCCTATGTGAATGATGCCGTTAAGAAATGTGCCGCTGGTAATGATAGCGGCTTGTGCATAAATATTGCCTGCAATGTCTGCAGTTACCCCCTCCACAACACCGTTCCTTACCAAAACACCATTCACATTGTCCTGCCATAAATGAACGTTTTCAATTCCCTCAATAAGCCCGGCCCACTTTTGCGAAAACAGCATCCTGTCGCTTTGCGCCCTGGGCGACCACATGGCGGGACCCTTGCTCCTGTTGAGCATGCGAAACTGTATCATGGTGTGGTCCGTGACGATGGCGCTTAGGCCCCCGAGTGCATCTATCTCCCTGATTATCTGCCCTTTAGCAATGCCGCCCATGGCCGGGTTGCACGACATTTGAGCAAGCCCGTTAAGGTTATGGCTGATCAGCAAAACCCTCGAACCAAGGCGGCCGGCGGCGGCTGCCGCTTCACAGCCGGCATGCCCCCCTCCCACCACAACAATATCGTAGCGCTCAAGTAACATATATACTTCGATTTCAGGCCTGCAAAGATAGGTAATAATTTTCTTTGGCCCTCATGCGTTCTTTGTCAGCAGCGGTCTGATCCTCATACCCTAAGAGATGCAAAACCCCGTGAATCATAACCCTTAAAAGCTCCTTTCCGCGCTCCTCACCATAATTTTCGGCATTTTCAAGCACCCTTGGATAACTGATGTAAATATCGCCGCTAATGCCGCCCAGCTCTTCATGGTATCCAAAGGTAATGATGTCGGTCAGCGTGTCGTGATTAAGATACTGTTGGTTGATAGCCAACATCTTATCATCATCACAAAAAACATATTGGATCATACCCTCTTCAGCCCCCTCCTCCCGGAGTACGCGCATAAGCTGATCAAGGATCCGTTCTTTATCGAATCCCTCAATATCAACATTATCAAAATAGAAATCTATATGAATGTCTGCTTGCAAGGTCAGAAGGTAACTTTTTGATTAATAGAGGCAAAATATTTATGCAGAAGCTCTATTCTCTGGTTTGTCAGCGCGTCGTTAATTCCGGTGATGTGAAATACAAGCACGATGCTTTCTTCTCCGGGCTCCATCGTTATCTGATCGCACATCAGCCTGATCATCATTGCCTGCCTCCATTCGCCCGTAAAGGCTTCCGGATCATCAGCATCCATGTCTTTTACCTTCTCAAAATATCCGGCAATGTTAAGGAAGCTTTCATACAGTCTCATGGTGAAATACATGCCGGAGGGCGAAGTATGGAAGAATACATCAATGTGGGCATTTCGGGTTTTGGTCTTTTCGAAAAACAGTTCAGCCAGCAGGGTATTTGTTGCCAGAATGTTTCCGAAATATGCGTCATAAATATGATAATCGTCGCATATCTGTTCAATAAAGGAGGCCAGTTTGTTGGATTCGTTTGCCCCGGAACCAAGCCTGAGGTGGTGTTGTGCTTTTTTCCCTTTCATATCATTCCACATGAAGAAAATAGGTTTCTACAAGAGACCTGTAAAATGGTCGCAGTCCGGGAGGCAGGCTTCTGAGCATCTCTACCTCACGCTCCCTAATCCTATTATACTCAAAAAAGTCCTCAGGGTTACTTATTTCATAATTTTTTGCCGTGGTTCCCTCGCGTCTTTCCTCCTGCTCTCTTTGCAGCTCTGCTCTTTCATGTTCAAGAAGGCGTACCAGTATCTGTTCCTGGCGCCGGATGGTTTGCCGGGTAATCTGTTTCCTGAGCATATCAAGCTCTGACCTTTCCATATCGCGTTGCAGCTGATCCAGTTCGCGCCCCCCGTCCATGCCCTGGTTTCGCATCTCATCACTGAGTTGCCGCAATTTGTTTCTTATGGCTTCCTGTTCGGCGGCCATTCGGGCCATTTGTTCGCTCATGCTCATCTGCCCCTGGCCCGTTTCGCCCGGCATGGGCTGCTCGCCTTGCTGCAGCTGATTCAGCATTTCGTTGAGCTGTTCCTGCATCTGGCGAAGGTCCTGGAACGACATACCCCCTTCGCCCGACTGTGAAGGGTCGCCCATACCCTCTCCCATCGCCATCTGCTGCTGAATATCCTGCAAGCTTTCATTAAGCATCAGCGCCAGGTTGTTGATGTGCGTCATAATGAGCTGCTGGCGCGAGGCAGCCTGGTGTCTGCGCCTGTTGATCATGTGCTCAATACCGTAGCGCATCTGCATGTTTATTTCAGCGATTTCGCTATTGACAAACGACTGTATGGCAATCTGCCTTTTACTCAGCGCTATAAGTGAATCTTCGATCATCTGAAGGTCGCTTTGAATCTTTCGCTGCTCGCGCAACAGTTCCAAAAAGCGCGGATCATTAACATTGGCCTGCCTGGTTTCAAGCATCAGGTCCTCCTGTGAAAAGCTGGACCGCAGCAGGTTTTCAAGCATCATGCGTATGGCCCTGGCGTCCTCGGCGAGTTGCTGCTGAAACAGCGACTGCTGCATATTGCTTAATTGTTCTGACAGTTCTTTCATTTTGCCGCCCGCGTCTTTCTGTAAGGATGATGCCTCGTCCATATTGTTCATCATCAGCTGTTCCAGTGCTTGCTGCATTTGTTGTCTTATGGCGTTCTCTTCGGCAGAAGTATCTTCAATGGGCTTTGGCCGCTGTAGTTTATTGTTCAGCTCCCTGAACTCCTCAAGCATTTCGCTGATATGATCAAATTTTTCAGCAATATCCTCCTGCTGGCGTTCGGCATCTTCTTCCTGCCCGCCCTCTCCTGTTGTGTTTCCAAGCTCTTCCTGTTCTTCTGCCAATTTGTCGAGCCGGTCGATGCTCTCTTGCAGCAGTCGTTCCATGGCAAACTGCCTGAACATTTCCAGGGTCCTGTCCATCTGAAGCTCAAGGTCTCTGAATTCAAACTCCATTTGGTCGAGCATTTCGTACACAGCGTCACGGCTAAGGTTATCAAGCTCTTCCCTGATCTTTTCGAACAGCTCCTTCAGCTCATCCGATAAAACCTCGTCGAACAGCCGCTGCAACTCCTCTTGCTTTTCCCTGAGCGCTTCTGGCTTGTCCATGAACTGTTCGGATTTTGTCTCACTCTGCTGCTTTTCGTCGGCAAGCTGCTGCACCATCTGCTCCATTTCATCCTTCTTCCTGAGGAGCTCCTGGAGCATTTCCCGCTGCTCCCAGCCCATTCTGTCCGTATCCAGCAGCTGTCTTCTCAGTTCATCAATCTGATCTCTTGCCTGTTGCGCCTCGCCAATACCCTCGCTCAGACCCTCGTCTATCCTTTCTTCCGTTCTTCTTCTGTCGGCCAGGATTTCCTCTTCCGTGGGAATATAATAGGTAAACATCCTGCTCCTGGCGCTTTTTGGACCGTTTATCGGATCATTGTCAAACACCTCAAAGTAGGCTTCTATGGTTTCTCCGGGCCGCGCATATATGCTGTTCAAATCAAAATGATAATAGAAGGTCTGGTTCTTTAAATTGTGATCAATGTCAACCGTTTCTGCCATAAAAGGCACCTCTTCTCCCCTGCTTATTTGCCTTTGGTTCAGTGCCCTGTAGCGGAACTTAAGTGCTGAAAAACCAAAGTCGTCTTCTATGGTGCCCCGGTAGAACAGGTGAGCAAGGAGGATGTCGTCACGGTGTTCCTCAACGGCAATTCTTGGGTGAGCGTCCGGAATAACATTGATAAAATAATTCAAGCTGTCGCCGGGCCCAAGGCTTTCGTGATGCGCGTAAACTTTATAGGAAAAGGATTCACTTGCCCGGACCGTAAAACTGAACACACCCTCCCTTTCTTTTTCGGGAACAAGGGTGTTGTTTTGTTTCCTGAACAGAATTTCATTATACGGATTGGTGAAAAAGGTGAATTCCATTTCGGATTCCTGTATCACCGACAGGTCGCCAAGGTTGGTATAGAGATCATCTGCAAACCCTGTATATCCGGGATACCTGACCTTAACCTGGAAGTGGTTAATTGAAGGTTTTTCGTACACATTGATCCTGAAAGGACCAAAGCGGAAGCCTCCAGACTCAATAAAAAACTCGATGTCTTCCTGCAGGTTTCTTATCCTGTAGGAAAACGAATTGCTTCCGGCATCCTGCATCCTGTAGGCTGTCCTGTTTATAAGCAGTCTGGCCTCTGTCGGCATTACAGGCCCGGTGGCCTCCACTATGATCTCCTTGTCCTCGTGCCTGAAGGCCGTATTGTCTGAGATCATCACAAAACTGAAGGGCGTGGGTCTTTCAAAGAACGTTTCGTATTGAACGATGCGCGCCGCAGGCTCAATCAGGAAGGCAGGACTAATTGCATAAAACAGGGCGGCAAACATCAAGGGAACGAGAACATATGGCAGAAATCTGAGGTTTCCCTTGATGGGTATGGCATTTTTGAAAGGTATGAGGTTTATTCCGGATGCTTTTTGTTCAATTCCGGCCAGGATAAGCGTTGCATTTTCGGGCTTTTCGTCGAGGTATCTTTTTAGCTGGAGAACATTGGTTATTTTATCGTTAAGCTCTGTTTTATAATGCTTTCCGATAATCCGGGCGGCTTCTTCGGGGGTGACTTTCCTTCCAATTCTTATCATCCCAAAAAGAGGAAGAAGCACATAGTAAACGAAGATGGCGGCATTATAGAGCAGGAAAAAATAGAACAACACGAAGCGGATATTTGTGCCCAGGTAGCCGAAGTATTCAATGCTTACGAGCAGCAAAAAGAGAATAAGCAGTCCGGCTCCAAAAAAAATACTACCTTTAATTAATTGATTGAGGTAATAGCGCCGTATAAAGCGGTCGATATTCTTCAACAATATGTCAAAAACTGCAGACATAGTATTATGGCTATTGGCAATGTTTTTTTATAACCTCATTAACTTACGAAGTTACAAAAAAAGCATGGCCGTTATCATTAATAATTCTTAAATGCGGGCTTTTGAGCTTATTGTCACTTGTTTGTATTTATGCATTCTTCATATAAAACGTCCATGACAAAGATCCAAATCATTAGGGAACAATTTTTTTAAACCGGGCGATGATTATATAAGCAGGAAGCTCGAAGGAAGAAAGAGAAGTCAGAATTCGGAAATCGGAAGTCAGAAAACTGTTGTTGAATCGTTTAATCGTTTAATTGTTTATTTGTTGAGGCCACTTCGAAAAGTCGAAAAAAGCCACAGATTATGAACAAGGATTCGCTTTAAAGGTGCTCATGAGCTCACTTCGTTCGGTTCACAGATTAAAAAATTATAATTTATTTAATGCTTTCACAATCAACAACATAAAATCGACCAAATAATCCTATGCAATTAAAAATCAGTTTTGGAGTAGGCTCATTTTTCATTTTATCTGTTTTTGGCCTTTGGCTTTTAGCTTTTAGCAAGAAAACCTGCCAACCGCCAAGAGCTTCCAGCTAACAACAAGAGCTGTTTTTCATTTCCTTTGAGCTCATAATCCTCCACCAAAAAACCAACAAATCAACAATTAAACGATTAAACGAATCAACAATTAAACAATTAAACAATAATCTTACATCTGCACATTTGCACATCTGCACATCTGCACATCTACTCAGTATCTCAGGCATAAAAAAACACAGATAGTCAAACAGTAACGGAAATATAAACACATGAATAACCATAAAGCATTCAATTTATTATACATGAGCATATGGCATCAAAAAAAGAAGAACTGAAAAAGTTGTTAAAGGAAAAGATCATCCGGGTTTTTGAATCGTCGCCCAGGCAGACGTACAATTACAAGCAGCTGGCCCGGTCCCTGAATGAAGACGGTCAGGAGCACAGGAAATTCATTTCGGGGCTTCTGTATCTCCTCGCCAGGGAAGGTGTATTGATTGAGGCGTACAAGGGCAAGTTTAAGCTTAGTCCGGCCTACATTGAAAAGCAGAAAAAAATCGGGCCGTTTGTAAAGGGTGTTGTTGATATGAAGCAGACGGGGAAGGCTTATGTGATCACAGATGACCTGCTTGAAGACGTCCGCATTGCTTCGAATAATACGGGCTATGCCCTTCACGGGGATGTGGTAAAGGTTCGCCTTTTTCCCCGCCGGAAGAACCAAAAAACTGAAGGTGAGATCATTGAGGTTATAAAAAGGTCAAAAACCCGGTTTGTCGGTGTGATACAGAAGACCGGGAGTTATGCCTTTTTGCTGGCTGACAGCAAGACTATGCCGGTTGACATTTTCATTCCGAAGGAGCATCTGGAGCATGCCAAACAGGGACAGAAGGTTATTGCAGAGATCATTGAATGGTCGCCTCCTTCAAAAAACCCTTTTGGAAAGGTGGTGGAGGTGCTGGGCGACCCGGGCGACAATGAAGTGGAAATGCATGCCATCCTTGCCGAATACTCATTACCCAGCCGTTTTGATCCGGCGGTTGAGAAAGAAGCCGAAAAGGTGTCTGAGCAGATCTCTCAAAAGGAAATATCCTTACGCCGCGACTTCCGGAACGTCACGACAGTTACCATTGATCCGCCTGATGCAAAGGACTTTGACGATGCATTATCCATTAAGAGGCTTTCTGATGACCTGTGGGAGGTTGGAGTACACATTGCCGACGTAACACACTACGTAAAGCCCGGCTCCTTGCTGGAAAAAGAGGCACAACAGCGTGCCACGTCCATTTACCTCGTTGACCGCACGGTCCCGATGCTTCCCGAGAAGCTTTCGAATCTGGTGTGTTCGTTGCGGCCCAGGGAGGACAAGCTGTGTTATTCCGTTGTTTTTCAGATGAATGACCAGGCCCGCATTACCGGTACCTGGATAGGTAAGACCATCATCAACAGCGATCACCGTTTTACCTATGATGAAGTTCAGGAGATCATTGAATCGGGCAAGGGGCATTTTTCCAAGGAGATCAATGTGTTGAACACCATGGCCAAACAGCTCAGGAAGCGAAGGATGCGTTTAGGTGCCATTGATTTTGAAAGGCAGGAGGTCAAATTCAGGCTTGATGACAAAGGGCGTCCTCTGGAGGTCTTGTTCAAAGAACAAAAGGATGCTCACAAGCTCATCGAAGAATTTATGCTGCTTGCCAACAAGCGCGTAGCCGAAAGGGTGGGGAGGGTGCGCGGAAAACAGAAACCAAAGACCTTCGTATACCGCATCCATGACATACCCAACCCGGAAAAACTGAACACCCTTGCTGTTTTTGTGGAAAAGCTCGGCTATAAGGTGCAGACCGACACCCGCAACAACATTGCCAGCTCCTTCAATCGCTTACTAAGGGATTCACGCGGCAAGGGGGAGGAAAACCTGATTGAGACGCTTACCATCCGCACTATGGCCAAGGCCGAATATTCGACGGTAAACATCGGGCACTACGGCCTGGCTTTTGATCACTACACCCATTTCACCTCTCCCATTCGCCGTTATCCGGATATGATGGTGCACCGTTTGTTGCACGAATACAGCAACGGCAAGTCTTCAGCCGTCCAGGAGGTTTATGAGGACCTTTGCAGGCATTCTTCTGAAATGGAAAAGAAGGCGCAGGAGGCTGAACGCGAATCTATAAAGTACAAACAGGTAGAGTTTATGGCGGATAAGATAGGAGAGGAGTATGAAGGCTTGATATCGGGAGTGTCAAAATGGGGTATTTTTGTTGAGATCAAGCAAAACCGCTGTGAAGGCATGGTGCGTTTGCGCGACATGGACGATGATTATTATTACCTGGATGAAGAAAACTTCCGGGTAGTCGGGCATAACACCAGGGAGGAATACAAGTTGGGTAGCCCTGTGCGTATACGTATCAAACGAGCGGATTTTTTAAAGAAAGAACTGGATTTTGAACTTGTAAAAGACCATTAGTCGGCTGATTTACAGCTGCCTGATAAAAAAACGGCCCCTTATGAGGCCGTTTTTTGTGCTCAAATGCCTGAACATGTCATTAAACCAGGTTAGATAGTGTACCAAAAAGTGTGTCTCTGGGATAGAAATTTGGCATAAAAAAGTCTTCTTGGATTAGTTTTGCATGAAACTATCAAATAACATGTATAACTAAAACCAAGAAGACTATGAACTTTACAAAGGAACAACTTTCTTCTGTATTAGGCAAGCACATTGAAAGAGAACGTGGTTTACAGGAACTCATGGAACTGATGATTGAAAGCATGATGAAGGCCGAGCGCCGGGACTTTCTGGATTCGTCTCCGGGCAATAAGGGCAATGGATATCGTCAGGGTAAAAGCTATGGCCAGGGTCGTGTATTGGAGTTCAGGATCCCTCGTGACCGCTATGGTAACTTTCACCCCACCATACTTGCTCTTTTGCGTGATCAGGAGCTTGAGTGCGAGCAATTGGCCGGAAGTCTTTATTGCAAAGGTCTGACCCAATCTCAAGTAGGAGAAGTTTTTGGTGAAGTATACGGTCAGCATTACAGCAAAGCCAGCATCAGCCGGATGATCGAATACCTGCGTGCTGATGTTGCCAAGTGGCTTGGTCGCTCCCTGGAAGCTTATTACCCGGTTGTATTCATCGATGCCATCCACATCAAGGTACATCGCAAGCGCAGTGTTGAAAATGAAGCTTTCTATGTAGTCATGGCCGTAAAAGAGGACAAGACACGTGAGGTCCTGGGGATCTTTAACAGACCCGGTGAAAGCATAACAGGCTGGGGTGAGATGTTTCTGTCTTTGCAAGAGCGTGGTGTTGAGCGCATCGGGTTGCTTGTGGCAGACGGATTGAGATACCTGGAGGACTCCCTGTCCAGGGTCTTCCCCGGCACCCCGCTGCAGAAGTGTGTCACCCACCTTAAACGCAATATGCTCAGCAAGGT
>JAVIYP010000044.1:0-21220 GCA_031323845.1 Bacteroidales bacterium | reverse complement strand
TAAACAATAGTTTTCCGGCCTTCAACATGGGTGTTTCATGTAACTCAGGTGTCAGGTTGTAATGGCGCAGCTCAGAAAAAATTACCATATTTGCCATACATTCTTTCATTGTACTGATGGCATCTGAACACAAACATAAGCATTGCGATGCGATTGAACCCATCATAAAAAGCCTTCCCGGGGCACCGGGCGTTTACCAGTTTTTTGAGCGTCAGGGCAAGGTGATCTATGTTGGCAAGGCCAAGAACCTCAAAAAACGGGTGGCATCTTACTTCGGGCGCGATAAGCATGAGAGCGGTAAGGTGCGCCTTATGGTGCGGCGCGTGGCAGACATAAAGTATGTCGTAGTGGATACTGAGCTTGACGCCCTGCTCCTGGAGAACAACCTCATAAAAAAGTATCAGCCCCGCTACAATGTGATGCTGAAAGACGACAAGACGTTCCCCTGGATCTGCATTAAAAACGAGCCTTTTCCCCGTATTTTCCCCACCAGGAACCTGGTCAGGGACGGCAGTCGCTATTTTGGACCTTATGCTTCGGTGAAGACCATGCACGGTTTGCTCGAGCTGATCAGGCAACTGTTCCAGTACCGCACCTGCCGGCTTAAGCTCACCCCTGAAAATATTGCTGCGAGGAAATTCCGGGTTTGTCTTGAGTACCACATCGGCAATTGCAAAGGTCCCTGTGAAGGCTTGCAGACCGCTGAAGACTACCGGGAAACCATTGACAAGATAGAGCACATACTGAAAGGGAACCTCAGCATGGTCACCAATGAGTTAAAACAGCTCATGAAGCAGTATGCAGCGGAGTTTTCCTTCGAAAAGGCGAATCTCGTAAAAGATAAGATCATCCTTCTTGAAAAGTTTCAGAGCAAATCCACCGTGGTCAGCCCTTCGTTGAGCAATGTGGAGGTGTTCAGCATCATCAGCGACGAGCGTAATGGCTTTGTGAACATGCTGAAGGTGGTGGATGGGGCTATTGTACAGTCACATACGCTTGAACTGAAGAAAAAGCTTGACGAATCGGATGCGCAGCTTCTTGAGATGGCTGTAGCCGAATTGCGTCAGCGTTTCGACAGCGATGCACGTGAGGTCATCATCCCGTTTAAACTTGCGCCGGCTATTCCTGACGTACGTTTTATCGTACCTCAGCGTGGAGAGAAAAGGAAGCTGCTGGAGCTGTCGGAACGCAATGCCAAATATTACCGGCTGGAACGCGGCAAACGCCAGGAACTGATTGATCCTGAGCGTCATGCAAAACGGATCATGCAGCAGCTGCAAGCCGATTTACAGATGGAAAAGCTCCCGGAACATATTGAGTGTTTTGACATCAGCAACACCCAGGGCAATCACAGCGTGGCCGCCATGGTTGTGTTTCGCAAAGCCCGGCCAAGCAAAAAAGAGTACCGGCATTTCAACATCCGCACTGTGGAGGGCCCCGACGATTATGCCTCCATGCGGGAGGCTGTGTTTCGCCGGTATAAACGCCTGAAGGAGGAAAAGCTGTCACTGCCGCAACTGGTGGTCGTGGATGGAGGAAAAGGACAGCTGAATGCCGCACTGGCCGCCCTGGAGCATCTGGACCTGCGTAAATCGTTACGGGTGATTGGCATCGCCAAGCGCCTGGAAGAGATTTACCTGCCGGGCGACAGCATACCCCTGTACCTCGATAAAAAGTCGGAAAGCCTTAAGCTTATTCAGCACCTGCGCGATGAAGCCCATCGTTTCGGCATTACGCACCACCGGGGCAGACGCGAAAAGGCAAGCCTGAAATCCGGGCTGCCGGCCATTAAAGGGATAGGGCCGGGGACGGAAGAAAAGCTCCTCAAACGTTTCAAATCAGTTGCGGGGGTCAGGAGGGCAACACCTGAAGCATTGACAGAGGTTGCCGGGAAAGCCAAAGCAGCCCTCATAAAAGAACATTTTGCCTCTGAAAAAACGTAAATTTGCCGAACCATGAAGTGGATAACTTTATTTGAGCGTTTTTTAATCTGGCGCATCAGACATGTCAGCGAAAAACAACTGCTGTTGCTGCTGAGTGTGTTGATAGGAATACTGTCAGCCGTTGCTGCCGTGGTGCTCAAAACATCCGTTCACTACCTGGAGGCCTGGGTAAGGTCGGTGCCTGGCGCACACATGGGCAATTGGCTTTTTCTTGTGTTCCCGGTCATTGGCATCTTCATCACGGTGTTTTATGTCAGGAACTTTGTTAAGGATGACATCAGCCATGGTGTTTCCAGGATTCTTTATGCCATATCCAGGAACAAGGGAGTAATGAAGCTGCACAACACCTGGTCGTCTATTGTTGCCTGTACCTTTACAGGCGGCTTCGGGGGCTCGGTGGGAATGGAGGCACCTATCGTGTCGACAGGTGCGGCAATCGGTTCCAACATAGCGCAAGCCGCAAGACTCGGTTTTCGGCGAAAAAACCTGCTCATCGGCTGCGGTGCCGCAGCTGCCATTGCAGCCATTTTCAAAGCACCCATCGCCGGACTCATTTTTGCACTTGAGGTGCTCAAGCTGGACCTCACCATGACGGCCATCATACCCCTGCTGATCGCCACGGTGGTGGGTGCCATCTTTTCCACCTTGTTCCTGGGCGAAGGCCTGGAGTTTTATTTCACCCTGAAAGAGCCCCTGAACTACGGCCACATCCACTTTTACCTGTTGCTGGGAGTGGTTACCGGACTGGTTTCGCTGTATTTTACCTGGATGAATGCCAAAGTGGAAAGCGGGGTTAAGAAGATTGAAAAACCCTACATGCGCGTTGTTTTTGGAGGAAGCCTCCTGGGTATTCTTATATTTCTGTTTCCGCCGCTTTTTGGTGAAGGCTATTATTCCATGCGCAGCATTTTATCGGGTCAGGCCGAAAACCTGCTGGAAAACAGCCTGTTCAGCACACTTGCAGATACCGGGGGAATGGCATTTGTCGGCTTCCTGCTGCTGGTGCTGTTCTTTAAAGCCATCGCCACATCCCTGACGCTCGGCTCAGGCGGCATTGGAGGCGTTTTTGCCCCAAGTCTCTTTATGGGCGGCATCACAGGTTTCGTGTTGTCACGCGTGCTTAACCTGTTCAGCGACTGGAAGATCTCTGAATATAATTTTTCGCTCGTAGGAATGGCAGGTCTCATCGCCGGAGTCATACACGCCCCGCTGACAGCCATCTTCCTGATTGCCGAGATCACCGGAGGTTATGAACTGTTTATACCGCTCATCCTGGTTTCTTCCATCTCCTATCTTACTGTGGTCTATTTTCAACCACATTCACTCTATACCAAAAAACTGGCTAAGAAAGGGCAACTGATCACCCATCATAAAGATAAAGCCGTGCTGAGCCTGCTCGATGTCGAAAGCGTACTCGAAACCTCCTTCGACAAAGTAACCCCGAAGCAGAATTTGGGTGACCTGGTAAAAGTGATAGCCAAGGCAAAAAGAAACATTTTTCCCGTTACCGATGATGAGAACCGCTTCCTTGGCATCGTACGCCTCGATGATGTCCGGGAGATCATGTTCGATCAGAGCAAATACAAAAGCCTGAAAGTGCATAACGTGATGATACAGCCAAGGGCAACGGTAAGCCCGAACGACAGCATGGACATGGTCATGAATAAATTCCGCGACTCCGACCTGTGGAATATGGCTGTTGTAGATGACCAAGGCAGGTATCTGGGTTTTGTGTCACGGTCAAATGTGTTCAACATCTACAGAAAGATGCTTATTGAAGTGTCTGACGAATGACACCTGAAGCTTGTTTTTCATGTCCGGCCATACCGGACTCAGGCATCGGCCTGCTCCTTTCCGCAAGGATGACCCTTAAGAACCGCCCTTCCTAAAACCGCCCTCATAAAAAAAAAGAATAATGCGCTCTAAGGATATATAATTGCATAAGAAGTAATAATCGTGTATATTTGTTTGTTTAACCCCGTAAACTGTATCGTCATGACACGACTTAGCATTTCCCTGGTTATCGCGCTGATTAGCCTTTCCATTCATGCCAATGCACAGGACAGCGGTGCTTTGCGCATGGTCAGGATGAGTTATAGCTCTGCTGAAAGCAATTACAATGCCGGCAATTATGAGCAAGCTCTTCAGGAGTTTAAAATAGTTGTAAATACCGTGCCTGTCAGCGTTGACAGCCGCAGATACCTGGAAATGCGCCTTGATGCCGTCCTTTACATCATTGACATTTATTTTTACAAGCACGTTAACCTGTCGCAGGGGTGTGAGTTTCTCAACCTTTATCTCGAAGACATGAATGCGATCCGGCGCGGTGAAGTATTGCGTGCCGGTCAGCGGCTTGAATACTTCAGCAAGGAACAGGAGTTTATCGCCAACTATGTCAGGCGCTGCGAAAACTATCAGAAAACAGACAAGGAGATGGACAACTTCAGACGGCGTTTTGAAGAAGAGTTTTAGTTTCTGTGCGCTCTTTCTGAAGCTCCTTTACTGTGTTTCCGGAACAGTTGTGATCAGTAGTTTTTCCTGTCGAACTGATCATTCCACCATTCGGGTTCTCCCTTTAAGTATTTATCCCACCAGGCCATGATGGCATCGTGCCAGAGCAAGCGTTTGCTGTAGGTCAGAATATGGTGGTTTTCTCCTTCCACAAGTACCAGTTCAACCTCACGGCCGAGTAGTTTAAGGGCTGTGTACATTTGTATGCTCTCGCCCGGCGGCACATTGGTGTCGCGGTCGCCGGTGATCAGCAGCAGCGGTGTGTTAACGCGGTCTGCCCGGAAGAGCGGACTCTGGTCAACGTAAATTTCCGGACTGTTCCAGGGGAAGCTTCCGGCGGTGGCTTCGGCGCTGTAACTGTACCCCCAGTAACCATCGCCCCAGTAGGAGGCAATATTGCTGATTCCGGCATGGGAGACGCCGGTGGCAAAAATGTCGGTATGTGTCAGCAGCAGCATCGTCATGAAACCGCCGTAAGAGGCACCGCCCACACCCACTCTTTCGGGGTCAACATAAGGGTGTTCGCTGACAAACTTCAGGGTGCCTTCAATGATCTCGTCGACCACCGTTTTGCCCCAGTTGTTGACGTGGGCCGCCGAGAAGGCCTGACCATAACCGGTGGCTCCGCTGGGCTGCAACACATAAACAATATAACCGTTGCCCGCCCAGAGATTAAACGGATACCGCCCTCCAAAGGTACGCCCGACGGGGTTTGTCCCGCCATACTGATAAACAATCAGCGGATATTTCTCCTCAGGATCAAAGTCAGGCGGCAAATAATAGCGACCCGATATCCTGACACCCGTGGAAGCCGTAAAATCCCAGTCGTGCACCTCACCGAAAACAACGTGGCGGTATCTTTCGGCGTCGGTGTCTTTTAACACTGCAAAACGGTCGTTCCGCAGGTTGAGCGTATAGGCTCTTGGTGGTGCATTAACCCGGTTTCCGACATAAGTGGCCACCCTGCCATTATCCGAAAAGTTAATGTTGGAAAGGAAGTCGGTGCCGGTTTCAATCCGTTCAAACGCATTGCGCCTTAAATTATATCTGAACAGGCGCCGGTAATCGTCTTCTCCGGCAATGAAGTAAATGTGATTGTCCTGCTTATGCCAGTGTGCTGCAGAAATATACGGGTCAAAGTCAATGGTAAGAGGCTTCACCGACCTGTCGGCCAGCGATACAATGTAAGCCTGTGTGTCGTAATTGTTTGCAATCATGCCTTCCGGAATGTTCTCCCCAATGCGGTCGAAGGCTGAAGGCCCGCCGGTGGCCAGCAGGTAGTTACCGTCGGGCGAAAAACTGAGCGAAACACTCCAGCGCTTGTCTGCAAACAAGGTGTCCACGGTATAATGGCGCATGTCCATCAAAAAGATGTCGTGTTTCAGGAAGGGCCTTTCGAGGTAATCAGGTCGTGTTTGGGTGAACACCAGGGTGCTGCCGTCCGGACTGATGTCATGAAGGTTTGTGCTCAGGCTTCCGTAGGTAAGCCGGGTGCTGAGGCCTGAGAGGATATCAAGCTTGTACAGAAAGCTCCGGTGGCGAAAATGTGCCTGCCGGTCCTGCATGCCGAGGATGTGACGCATGGTGGCGTCCGAACCGCTGCCTTCTTCGCGAACGGAATATATGATGTAAGCCTCATCGGGCGACCACTGCATACCGGTGAAGTTTTCTATACCGTCTGCCAGAATGATTTTTTCGCCGCTTTCCAGATGATGGCAATAGATCCTTGTCTTTCCGTTTTGCGTTATGGTATAGGATACGGCATTGGAATTAGGCAGCCAGTTGATCCTGGAAAGGCTGCTGTGCTGAAAGGAGTGTACGAGGCTGTTATCGCTGAATCGCCTGATGTCGGTCCAGTTTTCAGTCCTGTCGGAAGGCGGCAGGCTGCGCCGGTAACGAATGGCATACATGCTGCCGTCAGGGGAGGGGAGTACGCTGCTTATTTTCACGCCATCCATAAAGTCCAGTATGTGCTTCGCCCTTGCCGGCTGTGTATTGGCCTTAAGGTCTGAAACAGCAAAAGGGTCAGCAAGCTTTAAGCTGCCTTGCAGCTTCCATATGCCTTCCTGTTCGGGCGGGCGAACGGCTTTAATGATCAGGAGATGTGTGCCGCGCGGCATTGTAAGCTGCTGGGCGACTTTGCCGGGTTTGGCTTCCTCTTCTTCCAGGCTTGCCTTGCTCCCGATCCGGTTTCCGTTCAGATATGCCTCCAGTAAGAAGGCGCTTTCCAGTTCGAGAGATACCTCCAGCCAGCGCCCGGTGTGAATATAAGTCGCCAAATAGGCTACTTCGGGAAGAGACCCGGAAGCCTCCCCGCTGATAATGATTTGACCTTCAGCATCAGTATATGTGGATGTCCACACGCTTTTCTCTCCCCTGAACCATAAAAATTCTTTCCCGTTTTCAGGATAATAATCACGGAAGTCAGCATGACCCTGCTGCAACAGATTCCTGTGTGAAAAAACCTGCCCCTGTGTGTTGGGTGTTTCATGAAATACAGGGAAGTTCACCTCCTGCGGAGCTGTGCTTAACCATTGAGAAATGATGATTTTCTCGGAAGTAAAGCCGCTTAAGGAAAAAGCGACAAGAAAGAAGCAGACTGCAACAACTTTTTTCATAGGGTGTTTGTTAAATGATTCATCTAATGTATTATTGTTTTCTGACGTTGGTTTTCAAAACGTACAGGTTTCTTTTTAGCCATCCGGCTCCGGCCGGTGAAGTTTTTACCCAGGTCCAAACTTAACGGATTGCCAAATTATACTTAATTTTGATCTTTCGAAGTAAATTTCACATTTTTTTATATTTTTTAAATAGAGGATCGGTTTATGGAAAGAGATGATTTAGTGTTTGACCTGATAGAACAGGAGCGTGATCGTCAGCTTCACGGGGTGGAGCTTATTGCTTCCGAAAATTTTGCCAGCGAGCATGTAATGGCGGCCATGGGCAGTGTAATGACCAACAAGTATGCTGAAGGCTACCCGGGGCGCAGGTATTACGGTGGCTGTCAAATAGTTGACCAGACAGAGCAGCTGGCCATTGATCGTGCCCGGGAGCTTTTTGGTGCCGAGTGGGCCAATGTTCAGCCCCACAGCGGTGCACAGGCCAACGCCGCCGTGTTTCTGGCCTGCCTGAAACCCGGTGATACCTTTATGGGCCTTGACCTGAGCCATGGTGGCCATCTCTCGCATGGAGCGCCGGTGAACCTTTCCGGCATACTCTATCGTCCGGTAGCGTATACGGTAAGCAAGGATACCGGTACCATTGATTACGAGGAAATGGAGAGGGTTGCCCTTCAAGAGAAGCCGAAAATGATCATTGCCGGTGCCTCTGCGTATCCGCGCGACTGGGATTATGCGCGTATGCGTGAGATCGCCGATAAGGTGGGTGCCATTTTATTGGCAGATATTGCACATCCTGCGGGGCTGATTGCGGCAAAACTGCTGAACGATCCCCTGCCGCACTGCCACATCATTACCACCACCACGCATAAAACGCTGCGCGGTCCTCGTGGCGGCCTGATCCTGATGGGTAAGGATTTTGAAAACCCCTGGGGGCTGAAGACTCCCAAAGGCCAGATCAAAATGATGTCGGCCGTGCTCGACAGTGCTGTCTTTCCGGGCACACAGGGCGGTCCGCTGGAGCATGTCATCGCTGCCAAAGCAGTAGCCTTCGGTGAAGCCCTGAAACCCTCCTTCAGGGAATACGGCATCCAGGTGATGAAGAATGCAAAGGCCATGGCGCAAGCATTTATCGGAAAAGGATACCATGTGACCTCTGAAGGCACCGACAACCACCTGATGCTGATTGACCTCAGGTCGAAGTTCCCGGAGATCACAGGCAAAAAAGTGGAAAACACACTCGTTCTGGCCGACATCACCATCAATAAAAACATGGTGCCGTTCGACAGCCGGTCTCCATTCCAGACATCAGGCATCCGCATAGGAACACCGGCGGTTACCACCAGGGGGCTTAAAGAGGAAGATGTGGTGCATATCGTTGATTTCATTGATGAAGTTATCTCCAATATTGATGATGAGCAGGTGATCGCCGGCGTCAGGAAAAAAGTCAACGACCTGATGATGCGCTTCCCGCTATTTGCATGGTAATGCACTTTATGTTGCCCGGGCCGGAGACTGCTGAACCCCGGGCAGCAAAGCTTGCAGCGGTGTTTGCCCCTGTGTGTCCCTGCCGGCAAACAGGTCGGGTCACACACGCCGACATGAACCAATATTTTTGTAAGCCATGAATCAGGCAGTGCTTGAAAAAGAAAGGTCAGAGATAGTTAAACGCTATCGTGCGTTACTGTCGGTTTGCCGCCCTGCCATGAGCAAAGAGGGCAGGAAGCTGATCAGAAAGGCTTTTGACTTTGCTGCCAAGGCCCACATCGACCACAGGCGTAAAAGCGGTGAACCCTATATCTACCACCCCATTGCGGTTGCCCGTATCGTAGTCGAAGAAATCGGCCTGGGAGCCACCAGTGTGGTATGTGCCCTGCTGCATGATGTCGTTGAAGATACGGATTATACGCTCGAAGATATTGCAGACTACTTTGGAGAAGAAGTGGCCAGGGTTATTGACGGCCTGACCAAGATCTCGGATATCTTTGACCAGACCAGTTCAGTGCAGGCTGAGAACTTCCGCAAAATGCTGCTTACCCTGTCTGATGATGTTCGTGTGATCCTCATCAAACTGGCGGATCGCCTGCACAATATGCGTACGCTCGACTCACTGCCGCCACAGAAACAGCAAAAGGTGGCCAGCGAAACACTGTACCTGTTTGCACCCCTGGCACACAGACTGGGCTTTCATGCCATTAAAAGCGAACTGGAAGACCTCGGAATGAAATACACCGAACCGGAAGTCTACCAAACCATTGTACAAAAACTGGCCGATACCAAAGAAGAACGTAATCGCTTCATCCAGTCGTTCACCTACCCCGTCAGAAAGGCACTCCAAAGAGAAAATATGGACTTTGTCATCCAGGCCAGGACAAAATCCATAAGCTCAATCTGGAATAAGATGAAAAAAAAGGAGATTCCTTTTGAGGAGGTCTACGACGTTTTTGCCGTACGCTTTGTGCTGAATTCGCCCGAATACAGAGAAAAAGCCGATTGCTGGAAGGTTTACTCCATCGTTACGGATTGCTATCAGCCGAATCCGGACCGCCTGCGCGACTGGATCTCTACCCCGAAGGCAAATGGCTATGAGTCACTTCACACCACTGTAATGAGCCGTCAGGGAAAATGGGTTGAGGTGCAGATCAGAACACTGCGTATGGACGAAGTCGCCGAAAAAGGATATGCCGCTCACTGGAAATATAAAGAGTCAAAAAGCGGTGAAAGCGGCATAGACAAATGGTTGCGCCGAATCAGGGAGATCCTTAAAAGCTCCGAGACAGATGCCCTGGACTTTATTGATGATTTTAAACTCAACCTGTTTTCGGATGAGATTGTGGTGTTTACTCCCAAAGGGGAGCTTCGTACGCTGCCGATGAATTCAACCGCCCTTGATTTTGCCTACAGCATCCATACCCAGGTGGGCAATAACTGTCTTGGTGCCAAAGTGAACCACAAACTTGTTCCCCTTAGCCATACCCTGAAAAGCGGTGACCAGGTTGAAATTATTACATCCAAAAAGCAACACCCCAAACCTGACTGGCTAAACTACGTCACTACCGCACGGGCCAAAGGGAAAATCAAATCAGCTCTCAAAGAACAGAGAAAAGCACAGGCTGAAGAAGGCAAGGAGATCCTTGAACGCAAATTGAGACAATTTAAAATTGAATACACCCAGGAAAATATCCAGAAACTGGTCGATTACTTTAAATTAAAAGCCCCGCTGGACCTCTATTATGAAGTGGCAACTGAAAAAATCGGTCAGAAAGAGATCAAAGCCTACGCTGCTGAACAGGAAAAAGGCGGACTGCTCAGCTATTTAAGAAATCCTTTTGCAAGGACCAGGGAAACCGCTGCGGAGAAGGAACCCGCAGCCGACCCCATTCGCCAGCAATTCAAAGAGAAACCGGATACCTTGCTCATCGGTGACAACATGGATAACCTGACCTATTCGCTTTCGCCCTGCTGTAATCCCATACCCGGCGACGACGTGTTTGGCTTTGTCACCATCCACGACGGTATAAAAATCCATAGAAACAACTGCCCCAATGCGGTGCAGATGATGTCAAAATATGCCTACCGGGTTGTAAAAGCCAAATGGGTTACCCATGAATCCATCGCTTTTCTCTCCGGCATCAGGATTAAAGGGATTGATGAACTCGGTCTGCTGAAAAGCATTACCGATACGATCAGCAACGAATATAACGTAAACATCAGAAACATTCATTTCGATACCCATCATGGAACCTTCGAGGGGGTAATCATGCTGTATATAAACGACACAAAACAGCTGAACCATCTGATCAAAAAACTGAAGAAAATAAAGGGGGTTGAAAAAATTTCCAGGATCGGAAAAATGGAGCCCGACGCATAAGCTGATGAAATTCAAATAAGACTGCGTTTATTTAAAAACATTTCAAATAAGATTTTTTTTGTACCTTTATTGCCTCGTTAGCCGGCTAAGTGCTAAGCGGGGTTTTTTTGTATTCTGAAAAGATTGCGAAAATGAAAGAAAAACAAGGACCACAGGATAACCATGATGTTTTTGAGTCGGTAAAAAATATCTTCTCTGCCTATTTGCAGAATAACGGCCACAGACGCACCCCTGAGCGCTACACTATTCTGCGTGAAATTTACAATACGGATGGTCATTTTGACGTGGAATCGTTGTACATCAGAATGAAAAACAACAAATACAGGGTCAGCAGGGCAACGTTATACAATACCATTGAACTCCTGGTGAAATGCAACCTTGTGCTGAAGCATCAGTTTGGGAGGAATGTCGCCCAGTTTGAAAAATCCTACAAGTATAGTCAGCATGATCACCTTGTATGTTCTTCCTGCGGAGAAGTGTACGAGTTTTGTGACCCCCGCTTGCTGGCCATACAGCAATCTGTGAGTGATCTCTTTAATTTTGATGTTCAGAAGCGTTCATTGGCTTTTTATGGCACCTGCAAAAAGTGCAGCGGGCAGCATGAGCACATATAGAGACAAGACAACACCGCCTGAGCCGGCAAGAATCCTGATCTTAATCTTCATCTACTTTCTTAAATATTGTTTGTTCTCTGTGTAAAATGTCTTATTTTTGGCTGTCTTATAACGTCAAAAAAAAGAAGGATAATGAAAGAACTCAACAAAGCAGATGTTTTACTTGGCTTGCAGTGGGGTGATGAAGGCAAGGGTAAGATCGTCGACGTGCTGACTCCTCATTACAAGATGGTGGCGCGTTTTCAGGGCGGCCCCAATGCCGGACACTCCCTGGTATTTGAGAACAAGAAGTACATATTGCACACCATTCCATCCGGGATATTCCACCGTGGTTGCATCAACGTGGTAGGTAACGGAGTGGTTGTTGACCCTTTCATTTTCAGCAGGGAGCTGGATCAGCTTAACATGCCCCTTGAAGAGTTGAAAGAGTCGCTCTTTTTTTGCAGCAAGGCTCATCTGATATTGCCTTCTCACCGTTTGCTGGATGCCGCCTTTGAGAACAAGAAGGGTAAACTTAAAATTGGAAGCACCCTGAAGGGTATAGGTCCTGCTTATACCGATAAGGTTGCCCGCAGCGGTATCCGTCTTGCCGATGCCTCCGACCCGGGCTTCAATGAAAGATACAAGCAACTCAAAGCTGAACATATGTTGCTTGCGGCCAGTCTTGGCTTTTCTGTTGAGGAGCTTATTCTCGATGGCCTGGATTTTGAAACCTATGAAAAAGCCTGGTTCAAAGGATTGGATCGTTTGCTCTCTATCCCCCAGGTGCAAAGTGAACTCTTCGTAAACGAAGCCCTTGACAAGGGCGCGCGAGTCCTGGCAGAGGGAGCGCAAGGAACACTGCTTGACATTGACTTTGGCTCATATCCTTTTGTTACCTCCTCCAACACCATAACCGCCGGAGCCTGTGTTGGACTTGGACTTGCCCCGTCGCGCATAGGGGAGGTGTTTGGCGTATTTAAAGCCTATTGTACACGAGTGGGCAGCGGGCCCTTTCCAACAGAACTGAACGACGCCGATGGAGAGCATTTGCGTAATATGGGACAGGAATACGGCTCAACCACAGGCCGTCCCCGCCGTTGCGGATGGCTCGACCTGCCTGCTCTTAAATATGCCGTTATGATCAACGGAGTGTCAAGGCTCATCATGACCAAAGTGGACGTGCTTAATCAATTGCCTCGTTTTAAGGTGTGTGTGGCCTATGAGGTTAACGGGCAGCACAGTACCATGATGCCTCCTTCTGCAAGGCTTGCCGAGACTACCCCCGTTTATACAGAACTCGAAGGTTGGCAATGTGATCTTGACAAGGTCGAAAGCTTTGAACAACTGCCTTCAAACCTGCTGAATTACGTAAGCCTGATTGAGGAGTTTATAGGCATTCGAGTTGATATTATTTCGGTTGGACCCGACCGCAAACAAACCATGTTCCGCCAGGGTGCAGGCATCCTTGAACGGCTTTCCATAAAGCTCTAAGAACAGCAAGCCCATGCATTTGCTGCGCACATTGTATTATGCCCTTGGTCCGCGGAACCGCAGAATCGCCCGGCGGCTTTTTTTCTTCCCGGCCGATGTTTTTGACGCTGTGTTTGGAAAACGATTGCCGCTGGTGCCCCCCAAAGGAAAAATATTCACCGGTAAGGGCGATTTCGTCAAAGCCGGAGATGACCTGCTGGAAAACCTGATCACATACTGTGACCTGCAGCCCCATCATCATGTGCTTGACGTTGGCTGCGGCATTGGCAGAGTGGCGCGCCCGCTCGCAGCCTTTCTCGACCCGCAGCATGGCAGCTATGAAGGCTTTGATATCGTCGGGGAGGGTATCAGCTGGTGTCAGAAAAAATATAAAGAACATCCCAATTTCCGCTTTACCCATATCCCGTTAAAAAACGACCTGTACAACCTGGATACTGATACACCGGCTGAATCATTTATTTTTCCCTATCCAGACAGTATGTTTGACCAGGTAGTCCTCACGTCTGTATTCACACACATGCAGCCGCCTGAAGTTGTTCGCTACCTGAACGAAATCACCCGCGTTCTGAAACCCGGCGGCCACTGTTTTTCCACCTTCTTTTTAATAACCAGCAGCGCTGAAGCCTATCTGGATAAGGCTGCCAACCCCTTTTTCCCCTATCGTTACGATGATTATTTCCTGCACGACCACCGGGTGAAAAATGCAAACATTGCCTATCGCGATGCATTCATCAGGGAACAGGCAGCTGCAGCCGGCCTTTCTGTCACAGAATTTTATGAAGGATGGTGGACCGGAAGACCGAAAGAAGAGTGCCTGAATTTCCAGGATGTCCTGATCATGAAAAAACCCTGAGCCAACCCGGAACTCCCGTTGTTTTTCCATTAATGCTTATTTAATCTGCTTATAAATTGTGCAAGATCCGCGGCTTATCTCCGGGCTATGATTATTTTTGAACATTGCATCTGATGACCGGTGTGTTTTCAGTGCATGAGGAGGACACACAGCCTTGTTGCCAGGTGGGGGAGTAGATCACTAACATCAAAAAAATAATAAACATGACAGACAAAAGCATTAAAGGTACACGTACCGAACAGAATTTATTAAAGGCATTTGCCGGCGAGTCTCAGGCTGCGAGGCGTTATGAGATGTATTCGAAGGTGGCCAGCGAGGAGGGATATGAGCAGATTGCCCATATTTTCAGGCAAACCGCCGATCATGAGAAGATCCATGCCAAAACGTTTTATGAGTACCTTGAGGGCGGTAAGGTGGAAATTACCGCAGCCTATCCTGCAGGCAAGGTCGGAACAACAGCGGAAAACCTGTTATCGGCGGCACGTGGCGAGAACGAAGAGTGGGTGGAGCTCTATCCTGAGTTTGCCCGGATTGCCGAAGAAGAGGGTTTCAAGAGGGTAGCCACCTCATTCAAGCTGGTAGCCCAGGTGGAAAAACACCACGAAGAGCGCTACCTTAAACTGCTGGCCAGGGTGAAAGAGGGTAAGGTGTTTGAACGTCCGCACAAAACCAGCTGGTTTTGCATCAAATGCGGTTATATCCACGAAGGTGAGAAGGCGTTGAAGAATTGCCCTGCCTGCCGTCATCCGCAGGCCTGGTTCGAGGAACTCGCAGAAAACTATTAACCGATCATGTTCCGGCGATGACCTGATTCCGGAAGGGCTAACCTGTTAGGGCCAGGGGCCGGAAGGACCAGCTTAAAAAATTTCAGGATAGGCGGCCGGGTTGTATTCGTGCATCAGGCGGTAGATCCTTTCAAAAACATCCTCTGCATTCGGATTCGAAAAGTAGTCACCATCAGTGCTGTAGGCTGCACGATGATCTTTTGCCGTGACCGTGGCTGGTTCAGCATCAAGGTAACGGAAACCGCCCTGTTCCTCCAAAACTTTCTGCATCATAAAGGCTGTTGCACCACCCGGAACGTCCTCATCAAAAAAGACAATCTTGTTTGTTTTCTGAAGGGATTGTACGATGACATGGTCAAGGTCGAAAGGAAGCAGGCTTTGCACGTCTATCAGCTCGACGGAGATGTTAAAATCTT
The DNA here is from genome assembly GCA_031323845.1 of Bacteroidales bacterium. Taxonomy (GTDB): domain Bacteria; phylum Bacteroidota; class Bacteroidia; order Bacteroidales; family UBA7960; genus PUPG01. Next base: position 6,136 of record JAVIYP010000044.1, on the reverse strand, counting down.
TTAGTTGCTCTATGGCATCCTGGGCGATCCGGACACATGAGCCATAGGTTACCAGGGTAACATCAGAGCCTTCATTCATTAGTTCCGGCTTTCCTAAGGGAACGGTGAATTCACCTATGTTTGAAGGCAGCTTTTCTTTCAGACGGTAGGCATTGAGCGGTTCAATGATGAGTGCAGGATCGTCGGACCGGATCATGGTGTTGTAAAAACCTGCCGCCTGCGTCATGTTGCGCGGCACCAGCACGTGAACGCCACGAATGGAATTGATCACCATGCTGAGCGGACTGCCTGAATGCCAGATGCCTTCCAGGCGGTGCCCCCTGGTGCTGATGATCAGCGGTGCCTTCTGACCACCGGCTGTCCTGTAATGCAAGGTGGCCAGGTCATCACTGATTACCTGCAACCCAAACAACAAATAGTCGAAATATTGAATCTCAGCAATGGGTCGTAACCCGCGCATGGCCAGGCCAAGTCCCTGGCCTATTATGGTGGCCTCACGGATACCGGTGTCACTGATCCGCAACTTGCCATATTTCTTCTGCATCCCCTCAAGGGTTTGGTTAACCCCGCCAATGTGGCCAACGTCTTCGCCAAAGATCATTGCTTCAGGATATTTTTCAAAGAGATGATCGTAGTTGGCCACCAGGATCTCACGCCCGTTGACCATGGGCGCATCATCAGCGTACTCGGGCTGCACTTCTTTGATCTTGAATGGAGATAAGCCGGACTGGCTGTAAAGGTGTGATGAATACCGCTGCTGGTTGTCGGCATATTCATCATAGATCCATTTGGTAACGATCTGTTTAAGTGTGCTTTCCTCCGGTGTGCATGTGTTGCAGATGAGCCTGAGAATCTTTTTTCCGGTAGAGATTATGTCTTTGCGGGTTGGTTCTCCGATACGGGCCAACTGTTGCAGAAGCTGGTCAATTTTGTCAACTTTCAGACAGCGGCAACTGGAGATGTTGACTTTTTTAATGAAATCATCACGTTTTGCCAACAGGGGTTTCTGAAAATTGTTCCAGGCATTCCGGCGGGCTTCTTTTACTCTGGCAAGAGCCTCTTGTTCTATGTTCTCCAGTTCTTTCTCACCGGCAATGCCTTCCTTTAGTATCCATTGACGCATCCGGGTATTGCAGTCGTTAGCCTTTTCAAACTGAAGCCGTTCGGGTGATTTATACCTTTCGTGCGAACCGCTCGTTGAGTGACCCTGGGGTTGAGTTACCTCGGTGATATGAAAGAGCACGGGAACATGATCTTTGCGGCACAGATCAATGCCTTCACGGTACATCCTGATAAGCCCTTCATAATCCCAGGCTTTGGCTGTGAATATTTTGATGCCGGTATGGTCTTTCCCGGTTTTCTCAAAACCTTTAAGCGCTTCCGAAATGCTGCTTTTGGTGGTCTGGTATTCAATGGGTACGCTGATGCCGTAACCGTCATCCCAAACAGAAACAGCCAGGGGAACCTTTAAAACGGCTGCAGCGTTGATGGTTTCAAAAAAATGACCTTCACTGGTACTTGCATCACCAATGGTGGCAAAACAAACTTCATTACCGTAGTTGCTGAAAGAAGTATGCGACTGTAACTTTTGTTCCTCACGATAAAACCGCGATGCCAGTGCCAGACCAAGTGCCCGGGGCATCTGACCGGCCGTAGGTGAGATATCGGCCGACGAGTTTTTCTGCTTTGTCAGATCTTTCCATGCACCGTTTTCATCCAGGCTGCGGGTGGCAAAATGATTGTTCATCATGCGTCCGCCATTGTCCGGATTGGCCTCAAGGTCGGTGTCGCCATAAAGCTGACTGAAAAAAGTTTCGAGGCTCATCATGCCTGTGGCCATCATAAAGGTTTGATCCCTGTAATAGCCCGACCGCCAGTCACCTTCCCTGAAAACTTTGGCCATGGCAATTTGCGGAACTTCCTTGCCGTCACCAAAAATGCCGAACTTGGCCTTGCCTGTCAACACCTCACGGCGGCCCATAAGGCTGGCATGACGGCTTTCCACCGCTGTTCGGTAATCGTTGAGCACCGCTGCCCTGTACTCCGGTGAACTGCTTTTCTTTTTTGAAGCCATGAAACTCTTTCCTTTTTTTGATATGCCGGAAACATATGCCTCCTACTACAATAATGCAAAGAAAAGCATTTTGTTCAATACAGGGATGACAAGCTTAGGATGACTGTTTTGAAAGATTCTCAAGATTTTTCTTAATATCCTGCAAATCTTCCTTGATAGACTTTTCGATGTTTGAAAGGTTGATCTTTTCGCCCCGCATGCTCAGCCTGTCAGCAGTGGTCCTTGCCTTGGGTATGACGATCCATAAAACAATGTAAACCAAAATGGAGGATGCGTAAAGAAAGAGGAACAGCACAAAGATGAGCCTTATCCAGGTGGGGTCAATGTTAAAATAGGCCGCTAAACCGCCGCAAACACCCCCGATGTATTTGTTGTCAGGGTCACGAAAAAGTTGTTTGTGCGTGTACGTTTCGGAAGTCTTTCCAGGGTCTTCCTTTTTGTCCTGCGTGTCCTTGTCGTCACCGCTGATCTGTGAAGGCTCTCCCAGTTGCCTGATCGCCTCCTCTACATCATCAATGCTTACCACCCGCGGAGGAGCCTTCTTTCTGTCCTGAAACAATTCGGCAATACGCTCCTCAATACCCGAAATGATCTCTTCACCACCATATTCGTCACTGAAATGCGACCTGATTCGGTCGAGGTAGCGGTTCAGACGAAGATAAGCATCCTCGTCAATGTTAAAGACAATACCGCTGATATTTACTGTCATAGTTTTTTTCATGCTTACAGATATTTAGGTAAATATAATGATTTTGATTCAAATGAGAATGACTGTTGTTATATTTTGTTTTGTGTGATGGCGTCAACAGAATTTACCAAAGCATGCCAGCTTTTGTCGAGCTCCCGCAATACCTCAGCCCCGCTATGAGTGGTGGCGTAATATTTTCTTGGCGGGCCGCCGGTTGACTCTTCCCAGCGGTAAGTGAGCAGCCCGTCATTCTTCAGGCGCGTGAGTAAGGGATAAATGGTGCCCTCCACCACCAGCAGTTCCGCTTTTTTCAGTTTTTCTATCAACTCGGATGCATAAGCCTCTTTGTGCGTAAGCATCGAAAGAATGCAATACTCAAGGATGCCTTTTCGCATTTGAGCTTTTGTGTTTTCTATCTTCATGGCAATGATTTCTTAAAAGTTCGCTGCAAAGATAAGACAAAAAACAGTACTATGCAATACAAAGTATTATTTTTTGCTTAATTCTATGTTTTTTTTTAGCATTTGATGTTTTTTGGATACGTGTTGCCGGGTATGCCATAGCTTCCTGCGCCATTTTGTCAGCCTGCTGTCATTGGCACAAACTTTGATTTCCGGCAGGCGTTATTCAGATGCTAACCTATTTATAAATATTGAATACTATGCAAAAAGGCAAGATCAACGTTCAAACGGAGAACATTTTTCCCATCATCAAAAAATTCCTGTATTCCGATCATGAAATTTTTCTCAGGGAATTGGTGTCGAATGCTGTGGATGCCACTCAGAAGCTGAAAACCATGGCATCTGTTGGCGACTTCAAGGGTGAGCTGGGAGACTTACGCATAGAGGTCAGGGTTGACAAAAAGGCAAAGACCCTGACAGTTTCCGACAAAGGCATTGGTATGACTGCTGAAGAGGTTGACCGTTTCATTAACCAGATCGCATTTTCCAGTGCCGAGGAGTGGATCAACAAGTACAAGGGAAAAACGGATGCCGGCCAGGTGATAGGACATTTCGGGCTGGGCTTTTATTCTTCTTTTATGGTAGCCTCACGGGTGGAACTGTTCACAAAGTCATACCAGAAAAACAGCAAGGGTGTGGCATGGACTTGTGACGGCACTCCTGAATTTACCCTCGAGGAAAAACCGAAAAAGAGCAGGGGAACTGAAGTGGTGCTGCATATTGCAGATGACTCTGCCGAATTCCTTGAGGAGTCAAGGATCTTATCGCTGTTAAAAAAATATTGCAAGTTCCTTCCCGTGGAAATCGTTTTTGGAACAGAGGAAGAAACCAGGACGGAAAAAGATGAAAAAGGAAAGGAAAAGGAGGTGACTGTCACCAAGCCCCGGGTCATCAACAATGTAAAACCTGCCTGGACGCAAAAACCCAGCGAACTAACCGATGATGATTACAAAAACTTCTATCGCGAATTATATCCGCTGACTTTTGACGATCCCCTTTTTAACATCCACCTGAACGTGGATTATCCCTTTACCCTGACAGGGATATTGTACTTTCCGAAAGTTAAGCAAAACTTCGACATACAGAAGGACAAGATCCAGTTGTATTGCAACCAGGTTTTCGTGACCGACTCAGTGGAAGGCATTGTGCCGGATTTTCTTACCCTCCTGCATGGTGTGATTGACTCACCCGATATCCCGCTGAATGTTTCGCGCAGTTTCTTACAGAGCGATGCCAACGTTAAGAAGATTAGCGGGCACATCACCAAGAAGGTGGCCGATAAGCTTGAAGATATTTTTAAGGAACGGAGGGAGGAATACGAGTCAAAATGGGATGATATCAAGCTTTTCATTGAATACGGTATGATTTCAGATGAGAAATTCCGTGATCGGGCCATGAAATTCTGTTTGCTGAAGAATACTGAAGGCAAGTACTTTACTTTTGACGAGTATCGTGATCACATCAAGACTCAGCAAACCGATAAGGACAAGAAGGTGGTGCATTTGTACACTGCAGACAAGGAAGAGCAGCATGCTTTTGTTGAGGCTGCAAAAGAAAAGGCGTATGATGTATTGGTGCTGGATACACCCATTGACAGTCATTTTGTCAATATGCTGGAGGCGCAACTTGAAAATGTTTCTTTCGTGCGTGTTGATGCAGAGGTTACGGACAAACTCATTAAAAAGGAGGATGAGCTTCCCTCCAAACTCAGTCAGGAACAGAAAGACAAGTTGAAGCCCATCATTGAAAAGCATTTGGACCAACAGCGTTTCCAGGTGGCGTTTGAGAATCTGAGCGAGTCTGAGCAACCCATCATGGTCACCCAACCGGAATTCATGCGTCGCATGAAAGACATGTCGGCGCTGGGAGGCATGAGTTATATGGGCAATTTGCCGGATAGCTTTATGCTGGTCGTTAACAGCAATCACAATCTGATCAGCAAGCTGCTTGAAGAGGAGAACGAGGAGTTGCGCGACAAACAAACCAGGCAGCTGATTGATCTGGCCCTGTTGTCGAAAAACCTGTTAAAAGGCGAACATCTGACGCGTTTTATTCAGCGCAGCGTGGATTTGTTCTAAACTGCAGAGACCGAAGGGTTATCCCGGGCGCAGGGAGAAACCTGTAAGGAGCTCGAAGCTGGAAGCTCGAAGGAAGAAAGGGATGTCGGAAGCTTGTTTCGAACGCAGTGAGAAATCTGCCAGGAGGTCGGAAGTTTATTTCGAACGCAGTGAGAAATCTGCCAGGAGGTCAGAAGTTTATTTCGAACGCAGTGAGAAATCTGCCAGGAGGTCAGAAGTCAGAAGTCAGAATTCAGAGATCAGAATTCAGAGGTTTATTTCGCACTGTGGTCCAAATAAATCCGGACCTGATCCTTCACAACGAAAACACCAACAAATAAACGATTAAACGATTAAACGATGAGTCCACTCCGAAAAGTCAATAAAAGCCACAGATTATGAACAAATATTCATTTTTACGGTGTTCATGAGCTCACTTCGTTCGGTTCACAGATTATAAACAATTATAAATACTAATAATCAATGATTTAGAACTGGATAAAAATACATCAATGACGAAATAATAGTTTTAGGAATGGACTCAACGATTAAACGATTCAACAAATAAACAATAGTTCTCCGGCCTTCGACCTCCCTTTCTTCCTTCGAGCTTCCGCCTTCCAGCTTCGAGCTGTTTTTCTTCCTTCGAGCTTCCGCCTTCCAGCTTCGAGCTGTTTTTCTTCCTTCGAGCTTCCAGCTTCCAGCTTCGAGCTGTTTTTCTTCCTTCAATCTTTTTTTTATTTTTTCCATGTTGATAATAAAAAGATTTTGTATCTTTGCCGTCCCAAACGCGGAGATATTTGTTTGTGATTTGGGATTTAGAGTGAACGATCTTTGAGGATTTTGGAAGACAAAA
>JAVIYP010000004.1:0-80708 GCA_031323845.1 Bacteroidales bacterium | reverse complement strand
TGTCTCATAATCCTGATTTTTGTTTACAAAATGTGTAAACCTATTTCAGGACAAGACAAGCTAACAGCCAAGAGCTTTTTTCTTCCTTCGAGCTTCCAGCTTCGAACTTCGAGCTTTTATAATCATACTCCTGTGCCTTTTTTATGTTTTGAAATTCTTGTAAGAATTGTTATAGCGGCCGCTTTTTTTGAAGCCGGTGTGAAATCAATACTTCGCTATTCCGGCCGGATCCTGATCTGTTTCTTACTGGCTCAAAAATAAATCGCTGACAGACAAGATTATACTTAACATACTTTTACCCGGGAATTCCTGTAGTACAACATGTGATACACTTAGCCATTCCAGGTTCTGTCAAATTTTCTGCTGTTGGTTCTATCAAATATACACGACAATTTCCAATTAACACACAGACACATTAAAAAATCCTTTATATGCGCTGTGATCTCATCCGTATGTCTTTTTACGGATGCTGTTAGTAAATACAAAAAGCCTTTTCCCTGGTTAAATTATACTAAAAAACAGTTTTCTAGCCGCAGTGCGCCCGCTCTTTTGACTTGCTTTGAAAAAAAAAATTGTACTTTTACGCTTCTTCAAAATTAAACTTAAACCATCATGAAACAAAAGTTACTCTTGTTATTTCTGTGTTTTTACTGTTTTACTTTATTCTCCCTTCATGCACAGCCGGAAATTACCATAGCGCTGCAGGATGCCCTGGAAGAGCGGTCTGACGAGGAGTTCATGTCGGTCAATTTAAGGTTGTCGGCTCAATACAATGACCGTTTGCTTTACAGCCAAAGCCGGGCCATTACAGACGTTGATGAGCGCCGTCAGTTTGTGGTAAGCGAGCTGAAGTCGTTCACTGATCAGTCACAGGCCGAGCTTCTTGCCTGGCTCAGGGATATGGAAGCTGATGGAATGGTGAGGAACATCAGGCCGTTGTGGATAGGAAACCTGGTGAACTGCGAAGTAAGGCCTTCTGTTGTTGAAGCGCTGATGGCACGTCAGGACCTGGCCCGCATTGACTACAACATGGAGCGTTATGTGCTGATGGCGGAGCCCGGCGTCACGGGCCTTCCCGAGGCTGAAACCGACCGCTTAAGGACTCCGGACAACCTGGCCTGGAATGTTACCCTGGTGAATGCTCATCAGGTCTGGGCTGAGGGTTATACCGGTGAAGGCGTAATTGTTGCCGTTTTGGATACAGGCGTCAACTATAACCATCTTGACATCACGGATAATATGTGGGAGCATCCGGACTACCCCAACCACGGATATAACTTTGTCAACAATAATCACGTCACCATGGATTATCAAAGTCACGGAACGCACTGTGCCGGCACTGTTGCCGGAACAGGAGCTGCCGGGACAGGCACCGGCATTGCACCTGGTGCCACTATTATGAACCTGAAGGTTCTGGGTGATACCGGCAGTGGTACAGAAGCCGGGGTGTGGGCAGCCATTGAGTTTGCTGTGGAGTATGGGGCGCACGTTATGAGCCTGTCGCTGGGCTGGCAGCATGCCTGGGGTCCTGACAGGAGCATGTGGCGCACCACGATGAACAATGCGTTAAGCGCCGGTGTGATTGCAGCCGTTGCTGCCGGGAACGAAGGAAGCTGGGGAGGTCAGCCTCCTCCAAGCCAGGTGCGCACACCCGGAGACGTTCCTCCACCCTGGAGGCATCCGGACCAAACCCTGCAGGGAGGACAGTCGGCGGTCGTGTCCGTGGGCTCTACCACCAGCTCCGATGCCTTGTCCAGCTTCTCCAGTAAAGGCCCGGTGACCTGGCAAAACATCGCCCCTTATAACGACTATCCCTACAATCCGGGTATCGGACTTATTCGTCCGGATATCACAGCTCCGGGTTCAGATATATTGTCGCTGACGCACAATAGCAACACCGGCTATACCGTAAAAAGCGGAACTTCAATGGCAACACCTGCCGTAGCAGGGCTCATGGCCCTCATTCTGTCGAAAAACCCTACACTGACACCTGAGGAAGTAAACCAGATCATTGAAGAAAGCGCCATTCCCATGACAAGCGGCAAGAGCAATACGTTTGGAAGCGGACGTATCGATGCACTGGCCGCCATTAATCAGACACCCTACATGGGGATAAGTTATGTGGAACATATCATTGACGACAGCGAAGGCAACAATGACGGCATCATCAATCCGGGCGAATTTATCAGGCTGAACATCGCCTTTGAAAACCCTACGGACGAAGACATTCATAACGTGGTGCTGAGCCTTGAAGTGGAATCGCCGTTTATCACCCTGGTCAACGATTATCACCTGGTGGAAGTGTTTCCTGCCGAAACCGTCCTGATGTTTGACGACTTGTTTTCTTTCGAGGTTTCTGATAGTCTTCACGGCAACCATCAGATTGAATTCATGCTCACCACCTATCCGCAACACGATCTGGATGATATGTGGACGGGCAGCTTCATTGAAACCGCCCATGCCGCTGAACTTGTCTTTTCAGGTATTGTTGTTGATGATTCGGAAGGAGGCAACAACAACGGTCACCTTGATCCGGGCGAGACTGCCGTGCTGACGGTTACACTCACCAATGAGGGTCAGATGGGCAGCACCGCCGGAACGGCTTTTCTTGAATCCGACAACCACTGGATTGCAGTCCTTTCGCATGCTGCCCAGGAGATTCCTGCCCTCGACCCGGGACAATCCATCGAACTCAGCTTCGAGGTGGCTGCCTTTCACGAGGCCCCGCTGGAAAGCAACGTCGATCTGCTGTTTAATGCACAAACACAAAGTCAGGCATTTGCGCAATTAATGCATGTCATTATCGGAGAAGCACCCTATTATGACGGCGGTGATATTCCAAGCACACTGCACTATCATGTCACTACCGGCAGTGCCTCGGTGTTCCCCGGTCAGATGACAGTCACCATACCCGAAGGAGCCACCATTACAGGGGTGGATGTTGAATATGCGATCACATCGCGCCTTGGGGTGAATATGAGTGCGCAAGAATCCTTCCTGAGGTGCGTGTCGCCTGGAGGTGCCACAGAACCTGAAGTCTATTCTGGAAGCGGAAACACTACAGGCACTTATGAATATTCCCGGCAAGGACTGAGTATCGCCAACAATGTCCAGGGAGGCGGAGATATTCATTTCCAGTTGCACGTGTTCCGTAACCATGGGGGTTTTGGCTCGAATACAACCTATGTGTTTGTGCCGAACGAAACATGGAAGATCATCGTTTATTATGAACTCCCCGAGTATGAGGTTACGTTCGTCGTTGAAAACCAGTACCAGGAGCTGATAGAAGGGGCACAAGTCAGCGTTGGAAAGAAAACAGCCCATACCAACGAAGCCGGTGAAGCGCAACTTTCACTGCCCCAGGGTACCCTCTATTACAGCGTCAGCGCCGAAGACCATCGCTCTGTATTTGTGCAGCCCTTTGATGTGGCCCCGGAGAACAACCTGATTGATATACTTCTTCAAAGGGTGTTCAAGGCAGCTTTTAACATTACCGGAGTTGATGATGTTGAAGTTGCCGATGCCGTTATAACAGTTAATGGCGACAGCTACACCGCAGGGCAATATGTTATAGGTGACCTCGATAACGGCACCTATGAGTTTTCCATAGAGGCACCCGGCTATCTGACTTACAATGATGTCTTCGACATTGAAGATGCCGACAAGGAACTCGACATCGTCCTGGAACCCGGAGAAGGAAGTCAGCTGTCCTTTGATATTACGGATGCAGAAGGTTATTCCGTTGAGGATGCCGTCATCACCCTGAACGGGGTGACTTATGAACCCGGAGAATATGTCTTGAGCGGTTTGCTTCCCGGAGAGTATGAGTTTACGGTCAGTGCCATGTGCTATCAACCTTATCACGGCACAGTGATCATCACAGGTCAGAACCTGTACCTTGAAGTGGAGCTGGCCGGAGTGACGGGCGATGCCAATGGCGACAACCAGGTCAACGTCCTTGACGTCATTGTTACGGTAGCTTTCTTTTCCGGCAACAGCCCCGAAACATTCTGTTTTCAGAATGCCGATGTCAATGAAGATGGTATTATTGACATTCTGGACATTATTGGCATGGTCAACATTTTCACCAGGGTAAACACCTCTTCCGGATCAACGGGAATCATCAGACGATAAACAGTGCCCGCAGGTATTTGTCAATGTAGAACTGTTTCTGGCTGCTTTTGTACTGCATCACGTATCGTGGATGTTCCAAAGGGATTAAGTGTTCAAAGAACTTACACTCATTGTTTAGTTTGCTGAGAAAAGAGTAGTTTTTTCCTGTGCCCAGGCAATAGGCGGTGTCGCAGATAATGCCCATGGAGATGTGCTGTTTGATGCTGTTGATCATGAACTCTTTTAAGGACTCCTGCAGTTCTTTGCTGTCGTAGTAATTGAAGTTCACCTCTTTCCCGTCTTCATTTCTTTTCACAAAGCCCAGGGGGCTGGGCGAATTGATATAGAAATCGCTGTAAAACGATTCCACACCGCCATAAGCTTCAATGACGTCATAAACAAATACCGAGGAAGGCTCATGGGTGTGCAGGCCGGTGACCGTTAGCCCGCATTTCTGCTCCAGCCGCTTGGTGTCGGTAAAGGGAATACCGGTGACCCCGGCTCCAAAACGACCGGGGTTGATGCCAAGGATCAGCCTTCTCATGTTATTGTCGTTGTAAAACTTACGGTAAAATGCCGATGACACTTCAAGCGCCGTGGGCATTTCCGCAAAAGGGTTCATGACCCGAATGCCATCCGGCAAGGTAATACTCAAACTGAGCCCTTTGTTAAAGGCGATCACCCTTTCCGCAAAACTGTTTTGATCCATGCTGTTTTTCCAATTTACCGGTTACCCCTGAGCTCACCACGAACACTGATTTTTAATTATTTATGCCTTATTCATAAATCATAAGATGTTGATTTTAAGTACAGCGATATTTTTTTATGATTAAATCTGTGCATCTGTGGCTTTTTTGCTTTTTATATTGGGATAGCACCTTTTGTCCGATACACGATACACCCTAATATTTAACCCCGGCCACAGTCCTTTGGGACGCTTCTTTTGACTTCCATCCAAAGAAAACCTTTCAAAACAAAGAAAAGACCGCTGCTTCTGATGTATTTGTTGAAAGCTGCGGCGTTTCCCGTATAATGTTTAAGGGCAAGCGCTTTGTGCGTAATGTGTAAAAATCATCCAACAAAACTGACGAAAAAACCCTTTTTCTCCCTAATCAATCATACTCCCAGTTTTCCTGCAATAAACTTTTCCAGCTCAACGATTACAAAAACGGCTAATCCTGCCATAAGCGGGTACCACCAGTAGCTGGCTTCAATGGGTGCTGTTTCGAAGAAGGTGTTCATGAAGGGTGTATAAACAAAAAACAGTTGGAGCACAATAAGCGCTCCGGCGGCGATAAATGCATACTTGTTGTTAAAGAAACCTTTTCCCAGTGCCGGCAGTTTGATCTTGCGGCAATTGAACAGGTAGAACAGCTGTCCGGCCACCAGCGTATTGACTGCTGTTGTGCGCGCCGTTTCCAGTTCGACACCCAGCGATTGCATATGGTTGTACACCCAATAGGTAAACCCGCCAATCAAAAAAGAAACAAAAACAATCCGCCATAAAAACATTTTGCCAAGGATAGGCTCATCCGGTGCGCGTGGCGGACGTTTCATTACCCGTTCCTCCATGGGTTCAAAGCTGATGGCAAGCGCCAGAGTAACGGCGGTTACCATGTTGACCCACAGCACCTGAACCGGCGTTATCGGCATTACGGCTCCCAGCAGAATGGCAGCCATCAGCACCAACGCTTCGGCGCCATTTGTCGGAAGCAGAAAAAGCAAAGTCTTGCGCAGGTTGTCATAAACCGTGCGCCCTTCCTCAACCGCGTGAACTATGGAGGCGAAATTGTCGTCGGCCAGCACCATTTCCGAAGCATCTTTGGACACTTCGGTGCCTTTAATGCCCATGGCGATGCCGATATTGGCCTTCTTAAGGGCCGGTGCATCATTGACACCGTCGCCGGTCATGGCCGCCAGCTTGCCGTTTTCCTGGAGCGCCGTTACCAGCCTGAGTTTGTGCTCCGGACTGGTACGTGCGTACACATCATAATCGGCCACGATCTCCCGGAGTTTTGCATCATCCATTTCTTCAAGCTCCCGACCCGACATTGCTTTCTCACCATCACCAATACCGATCTCCTTACCTATGGCCCTGGCGGTAATCGCGTGGTCGCCGGTGATCATTTTTACCTGTATGCCTGCACTTTTACACTCTTTGATGGCATCCACCACCTCGTCCCGTGGCGGGTCAATGATTCCGATCACACCAAGAAATACCTTTTCTTTCTCCAGGTCGTCCTTGTCAATTTCGGTCCTGCTTTTATTTGTGATGTTGAATGCTGCTCCCAGCAGCCGCTGCCCTTTGGCCGCCACCTCCTCCATCTTTTTCTCCCAGTAATCGTGGTCAATGTCCTGTTCGCCGTCAGCGGTATATTGCTTGTTGCACATTTCGAGAACCTTCTCTGGGGCGCCGGTCATGAACACAATGTGGTTATCGTCAACCTTATTCAGTGTGGCCATGTATTTGTGGTCCGACTCGAAGGGAATATGGTCGATCCGCTCCGGCTTGAAATCCTTGAACCCTCCTTTGTAACTCAGGGTCAGCAGGGCCCCTTCGGTGGGTGTGCCGGTAAGTTTCCAGTTGCCGTCCGTGTCTTTTGAAATCTCCGAGTTATTGCTCGTGCGAATGGTTTGCAGGAGCTGTTTTAAGACTTTATCCTCTTCCGGGTCAGCCTTGTTGCCGTCAACAAGTATCGCCCCTTCCGGCTGGTAGCCGGTCCCTTCCACCGTATATTCCTTTTCGGCCGTAATGATGGTTTTTGCTGTCATTTCGTTCCGGGTCAGGGTGCCGGTCTTGTCAGAACAGATTACATTTACCGACCCGAGTGTTTCCACCGAGGGAAGCCGCCTGATGATGGCATTGCGCGACGCCATCCTTTGAACGCCAATGGCCAGCGTGATGGTCATAATGGCGGGAAGCCCCTCGGGAATGGAGGCCACCACCAGGCTGATGGCTGCCAGGAAAAGCTCCGAAATGCTGTAGTCCCTGAAAAAGTATCCAAAAGCAAAAAAGAGTGCTGTGATCCCGAGAATGGCTGCTGAAAGCCACTTCCCGAACTTGTCGATTTTCTGAAGCAGCGGTGTGGTGATCTCTTCCACTTCCGACATCATTTTGTTGATCTTGCCAAGCTCGGTATCCTCACCGGTGGCAACGACCACCCCGGTTGCTTTGCCATACACGACAACCGTACCCGAAAAAGCCATCGAGCTGCGGTCGCCGAGCACGGCATCCTCCTCAACAGGGTCCGCAGTTTTTTCAACTGCCGTGGATTCACCGGTTAAGGGCGATTCTTCCACCCTCAGGTCTTTCGCCTTGAGCAAACGTATGTCGGCAGGGATCTTGTCGCCGGACTTGATCAGTACGATGTCGCCCGGAACAAGCTCTTCCGCCTCAACGGTGGTTTTTTTACCGTCTCTAAGGCAAACAGCCTCCAGCGAAAGCATTTCACGGATGCTTTCAAGGGCTCTCTCTGCCTTACCCTCCTGGATGAAGCCGATCAGCGCATTCACAAGCACCACGGCGAGGATCACCCAGGTGTCGATCCAATGGTCCATCAGGGCGGTAATAATGGCCGCCGCGATCAGTACATAAATCAATACATTGTGGAACTGCATCAGCAGACGCATCCAGGCACTGCGTTTTTTTCCTTTGGGAAGTTCATTCGGCCCATGCTCCTCCAGCCGCTTCCGGGCTTCATCTGCACCAAGACCTTGTTCGATATCCGCCCTGAAGTGCTTCAGCACATCACCGGCATCCTTTGCATGCCAGCGGTTGTTTTGATCCCGTTGTGAGATACGTTCTTCCTGCTTATTCATACATATTTCTTTTTACTGATAACCATGATAACAACAATCAGCTTCCTTTTATCGGCAATGCTGTGAGTTTATTTTGGGTGTTTATATTTGTATAAGTGCTTGCATGGCTGTGTTTTGCATTTGCTCTTTAGATGGCGGATGGATGTGCAGATGTGAAGATGTGCAAATGTGCAGATGTTAGACTATTGTGTAATTGTTGAATCGTTTAATCGTTTAATTGTTGATTTTTCACTTTTCACTTTTCATTTTACATTTTATCTGCTTTTGGCCTTTGGAAAGAATATTCAGATGTCAGATTTCCGACTTCCTAATAGATTTCTCACTGCGTTCGAAATAAGCTTCGAGCTCCTAATCCTTCAAAAAGAAAAACTAACAAATAAACGATTAAACAATTAAACGATTCAACAATAATTTTCTGACTTCCATCTTCCATCTTACATAATCATCCCCCTGTGTGTCCAGAATTCTATTCCCGAATGATCAGGATCTTCGACATGGGAGGTTCATCCCTTGTTTGCAAAGATAATAAGCTTCTGATTTTTGATAAGAGAGCAGCTTTTAGGACTACACTGCCTTATTTTCCTGTGTTCGCCCGGATCATTGGCGTATCTTTGGTGAAAATTTTTGTATGGATATGAAGGTACGTTCTTTAGCTTTTTCTGATGCCGGTGCCGGTGTTTATCAGCAGGGAAGGCAGCGGCAACCGAGGTGAAAGCCTGGGCTTACCGGAACAATATTGAGGCCCTGCTGGTATCCATAGATGACGACAAGGATGTTTTTCATCAGTTCGGACATGCTGCAACAGCGCTGAAAGCCCTGCAGGGAAGACGTGCCGGGCTGATCGGCGGGGTGTCGCACTGGCTCGTTGCCTCAGCCTTTCCCTTAACCATGGCACGCGAGCGCTTCGGCATTGACGTACTGGAGTATCCCTGGCAGGAGCTGCCCGGCTGGCTCTCGTTTGATCTGGACAAGGCTTTTGTTTCCAAAGGCAGGAGGAAGGAACGTCCGCAGCACGAATTTGCCTGCCGGACACAATTGGAGCTGACCCTCCCGGAACAGGACATCCAGAAACTTCGTGAACAAGCCCCTGGGCAATCATCACCTGCTTATACCCGGTGATTGTAGCGGCTTGCTGAAAATGACGTGCCTGCACAAAGGTATACAGCCGGTGTAATTACTATACTGCTTCAGGGCAATCCGGAAAGTTTCCCATTTCGTTTGTTGCTTAGTTGTCTTTGATGTTCAGCAATTTGTCCAGACTGCATAAAAGCAGTTCCCGGTTATAAGGCTTGGTGAGGATGCTGTCGCAACCGGCCGCAAGCGCCTTTTCCTTGTCTTTGACCAACCCATAAGCTGTCAGAGCCACGACCGGAAGGGCAGGCCTTAAGGATTTGATTTTTTGCGTTGCCTCAAAACCATCCATTACCGGCATTTTTAAATCCATGAGCACCAGGTCAATGTCCGGGTTATCTTTACAAGCATCAACGGCTTCTGCTCCGTTTTTTGCTTTAATAACGCTTGCCCCGGCCTGCGATAAAAACATGGCGGCAATAACCATAGCGTCCGGATCGTCTTCGGCAACCAGAATGGTTTTCTCTTTCAGCAGTATTGTGTCTTTGTCGGGGCAGTTGTCATAGGTGGTTGTTCCTTCATCCGGGTTGCTGAATTGTGCAGGCACTGAAAAATAAAAAGTTGAACCCTTGCCTTCTTCCGATTTGACCGTAAGCTCCCCATACATCGTTTGTGCAATTTTTTTTGAAATGGCCAGCCCGATGCCCAGGCCCTCAAAATGCCTGGTGTGCGAATCATCCACCTGCCTGAAGAAGTCAAAGATAATGTCTAACTTATCCTGGGGAATACCTATCCCGGTATCATTCAGATAGAAAATAAGGTTGCCATTTTCACCCCTGTAACAACCGAACTCGATAATGCCTTCGTGTGTAAACTTTACAGCGTTTCTGAAAAGGTTGGTGAGCACCTGGCTGATCTTGTACTTGTCGCTTTTAACATAAGACTGAAGCAGGCTGCTGTCAGGTTTGAACCGGAGCCGAATGCTGTCGTTTTTACCTGACTCCGACAGCAACTCTTCAAGGTTGCTTTTGCTTTCAAGAAAAAGATCCGCCATCCTGAAGGTTTGTTCACGAAGCTTAACGGCGCCCTGTTCCGTAAGGGCGAGATCAAAAATGTCTTCTATCATCGACAGAAATTTCCTTCCGCTGTTATGGATGATGGATGCATACTCGGTGATGTCTTTATCCGCAGATGCACTTCTCAGTATGTCGCTGAACCCGAGGATATGGTTAAGAGGCGTACGCAGCTCGTGGCTGACAGTAGCCAGGAAAGCAGACTTCAGGCGGTCGCTCTCTTCCGCTTTTTCCTTCGATTTGCTGAGTGCAAGCTCTGTAGCTTTTCTTTTTGAAATGTCAGATGCAACACCGGTAGTCCTGATTATATTGCCCTTGTTGTCATAAACAGGGAACGTCTGCGCCCTCAACCACTTCACCTCGTGATCCGGCCTTACAATCCGGTATTCCATATCAAAGGTTCCGGTTTCTTCAAATATCTTAAAGCCTTCAATAACTGCTGGCCTGTCTGCGTCATGTATGGCATCAAGGAATGAATTGGGGTTTGCATAAAGGCTTTCACAGCTTCTGCCAAACACCTTTTCATAAGCCGGATTTACGTAAAGCATCCTGGTATTATCGCCAGACCTTAACCAGAACACCTCACCCATGCTTTCTGAAATTTGCCTGAATTTTTCTTCGCTTTCTGTCAGCGCTGCATTGGCGAGCCTGACATCAGTGGTGTCCTTGGAAATGCAACCGATGGAAGCAACTTTTCCTGATTTACCCAGCAGCGGGAATAACACAGAGCTAAAATATCGGGTGCCATTGCCGGTTTCGAACTGGTCTTCAACGGTGATCGGCTGACCTGTCGCTTTGACCTCTTTGATGCGCTGCATAAATAACGATGCGGTTTCGGGATTCAGGACCTGGCTGAATGTTTTTCCGGTAATTTCTTTTGCTGTCTTACCGATAAAATCCGCCAGTGCCTCATTCACCAACAGGTAGCGTCCGCTAAGATCGATTTCGCTGACAAATAGGGGGCTGTACTTCAAGACGGCTTTATATCGCCTGGAGGTTTCCCTGAGCTGTTCGGATGTTTTTTTCTGCTGTGAGATGTCTGTCACAAAACCGGCGTAACGGATGGTTTCACCTTCTTCGTTCTTGACCTGGAAGGCTTTAGAGTGAAGCCAACGCTGTTTGTCATCAGGTCTGATGATTCTGTATTCTTCATTGAAAGTGCCTGTTTCAAGAAAGTTGTTATAGGAAGCCATAACGCGTTCCTTGTCATCGGGATGTATTATTCCCATAAAGGAAGCCGGGTTTTTTTTCAGGCTCTCTGTCGTCTTCCCAAAGATTGCTTCGTAAGCATCGCTCACATAGAGCATTTCCTGCCGGTCGGCCGACCGCAGCCAGAACACACCATCCATATTTTCAATGATCTGGCGAAGTTTTTCTTCGTTTTCAATGGCTTCACGGTTTTTCTTATCCTGCGTGATGTCAATCCATACGCCTATCACAAATAGTTTCCCATCGTTATCGGCCAGCACCTTTTGCCTGTCAGAAAGCCAGTGATATTTCCCCTGTTTGTCAATGAACCTGTACTCAAAAAACTCCTCCTGGCCCGCATGCAGTTTTTCTTCCATGTTCTCGAAGCGGTGTGCGTTGTTTTTCAAGTCATCGGGATGTACACACGAGGCCCATGTTTCAAAGTCGTGAAGGAAATGCTGCGGTTTGAATCCCAAAATGTTTTCTACGTTTTCATTAACGTAGGTGATGTCGGGAACGCCGTTTTTGAAGTTATAGGAGTAAACTACTGCTGGTGTTTCCGCCAATAGCGTTTTGAGCTTGGCCTCATTGATCTTCAGCTTCTCTTCAGCTTTTTTTAACTCAGTGATGTCACGGCCCACCCCTTGTATCTCCAATATTTTTCCATCGCCATCCACGATGGCATTGTCTTCCCAGTGAATCCACCGCCAGCCGTCTTTGGTCATGGCTCGTTGCGCCAGCTGGCACCGGTATGGTGGCTTTTCGAGGTCTTTCATGGCCTCCAGCGTGCCTGGCAGGTCGTCTTTATGCACCAGGGGTGTAAACGATTTGCCGATCAGCTCCTGGCGGGTTTTTCCAAAGGTTTCGCAGTAGGCGTCATTAACAAAAGTAAACCGGTTCCTTGCATCAACCCTAACAATCAGATCGTTCTGTGACTCGATGAGACCCCGGTAGCGGGTTTCGCTTTTTTGCAGTTTCTGTTCGGCTTCTTTTTGTCTGGTAATGTCCATCACAAAGCCGACAATTTTTTTGGGTTTGCCAAAACATTCTTTTACAGCACCTGCCGACTCCCTGACCCAGCGCACTTCACCGTCTTTCCTGATGATGCGATGCTCGTACTCCAGGGGCCTGGCTTCGTAATACTGTGTGATGGGCTGATTGGTTTCTGTTACCAACTTCCTGTCATCCGGGTGCACCCGTTTCAGAAAATCTCCGAAAGTACCTTCAAACTCACCTTCCTTAAGGCCAAACAGCGCTTCACACTCCTTCGACCAGAACAATTTGCCCGTGTTGATCTCATACTCCCACGCGCCAACCATTGCAAATTTCTGCGCGGCGGCCAGACGCTTCTGTGTTTCACGCAGCCTGGTTTCTGCCTCGATACGCTCCGTGATGTCCCTTGCCGCTGCATATATAAGGTTTCCGTATGGATGCGATCGCCACTCAATATGGCGATACGACCCGTCTTTCGTCCGGTACCTGTTGGTGAAGTTCAGTACAGGCTTGTTTGCTTTCAGCTCCAGCAAGGCATCCAGCGTTGCCTGCATGTCGTCGGGGTGTACAAACGACAGGAACTTCTTCTTTTCCAGATCCTCTGGCTTGTAACCCAGCACTTCACCCCAGGCTTTGTTTACTTTTATGAAACTTCCGTCGGTGTCGGCAATGCACAGCAGGTCAAGGTTGATGCTGAAAAAGCGATCGATTTCCTCAAACTTAAGCTTCTCACGGGTGGTATCGGTAAAAATTGTAATGAAATATTCGCGCATGGGCGAATACACATACACCTTGTACCAGCGCTTTAACGGCTCTGAATACTGTTCAAAATCTTTTGCCTTTCCGGTAAGGGCTACCTCCCCGTAAAAATCTATCCAGTTAAAATCACTGTTTTCGATACCCGGCAGTACTTCGGTAACTTTTTTATTGATGATGTTGCTGGCCTTCAGGCCCGTCATGCTTTCAAAAGCCTTGTTTGCCTCAAGAAAAGTATAGTCAACCGGTTTGCCTTCTTTGTTCAGGTTTGTTTTGTGAAGAGCCACGCCAAAAGTTGCGCTCATCATCATTTTTTTGTAGTCAATATGTGTCATGCAATCAGGATTTGTTATAAGGCCTGTCCGGGTCGCTGATTGTGCCGGAGAAACAATTGGATGTCCTTTGTTAAAAAATGATTGCAAAGGTATATGTTTTTTTACCTGAAAACACGAAAAATTTTGTAATACAACCACCTTGTATTTTCCGGGGTTTTGCAGCTTATATTTGTTTTTATACTGATGGTGTTTTTTTTAATACAGCGTGCTTGTGGGTTTGTTATTTCCGCGGATAATAGCGCAAAAAATCTAACCATACATGCCTGCTGTACGCACTGAAAACGAAAGATGTTTTCTGCTGCGGAATCTAAGAGGTCTTGTTGCGAAGTACTGATGCTTGTTGCATTTTATTCAAAGAACTTGCCAAATGAACTTAAAGCAGAAGGATTCAACTCGCTTCCCTGGAATTCTTTTACATCTGTGTGTATTTTCGCATAAAAAAAAATTATTGTATATTTGGTGTATATATACACGAACCTGACCGGTGCTGTAAACGTGTTTTGAAGACCGTGGGGCTCTTTCATTAATGAAAGCAGGTTGCCCCGGTTCTTTACCTGTCGGATTTGTTACATGTAACTGACGCACTGCATGATCATTGCCTTTGGCTTTTTCCCGGTATTGTTGTTTTTGGGATGTCTCTTTTTGCTCGACAGCTTTAAACTGGTATCAAGAAGGTTGTTAGCTGTGTGTTTGGCGTGGGGTGTTGTTTCAGCTTTACTGGCTTATTTGGTGAATTCCTTTTTAATTGGATTTTACAACATAGGCTTTGATGTGCTCACAAGATACATTGCCCCCGTTTCTGAAGAGTTGCTGAAGGCTTCGCTGCTTCTCCTGTTGGTGGCACGCAGGCGGGTCGGTTTCATGATCGATGCGGCCATTTACGGATTTGCCATAGGCACAGGCTTTGCATTGGCTGAAAACCTGTGGTATTATATTCATCTGGGGGCAGATTTCAATGTGTTGCTGGCCATCGTCAGGGGGTTTGGCACAGCCATCATGCATGGTGGTGTTGTGGCAATAGCTGCGATGATCCTCATTGAGGGGATGCAACGCAACAATAACCTTTTAACCGGCAGCGCATTAGGATTGTTAGTTGCCATGGTGCTGCATTCAGCATTCAATCATTTTATTTTTGATCCCTTGTTGATGACCTTGCTGATCATCATTCTGCTACCCCTTATTTTTTATGTGGTGTTTATGTACACCACGCGCCACCTCCAGAACTGGCTTGAGGTGGAGTTCAGCAACGAGGTGGACATGCTGCGCATGATCCGGCAGGGGCAATTCAGAGACACCAAGGCCGGTCGCTACCTCGCGTCGCTGAAAGAGCACTTCCAGCCGGAAACGCTGGTAGACATGTATTGTTTTTTCAGTCTGTACCTGGAGTTGTCCATCAAGGCAAAACGAAACCTGATGCTCAGGGAAAACGGGTTTCCGGTGCTGGTTGAGCCGGATATCAAAAACAAACTGCTGGAGCTAAAAGCGCTGCGCAAACAGATAGGCAAAGCCGGCGAGATGGCCTTGCTGCCACTGGTGCGCATGAACCATCGTGAACTCTGGGAGTTAAACCAGTTAAGCAGCTAAGTCTCTGCTAAGCCTCTCATTATGGAAGATAGCAACGAGGACGCATCCTGAACACAGGTATAATAAAAAACAACGGCAGGGCGGGAAGAATGCAAACGTTGGGTTTCCCGGAGAAAAAAGGAATACAAAAAACCAACTTTTTAACCACAACGGCGTATTGTTAATGAAAAACGACGAAAATAGCGTCATCCGGCGCATTCTGGCGGGAAACATACAGGAGTACGAGCTGCTGGTGCGTAATTACCAGGCTGCAGTGTACCATGTGTTGTACCAGATGCTGCAGCAGCACGAAGAGGCTGAGGAGCTGGCACAGGAGGTGTTTGTGAAGGCTTATGAAAAGTTGGAAACGTTTAACTACCGGAGTAAGTTTTTCAGCTGGATCTACCGCATCGCCATCAATACGGCCATCAGTCATATAAAAAAGTCACAGCGCTTTGTGCGTTTGGAACGATTACCTGAAGATGCCGGTCGCAACCCGGACAGTGTTGACAAGCCAGTGATGGAGAAGGAGCGGGACGTGATGCTTCAAAGGGCAATGGGCGAACTCGGGGAGAATTACAGGGCAGTGATTGTGCTGCATTACTTTAAAGAACTTTCCTATGCGGAAATTGCAGAAGTGCTTGACCTGTCTGAAAAGAAAGTGAAGTCAAGGCTGTATGACGGACGCAAACTCTTAAAGGGCATACTTGAACGGCAGGGTTTTTTTGAAAGCAGCAGGGCGTGAAGGATAAACAGGGCTAGGATGCAAGAAGCCGGCTGTTGCGCAGTAAACGTTTAAACACAGTAACACTATGTCAAAGATATCATCTGAACTGGAGGTCCTTGTGAACCGGAAGCTCGATGGCACGATCAGCCGGGAGGAACTGGATGCGTTGCACCGTATCCTGTCTGAATCGGAGGATGTCAGGCGCTATTTACGCGACATGGAAGAGCTTGATGCATCCCTGCGTAATTTTGTCCGTGCTCCTGCGGTGCCCGATATGAGCCCGTCAGTAATGGAGCGCATCAGGCAGGACCGTGAACGCGTGTTTGGCTCAGACAGCAAAAGCCTGCCGCTGATGATCCGTTTTCAGGGCAGGGCGCTCCTGCGTTATGCTGCCATGCTGGCCATTGGTATATTGCTGGGCTCGGTGGTTACGCTGATGGTACAGCCGGGTCGTCTGCTTACCGACTCACGTGAAATGGCCGGCACCATGGCCGCCCGGTCGGGTCAGAAGATGGCGTTCGCACAAGACGACTGGCAGGTCCAGGTAAATCCCATGGTGGTTGACAACATGGTGATCCTCGTGCTAACGGCAGCCGCCGATGACCCCATTGAAGTGACCCTTTCTTTCGACACGGAAGCATACCGTCTGTTACGTGCGCGGTACCTCAGCGGCCGTGAAATGCACGAAACAGTCCGGGCAGACCGGATAAGCTTTGGTGTCCAGGGTAAAACCCATTATCAGATCGTACTTAACAAAAACACCGGATTCACCGGCCCATTTGTGCTCGAGGTGCTACAGGAAGGACGATTGAGCTATAACAGACAATTTTTTGTGCAATAAACCAACTTTTGCGATCTTTGTAAGTATTATCACCAGAACAACCAATCAAAACATACCGTTATGAAAACTCCAAAAATTCTTGCCGTTGTATTCAGTATTGTTATCGGTTTTGCCATAGGACTTATGGTGGGCCTTACTTTAACCAATCCGGGCATGAGCCTGAGGGAAGCTGCAGGCACCATTGGCCGCATTGACCAATACCGCAATGTACGTGTAACGGCATCCGACATCGAACTACGCAACGAACTGCTGTCAGATGAACATATGCGCGAGGCATACAGGAACTACCTGGCCTACGAGTATGCAAGCAACATTAAAATGGGCGAAGACATCAGGTTCGCGATTCTGGCGGGCTATGATGCCTCTGATTTTCGCCTGAAAAACCGCCGCACTCTTAATGGACTGGAAGATTACGCTGAGTTTCTTGATAATGCGCGCCTTCGCATACTGGAAGCCCTGACTGTGATAACCGACCTGTCAGACAAAGACAGGGTGGCCATCCGCACCGTGCTGAACAATGCCGGGAATGCCCTGGCGCAAACCCAGTTTCGCAATGGCGTGGTGTTCGACTTCATGCTGGGTGTGGAGCGGTTCTTTGACACAACCCCTCCCGCGCAACACCCCGAACTGGCCAAAGCCCACGATCAGCTTTTTGCCAACGTGCTCATGAGTACCATGGTCAACGACAACCGCCCGGTGCTCGAACATCTGCTTGCCAAAGAATTGATGGATGAAGACGGTGAACTGGCGCAGTTAGACATGGAAACACTCAGGGACAAGCTGTTGTTGGATATGGGAGAACTTCAGAGCATTATCGGTCTAGGCGAGGCATCATTACAGGCCCTGCTTGATAATCCAGCATTGTTAAGTATTGGTTTTCTTGACCAGGCAGGGATGCTCCAGTTTTTGCAATTTTTTGACGCAGAGCAGCTTCAGCATTTTGGTATCCTTGACAGTGAAATGTTGCAATCGTTCGAGGGTGTGCTAAACATGAATGAGGTATTGCGTGGCTCGGAAATGATGCGCAACAGCGAATTCCTGCGTGGCCAAATTCTCTTTGATACTGAACAACTTCGCGGAATACATCCTTACTAACACATCACTTGCAAAAAACCTGCAATGACAATCAAATTCTGTAAAGATTGACTGCATAAACAGTCATTCCCGGGAGCGGGGAATGACTGTTTATTGTTTTTTTGGATGGTATAGAGGCTTTTATATCTGAATAGAAGCGAAGAACCCGTTTTTGAATTCTAAGAGATTTGCCGCTATCATATTGATAATGAAATTTTTTGTCAAAAAACACCAACTTTTACGAACTTTTTTAGTAATTTTATCAGCAAACCAATGCTGGAAATCAATCAATTATTTTCAAAAAAGAACAGCCATGAAAAAGACTAAGATCATATTTCTCCTTGTTGGCCTTGCATTAGGTCTAGTAGTGGGCATGACAATAGGGCTGGCCATGATAAATCCGCGCATTACCGGACTAAGTATATGGGAGGCTGCCGGCACCATTGGCCGCGTTGACCAGTACCGCAACGTCCGCGTTACCGAAGCCGACATTGAGCTGCGCAACGAGCTGCTGGCCGACCAAAACATGCGCGAAGCATACCGCAACTACCTCGCCTATGAGTATGCCGCCAACATCAAGATGGGCGACGACCTGCGCTTCGCAATTGCTGCAGGAAGAGAGCACAACGACTTTCGCACCAACAGCGCCCGCACCCTTAACCGTATGGAAGAGTACGCCTTGTTCCTTGACAACGCCCGCCTGCGCATCCTCGAAGCCATCGGGGTACTCTCCGACCTCTCCGAAAAGGACCGCGTTGCCATACGCACCGTGCTCAACAGCGCCGGTAGCGCCATCGCACAAACACAGGTTCGCAACGGCGTGGTGTTCGACTTCATGACAGACGTCGAAAGCTTCTTCAAAACACATCCAAAAGCAGAATTTCCACAGCTAACACTTGCCCACGACCAGCTCTTCGCAAACATGCTGATGCACAACATCGTGAACGACAACCGCCCGGTGCTCGAACACCTGCTCGCCAAAGACGTAATGGATGAAGAGGGTGAGTTTGCCCAGCTGGATGCGGAAACCCTCCGGATGATTATACTTAATGACGCAGGAAACCTCAGAGATATTGCCTTCCTGAATGAAGCACTCCTGGATTTTGTTATCATGGACATTGAAGCACTCCGTGTTAACTTCAGGGTACAGGATGCGGAACACCTGCGCGACCTTACGAGGTTTGATGCCGAACAGTTACGTCATTTTGGCATCCTTGACGCTGAAAATCTCCGTCGCGTAGCCGTACTTGACTCAGAACAACTCAATGATGTGATGAGTTTCCTTGATGGTGTCAGGCTCGACGATGCGAGTGCATTGGACTTCGAACAACTTGCAGCGTTTGATACAGAACAGCTGAATTTCCTGTTGCCTATTTGGGATGCAGAACAATTGCGCGACATGGGCATAACCGATGCTTCACAACTCAGGGATGCATTCCTTGACAACGAACAACTCAGGTTCAACATTTTGGACAGCGAACAATTGCGGTCTTTGGATGCTCCTTTGCTGCAGATGAACGAAGTGCTGCGCGGCTCCGAAATGATACGCGACGGCGACTTCCTGCGCGGCTCAGTTTTATTTGATAATGAACAGCTTCGCACAGGCTTCACTCTCGATTAAAGCATGCTCGTAACAAAACCTGCAATGACACTCAAATTCTGTGAACATTTACTGCATAAAAAGTCATTCCCCGGCAACAGGGAATGACTTTTTTCGTATCTTACAACCAGAAACGCCCATGCTAAATATTTTGAAACACAGAGGGCTGATTATCACATAATCTGCGAGAACAAATAAAGTTACACAGAGTAACACTGAGTCATTCACACCTGTCCCGCCCATGCGGGAGAGTCTCACAGAGACAAAACTCTGTGAAACTCTGTGTCAAACTCCGTGAAACTCTGTGAAACAAAATAAACACAATGCATTTAAAAACAACATAATGAAACTGTAAACAGATGAAAACCAGACTATTCATCGCAGCCCTGCTCTTGAGCTTGCTGTCAGTGAATGAATCCAGGGCACAACTGATCACCCAGATCGACACCGAACGCGTACAGCTGGTATATTTTGGCGGCCGCTACACCTATATGACGCCGCACGTGCTGCGCACCTTCTTTAATGCGATGGACTTCCACCAGGAGCTTTGGGACTACGACCCCGGCAAGATCTACGTGATGCTCAACGACTTCCAGGATTATGGCACGGGCGGTGCCATTACCATGCCGCTCAACCAGGTGTTCATCGGCATCGGACCGTATAACTTTGCTTTCAGCATCCTGCCGGCAAGTGAGCGTTTCCAGTGGCTGTTCAACCACGAGCTGACGCACGTGGTGATGACCGACAAGCCCAACCGTCGCGATGAACGCTGGCGGCGGGCCTTCTTCGGCAAGGTGCGCCGCGACGAGGCCTACCCGCTCTCCGCCTTGTGGAGCTACACCACCGTGCCGCGATGGTATGCCCCCCGCTGGTACCAGGAAGGCATCGCCATTTTCATGGAAACCTGGATGTCAGGAGGCCTCGGTCGCACCATGGGATACTACGACGAAATGTACTTCCGCAGCCTCGTGCACGAAAATGCCCCCATCCACTCAGTAGTGGGCCTCGAAACCGAAGGCACGGCACTCGACTTCCAGGTAGGCGCCAACGCCTACCTCTACGGCTCGCGCTTCACCACATACCTGGCCAGGGAATACGGCGTTGACAAGCTGCACGACTTCTTCTTGCGCTCGGAAGACAGCAAGGCCTTTTATGCCAGGCAGTTCAGGCAGGTCTATGACAAGCCGGTAGGGCAGGCCTGGGACGAGTGGATCGCTTTCGAACGTCAGTTTCAACAAGAAAACATCAACAGGGTGAAGGAATACCCGCTTACCGCCTTTGAGCCAATCACCGCGCACCCTCTGGGCAACGCCTCCACCTTTCGCTACAACCACGACACCGAAAAGATGTACATGGCCATCAACTACCCCGGCATCATCTCACAAATAGCCGAAATTGACACCCGCACCGGCGACATCCGCAAGCTGGCAACCCTCGACACACCCGCCCTGTATTACTCCACACATTTGGCCTACGACCCCGACAGCAACATCGTTTACATCACCGAGCACAACTACAAGTACCGCAGCCTGGTGGCCATTGACGTTGAAAGCGGCCGCAAGGAAACCATCCTGCCTTTCACGCGTACCGGCGACCTGGTGTTTAACCGCGCCGACCGCAGCATCTGGGGCGTGCGCCTCGACAACGGCCATTCTATGCTGGTGAAATTTCCCGAGCCCTACGAAAGCATCGAGCCGCTTTGGGAAACACCCTTTGGCCAGGCCATCTTCGACCTCGACATCTCATCCGACGGAAGATACCTCGCCGCCACGCTTTCAGGCGTCGGAGGCGAGCAGGAACTTGTGCTTTTCGAAATACGGGAACTGGAGATGGGCAATACGCGCTACCGCAGCCTGCTTAAGCTCGACGACAATACGCTGACGCAATTCAAGTTTGCCCCCTGCAATGAATATCTCATTGGCACGTCATACTACACCGGTGTTTCCAACGTGTGGCGCGTGGGCATTGAAGACGGATCGTTTGACCTGCTGTCCAATACGGAAACGGGCTTTTTCATGCCCTATCAGTACAGCGAAGATTCGTTGCTGGTGCTGCGCTTCTATCGTGATGGAATGAAACCGGGACGCATTCCGCTGGAGGTCCTTTATGAGGCCAATGCCATTTATTTTCTTGGGATGGATGTGCTGGAGCGCAACCCGCAGGTGACTGAATGGTCGCTGCCGCCGCCACCGCATGTGGACACCACCGGAGTGCGGGAGGTTGCCTATCACCCGGTCCGGGAGATGTTCCTGGCCAACGCCTGGCCCGACTTGACAGGCTATAAAAACACGGCTGCCGTCGGTTACCGTATGCTCTGGCGTGACCCCCTGTCGCTGAGCCAGATCGACCTCTTCCTGGCCACTTCGCCATGGAGCTCCTTTGAAGACAAACAGAAGGTGCACGCCCATCTCGACTGGCGCTACTGGAACTGGAAGCTGAGCGCCACCTGGAACCGCACGGACTTTTACGACCTCTTCGGCCCGACCAAGAGAAGCCGTGCCGGTTATAGCGTTGGTATTTCCTACGACAGAAATTATACGCTGAGAGAGCCCTTCCGTTACGGCTACAGCTTTGGAGTGTATCATTACGGCGACCTTGAAGTGTTGCCACTGCATCAGAACATCGAGTCGCCCATGAGACAGTTCCAGGCGGCTACGGCCGGCTTCAACATGTCGAAACTGCGCCGTACCCTCGGTGGCGTCGACCACGAAACGGGCTATAACTGGCGCGTCTCAGGCGTTGCCTATTATGCGGCCGACTCGTTTTACCCGTCCATCGTTTCGAACCAGGACGTGGGCTTCCTGGTGCCCGGCATCAGGAACACCAGTTTCTGGATCCGTAACAGCGCCGGTCAGTCCTTTGGCAGCAGGGAATCGGCCCTGTCATACTTTTACCTGGGTGGTTTCCGGAACAACTATGTCGATTGGCGCGAACCACGCCAATACAGGGGCAGTCTTGCTTTCCCGGGTGCTGAAATCGATGCATTGCCTGCGCACAACTACATAAGAACCATGAGCGAACTGAACCTTCGTCCTTTACGAACACGTAACGTCGGTGCCACCTGGATATATCCTACCTATATTTACACCTCATTATTTGGCACACACCTGTTCACCGACCCCGATCGCAGCGATGTGTCGCGACATGTTTTCAACGCGGGTTTTCAGACGGATATAGAGATAGTGATGCTCTCGTATATGAAAACCACCTGGTCGGTTGGTTACGCCTGGCTTTTTGAAGAGAGTCAGAAACCACAGGGCCAATTGATGCTGTCGGTTAAACTCCTGGGGATGTAAACACTTCCTTCGCCCTGTCAGTGTATCGATAAACAGGGCATGCTCATAACAGCATGACACATCAGGCAAATGCCATGTAATGGCTGCCTGCAGGCGAGGCCACTTCAGGCTGTAAACTCTGAACTATAGCCATGCCCGAAACCCTTCAGCACCGCGTTTATGCGGCGAGTGCTTTCAGCGCTTCATACACAAGAAAAGCGGGCCATACGATGGCTTTCAAAATGCCTAAGGCACCCATCCAAAAAGAGCCGGCAGTTGAAATATAGTATATGAGGGCGCCAATAAAGCCCAGACCGTAAACTGCACTCGCAGATCCGCTGCCGTGGGTTTCGTGTTTCATAGCTTACTGATTTTAATGGCTATTGGTTTCATTATCAGAACCAACGAGTTTTTTTGAGAAGGTGTCTAAAACAAAGACAGCCGTGCTTAAAGATTTTTCAGCTCCTCTTTAAGTATTTGGTGCAGGTCTTCCCAGGCTTTGAGTGCTTTTTCAATGCCCGACAAGTCGCCTTCAGCAGTGGTGGCGGTCGTTTTTTCAATCTCTTCGGCAATATCTGCCAGACGGCTGAAACGCAAATTGGCCGCAACACCCCTTAGCTTGTGTGCATATCTGCTTATCTGGTTTTCGTTGTGGTTCATACCGGCGCTCTTAAGCCCGTTAAGGTATTGAGGAAACTGTTTCAATACGTCCGTTATGAAGTCCTTCATCAATTGGGTGTCACCATCGAGATGGTCCATCAATGCCGTTTTATCCCAATCCTTCTCCACGTGCCCTACCGCAGCCGGTTGCTTACGGCTGCCGTTTTTATAATCACCGCCAAGATGCTTTAATAAGGTCTCATACAGGGCCTGATGATTTATTGGTTTACCCAGAAAGCCATCCATGCCAGCCTCGACACATTTCTCGATTTCTTCTTTCAACACCCTGGCTGTAAGCGCTATTACAGGAATGTGCTGCTTTGTGCCTTCTTCATTTTTCCGAAGAATTCGCGTTGTTTCCCATCCATCCATGACCGGCATCTGTACGTCCATGAAAATCAGATCGGGGGTGTTGGTTTTTAATAACTCCAGGGCTTCCTTGCCATCTGACGCCTCCAGGAAGGTTGCCCCGGGAATACGTTGACTGATGAGTGTTTTAATCAGCAAAATGTTCATCTCAACATCTTCTACCAGCATTATGAGCGGTTGTGCCTCCTTATCAATCAACATATTCTTGATGCTGTCTTTCTTCTCTTTTTTTTCTTTTACCGGAAGATATTCGTTTTGAAGGCTTTTCAGGTATTGTAGCAGCTCTTGCGACTTAATCGGCTTGGTCAGCGTATAACGTATCTTAAGGGTTTTGGAGTGTTTATAGATGTTTGGGTCATCTGAGGAGCTGTGAAGCAGTATGATGTTTTGCTCTTCCGGAACCAGACCCGGCTCCTGCCTGATCATCCTTATGGTTTCCAATCCGTCTGTTTCCGGCATGTGGTAATCCATAATGATAACATCGAATGGCGGAGACTCCTTTAACACCTCAATGGCCTCTTTACAGCCGGAACACCCTGTAAGATGTATACCCCAGAAGTCAAACATGTGTTGTAGTATAAGTCGGTTCTGGTCGTTGTCGTCAACAAGAAGCACACGTTTTACTTCTTTTATATCTCTTACATCCAGCATTTTTCCGCGTCTGTAGCTGGTTTCCAGTGTAAAATAAAAGGTTGATCCTTCTCCCGGTGCGCTTTTCAGTTCGATGCGGCTGCCCATTTTACGGGCGAGCAAACCGGAGATGGGCAGTCCAAGTCCGGTGCCGCCATACCTCCTGGTAGTGGAGGTGTCGGCCTGCATAAAGACGTCGAACACCCTTTTCTGGTGCTCCTCACTGATGCCTATGCCTGTATCGCGGATGCTGACACTGAACCTGCCCTGATTTTCGTCAATGGCTTCGAAGCCCAGCCGCAGCTCCACTTCTCCTTTTTCAGTGAATTTTACGGCATTGCTTAACAGGTTCACTAATATTTGTTTCAGGCGCACAGGGTCAACCAATGCAAAACGAGGCATAGCCGGGTCAATGTTCAGCAAGAGCTCAAGTTGTTTTTCTGCGGCATGAAACTTGATGATATCTATGGCTTCCTGCATCAGACGAATCATGTCTGCTTCAATGATTTCCAGTTCCAGCTTGTCAGCCTCTATTTTTGAAAGGTCCAGAATATCATTGATGATAGCCAGCAGCGAAAGAGCAGATGTGTTTGCATTCTCGGCATAGAGCCTCTGTGTTTTGTTCAGACTGGTTTTTTGTAACAGGTCGGTGAAACCAATGACGCCATTGAGCGGTGTGCGGATTTCATGACTCATATTGGCAAGAAACTCCGATTTGGCTTTATTGGCCTCTTCTGCTTGTGCTTTAGCCTCTATAAGGATCTTCTCCGTTTGTTTTCTTTCTGTGATGTCATCCGCCATTTCAATGGCTGCAATGATCTCACCATTGATGTCGGTTATTGCAGTAGAGGTTATCAACAGCACCTTTTTGCCCAAATGTGTTTCCGCTTCCCTTTCATAGGTGTGGGTTTTTCCATCAACAAGGGTTTTGGCTACCGGACAATTCTCGCAAGGTGTACTGCGTTCGGGGGTATTAAAGGCAATATAACACCTGGGGCATTTGTTGTAATCGTCACGGGGAAACCATTCACGCATTTTGGGGTTGATGGTCATCACTTCCATGTCCTTGCTGATCATTACCACTCCAACTGAAAGGTTGTTGGTGAGGTTCCGGAACAACTGTTCACTTTCTCTTAGTTTGTCCTCTGCCTGCTTTCGTTCAGTGATGTTGTAAGAGATGGATAGCATCACAACCCTGTTGCCCAGCTCAAGTTCCTGCAGTTTAATGTCTTTCCAGAAATACTCACCATGTACTGTGCGTGATTTCCATTCAAATTGTTGCGGACCTTCATCACGAACCCGGGAAAACCAATATAATACATCATCGTAAGAATAGGGCGGGTCAATCCATTTGTCTGTATTGAGAAACTCTTCGAGGGTGGAGAAACCATATGATTCGATGGCATGCCGGTTCGCATCAAGAACTTCGGCAGTATTGCGGTCGTGCACTACCATGGCCACAGGAGCGTGTTCAAACAACTCTCTGAATTTTTGTTCGCTTTTTACCAGTTTTCCGGAAATGGTTGTTGTTTTTCTTTGCAGTATCAGGATATAGATGATGAAGCCGGCCATGCCAAGAGACAAGATCAGCAGGGTTGTCAGCCAGGGCCAGTAAGCCATGATGACATCCCTTACCCTGATTCGTGTGGCTTCGTAAGGAGGCAGGCTGAGAACATTAAGCAGGTTATGCACCTCGGCATATTGCTCCGGGAATGTCCATCCTGCGCCTCTCAGCGCAATTGCTGCGGGATCATCAGCGTCCATCTGCATAAGGAGAACCGAAACACGCCTGCTGAGTTCTTCATCGGCGCCTTTGAGTGCGGCAAAGGGCCACTCAGGGTATAGCCTGGTAGACAGCAGGTAAGGATAATCAGGTTGTTGTTCTGCCTTACTGTTTATGATGTTAATGTCGTCGCGGTTTATCAGCCCTTCACTGATCATGCGTTCGATCTGGCTGCTTCTGACGGTACCTGCATCAAAAGCTCCCGAAACGACCTGTAATACCACATTATCGTGTGTGCCGACAAAATGAACCGACTCCAGCTCATGCAAACGCAGGCGTCCACTTTCCTTGATCTCCCTCAGGGCTGCATGCCAGCCACCCATAGAACTGGGGTCAACTGCAGCAAGCGTTTTGCCCCGCAAGTCGGCCAGCTCCCGGATGTCGTGCCTGTTGGCTTTTGTAAAAAGCACCCCGCCAAAAACGGATTGGGGCATGGGCTCGCCGGGAATCAGCAAGGTGGCCAGGCGGCGAGCTAAACCGTAATGCTCAAGGTATGCGTAATAGGAAGGGTTCGCCGACATATACGACAAGCGGCCGTGTGGAGCCTTTACTTCATCAAGAAATTCATCAAATCCCAACGGCACAATCTTAAACTTATAGGGTGCCAGATGATACGAAAGATAGTCGGCTGTAGGCCCCCACTCCACATAACATAGGCTGTCGCCCCGGTTGGCAAGCACTCCGATGTTGATCACCTCCGGATGCGCGATTTTGGAAGTTGCCCAATCGGACTGGCAGTCCGCATGTAACTGAACGGAACAGACCAGGCATGAGAACAACCATACCAAAACAAACCCAACATATGCGCCGGGTTTGTTTGGAATAATTATCCTTTCTGTTAAGGCAGACAACTTCACAACAAATCAGGTAAAAGATAACACAAGTCTCCGAAGCTGCTAATATATAACAAAAAAAATATTGAAGCGTGTATTTATTTGTTAAATTTTCAATATCCTTGTGCGAAGGAATAAAAATCAAATGTAAAACTTTGTAAAACAGTGGTATAGGTGATAATTAATGAATGATCAAACGTCTTGATTCTTGAATATGATCACCAAGAATCCGCACTACATATACGCCTTTTCTGAGTTTTTGCACATTGACCTGTTGTTCGTTATGAACAATGTGCTTCTGCACATATAATCGTCCGTCAACGCCATAAATCTGAAGCAGTTTACCCCTTCCGTTTTCAATGGTTATGATGCGGTTTGCGGGGTTTGGATAAATGACGACAGGGATTGTGCCGGCTGTTTCTTCAAGGCCGGTTTCGTCATCGTCTGATTTCATCCGGATGGTCAGTTCCATATCGTTTTCCACTTCAACATCAACCGATTGGCTTATCCACCCCTCTTTTTCTGCGGTTATGGTTACTGTTTGAGGCAGTGCGAGATAGCTGGCCGTACCCAGGTGGTTGGTGATTCTCCTGCCGGCATTCGTCATGCTGAGAGTAACACCTTCTATGAGCTCATCGGTGGCATCGCTAATGGTAACTATGGTGAGCTGATGGAAGGGCTTGGGCAGCGGAACAGAGGTAAAAACACGATAATCTCCGGGACCGAAATGCAGTGTGTGGCTTGCCGGGTTGGTCACTTCAAACGATTCACCGCTGAAGTAGTCATGCCAGGTACCTGTGTTTGTGAAGCCCGGCTGCATGTCAAACCCGTCAACGCCCATGTTCGCAGCAATTACCACGTCCATGTCAGCATGGGTGATCCACATGCGTTTGCCGAGTCCGCCGAGGTCATGGCTGAAACTTCCGAAACGAAAGGCGTCACTTTTTCTAAGCCTGGCCATACCGCCGATAATGCGGTGTATACGCTCCCGCTCTTCACTGTCGGCATAATCCCATCGTACAGGCTTTGGAGCGAGACGGTCGCCACCATAGAAGATGCTGTAATCATAGCCAAGTTCCTGGAACTGCCACAGCATTTTTGGACCGGGGATGCCCAGAAACAGCACGTGGGCTTGTTCCATGTGGCGCAGTGCCGTTGCAGTATCGTTAAGGTTATAGGCATTTGAAGCATTTCCGTAGGTGAGTGCGTTATACATGAGCCGTTCCTCATCGTGGTTTTCCATATAGTCGATCAGGTTGGGATAACTCCATCCGCGGCTTCCATGATACGCCCATGAAAGGTCCGACTGTTGTTCCCATCCCATGGCCACCTGCTGATAACGTTCATGCATCGCACTCCACAGCAGCATACCGGTATTGGCAAGCACGGTTTCCTCATCATTAGCGGCAAAATGCTCCAGGATCACATATGCATTGGGACTCACTGCTTTTATGTGATGATAATAATCGGTGAGAATATCAATACGGCTTTGATCATAAGTGCTCCATGCCCCCATGTCATCACCTGAATAAGTTTGAGTAAGCCCTTTGGACAGGTCGATACGGAAGCCGTCCACCTTAAACTCGGTCAGCCAGTAACTGAACACTTCTTTGAAAAACTCGCGGGTGTAAGGACTTTCATGATTAAAGTCATAACCGACACTGTACGGGTGGGGTGCCTGCATGTTGAACCATGGGTTTTGGGGCAGGGGTTGTCCGTGGTCTCCCGCATCGGGGTCAAAATACATCAGCACCATGGGGCTCTGTCCGAAGGCATGGTTGGGAACGATGTCGAGAATAACGGCCATATCCATTGCATGCGCGGCATCGATGAACTCTTTGTAGGCTTGCCGTGTACCGTAGTATTTGTCTGTGGCAAAGAAAAAGTTAGGTGCATACCCCCAGCTTTCATTGCCGTCAAATTCAATAATGGGCATCAGCTGCACAGCATTGACGCCCAGATCTTTCAGATAACCCAGTTTTTCCTGTACATCGGCAATGTTTCGGGTTTCAACAAAATCCCTGATCAACAGTTCGTAAATCAACAGATCGGACTGGGTTTCGTTCAATGCCGGAGGAGTAAAATCGGGTATCTGCCATGTATAGGGCTGGCGGCCGGGATGCATTACACTGACGATGCCTGTGGTTTTATCAAAGGGATAAGGTTTAAGGTCGGGATACGTGGTTGCCGGAATCCAGGGATCGTTCCACGGGTCAAGGATCTTTTCGGCATAAGGGTCGGCCAGCTTCAGATTACCATCAATAAGGTATTGAAAGGCATATTCCTGTCCGGCTTCCAGCCCGGTGATCGTAACCCAGTAGCGGGTGCCGTCAGGGGTTCGCTTCATGTAATTGTCTTCCGTTGGCAACCAGTTGCTGTATTCCCCGATGGCAAAAACGAATTGTTTCTGTCCCGGAGGATCATGCAGCACGAGGGTTACCGTGTTGTCATCCACATAATTGATGCCGTTACGCATGCCTTCCGGCAAGGCTACTACCTCAACAGGTGGCCTGAGAAAAATGTTTACGGAATCCCTCGCTTCTTCGCCGCCTGATTCAGCTACCGCTACTATCCAGTGCGAGCCCGACTCAAGTCCCTGAAGCACGAGGGGGTAGGAAAGCGAGCCGGTATTTTCGCTCACCAGCAGTTCGTCATTCAGGTAGAGTTTAAGCACCTCGTTTTCAAGGGCTTCCACACAAATCGGAATAAGCGTATTGGGACTTGCAAGCGGAGCACGTCGGTCAGGACTGGTAATTTTTACATTTAGCGAAAGCTCGTAAATACCTACAAAGATGTCGGAGCCGTCGGCGTTTTTATGCTCAAGGTAATAGCCGTCGGGATGTTCTTCATCGCTCCGAAAAACGAAGGCCAGCCTTTCAATCTGTTCGGATGCAGGCACGCCGTAAAACTCTCTCGGGCTGTCCATGCTAAGGCTGTAAAGGTTGTCTTCGAGCCTGAGCATTTTTGTCTCCGGAGTGTTTTCACCCCAGGCCGTCATTACATACCTCCAATCGGTCAGCCCGGTTGACAGATTGGTGATCACGCCGGTGTGTGCATAAACATCACCTTCAAAATTAAACAGCCCTCCATTCCCAAAAGCAGCATTAAAATAAATGGTCACGGGCTCATCTTCCATAGGAAACGCGGGCACACTGCTGATCAGGCCCGACTGCGTTTCACAATCGATCTCCTGATCAACGGTAAAACCATACAGGGAGCCGTTGTTGTCATTGGTGCGGATGCTGATCAGATCAATAGCTTCAGCAGGTGCCTCCATCACCGAGCTGAACAGGTAGTATTCCACCCCGGTGCCGGATGCTTGTCCGGGCAGCTCAACCGAAAGTTGATTTCCGGACACTGTCATTGGCACAACATGCCATTGCTCCCATCCGTCAATGGTATATACCAGGAAGAAGTTTTCTTCGGGTGATGGGGGTCCTGTGAGGCTGGCTGAGACAGCCACAGGCTCCATATCACCGGCCAAAACAGGGTTCTGGATAACGTCCGTTATGTTGACCGGGTCGCCTGATGTTTCCATAAATATGGCGCGGGTGTTCTCATAGCCGCTGTCTTCAAAAACCACAGTGTACCACTTTCCCGGACTTAGTGTAATGCCATTGTCCGGGTCGGAGGGTGTGCCGTATATAAACGTGGTCAACGTGTTTACCTGCACATCCTGGATGCCGGCCCATTGATTTCCCCAGACGTTGCCAAAGCTTGTACTTGCAAACTTAAATTCCTGGAAAGCGGTGTTGTCTGAGAATTCAAAAGTGGTTGTCCAGCGCGGGGCTCCTGTCTGGATTTTTTGCAGGTCGAAGGCACCTCCCATACCCTGCTCGTTGGTCCAGTTATTCCATGTGCCCGGCATACGAAGGCCGTCGGGTTCGTAAATTTGAGCCAGCCCCGGCGTCGCCAGGAATAAGATCAGCATGGCAAACAAAACCTGTATGTGCCTTATTCTTTTCTTATTGATGCTGAAAAACTTATTGATTATGATCATGGGTCAGTGTTTTTATCAGGTTGCCTTCAATAGTTATTTTTTAATGATAATCGAAAGGTGCGACTCATTGCCATACTGTATCTCAAGGAAGTAGCTTCCCGTTGGCAGGTGGTCTACGCTGAGGCTTGTTGTGGTCGCCTGCATCCGGGCTTCCTTCACCACCCGTCCGTTTAGATCCCTGATGATGATTTTTGCACCCAGACCGCCAGCTTCAACAGTGATCACGTCTGATGCTGGGTTCGGGTAAACAAGCACCTGGTGGCCGGCCACATTATATATGGACGTTGTACTTATGGTATAACTCACATCTCCGCTGACATTTCCTTCCTGGTCAATGCTCACCACAAGGTTGGGGCCTTCAATAAGCCATATTCCGTCGGGGCTGCCGTCATCTTCCACAACACCCCACTGATAGGTCCCCGGTGCGACTTCCAGGGTGAGTGACCAGAAAAATGCAGGATCCTCATTCATCGGAATGGTTTCCCATCCTGTCATCTCTCCTTTGAAGTGAATGCTGGAATAGCTTTCACTAAGGTCGATGATGGAAAAAGAAACCGGGAACAGCACTTCATGGTCTTCCTCCTCCACTACCAGCCATCCTGAAACATTGTCCGTGCCGTCCCAGAATCCGCCGCCCTGCTGGGAGTAGCCGCCGTACACGTATTCATCATCGGCCAGGCGGAAACGGCTCACGTAGTAGTACGTGCCTTCTTCGGCTATACCGCTGCCGATATCAACCGAGTACTGGCTGTTGTTTCCGAAGTCAGGATCGTAGGCGTCGAGGGTTGCGGGTATCCATGTCCAGCCGTCGCTGAAGTCGTCCGGGCTTGTGGCGTCGGAGGTGCTGTAGCCGATCCAGGTGCTGAGGTCTTCGAGTTCTTCCTGTCCGGCGTTTTCGCCTGTCATGGACTCGATATAGGCCTGGGCATACACCATAAAGGTGCTTTCAGGCTGAATGCTGCCCTGCGGCGGATGATGAAGATTTGCCCATGCGATAACAGGGTCTGTGCCGGCCCCGGTTTCGGGAATGATATAAGAGGTTTCACCGCTTACGTTGCCATCATAATCAACGGTCACCACAAGATTTGGTCCGTCGATGAGCCATAAACCGTACTCGCTGCCATCATCTTCAACAGCACCCCACTCATAGCTTCCAGGGTCCAACTCCAGTGTCAGCGACCAGAAAAAATCAGGATCCTGTATCATGGGTGTGGTGTCCCAGTTCGTCATCTCACCTTTGAAATGAATGTTGGTATAGCTTTCACTCAAGTCCGTTAAGGTGAAGGTGACGGGGTAGGAGGGCAACACTCCTTCTACCTGGTAACTGTAGAAGGCGCCGTTGTTGTTGTTGAGTTTCAGTGTGTAAAGGTCAATGTCATCACTCAGCCCGGACATAATGGAGCTGAAGGCATAATAGTTTACGATGCTGCCTTCGGGCTGGCCGGGGATGGTGGCTGTGCCTGAAGTTCCGGTGAGGTTCAGTTCTGAAACGGACGAAAGCTCCCATCCCGATGTGGTGTACCGGATGTAAAAAACTTCTTCATCCGAAGGAAGCTCAGACAGCTCAACCGTAACCTGCACGGGTTCGTCTATTCCAACATCTTCGCCGGGAACGGAAACACTGATCATATCAACAGGCTCTGCCGGAGTTTCCATAAATACGGCACGGGTGTCATCATAGCCGCTGTCTTCAAAAACAACGGTGTAGTATTTGCCGCTCGTCAGTGTTATGATGTTGTTTGGGTCGGAAGGTGAGCCGTAAATAAAGTCGTTCAGGGTGTTTAGCTGTACATTTTCGTTGGCGGCCCATTGATTAAACCAGGGATCACCGAAACCGGTGCTGACGAACTTAAATAATTCGGAGGTTGCTGCTTCGGTATAGAGGAAGCCTGTGACCCACCTTGGAGTTATGTAGGGGACCTTCACGAGGGTGAAATCCCCCTCCATGTCCGTGTTGTTCGTCCAGTCGTTCCAGGTGCCCGGCATGCGCAGGCCGTCGGGCTCATAAATCTGGGCAACAGAAAAGTTTACTGCGAAAAATA
Organism: Bacteroidales bacterium; assembly: GCA_031323845.1. Lineage (GTDB taxonomy): Bacteria > Bacteroidota > Bacteroidia > Bacteroidales > UBA7960 > PUPG01. The sequence goes on along the minus strand of JAVIYP010000004.1, from coordinate 47,963 downwards.
ATGAAAAAATTACCGTAAAAAGCGTTCGTAACATTCTTTGCATGGATAGCTGTTTTTATTATGATGATTTAATCTGATTTGTGTTTGCGTGTTAACGGAATACAAGTCATTGATAAAAGGAACACTATCAATAAAATGTAACACCGTAACGGGGCTTAAAGTTTAGAAGGCTTGTGCCTATCTGTTTTCAACCTCATTTTTTTCGCTCTCCCGGATGTCTGATTCCAGTTTTTCTTTGCGAATTTTTCTTCGCCAGATGATGTACAGCACAATGATAATAGCAGGTATGATGATATAGAAAATAATATTGGCAACGGAGTCAAAAAAGCCAACTGGTTCCTTATCATAGGGAACACTGCTGGGTCGCTGTGCCATGATGGTGGTTGAAATCAGGATCAGGTAAAATGCTGTGAGTGTAATAAGGTAATTCAACGCGTTTTTTTTCATTGGAAGGGATGATTTTATTTTTTCGTGGATTACTGGTTTTATGTGTTTGTATTTGCGTATGTGGTTGGTTGACAGTGTTTTGTGTTTGTGTCTAAGATGCTGAACAGATGTGCAGATGTGCAGATGTAAGGTTATTGTTTAATCGTTTAATCGTTGATTCGTTTAATCGTTTAATCGTTGATTCGTTTAATCGTTGATTTTTCATTTTTCACTTTTCATTTTGATCGCTTTTGGCCTTTGGCTTTTTGCTTTTAGCAAGAAAACCTGATTTCTGACCTCCGACCTCTCTTTCTTCCTTCGAGCTTCCAGCTTCCAGCTTCGAGTCCCTTTTCTTCCTTCGAGCTTCCAGCTTCCAGCTTCGAGCCTCTTTACTTCCTTCGAGTTTCCAGCTCCTAATCCTTCACAAATAAAAAACCAACCAATTAACGATTAAACGATTAAACAATTCAACAATTCAACAATTCAACAATTCAACAATAGTTTTCCGGCCTTTGACATGGGTGTTTTATGTGTTCTTTTCTCTCGTGCGCATATTGTTTTTTAATAACATAATGATTTTAATTACAAGAAATTGCAGGCTGAGACAGAAGATGATGCTTGCCCCGGAGGGTATATCCAGGATATAAGCGATCATCAGTCCGGCAAGCGAGCCTGTAATGCCCCAAAGGGCTGCCAGGGGTATGATGTGTGCAAAGTTCCTGCTGAAAAGCATAGCGGTGATCTGCGGTATTGTAAAAACGCTCAGCACCAGTATGATGCCGATTGACCGTATGCTGATGACGATGGCCAGGGCAATGATCACGGACATCATGTACCGGAATGCGGCCACTGGAAGGCCCATTACTTTAGCAAATTCGGGGTCGAAGGCTGTATAGAGAATGGGCCTGAAGAAGACAAAAAAGATCATCACAAGTATGATACAAAAGCCCAGCAGCAGATAGAGGTCGGTTGTGCTTACAGAGAGTATGCTGCCAAAGAGGAAGCTCATCAGGTTTGGGGCGTAGCCCGGTGTCATAAACACGAAAATTATGCCAATGGCCATACCGAGCGACCAAAGAATGGCAATGGCACTGTCTTCTCTTACCTTTCCCTGTTTGCTGATCCATTCGATACCCAGGGCTGTCAGCACGGCAAACACGGCAGCGCCTGCAAAAGGATTGATGCCCAAAAAGTACGCGATGCCTATGCCTCCGAAGGATGCATGTGTGATACCGCCTCCGATAAAGACAATTTTCCGCGAAACGATATAGGTGCCCACAAAAGCTGCGATCAGGCTGACAAGAACTGATGCCATGACGGCATTTTGGAAAAACCGGTATTCAAAGACGGACAGCAGTTCACTCATGGTCGTGCGATTTTAACACCCGGTGGGGAATTGGTCCATGAGCAATGACGTCAACCGGGCAGTTGTATACCTTCATCACTTCTTCAGTCAGCTGGTTGGATGGGTGGTAATGCAGGGTTCCGTTTACACAGGCAATGGTTTTTACCAGGGGTGTAATGGTGCCGATATCGTGTGATACAAGCAGTATGGCCATTTCCTTGTTCAGCTCGTGCAGCCAGTTGTAAAGTTCCTGTTCGAATTGCTTGTCGACGTGTGTGTTGGGTTCGTCCAGGATGAGCAGTTTCGGATTGTTGATCAGTGCCCTGCAAAGCAGTGCCTTTTGCAGCTGACCGCCGCTCAGGTCGCTTATGGGTTTGCCGGCCAGTGCTGTAAGACCGGCCTCGTCAAGCATGCGCAGGAGCCTTTTTCGCTGCGAGGCTTTTGGGTGGGGAAACCAGGGATTGTGTTCTTTCAATCCCGAACTTACCAGTTCTTTTACCGTGATGGGAAAGGATTTGTCAATCTGGGTCACCTGCGGCAAATAGCCGGTAGCCGGTCTTCCAGACGGGAAATGCACCTTCCCTGAAAAAACAGGCAGCAAGCCCAGTATCACCTTCATCAGCGTGGTTTTACCACCGCCATTCGGACCCAATATGCCGATAAAGTCTTCAGGGTATACTTCAAGGTGTACATTTTTCAGCACGGTTTCCGCTTGATAGCCTGTTCTTACGTTGTCTACTATGACAAGGGCTTCGCTCACTTCAGGTAGGTTTTAAAAACGTTCATCAGTTCATGCATGCTTGCTGTCCAGTCGTAGGCAAGCGGGTTTATCTGCACCAGTTCTGCGCCGCTTTCCTCGCTGATGAGTTGTGCGCTGCGCGTGTCGAACTCCTGTTGTATGAAGATTACGGGAATGTTGTGCGCCCTGGCCTCTCTGATGATATACCGCAAAAAGGCGGGAGAAGGTTCTTTGCCTCCTCTTTCAACGGCAATCTGTTCGAAGCCGTAATCCCTTGCCAGGTATGTCAAGGCAGGATGAAAGATCATAAAGCGCTTCTGGCTTAAGGTGTTACTGAGCTCTGTCAGGGCGGCATCTATGGCTTCTACATCGGCTCGCAGGGTTTCGTAGTTGGCGTCCAGCCTGTCCGAAATCCAGGGATAGGTTTCAGCCAGTGCGGTTTTGATTGTTGGAAGCAGGTCGAGCATTACTGCCGGCGACATCCAGATGTGAGGGTCAATGCCGCCTTCGTGAACATGGTCGCCATGGTCAATTTCCTCTCCGCGAATCAACGCGACTCCCTCTGAAAGATTTAACAGGCGCATGTTCGGGTTCATCGCTCTCAAACGCCCCATCCATGCTTGTTCATACCCGAGATAACCAATCCGTACGTACAGTTGCGAATCGGACAGGCGCTGCAGCTGTGCAGCCGTGGGAGAATAGGTGGCATGACTGGCCCCGGGCGGTATCATCACGTTGGTTTCCAGGGCTCCGTCAGTGAGCCTGTCAATAAAATACTCAAGCGGCACAATACTTACCGAAACAACAGGAGTATCGCCGTTTTTTGTTACCGTCTTGCATCCTGATATAAAAAGAATCAAAACGCCGAGACAAAATAGTATGAATGTACGTTGCATATAAAAAAGTGTTGCCGGTTTGATATTATTTAAAGGCATTCAGCCTTTTTTTGTGTAAAGTTAATACATGATGGCGAACTTTGTGGGCATATTTGTTTTTTTAAGCATATAACGCTTGTTATCAAATAAATGTATTACCTTTACAAAGAAAAAAATATTTAATTTATAGTATTATGAAAAAAGTTAGTGTGTTAGCTGCCGCTCTTTTTGGAATGATGTTGTTTCATTCCTGTGATGAAGACCTGCTCAGAATTACCGAAGAGTTTGATTTTGTGCTGGAGTTTCCGATAAGCAATGCAGAGTTGAATTTTGAACAAACTGCTGATTTTAATTTAGCGGAATACGCTAGTATTATTGAAGACTACAGCGAACAGATCGTGGATATGGAACTGGAAACCGTTGAGCTTTGGATTACCGAGATTCAAGGGCTCGACGACATGGAAGGACTGGAGGATTACGAAATGAACCTGGGCACTATTTACGTTTCAGAGCCCGGTGCAGAAAACTGGATTCTGGTTTCAGAGCTTGGCATGCATACGTTGCCGGGTCTTTTGGACAACCCTACCGCATTGGAGCTGAACCCGGAAGGTGCTGACCTGTTGGGTGATCTCGTAGAATTTCCTCCTCACACTTTTTCCCTGAAGTATGTGGTGGACTTTGAAGAGACATTCTACGAGCTATACTTCACTGTGGCACTCAGGTTTGGTTATAAGATGATAGCAAGCTTATAGCCCGAAGCGAGATTATTTGAACACCGGCGGGGATTGTTTTTTCCTTGCCGGTGTTTGCATAAATGCCTTTTGTGTACTGTTGCCCGGCAGTTGTCTGGAGATGCCGGGAGCTGGTCAGTCAACAGGCAGCGTGAAATAAAAAGCGGAACCTTTGCCGGGCTCACTGTCCAGCCAGATCCTGCCACCCAGCATTTCAACATAAGCCCTCACAATAGCCAGCCCCAGTCCTGCCCCCTCATAAGGGCTGTTCAGGGATGAGTCGGCCTGCACAAAACGGTCAAAAACACAATCAATACGATCGGCAGAAATCCCGATGCCGGTATCCCTGACAAAAAACTCAAGATGGTCCTCTTTATCGGTGAACCCAAAACGTACCTCACCTTCATCGGTGTATTTTACTGCGTTTTTAAGCAGGTTCGTCATGATGGCGTTGAATTTCTCAACATCTGTGTTTATGAGATACTCCTCACCGGGCATCTGTAGTTTAAGGCTGATGAGATTGTCGTCGAACTCAGGTTTAAAGAAATCGTAGGTAAAGCTCAGTTGTTCATTGATGTTGACCCCCGACAGATAAACTTCCTCCTGCCCGGCCTCAATCTTTGAAATGTCGACCAAATTGTTGATGATGTTCAGCATGCGTTGACCGCTTTTCTCAATGATTTCTATGAACTTTTTCTGTTTCTCCCCTTCCAGGTTGGGCTGTTTAAGCAGTTCTGCGAACCCGAGTATGCCGTTCATGGGTGTGCGTATTTCATGACTCATATTGGCCAGGAATGCCGACTTCAGGCGGTCGCTTTCCTCTGCTTGTTCTTTGGCCAGGGTAAGGTCTTGCAGCATACGCTCCCTTTCGATGAACAGGCTGAGCTCTCTCGCTACCATTTCAAGCATGATAACGGCTTGTTGGTCATAAGCGGCACGATCGGTGTAGCTTTGAATGACGATTACGCCAACCCCTTTTCCCTGCGCCCAGAGTGGCACGCCAAGCCATGCTTCAGGGATCGAACCCTTCAGCGACAGCCCCTTTTTAGCTGCATGCCTTTTAAAGTCCGGCCTTGTTAAACACAAGGTTTTTCCGTGCTTTACAACCCAGCCTGAAAAAGTGTCGGAGGCCTTCCACTCCGTAAAGTCGTCTTTTTCGTCCTTGAAAAGTACACGCTTCAGAGTATCGGTTTCCGGATGATAATAGGCCATGAAAAAGTTAGTCGTGTCCAATAGCTGGCTCAATTCCCTGCGTGCTTGTTCCAGTAACTCTTCGAGCGATGCTGCGCGAAGCATATGCTGGGAAATGCTGTACAGGATTTTGTGCTTTAACTCATTTGTTTTTTGCTCGGAGATGTCCCGGAATTCGGTCACACGGACTTTTTTCCCTTTATAGGGTATGTTTCTGGCCTCAATCCTCAACGGGAATTCCTTGCCGTCTTTGGTCAGTCCAATAGCTTCGTAAGGCTTTTCATAGCCGGCAAGGATTTTTTCCATAACTGTGTCGCGCATATGCTCTGCAATCAGCAGCAAACCGTTCATGCCGATCAGCTCGTCCCTGGTATAGCCCGTCATATCGGAAAGCCCCTGGTTGCATTCAATGATGATGCCTTTATCGTGTATGCCCACACCCCCAAAAGTGGCATTGTGCAACGCCCGGAATCGCTCTTCGCTTTCGATAAGCGCTTCCTCGGCCTTCTTACTTTCGGTAATGTCCTGCGCCACACCCCTGTATTCCAAATTGTTGTTTTCAGACCTGACCTCACGTGTGGAACTGCGAACCCAGACATATCCGCCCGACTTCGTTTTAATGCGGTAATCAGCCGGTTTTTCAACACCGTTTTTAAGCGCCCTGAAATCCCTTTCGATAAGTGCTTGATCAGATGGGTGAATGAAAGCGGAAAACTCCCTGCCGATATAATCTTTTGGCGTAAAACCTGTTAGTTTATCCACCACAGGACTCATGTAGGTAATGATGCCATCCTGATCCAGCGAAAAAATAACATCCTTGATCTCTTCAACCAATTGTTTGTATTTGATGACTCCTTCCGTTAACGCTTTTTCTGTAAAGGTAATTTCGGTTATGTCCCGGACTATGGCCAGCACCTCACTTTGGTTGAAAGGTACAATCCTTGCTTCAAAAAACCTGTCGCTGTTGTCAACCTCAAGGGTGTATTTAAAACTCTTGGGTTTGTTTTCGGATATACAGGCTTTATATAGCCTGATTTGCTCCTCAGCCTGTTCTTTTGGAAACAAATCATAAATGGTTTTGCCGCAGACCTCATGCCTGGGCCATTTCAACATACTTTCGTCTGGGGCAAATGCTTCAAGGTAAACACCTTCACTGGTGATCACAAAAAGCATGTCCGGTAGCGCCTGCATGATGGAATTCAGCCTTTGGCTCATGCCGGAAAGCTCTTCTTTGCGCTGCTTTTCTTTGGTGATGTCAATAAATAGCGCAGACACATAGCTTTTTTCTGGCGAATAGCCCTGAACCCGTAACCATTTGCCCGTGTGTTTTAAATAAAAATCTGCCTCTTTGGTGCCCCCTTTTAAGGAAAGCTCTCCAAGAACAGACAGCCATGCCATATGGTCGTTGTCAGTTTTTTTGTTTACTTCACTGAATTTGCGATTGGCCGACGCCGCCGCAGAGAGCCCGGTAATGCGTTCAAAAGCCCGATTTGCTTCAATAAACAGGGCATCGCAGGGCTGATTGTCTTCATTAAATAATATGTTGAGATAAACATAACCGAACGGAGCCTTGTGAAGGACATCCTTGTAAAATTTTAACTCTTTCATTCGCTAACCAGGTAGTTATTAAGTGAATTTTGCGCCTGAATGCAGCACTGTGTAAGATGGTTGTCTCAAAAAACAACAGACAAACATAACAAAAAAATGCATATGTTTCCAACTTCTTAAATAAAACCAATCAATGCAAACATTACATAAGCAAGCTGCCGGGAAAAACTGGCGGGAAGCGGATGTGCTTTTATTTTTTTATTGCAGAAACAGGATTTGGGCATTAAATATTTGTTACTTTTGACAAACAAGAATTAGTCGTTGACGAATTCTTAATTTGTGGCGGTTTGCCCTGGCTGCGCGCCACTGTTTAACATTGATGCAACATGAGTACCCAAAGGAAAATCAACCTGGTCATTTTGTTTTTATTCTGTTTGTCGCTATTGGCCGTATTCGCTTTTTTGCTGTTGACCAGGAAACAGGAGCGCATGTTTTCTGAATACAGCAGGCGGCAGGTGGTTGAAGCCACCGGCGCCATTACGGAAATGGAGGAGATCGGTATCTATTGGGTCGCTCATGATTACAGCCTCTGGGATGAACTTATCGAAAACTTGCAAAACCCTGATTCATTGTGGCTTGGGCACAACCTCGGAGACGTGTTGTACTGGTTCGACCTGGATGGTTTGTGGGTGTTTAACCTTGAAGGAGAACTCGTTTATCAGCAGGTGAACGAACACACGAATACCATAACTGCGTCATACTTTAGAGACTTTTTCCCAATTAAAGAGCATGAAGAAAAGCTGAACGACCACTATGCGCTGATTCTTGATAACCTTCTGCTGTTTCAGTTGGCCACGATACATCCAACCGAGGATTATGAAAGGGAGTCAGACGCACATGGATATCTCTTTTTGGCGAAGTGCTGGGATGAAGAGCTGCTGGGGCTGCTTGGAAGACTTACTGGGAGCAGTGTTGAATTGCAGACTCATGACTGTATTGACGAGGCTGATGTAACCGAAAATTGTCTGGCTGTCCCTTACATGGGCCCGGATGAAGAAGTGCTGGCCTGGCTGGTGTTCAAAAAGCATGTCGACTTCAGCAGCCTGATGCGTCAGAACTCCCGCATACTCATCGTTTTACTAATCACGACTATGTTTGCCAGTCTGCTTGTGTTCACTGCCGTGTTGAACAAATGGGTCAGCAGACCCCTGAAGCTTGTTGCTGACAGCATTTCCGGTGATACGAAGAAGTATGTTCCTGCACTGCAAAAAACCAGCCGCGACTTTAAGCGGATTGGTGTTTTGATTGAAGCGTTTATTAATCAGAAAAAAGAATTGCTTCATCAAAAAGAAAGAGCAGAAGAATCCGACCGGTTAAAATCAGCTTTTCTGGCCAATATGAGTCATGAGATCCGAACCCCGTTGAATGGCATTCTTGGCTTTCTGGAGCTGCTCGACAAACCCGGCCTTGATGACAATGAGCGTGCAAAGTACATCGGAATTATGCATAGCAGCGGACAACGCTTGCTGGATACCATCAACGACATACTTGAAGTGTCATTGATTGAGGCAGGCCAGGCTGTGGTCAGGAACGAATCAGTGAACACCGAGGACGTTATGCATTATCTTACCGATTTTTTTGAAGCACAGGCACATCAGAAGGGTTTGAGTTTTGAATTGGCTGAGCACCTGAAAGGGAATGCATCCGTTGTTATCACAGACAGGCACAAGCTTATCAGCGTTTTTATCAATCTCCTGAAAAACGCGATTAAGTTTACACAGGCCGGCAGTGTCGTTTTTGGCAATTACCTGAAGAAAGGCATGGTGGTGTTTTATATCAGGGATACGGGCCCCGGCATCCCGAAAGGGTCTGAAAAAGCCGTCTTTGATCGTTTTGTGCAAGCAGACCAGTCGCTTTCCAGGCAACATGAAGGCTCCGGACTTGGCTTGGCTATCGTACAGGCCTATGTTACCATGCTGGGCGGAACCGTCTGGCTCGAATCCAGACCGGGTCAGGGCTGTACCTTCTATTTTTCCATCCCCCAAAAAATATAATAGTTGACATGCCACCAGGAATTCAGCGTCAGCTTTCCGTAACTGCTGGCTTCTGAAAGTTGCCGGTCCTCTTTCACCCGCGTCGCCTTACCTGAAACACTTCATACCATGGCTAAAACCCCGGTAAACTCAGGGCTTCATTGAAAGACGCACTCCCTGTTTCCGAAAGTCGGTTAAACAGTTGTTTATAAAAAATGTTAAAAAAGCAGCCTGATGGAGATTTTTTATAAAAATGTAAACAAATACTTAATTACCTTTGTTTTATAAATGCTTCTGTAAGTCAACAAAAAAAGCAATTTAAAACAAACCTTATGAAACAAACAATTACTATTGTTTTGGCTGCATTGATCGTGGTGCTGTTGCCTGTTCGGGCATCGGCGCTTGATGCAGTTAACCACGGAAAGCAATCCTTTGGTTTTCCACAGAGGGTCTCGATGGGCATTAAGGCATCCACGCTGGGTTTCGGCGTTGAGGTGGCGGCACCGCTCTCAGCCAAATTCTACGTACGAGCAGGCGGCAATCAGTTTGATTTTTCAATGGAGCAGGAGTTTGACGATTTGGAATTAAACCTGGATGCTAACCTGAACCTTTCCTCATTCACCTTATTTGCCGACTGGTACCCTCGCGGCAGCAGGGGGATATTTCACATTACGGCCGGCCTGCTTGTTGGCAACAACTACGTTGCAGTCAAAGGTGTTCCTCTGGGCAACTATGAGTTCGGCGGTTACGTCATCACCCCGGAGGACATAGGTGACCTCTCGATTAAAATTTCTGCACCAAGGGTCAATCCCTATGCGGGTATCGGCTTTGGGCGTTCGGTGCCAAACCGCCGTGTTTCCTTGAATTTCGAGCTGGGCGCTCTTTATTTGGGCCCGCCAGTTGTTGAAATGGAGGCCACCGGCATGATACGCCGTACCGGCGAACAGGGAGACCTTATTGAAGAAAACATGAACGACTACAGATTCTGGCCTGTGGTGTCCACGCAGTTAAACGTAAAATTATTTCAAAGAAAATAAAGAAAGCACATGAAAACATCATTTAAAGCACCTAAGGTATTGTTCGGTATCATCGCAGCGCTGATACTGTTTGTCGGGAGTTGCGAGAAAATGCCTTTCGACGGGGTCAAGCTGTTACTTGACTTTAACATCATAGACACTCAGATAGGCGTTATCGTTGTTGATGCTAAAACCGGAGAGGCAATTACAACCGGCAACCTATCGGTGAATATAACAGGCCCTGACAAGGACAGAGTGATGGACATCAACGGTGAGGAAACCATAAAGGTTGCCAACGGCATCGCCAACCTTACTCTGAAGTCCGGCACAAATCCTTCTGCAGCCAACCCGGTGTCGTTCACCGTTGTGGGCAAGGCACAGGGCTACCTCAGCAACAGTGAGTCTGTGATGATTCCTGAGCACGGTGGTTACCTTGTCTACCTCAGGCTTACCAGCATCAACGACCTGCCGCAAGGCTCATCGGGAATTGTGGACAGCAGCATCAAGACGTCTGCTTCGGGAGTGACCAGCGGCACTGTGGTGATTGAAACGCCGGTGATTTCTTCGACCGGCACTATGGCTTCGCTTACCATAAAGGAAGGAACTACCATTTTGGATGCGAACGGAAATCCTCTATCAGGAACCATTAATTCCACTGTGGTTAATTTTGCCAATCAGGACGATGCGGCCATGCAGTCATTTCCCGGAGGCTTCAGCATGGATGCTGAAATGACCGGTGGTGAAACGGAGAACATTACCATGGTAACCGCCGGATTTATTGCCATAACCATGGTTGATGAGCAGGGCAATGTTGCCCGGAACTTTGATCCCCCCATGGAGGTCTACATGGAAATTCCTGCCGGCACAACCGACGAGAACGATGACCCCATTGGTGTAGGTACGGTTATTCCCGTATGGAGCTATGATGAATCCACCGGTCAGTGGACACAGGAGTCTTTCAATGCCGTGGTTCAGGGGAATACCAAAAATGGTGATTACTTCACTGCCTTTGAGGTGGCGCACCTCTCCTGGTGGAACCTTGACTGGTTCTGGAATAACTGCAGGTTTGGGGCAACTCTGACCTTCAATGCCACCAGCGGGGCCTGTGGCGCTTCAAGCGTGTGGGTCGAAATGCGCCGAACCAATGGCTCGTACCTCAGCGGACGTTACATGTACCTGAATTCCGCCAGTCATTCTTTCACGCTGTTAAATGTACCGCAAAACACGGCCGTTGACCTGATTGTAAGAACAGCCCCCAACGCAGAACCACTGAACAGCATTTTTATCCCGGATCTGTGCTCCGGAAACTATACGATTGATTTTGACCTTGCCGGACTCACACAGCCTGTAACAGCTACCTTCATAGGCCGTTGCCCCGACAATCCCGATATCGAAATCAGGCCTTCCGCTTCAGGATGGTACAGGAAAGCCGCAGGCGGTCCGTGGCAGATCGCTTATGTCTGGGAGGGCGAGATCACCCTTTGCCTGGAGCAGAATACACCCTACATCTTTGGCGTTGTGTTTGACGGACAGTGGTATCAGTACGAGTTTACCAGTACCCAAAGTACTTATGTCTTCGACCTGGATCTTACCGAAGATATCTGCAGCAGCCTGTAATGCCTTTCGCAGCTATTGCTGCTTATACGATCAAACCATAATACAGCAATTGGTGCTTACTGACTGGGTTAACCCGTTGGCAGCATCAATTGCTGTTTTTGTTTGTATCGGGATCATGTTTGCTTACAGCAATCCTTTACCCTGAACATACTTTGTACCCAGGTAATAATTTCCCAATGGCAGAGAACTGACGACAAAGAGATTTTTTTTAATCATCAACTTTTTTTTGATCAATGAGATTTATTTCATATATTTACCAACTATATCTGTCAAATAAAGAATACAAAGCTGTTCAGAGTTGCTGAACATTCTTTTTCAGCTTGTATTAACAGACAGGCATACTGACTGACAATTACGTAACAGCGTTGCTACCCCTTAGTTGCCGATTGTTTCTCAGGGTAGTGTCCGGAAACAACATACCGCCATGAAAAGGAAAGCCCCATTCTTTCAGTTTTCTGCGCTCATATTGCTCATGCTAACGGTAGTGCCTGTGCATGCTGATGTGCGCATCACCAATGTCGATGTTCTTTTTAAGGAAAATGTAATCCAGGTCCCCTACACCATTGCCAATGCCGGCCTGAATGATTTTTTTTCGGTCAGGGTTGAGTTTTTCGATGAAACCTACAGGCCTATGAATGCGCTCAGTCTGGAAGGCGATATCGACATTGTCCGGGGAGCGGGAGATAAGCTCATTACATGGGATGTAAGGAACGACGGGCTTATCGTCAATCAGAAGATCCATGCCAGGGTCTACGCCCGGCATGTCCCCAACCCCAGTACCCTGCACAGTTTTGCCTACTCTGCTGCCTTGCCGGGCCTGGGCAGATACCAGTACCATCCTGAACGACGGCATTTGCTGAGGGGTGTTTTGGCTTATGGCCTGATGGGAGGAGCTGTTGGGTCACTGTCTCTGTCCGTTAGTGCCTACAATAAATACCTGGCCTCGGATCTTCCTTCGGCTCATGACCCGAATTACGCCGATGCCCGTCAGTTCAGGCGCGCATCCCGGATCATGGGCGGCCTCGGCCTTGGCATCTGGCTTATGGAATATGCGGGTTTGTATTCGACCTACCGGCAACATAACCGGCTAACCCCGCAACGAATTGCAGACAACCCATCCTACCGTGAACTGATCAGTGCATCACCCGTTAAGCACATCAACACACGTGGCCTGCCACCCATCCTGTTTGCCGACCTGGAATTCTTTGACGACAATGGCAATGGAATCCTGGAGGCACAGGAAAATGCAGAAATAATTGTTACCCTGCATAATCGCGGTGGGGGAGATGCCATGTTTCTCGAACTGGACATCAGCTCCGATACCAGCGATCCGAGCCTGCAACTGAAGAATGCCAACCAGGTAATCAACCGCCTCGGACCCGGCGAAAGCAAGGAGCTCACTGTAGATATCACCACCGATCTTGACCTCAGGACCGCCACTCACAGGTTTACCATTAATGTCAGGGAGCAGCTGGGTTATGATATGGAACCGGCCTACCTGGTGCTAAACACCTATGCCTACCAGATTCCGGAGTTCACCATTTCGGGGTATGAAATTATTGACTCGGGTCCGGGAACACAAGCCATAATTGCCGACGGCAAGCTTCAGGCCGGAGAAATTGTCAGGGCCCGACTTACCGTTCAGAACATCGGGCAGGGCAGGGCAAGCGATGCACGGTACAGCATTTATACTACAGACGATAATATCTATCTGGAAAACACCACGGGCAGCCTCGGAGATATGTGGCCCGGCCAGGTAAACGACATTTACTTTACATTGAGCCCAAACCGCCGGGTTACCACTAAAGACCAGCTGCCCATCTTTATCAATATTACCGAGGACATTGGCCGGGGAGGCCTTCGTGACCGGCGGCTGCCCATCATGCTGGATCAGGACCCCCCGGAAACGCATATCGTGGAGATTCAACCTGACCTTGATGCCTTGCGCACGGAAGCATGGCGGGTGGAAGCCACCTCTGACCGGTTCAGGGTCATCGTTCCAACGGTGAGAAACATCAGGGCGGTGGCTCCTTCAGCTACCAGGAGACCGAACTCCATTGGTGTGGTCCTTGGCATCGCCGACTATCGCGAACTTCCACCGGCACCCTATGCCGACAACGACGCCCGTGTTATGAAAGACTATTTCGAAAGAGTTCTCGGTGTGGAACAGGTCCTGATGTTTACCAACGAACAAATATCCGGCTTTAAGTTCGACGACTTGTTCAACGCGAATATCGGTGAGCTGAGAAGAGCGGTTGTCAGGGGAGAAACAGAAATTTTCGTGTTTTATGCCGGCCATGGCGTTCCGGACAATGAGGGACGTAATGTCTTTCTCTTTCCGCATGATGGGCGTATTTCACGGCTCGAAAGCCAGGGCTACAATGTGGAGACACTGTACGAAAACCTGAGTCAACTGGGGGCCAAACATGTTACCGTGATCCTTGATGCCTGTTTCAGCGGAGCTGCACGCAGCACAGCCAAGCTACAGACCGAAACCCTTACAGGGCAGCGGGGTGTGCGGGTCAGGCCAAGAAACTCCTGGTATGGTGACCCCAACTTTACGGTTATCACCTCCTCAACAGCAGAGGAGATATCGCTGGGCTTCGACGACAGTGAAACAGGGTTGTTCACCTATTACCTGGCCGCCGGACTTCAGGGAGCAGCCGATCTGAACAACGACGGAAAAATTACCCTGGGTGAACTGAGAGAATACGTTATTTCAAACGTTACCGAGACATCAGGCAGGATCTATGGCAGGCAAACACCCGTTTTCTATGGCAACGACGACCGGGTGCTTGTGGAGTTCTGACAACGAGATGTCATCACCGGGAACGGTCATTATATTGCTATTAATGATGAATAAGTCCGGACGCTTCAGGGTCGCCCTTTGCACCGGGAAGAATGGCTGTGGAGCCCAGTGCTCCGGATGCGAAAGCATGAGAAAGCAAGGCATCCATCAACAACATAAAGAAACCTGAGATTAACTCTTTGTAACTATGAACAGTTTTATCCAAAAAAAGCAGATGAACTATCTTTCCGGCATCATGACCGGCCTGCTTTGCCTGTTTTTGCTGACCACCTGCAGCAAGTACGAAATAACGCCGGTTACCAAAGTCTCGACCATATCGGTCAAGCAGGTTTCTCTCGACATCGAAGCGATTGGAAAAATTGTTGAGGCAAGAAGCAGTGCCGATACTGATCACGGGTTTTTTTATGCCCGCCATGATGATCCGGGCCCGGCCGATTACAGGCGCAGTGCAGGAAATCCCGTTGTGGGTCAGTTCAGCGTGCTCATTCAGGGCCTGCAACCCAACACTACCTATTACGTGAGGGCCTATTGCCGGGATGATGACGGCTATCACTATGGACAAACCTTGTCGCTGCGCACTACGGACGGCAAAATCACCGTGGTTACCGATAGACTGGTGCACCGCTCTTCGGATGAAGCCCTTGTCAGCGGCAGGGTTATATCGTCAGCAGGACTGGAAGTAACAGCCAGAGGCGTATGCTGGAACACAAGCCCTGCTCCTACATTACATCATCAGCATACGGTTGACGGCGCAGGTCTTGGCAGCTTTACCGCCGAGCTCACGCAACTGGAACCTGCCACACAGTATTATGTGAGGGCCTATGCCACCAACATGGCCGGCACTGCCTATGGCGAAGAGATCAGTTTTGTGACGCTTGAAGACGGCACCTTAGAGGATGTCGAAGGGAATATCTACCAAACCGTAACTATTGGCAACCAGGAATGGATGGCTGAAAACCTCAGGGTGACCCGTTACAGCAATGGCCAGGCAATAAGCACCGGACTGACCCACATGCAGTGGGAGCATACAGCCTCAGGAGCCTATGCAGTGTATTCCTACGAGGAATTGCCGGGCTTTAACAACCCCCAGCAGGTCGTCAACGCTTTCGGACTGCTTTACAACTGGCATGCTGTTAACGACAGCAAGGGTTTGTGCCCCCCAGGATGGCGCGTGCCCTCATCAGACGATTGGAGTGAGTTAATGCAACATCTTGAACAACTGGGTTATATGCATCCGGCGAACAAACTAAAATCCTGCCGCCAGGTAGGATCGCCGCAAGGACTGGGATGCAACACTTTTATGCATCCCCGGTGGGATGCCCACGACACCCATTACGGCACTGACGATTTCGGCTTCTCTGCACTGCCGGGCGGTCAACGACATGATAACGGCGAGTATGTCAATGTCGGGAAACTCGGTAACTGGTGGACCTCCTCCGGCCTCGGTGAAATGTCGGCCTGGCAGCACAGCCTCCACTACAACAGCGGAGTCAGCACCCGGTCGGCCACCGGCAGGAATATGGGATTGTCCGTAAGATGTGTGAAAGAATAAGCCGACAATAACCATCACTACAATATTATCTGTTATGTCAAAACATAAGCGCAAAATTCTTCTGTTGTTTTTACTGCCCTGTGTTCTGTTGATCACCAGCACCACAACAGGGTATCCGGCCGAAACCAAAAATACTCCAGTCAACCATTATGTTGAGCTGGAAGTCCTGCAACCTCAGAATGTGGAATACTGCTATGAGGCCTTAAGCATGGACGAAGTACACGAAGCAAGTGAATGGCTGCACCTCTTCCCCAATCCCGGTTATGGGGTGTTTACACTAAAAATGACCGGCCTGGCTTACGGTAACCTCATCAGCATTACCGTTTACAACATGAGCGGTCACCAGGTATATAAGAGCCATTCCCGGGCGGGCGGCGATACCCACTCCATGACTCTCAGACTGGAATCGCTGCCAGCAGGTGTATATGTTGTCCATGCATCGTCAGCAAACAGACTGGCGGTACACATTCTGACCATACTGTAAACTCCCCGGCCATGAAGCGTTTAAAATATTCTCTTGTGCTTGTTCTGTTCCTGATGTGTGTTGCTGCCGTGTCCCCGGCAAGGGGTTCCATGCCTCCGCCCAAAGACCTTCATCACAAAATAATAGCCGTTAAGGACACCCTGGTGCTGTATCTCGGCAGTTACACCGGAGAATTCGTCTGGTGGGAACAGTCTGTTGATCTCTATGTCTGGAATCCGGTACCCGGAGCGGCGGGCGATACGCTGGTGTTTGTTCCGGAACATCCTGCAACCTTGTATTTGCGTGCCAGGGTTATTGCCGGGAACTGTGATCCGTTTTCTTCAGCCACCCTGATGCTTGGTGTGTATGAGAAAAGCATAGTGACCACCGCCCCTGTACACGACATCATGGCCCATTCCGTATTGTCAGGCGGACATGTTACAGACGACGGCGGGCTGCCCGTTACTTCACGGGGCGTGGTCTGGGACACCGATGAAGATCCTTCACTGGAAGATGGACAGCATCTCGGGTTTACCCTTGACGGTTCCGGCACCGGTGAATTTGTAAGCGAGGTCAGAGGCCTTGATCCTGCCACCACCTATTATCTAAGGGCATATGCCGTTACGGAGGCAGGTACAGGCTATGGTGGTGTACGAAGCTTTACCACCGGCGATGGTGTCGTCACCATAAATACCCTGGAACCCGGCGACGTTACTGCCGTAGGTGCAGTTTCGGGCGGGCAGATTTTAAACGACGGCAGTTCTCCTGTTACACAAAGGGGTGTCGTCTGGAGTACCAGCGACCCGCCACTGATAGACGACGGTTATGATCATGCCTATACGGCAGATGGCGAAGGCATGGGAGAATTTGTCAGTCAGATCAGCGGACTGATGCCGGAAACCATTTATTATGTGAGGGCTTACGCCATGAATGCAGCAGGGACTCATTATGGCGGTGTCTATAGTTTTGAAACCAGGGACGGCGTCATCATCATTCATACCAAAGACATTTCGAACATTACGTCTGATGGAGCCTGGTCGGGGGGTACCATCCTTGACGACGGCGGAGGCCCGGTCACGGCAAAGGGTGTGGTATGGAGCCTGCACACAAACCCTTCACTGGAAGAGAGCCAGCATGAAGGTTTTACTGATGACGGTGACGGTCCGGAAAGCTATTCCAGTCATATACAGGGCCTTACTCCCCATACAACCTACTATGTGCGCGCCTATGCCACCAATGTGGCAGGAACGGCTTACGGTGAAGAAAAAAGCTTTACCACGGCCTATGGAGTTCCGGAAGTGGTTACGCACCGGGTTATACCCGTTTCGGCGACTGAAGCTGAAGTGTATTATGAGATTGTTTATGATGGCGGTTTGGAGGTTACTATAAGAGGGCTGGTCTATGGACCTTCACCGGATCCTGATTTTGGTGACCAGATGATTATTGACGGCAGCGGTTCCGGAAGTTTCGTTACGACGATTGACGGACTGGTGGAGGGCAATGTTTACCATGTCAGGGCTTTTGCCGGCAATGATGCGGGTGAAAGCTTTGGTGAAAGCCTTGAATTTGTTTCCGGCGGGATGTCTGTCGTTACCCGGCCCGTGCACAACGTAACGCTGACCACTGCACAAAGCGGTGGTGATATTGCCCTGGACGGAGGCGACCCCATCCTTGCACGGGGCCTGGTTTGGCACGACAGCGGGGAGCCTGACCTGAACCATAAGCTGGGGTATACCGATGAAGGTACAGGGACAGGAAGCTTTGAGAGCCAGATTACGCGATTGCAGCAACACGTTCTATACCATGTGCGGGCCTATGCCTACAACAGCGTGGATACCGTGTACGGACAGACGTTTAGTTTTACCACCAGCTGTGGTTTAACGGTTTATGATCCAAGGGATGGAAACACCTATGCTACGGTTATGGTCGGTGATCAATGCTGGATGAGCGAAAACCTGCATCTTGTGGTTGATGACAGCTGGTGTTACGACAATGATGAGGACAACTGCAGGGCTTACGGCAGGCTGTACACCTGGGATGCTGCGACGACCGGTGAACCGGCTGACAGCCGCCAGACCGGCAGCGTTCAGGGTGTCTGCCCCCCGGGGTGGCACCTGCCTGCAAAAGAAGACTGGGAAGCCCTGAGTGCTTATGTTGTTAGTCAGGGTTATCCAAACAGCAATGTTCCCAGCGGTGCAGGCAATGCGCTCAAATCCTGCAGGCAGCTTGATTCGCCTTTGGGCGGTGCATGCGACACCGGCACTCATCCGCGCTGGGATGCAAATGACACACACCATGGCTTTGATGCCTTTGGTTTTTCCGCTCTCCCCGCAGGAAACTTTACCGGAACAAGCTTTTCTGAGCAGGGAAGCATCGGACAATGGTGGTCTTCAACCGAAAGCTCGGCAACGCACGCGGCTGCATTGAGACTCAGTGTTTCGCGAGGTGATGCCCAGCTGTTCAACTTTGCAAAGACCACAGCATACAGCGTCCGATGTATCAGGGAAGTCACGGATGAACCGGATTATCACAAGCTGGAGCTCGATGCCAATCCCGGGCATGCCGGAACTGTTTACGGAGCGGGTAACTTTGCAGCCGGGGAAATTGCCCAGATCAGTGCCGCTCCGGAGCAGGACTGGATTTTTCTTTACTGGACCGGTGATACGGAATATGCCGGTAACCCCTACGACGCAGAAACCTCAGTGGAAATGCCGGCCTACAGCATCCGGCTTACGGCAAACTTCAAGCCCTATGAGGAATTTGAGTGCGGAAAAGATCTGACGTTTTTATATCGCGGTGAGGAGGTTACCTACGGTACTCTTGAAAAAGGCGGCCTTTGCTGGATGGATCGCAACCTGGGTGCGGAACCCATGCCCTTCCTTCCCTTTCAGCATGCCACCGGCTATGCAGATGAAAGGTTGTACGGCGACCTGTTCCAGTGGGGGCGCCTTGATGACGGTCACCAGGACCGGCAAAGCGCCACAACGCCGGGTCCGGTTGGTACCGACGTGCCGGGACATGGTGATTTTCTCACCACTGCAGCGTCACCGCACGACTGGCGTTCGCCACGGAACGATAATCTATGGCAGGGAGAAGGAGGCATCAACAACCCCTGCCCACCGGGCTGGCGCTTGCCGACACAGGATGAGCTTGATGCCGAACGCATGAGCTGGCAGGCCAACAACCTGGCCGGCGCCTACGCATCCGCATTAAAGTGGTCCGCAACCGGCTATCGTAATAATAGTGGTGATATCCTGAACGCCCAAAGCTGGGGCTATGTCTGGACTTCATCAACCACCGGGTCAAATGCCAGAAGCCTCGCTTTTGCGGGTAACGTGGCCGGAATATTCAGTTTTCCCCGCGCCAGCGGAATGAGCGTGCGCTGTGTCATGGACTTGTAAACCGAAGACAACTACTCCTTGCAGGTTGTTTTTTTTCGTATTATCTTTAAAGAAAAAAACAAAGTTATCTTTAAGGAATAAATTTAACGCATGTTACACAGATGCCTTCCAACCCAAAATAATCCCCGACTCATGCTTTGTAAACACATAAAACCTCATGAATTATGAAAAACTTACTACAAGCTTTTTTAACACTATTGTTGACGATTTTCATTATCCACTCAGGCTGTACCCTGGCTGCAGGAAAAGAGATCGTTGAAGTTCCCGACCTGGCAACACTCCGGGCAGAGGGCCTGACAGACGGCACGGTGTACCAGATCACCGGGGAGATTATCCTGACTCATCAACACGGACAGAGGAACCAAAAATATTTCCAGGATGATACCGGAGCTATACTGGTTGATGATTTCGGCGGAATAATCACTACGGTTTATGAAACCTATGACGGTATTACCGGATTGACAGGCACGTTGACCTTTTATATGCAGATGCTGCAACTGGTGCCTGTCGAAGATCCCGGAGAACCCACCTCAGCCTTGAACCTGGTAGAGCCGCTGGAATTAGAGCTGGCAGACCTTACCCCTGAGCATCAGGCCATGCTGATACAGCTGGAGGGCGTTTCCTTTGTCTCACCTCAGCATACGAATTTTCAGCCTAGTACCAGCTATGTGATTGAAGATGCCAGTGGTCCGGGCATATTGCGTACTCCGCATGTAAATGCCGGGTTGGATTATTTCGGTCAGCCCATACCACTGGAGCCGCTGAATATGATTGCCATAGTGGGTCAGTTTCAAAGTGATATGCAGATTTTCCCGCGCTCACTGGACGATATGGATTATACACCGGAGCCTGAACCGGATCCCGAACTTGTGGAGGTTCCGGATATTGCTGCGTTCAAGGCAGTGGCTGACGGCCCCGATATTTACAGGATAACAGGAGAGGTGGTAATCACACATCTGCAAAGACCTTACCGCAACCAATTCTATATTCAAGATGCCTCTGGTGCCATTCTGGTAGATGATGAGGCGTTTACCATTACCACTGAATATGATTTGTATGACGGCATTACAGGCTTAACCGGCAACCTTACAGTGTTTCAGGACATGATGCAGCTATTGCCCTTTGAGGATCCAGGCGAAGCATTCTCGCAAAATAATGTGGTTGAACCCATGACAGTGACCCTGGATGAGCTGAATGCTGATCTTCAGGGCATGCTTGTCGAAGTGCTGTCCGTCCATTTTGAAGAAGACAATCCGGAAACATGGACGCACAACACCACGTATTTTATCTTCGACGGAACTGCGACCGGAGAAATACGGACCCCGAATTATCCCGACCTGCTTGACTATTTCGGGCTTCCTGTGCCGGACACACCGCAGGACATTACAGGGGTGCTCCATCAGCGCTATGATATAACCAGATTGGTGCCCCGCATGCTTGCCGACTTCTCAGAAGCCGGTGACCCCGATGGCACACTGCCCGGTGATTCAAACTGCGATGGCATGGTGAATGTGCTTGACGTAATCACTACGGTGAATTACTTCGTTGGAATGGACCCCCATCCGTTCTGCTTTGATAATGCCGATGTGAATGGCGATGGAGTCATTAA
Source organism: Bacteroidales bacterium (assembly GCA_031323845.1). Classification (GTDB taxonomy): domain Bacteria; phylum Bacteroidota; class Bacteroidia; order Bacteroidales; family UBA7960; genus PUPG01. The sequence continues at coordinate 26,608 of JAVIYP010000004.1, read as the reverse complement.
CATCCTGGACGTGATCGAAACCGTGGATATTTTCCTGGAATAGTGACACACCACCACCGCTGCTCCCGGATGCGTTTTACTGCCGCTTAAGGCTGAGATTATTTGTTTGTTGCTCAGCTACAAGGTACGTGCCTTGAACATATTGATGTTAAGGCCTGCCTGTACAAACCATGAGTCAATCCATACGCTTCCCTGGTCAACACGGTTCAGGCCGCCCTGCAGGAAGAGTGCAATATTGTCGTTTATCCTGATGTCGGTGCCTGCACCACCGATGAAACCCAGGCTTACGGGCGATTTGGTAATGCCCGTGTCAAATCCCCTCAGGTCAAAGGAAATGCTGATGTAGTTCAGGCTTGCACCACCGAATATGAAAGGGTTGACACCCAGGTGGGGAAACAGGCGGTACTTGGGGCAGAGGCTTATTCCGAGCTGGTTGAAGTTCGCCACATCCAGGTGAAAGTCGGGTTCGGCAAAGTAAAAGAATTTGGAATATTTTGCCAGGATGAGCAGGCTGGCCGTCCTGCTGAAATTATACTGAATGCCCGCATCGGCTGCAAAGCCGTCAATGAAAATATCGGTGAAGGCTTCCGGACCGATGGCATGAACATAGCTGCCGGCGACTTGCAGCGTCAGTTTCTGTTCAAACTGTGCAGAAGCATTTCCGGCTATCAGAAACAGGGCTATGGTAAGAAGAAAGCTGCCTCGTATTATTCTGTTTTTCATGGGATGTGTGTTTAAGTTCCTGGTGTGTTGTAAATGACCGGGTGCTGACCTGGAAGTCCGCCCGGCTTTTAATCCTTAATGCAGCGTACAGAAAAGCCGTGCAATGGATGAAACCGGCCATAGCCGATAACGCTTTGGTCAAAATGTGCTCCATAGGCCACCTGTACCGTGGGTGCATCTTTGGTGGTTGTCCACCAGAACGACAACTGGCCGACTGACGCCGGGTGTCCATGGGTGCCCATTAAGCCAGCCGGAAGCGCCGAAAAACCGCTTTCGTTGGTAGCCCCGGTATTGGGACTGTCCCAGCGCGGATGGCCGTCGCCCGTCGCCGTACGCAAACTCTTCATACGACCCCCGGCCTTATTGCGCGTACCCAGGTAAACCGTCAGTGTCTCCCATTCGTCAATCGTGGGCATACGCCAGCCCGCAGGACACAAACCCGCAGGATGAGTAACCGTGTAACCGTTGTACAGCGGACCGTAATACTGCCCGTACTGATCGTAATCAAAATCATAAAAGGTATAAACCCCGGCACCCTCCTCAATATGATGCCACTCATCGGCATTGGCAGCATAGACTATGGGCGAACCGTCGCGGTAATGAGTGACCCTGAGATCCTCAGCCATCCATTCCTGTGTGCCCATGTCAAGAAAAGGGTGACCGATGATGACGGTAGGATACACATTGCCGTCAATGTCGGTAACTTGTCCGGTGCCTTTCAGAAAAACAGTTTCTTCCTCCTTCTCGCAGCCCCCCGACAGCATGAAGAAGCCCAGCGCGACCAGTGCCATGCGACGTGTGCTGAATATCTTTGACTTCATAAAACGGTGCTTTTTATATGTTTATATTAGCATAAGTGCTTGTATGGCTTTGCAGATGTGCAGATGTGAAGATGTGCAAATGTGCAGATGTGAAGATGTGAAGATGTAAGGTTATTGTTTAATTGTTTAATTGTTGATTCGTTTAATCGTTGATTTTTCATTTTTCATTTTTCATTTTTCATTTTTCACTTTTCATTTTTCACTTTTCATTTTTCACTTTTCATTTTGATCGCTTTTGGCTTTTGGCTTTTAGCTTTTAGCAAGATAATCTGCCTGGTGGCTTGCCCTGACGTCATGAACGGGCTTCTTTCTTTCCAACATCTAACCTCATACATCAAACCTCTGGCCTGACCCGTCCTGATTTTTGTTTACAAAAGGTGTAAACCTATGTCAGGACAAGACACCGTAAAAATAAAAAAAAACAACCAGCAATTATCTTATTCGCACATTTTTGTAAGTTTGTACAGGAAGGCCTTCCCTTCACATGCAACAATGAATAACCCCGGCATCATACTTACCCTGGCTGATATATTTTTCGTAGTCTTTCATTCTGCGCTCATCATTTTTATACTTTTTGGATGGCTGGTGCCGCGTTTGCGAACAGCACACCTGATTTGCGTGCTGCTGACGGGAGGTTCCTGGTTTATCCTGGGGCTGTTTTACGGGATCGGTTATTGCCCGTTGACCGACTGGCACTGGCAGGTGTTGCACAGGATGGGAGAAACAGGCCTTCCGGTGTCCTATGTGCAGTACATCCTCAAGCGAATTACCGGCATTGGCATAACCGCCTCCGCCGCCGATACCCTGACCTTGTTTGGCTGGCTCGCCGCATTGATTATCGCGACATACCTTCGTGCGGCAGACTTCCTGAAAAGGAAGAGACAACAAAGCCAAAAACCCGGGCCGTAGTAAGAGAGTCCAAACTATTCCCTATTTTTGCAGATGAGTAACTGCAGTGCAGGCAGGGGAGCGCTGATACAGCAGTAATCGGATAATCAACCCACTGCAATGTTCTCTCCTGTATGCTGCACATAAGCTCGGATACTTATTGATGATGCCTATGTTTTTTGCTTTCTTAAGGATAAACACATTGACAGGCCTGTTGCTTTGCCTTCTGGCAACGACTTCGTATGGAAGCTATCAGTGGTGGAATGAAAAGCACAACTGGGACGGCGTTACACACTGGTCGCGTTACATGATCATATCGCCGGGGTTTATGGGCCCCAATGCACTGCCGGTGCCTGAGATACACACAGGTGCCATAAGACAGGGCAGAAGCATCGAAGCGTCCTATCAGCGTCACTTCGGAGGAGGCGACCAAACACGGAACCTCTTCGGCAGGATGTTCCTTCCGTTGTTTTCTGAGCGTGTCGGACTAAACCTGGAAATGGTGGTGGTGGAGCATTACCGGCTGGATACGCTTACCCGCGATCTGCGCAAGGCGAGAAATTTTGACGCCCGTGGGTTTTCCTTTGGCGATCTCTACATCGGCACGCACATCCAGCTGCTCGAAGAGGACGACCGCCGCCCCGGCCTCCTGTTGACCCTGAACCTGCGAACCGCTTCCGGCAGCAACCTCGACGATGCCCGGCATACCGATAATCCGGGCTATCATTTTGACCTTTCGGCAGGGAAAAGCTATCATTTTCCCGGCAAAACCATTAGTGAAATCAGGCCGTTTGTGCTGGCCGGCTTCTACGTCTGGCAGCTCTACAGGACCAATTTTCAGAACGATGCCTTTTTGTACGGTGCCGGAGTGCAGGCACAAGTCACCGACCATCTGTCGGTCACCAACACCCTTGGCGGCTATGTAGGCTATCTTAACAATGGTGACCGGCCCATGGTGTACCGTTTAAAACTTGAACATGCCCGCCAAAACAACACCTCACTCTATGTTGCGTTTCAGCATGGCATACATGATTTCCCCTACAACACCTTCAGTTTCGGATACCGGTATTTTTTTGAGTGAGAACAGCACGCCGGAAAGACATCAGGATCATGTAAGCTTTACAGAACAAACGCTAATAAATGTCAAAAGCTTTGATATGTGTGCGTTTTTTTGTAAATTCGGATTATATGGCCTGATTAGGCTTTATGTGTTTGATATACAATTAGAAACAAAAAAAGAAAGGTGTTGTTATGTTACCTGATGTTAAGAAAAATTTAAACATCCTGATGTTATTTTTTATGTTCACTTTTGTTGCCTTCGCTGCCGCCGGGCAGGGCGGTGATCCTGAAGTAAGGGAAATCATACAATCTTGGCAGGATCACTACGAGGCATCCATCGAAAACATTGATGATTTTGTTGTTGTGATGGACCAGCAAACGCTTCATTACAAAAAAACCTGGGATAACGGCCGGCCTTATTTTAAATCGCGGGTCGTGGATGCGGATGAGCAAGAAGTGGTCTCCGGCTCGAACCTTACTGATGCAGAAGTGTTTTCGCGCGTTTATGAAGCTGTGATGCAAGATGGTGAATACAAGGGCACCGATGAAATGAATGGCCATAGTGTGCATGTGATTTATATTGAAAAAGGGGAAAATATTGTAGATGAGCCCTGGGCTCCGCACACGTTTGAAGATGTTTACTTACGCATAGATATTGGCGACTGGGTGCTGAGGGAGCTTGAGTATAAAGCGCACATCGAGCACGAAGGAGAACAGCGAATAATCAACCAGGTCATACAGCAGAGAGATTACCGTGATGTGGAAGGAATGCAGTATCCCTATGAAACCGTTGTCATCATCAGGGGCCTGGCACTTACAGAAGAAGAGCGTCAGGAGGCAGAAGAGGGCCTTGCGGAGTTTGAGCGTCAGATGGAGACCATGCCGGAGGCTCAACGGCGTATGGTGGAACAGATGGCGGGCGACAAAATCGAACGATTCAGACAGATGCTCGAAGATGACTTGTATGAGACTGTAAATCGTGTCAGGGAGGTGCGTGTGAATACCGGCATGGATGATTTTTAGATTGCGCAGTAAGCTTTATGCGGGGCAATTACACCATTGCTCTTTTCCGGCAGTTCCGGTCTTATGACCTGCAATCAGCAAAGCTCCAGCTCACGACAGATTCATGCTTTTTCTGGCGGCCACAACGTTACCGTTTCACCCATTGTATATGTCCATCATGAATACTATTTGTGCATGGGAGGAACCACCTTGCTTTCTCAGGAACTTTTTTATTCTCCGTTGAGTTATTTTCGAATAAAAAAAAATCGCGTATATTTGAGAGGGTCGCAACATATGTTTTACTGAATGTATTCAGGAGGCATTGAAAAATACTAGTGTCATGTCAATGCTACTGTGTCGGTTAAGTCGAAGAGATTTTTTCTCAGATCAAAAAAGAAAATCTGCGTATAGCCGTAGTTACGTAAAGATTTTATTTTGCAGATATGAGGAAAAAGATCAAGACTTGGGCCGGCTAAAGTAGTGTTGACATGACACTGGCTTCTTGTCTTGATCAATGTGCAAATTTTCGCGGTAAATAAACGAGACGCTATTGCCCGGCCATCGCTACTCAAGGAAATAGATTTGAAGCCACTGGTCAATTAAAAACAAGAACTACGTAAACGTAAGCTAACACCATAATTAACCAACAGGCCACGGGTCGACTGACGTTCCGGAAGTAAAAAGCTAATTGCTATGAAGGAAACAAACAACCTCGATCAGTTAAAGGATATCCAACGGTTACAGCAGGAAATTGATGCGCTAACATCGTTGTGTGAGCAAAAAACCAAGGAGAATGAAAACCTCAGCAAAAGGCTGAACGATATGGAATGGATGCTTAAACCCAAGCAAACTGCATCCATAGACTTCGTGCCTGACTATGGTGATCTTAGTGACTTAAATGAAGATGGATTGATCAGGAAATCCATTAAAAAAAAGCAATTGCAGGATATTGTCTCCGAGTATCTTGACCTGTTGGAAACCTCTGCTGCCATTTATGAGAAAAACGGGGATTATGCTTTGGGGATCTTTTCTTCGGGATGGTGCCGGATGATGGATGCAGCATCACGCCGGCTATGCAATACCGGCGACAACCGCGAGGCCCTGGAGAGCGGGAAATGGTTATGCCATGATTCCTGCTGGAAGGATGCTTCTTTGAAAGCGATGACTGAAGGTAAACCCATTGAGGTGGCCTGTAATGGAGGAATAAATCTGTACACTGTACCTGTTCGGGCCCAAAAACAAATAATTGGCGCCATTAACTTTGGCTTTGGTTCGCCTCCCAAAGAGGATGAGGAACTTAAAAAGTTGTCTAAAAAATACAAGATCCCGTTAAACGAATTGCGAAAACAAGCAAACGACTACACAGACCGTCCCGGGTTTGTTATTGATTATGCGAAGCAGCGTATTGAGAAATCAGCTCAATACCTGGGTTATCTTGTTGAGCGTAAGCTGGAAGCAGACAGCATTGAAGAAATAAAAGAGCGTCACCGGACCACGTTTAACTCCATTGGCGACGGGGTGATCACTACTGATAAAGAAGGGCGCATAACCAATATGAATCCTGCCGCTGAAAGCTATTGCGGCTGGACAATTGAAGATGCTGTGAACAAACCTTTGTCAGAGGTTTTCAGGATTGTCAATGCAAAAACCAGGAAAACAGTTGTTGATCCTGTAAAACAAGTGATGAAAAGCAAAAAAGTGGTCGGGCTTGCCAACCATACAGTCCTGATTTCCAAAAGCGGAAAGGAATACCAGATAGCCGATACTGCTGCTCCCATTAAAAATCGAGACGGTGAGATAACCGGGGTTGTGCTGGTATTTAGTGATGTAACCAGGGAATATTCGATGCGTGAGAAATTGCGCCAGAGTGAGGAACGGCTGAATTATGCCATGATGGTCAAGAATGAAGGTATGTGGGACTGGAACATTATAACGCATACTGTTTTTTTTGATGACCGCTACTATACAATGGCCGGTTATGAGCCCAATGAATTCCCTCAGACTTTTGAAGGCTGGGCCGAAAGAGTTCATCCGGATGATTTGGATGCGGCTCAGGCTGCCTTAAAAGCATACCAGGGCGGGGCGTCAGAAAAGTATGACCTTGAATTCCGGTTCCTGAAAAAAGACGGAGAATGGATGTGGATACAGACGAAAGGCAAGATCATAGAAAGAGATGCAAAAGGCAAGCCGGCCAGAATGATAGGAACACATACTGACATCACCGAACGTAAACTGGCTGAAACAGCGCTGCTCAGAACCCAGAAAACGGTTGACAAGTCGCCCCTCAGTGTCTTTTGGATATCACCCGGAGGGAAATTTATCTATGTAAATGAAACGGCAGCAAAGAAACTGGAATACTCACGTGAGGAGCTGCTTTCCATGCATGTCTGGGACGTTGACCCGAATTACCCCCGGGAAAAGAGAAAAGAGGTGTTCAAACAGTACCGGGAAACTGGTGAGCTAAGCTTTGAGTCAGCGCACAGAAGGAGTGATGGAAAGATGTTGCCGGTTAAAATCAACAGCTATTATCTTGCTTTTGAAGGCCAGGAAATGGAGATTGCCGAGGTCGAGGACATAACCGAACGTAAAAAGCATGAGGAACAACTTCTGTTACAAACCGAAATATTGGACCAGATAGGCGATCATGTATCGGTTACCGACCTCAACGGAAAAATAATCTATGCAAATAAGGCCGAGTGCAACTCAATTGGCTTGACAAAGGACCAAATTATTGGGAAATCAATTGAAATATTCGGTGAGGATAAAGCACAAGGCTCTACACAACAAGAAATATTGGAAACAACCCTGAAAACGGGAGCCTGGAGAGGTGAAGTCATTAATTATGACAAGGAAGGTAATCTGAGTAGGATTTTGGATTGCCGGACTACCTTGTTGACGGATTCAAATAATAATCCAAAAGGGTTGATAGGTGTTTCATCTGACATTGCCGAGCGTAAGCGTGCTGAAGAGGCCCTGCGCAAAAGCGAAGAACAACACCGCCGGCTCTTTGAAACCATGTCGCAGGGCGTAATCTACCAGGCAGCTGATGGAACAATAATATCAGTCAACCCGGCAGCTGAAAGGATGCTTGGTTTGTCATGGGACCAGATGCGTGGAAAAACTTCGATGGATCCCCGCTGGAAAATGATCACCGAAGATGGAGAAAAAGTTCCGGGAAGTGACCATCCAGCCATGATCACTTTTAAAACCGGAGAAAAAGTTGGTCCTGTTACCAGGGGTATCTACATTCCAGAAAAAGATGAGTATGTTTGGTTATCGATCACGGCGACACCACTTTTCCGGCCGGGGGAGGAGAAACCCTTTCAGTCTTATGCCGTGTTTGATGACATCACATATAAAAAACATCATGAAGATGAGCTTAAAAAACAACAGCAGCTCATTCATACGATTCTGAATAAACTGCCCATAGGCATTGCTATAAATACCCTTGAGTCTGAACCGAAAGTCGAATTAGTCAACGAAAATTTTGCACAAATATATGGTGTTGAAACAACAGATCTTCCTACCGTTGGGTCTTTCTGGGAGGCCGTATATGAGGACGAAGCCTTCAGGGAGGAGATTAAAAACAGGGTGTTGTCTGACATCAAAAGCGGTGATCCGAAGCGAATGCAGTGGCAGGATATTCCCATAACAAAAAACGGGAAGCTTGTAAAATACGTGTCATCACAGAATATTCTTCTGGAAGAGCATGGTTTTATGATATCTACGGTAATGGATACCACCGAGCGCAAGCTGGCTGAAATTGATATTCAAAAATCAAAAGAGCAACTGCTGACAATTTTGAACGGCATCAATGCATTCGTATATATTGCCGACATGGACACCCATGAATTGTTGTTTATAAACGAAGCCGGATTAAAGGTTTGGGGAAGAGACATAGAAGGGCAAAAATGTTATAATGCACTTCAGGGTTTTGAAAAGCCATGTTCCTTTTGCTCAAACGAAAAGCTTGTTGATGAAAATGGTCAGCCAACCGGTGGTTATGAATGGGAGTTTCAAAACAGCGTCAACAATAGGTGGTATGCCTTACGTGACAGTGCAATTTATTGGGAAGACGGAAGATTGGTAAGGTTGGAGGTTGCCATTGATATTACTGAACAGAAGCTGGCGCAGCAGAAAATTCAGGAAAGCGAAGATCGCTTCCAAAAAATGCTTGCCCTGATTCCGGATATGATATCCATTCATGACAAGGATTTCAACATCGTTTACAGCAACTGGAAAGGCTTTGCTGCAGTTGATGAAGCAAAAAGAAAGCTTTATACAAAGTGCTACAAAACATACAGGGATATGGATGATGTGTGTCCCGACTGCAAGGCGAAAGAAGTGCTAAAAACAAAAAAAGCATTTCAAACGGAAGCAGAGCTTCCTGGTGGTACCTGGATTGACTTGCGGGTGATTCCTGTATTGGATGAAAACGGGGAGATGGAGCTGTTTGTGGAATGGGTCAGGGACATCACCGATCAAAAACAAACCCTGAAAAGACAACAAATCCTCTATCAGATAGCCAATGAGATCGTGGTCAATTTTAATTTGCGCGATCTGATCATAGCCGTAGAAAAGCATTTGTCACAGCTGGTTGACACGTCCAACTACTATGTGGCTCTTTATGACGAAGAAACAGCTATGTTGTCGGCTCCGTTTGAAAAAGACGAAAAAGACCATGTGGACACATGGCTGGCAGATGAATCTGTTACCGGACTGGTAATTAACAAAAAACAGTCGCTTTTATTAAGAAAGCCTGAAATCATCCAACTGATAGAATCCGGCACTATTAGTCAAACAGGTTCGATTTGTGAAGCCTGGCTTGGTGTGCCCATTTTTAGTAAAGATAAGACGGTTGGAGCGATTGTTGTTCAAAGCTACCACAATAATGATGCATTCGATGACGATAGCATAGAAATTCTTGAATATGTGTCGAATCAAATCAGCCTGGCACTCGAGCGCACAAAAGCTTTTGAAGACCTGGTGCAAGCCAAAAACAATGCTGAGGAAAGCCAGGCGCGATTTATTGCACTGCATAATGCCAGTTTTGGCGGCATTATGATTCACGACAAGGGAAAGATCATTGACTGTAACCATGGACTTTCTGCTATCACGGGATACTCTAAAGAAGAACTTATGGGTATGGATGGGCTTATGTTACTTACTGAAGATTCCAGGCACCTGGCGATGCACCATATTAAAACAGGGTCTGAAAAACCTTATGAAGCCAAGGGCATACGTAAAAATGGCGAGGAATATGATCTTCGGATTCAGGCCAAAAACATCCCTTATAAAGGCAAGCAAATAAGGGCAGCAGAGTTCCGGGATATTACAGAGGATAAAAAAAGGGAACAGGAGTTTATCCTTGCCAAAGAAAAAGCAGAGGAAAGCGACCGGCTGAAATCGGCCTTCCTGGCCAACATGAGTCATGAGATACGCACCCCGATGAATGGGATTCTTGGTTTCTCGGAGCTCCTGAAAGAACCAGAACTGTCAGATGAAAAGCAACAACTGTACCTGGAGATGATTGAGACAAGTGGTAAAAGAATGCTTAACATTATCAATGACATTGTGGATATCTCCCGCATTGAAGCAGGTGCCATGGATGTCAACCTGACAGCATCCAACATAAATGAACACCTGGACTATATCTATACCTTTTTCAGGGCCCAGGTTGAAGAAAAAGGGATGACCCTGGAGTTACCGGAAGTGCTTCCGGCAGAACAGGCCATGGTCGTTACGGATCGCGAAAAGCTGTTTGCCGTTCTTACCAACCTGGTTAAAAATGCCATAAAATACTCACATAAAGGCACTATCAGGTTTGGTTGTACCAGAAAAGGATCCTACCTTGAGTTCTTTGTAAAAGATACGGGCATAGGCATTCCCAAAGACCGGCAGCATGCGATCTTTGAACGTTTTATCCAGGCTGATATTGAAGACAAAGAGGCAAGGCAGGGCGCCGGTCTCGGACTGGCCATTTCCAGGGCGTATGTGGAAATGCTGGGTGGAGAGATATGGGTGGAAAGCGAAGAGGGTAAAGGTTCGGCATTTTATTTTACCGTTCCTATAGAAAGCATGCAGGAGGAGACAAGAGCGGAGGAACGCAATAATTCAATGTTGCCAGAGGTTGTACAGACAAAAAAACTCAAAATATTGATTGTAGAAGATGATGAAATGTCTTCTTTGGTATTGATAGAATATGTAAAGGCATTTTCAAAGGAGATTCTGCAGGCCTTTGACGGTAAGGAAGCTGTGGAAATATGCAGACAGCATCCGGATCTTGACCTGATCCTGATGGACATTAAAATGCCTGTTATGGACGGTGACAAGGCTGCAAGAGAAATCCGCGGGTTCAACAAGGATGTTGTCATTATCGCCCAAACGGCACAAGCATTGGCAGGAGACAAGGCAAAGATAATGGAAGCCGGGTTTAATGATTACATCACCAAGCCAATTGATATAACAGCATTGTTGAAGTGTATTGATCTTCATGTCGGGCGGGTTGAATGAAATGAGTAAAGGCCGGTGAAATAATTACCAATCGTATCATGATTGAAACGGATATTTCGCAGGTGCCAATATACCCCCCTTAATGAGCTCATTCGGTTTCTCGAAAAGCATAACCCGACCTGTTAGGAAGGCTGTAGTCGCAGACCGGAAAACTATTGTTGAATCGTTGAATCGTTTATTTGTTGGTTTTCTTTTTGAAAGAATAGGAGGTCGGAGGTCAGAAGTCGGAAGCTTGTTTCGAACGCAGGGAGAAATCTGCCAGGAGACTTGAAGCCGAAGTGATCGCGATGGGAAACAGAACGCCCTGAATTCAGGAATGGGTGCTGCGTCTACCGCTATGCCCTTATTGAATTAAGGGTGGCCGGCCAAGTCCGGCCACATACTGGGGGACAGACAGGCCAGCCATCGTGTATGACAAATGCCCTGGTAGGTTGTCTCCATGTTATGATGCGGCAGTAATTATTGACTCCGTGGTTTCATGCCTGATAACAAGGGGTTGATCGTGGGCCAAAACCCCTTAGTTTGGGCCGGCCACATTCGTTATTTCAGTGCAGGCCTGGCCGGCCCAGGTAAACTCCCCGGAATAAGAGGTAAGCGCAGCACCCATTCCTGAAGTCAGTGCAAGCCTGGGCTGCGCAGACAAAACACAAACAAGGGAAAGTTGCATGATCATTATGGCATCAAAACCTGTATCAGATAGTTGCAAAGGTGTCCCGTTGCGGATGGCAAGAGACAACCAACTACATACGAAATAATAAACACATAAACCGGGTACTTGCGAACTCGGCAAAAACAAGCGCCATTGCCAAAGATGTTGACGCACAGGAGCATGCTTATGCGAATACTATCAGGAAGCCGGACATCTGCACATCTTCACATTTGCACATCTTCACATTTGTATATCTTCACACTTGCACATCTTCAAATTTGAATCAACTGATGTTGAGAACACTGCAAGCATGCTGCTTCAATGCCTGCTGCATGGATCTGCAATTAGGCAATTGATTTCTTGGTAAATATGTCAGGAATTTATATATTGTGCCGGATGAGCACCTATATATGCATCAAATCAAAAAAAATGAGAAGCATAATCCGCACATTCGGCTCTGTTTTGTTACTGATAACAATTAGTTTGTTTTTCATGAATTCCTGCAAAGATGATCCGGAACCAAAAATTACTACGGTAACCGATATTGACGGCAATGTGTACCAGGTTGTGACCATCGGTTTTTATGAATGGACGGTGGAAAACCTTCGTGTAACCAATTACAATAACGGAGACCCCATACCCACGGGCTTGAGTAATGATGAATGGGCAAGCACCACAGAAGGAGCTTATGCGATTAATTTGCATGAAAATGCAGATGGAATCAACTCACCTGAAGAAATGGTGGAAGCCTACGGCAAACTGTACAACTGGTATGCTGTGGCTGATAGCAGGGGGTTGTGCCCTCAGGGATGGTCAGTTCCCAGCGATAATGATTGGACACGGTTGGTTGATTATGTCGTAGCCGAGGGTTTTCCTAATGAGAGTGATAATCCCAACGGTGCCGGCAATGCTCTAAAATCTTGTCGTCAGGTTAATTCACCGCTTGGCGGAGAATGCAACACAAGCACACATCCCCGCTGGATCTCGCACAGCGACCACTTATGTTTTGATGAGTTTGGGTTTTCTGCTCTTCCTGGCGGATCTCGCTGGAACGCTGGATATTTCACCAATGTTGGTCACCTCGGCCTCTGGTGGAGTGCTGCCGAGTTCAGCGGTTCCACTGCGTGGAGAAGTAGCATGCGTGGTTTCTACGGGGATGTGTCCATCTCATACATTGGTAAGAACAATGGATACAGTGTCCGGTGTTTGAGGGACATTGATTAATTTGGTTGAACCTAAAAGTATTTCGCCTATATCGCCTGGGGCGATCGAATTTTTAGTTTACAGATCCCTATGGGCATAAATGATTTGCTGTATTTTTTGTCATGGAGGGGTCTGCGTTTGTCAAATTTAACCAAAGCACTCGCAGGCAGCGGGTGCTTTTTTTTCTTTGAATAAAACATCCACCAGCGATTTCCGCGTAAGCCAATGAATGAATATGAAACGGTGAAGGAACATCACAGGGAAGGCAGGCTCAGAGAAAACAATTCAGCAAACACCAACAAAAAATTAAAGGCGTACCATTATGAACAACCGATATCTTTGTGAATATTGTTGCTCGTGCCAGGTGGCAAGACCTGAATGGGTCAATGTAAACATAGGAGAACGCATTTCAGGTGATCCCGGAGTTTACACGGAATGGTGCTTTGGGTGTGAGGATCAGATTAATATCCCGCCGTAAAAAACTGAAGTAATTATTTCTTGGAAATACGATATTTTTTTGTGAAGCTGTACGTTTTATTAAATCAGTGACCAGTTTCGTGATCAGCTCATTTTAACCATTAACTATCCTTAAAAACACGATGAAAAGAAAGGTGAAAAAAAGCATAAAACATGTGGTTTACCCTTTGGCCCTTATTTCAATGAGTCTGTTTGTCATAGTTGGCTGTAGCGACGAGGACCTTGCTCCTGATAACCAAATTGACTATGGTTCTGTGACAGATATTGAGGGCAATGAATATAAAACTGTCGTTATTGGAGATCAGGAATGGATGGCAGAAAACCTGCGTGTTACCAGGTACAACAACGGCGATGCCATACCCGGGGGTCTGAACGACACTGAATGGGAAAACACTGCAAGTGGTGCTTATGCTGTTTATCCGCATACCGGTATTTCAGGGCTCGGCTCTGATGAAGAGGTTCTCGGGGCCTATGGCGTTTTATACAATTGGTTTGCCGTGGATGATGAAAGAGGGTTATGCCCCGCAGGATGGAGAGTACCCGGCGATGAAGATTGGACGCAGTTGGTTGATTCCCTGGTGAAAAAATACAATTTACATAACTATTGGGCTATCAGTGATATTGATGGTGCAGGAAACGCTTTGAAATCATGCAGGCAGGCGAACTCACCACTGGGAGGCAGTTGTAATACTTCCGGGCATCCACGGTGGAATGCACACGATACACATTATGGGATGAATTTGGTTGGATTATCTCTTCTGCCTGGTGGCAACCGAATCCCCTCCGGACAGTTCTTCATGCTTGGAACGACCGGCTATTGGTGGTCTGCTGATGAACACTCAACCATTTATGCATGGGCCAGGGAAGCAAGTAATGATGTTGGCAACATAAGTAGCTATTTCCCTCACAAATCCAGCGGTCTCAGTATCTGCTGCGTCAGAGAGTTTGTGCCCCCCGAAGATGATTAGGGGCACAAAGGTGTTTTTTCATAAATAAGCCTGGTAGCACTCGCAGATAGCGGGTGCTTTTTTTTAGGCCTCAAATGATCACGTAGAGGGGTTGTAACAGGGAATAAAAAGTTGAGTTTTTTAGTGCCGGTGATTTTGCGATGGGGGAATCATTACCGGATTATCTCTAAAAAAGTATGCTAAAAAGTATGCTAAATAAAAAAAGCAGCCACACATAATTTTGTGCAACTGCTTGATTTTGTGGTGGGCCCAGCTGGGCTCGAACCAGCGACCAACTGATTATGAGTCAGCTACTCTAACCAACTGAGCTATGGGCCCGCAATGCATGTTTATAAGAATAAACATTTTTTGCTTTCGGATTGCAAAGATACAAATATTATCAATATGGAATTAAAATTGCAACACCCGGTTTGGAGCTTCCCGGTAAGTGGCCGGGCTTGACCGGCCACCCCATTCTCCCTATTAGGGCTAGTGGTAAACACAGCGCCCATTCCTGGCGTCAGGGCAGGCTTGAGCTGTGTACTTTAATCATGTCGTAATCATTATATCCACCTCCTGCGTCAGGGCAGGCTTGATATTCAAGACGGCGCCCTTTTCTTGCAACCGGACAGGCCCATCCGAGGCGTCAGGAATGTGCCCGGCCACTTGCCTGGGAGCGGTAGCGCTTCTCCAGACTTTTGCCTGCAGGGCAAAAGGTATTGTAGAAACGAAGCAATAAAGGCAACCCCAATTGCCTGTAGGGCATAAAGAACTACCATCCCCGGGACGTTTCTTCAATCATGGTTGCCCGCAGCCTCCTGTGATCTTTCAAAAAAATCTTGCATCTTTGTCATCTTATTAGCCATCAACACAAGCATCCTGCCATGCGCAACACGGTAAAAAACATCATCTTCGACCTGGGAGGTGTCCTCCTGAACATCGACTACGGCTTAACCATAGCTGCCTTTAAAAAACTCGGCGTGGAGGATTTTGACGGCTTCTTTACGCAGGCTGCGCAGCATAAGGTCTTCGACCGCTTCGATACGGGACATGTCACACCCGGGGAGTTTCGCGACCGGCTGCGCCGGCTTTCAGGACTGAATCTCAGCGACCGGCAGATTGATGATGCCTGGAACGCCATGTTGCTTGACATGCCCGCCGACCGCATAAAGCTGCTTCAAAAGGTGCGCCGGAACTACCGTATCTTCCTGCTGAGCAACACCAACGCCATTCACTAGCCGGTATATACCCGCTACATGCAGGAGACTCACGGCATCGAAAGTCTGGACAGCCTGTTTGAAAAGCAGTACCTGTCGCACGAAATCGGGATGCGAAAGCCCGATAAGGCTGTTTTTGAGTGGGTGGTGAAGGAAAACGGTCTCCTGCCCGGCGAAACCCTCTTTATTGACGACTCGCGGCAGCATGTGCACGGCGCCCGCGAAGCAGGCCTTAAGGCCCTGTGGCTGAATGTCGCTCAAAATACCATCCACAGTCTCTTTAACGACGAAGGGATGCTGAAAGGAGTGGTAAGAAAAATGACAGCCGGTTAATTACAGAACCTTCCCCCGATCTCGTTGAGGATGAGCTGCAGCTCTTCGATGCTGCCGGCAGTGACCAGCCGCATGCGGTATGGCTTGAAGCCGGCGATGCCTCTGAAGTAAGCACCGTAATGCTTCCGCATTTCAAAGACCGCCGTTCGTTCTCCTTTCCATTCCGCCGAAAGGCGTATATGACGCCTGCATACGTTCAGGCGTTCCTTTAGTGAAGGAGGGGGGAGGATGTTGCCGGTGTTCAGGTAATGCCGGACTTCCCGGAAGACCCAGGGGTTGCCTGTACTTGCGCGCCCGATCATGATGCCGTCCACGCCGTAGCGGTCAAACGCCTCCCTGGCCGAAGGGCCGTCCGTGATGTCGCCATTGCCGATGATGGGGATGTGCATGCGTGGATTGTTTTTCACCGCACCGATCAGGGTCCAGTCGGCCGTGCCCCTGTACATCTGGTCGCGTGTGCGCCCATGAATGGCCAGCGCCGCAATGCCGCAGTCCTGAAGGCGCTCGGCAATATCCACGATGTTTTTGCTTTTCTGGTCGTAGCCCAGCCGTGTCTTCACCGTTACGGGAACATCCACCGCTTTGACGATCCGACGGCACATCTCCACCATCCTGGGCACATCATTCATCATCCCGGAACCGGCGCCCTTGGAAGCGACTTTTCGTACCGGGCAGCCGAAGTTGATGTCGACAAACTCCGGACCGGCGCCGGCCGCCACCTCCGCCGCACGCACCATAGCGTCGATGTGTGCGCCAAAGATCTGGATGCTGACCGGGCGTTCGTCGGGGTAGATGTCCAACTTGTGGAGGCTTTTTTCCGCATCGCGTATCAGTCCGTCGGCCGAAATGAATTCGGTGTAAACCCAGTCGGCACCCATTTCCTTGCACAGCCTGCGGAAGGGCGGGTCGGTGATGTCTTCCATGGGAGCCAGGATGACCGGCAGGTGTGGAAAGGTTATCCCGCCGATACTGATGCTTTGTAAAAATCCGGCACTACTCGAAAAAGCCATGTTTTCAGGAAGAATGATTATTTTTGAGGCCTGTTGCTGCAAAAGTAAGGAAATCATGCGAAAGATCTACGATGTGCGGCTTCAGCGATGGAAGTTCTTAATGCCCTAAAGGCAATTAATAACTCGTTTAACAACTCGTTACTACAACACTTTTTGCCCTACAGGCAAAAGATTATGGATTTGCAAAACGAACAATTGGCTGGTAACAAAAACTACCAAATACCGCGTAGCGGTTAAAGCAGTTATGCAACGTTAACCTTTCTTTTCGACCCTATAAACACCAACACCATGAACGATAACGGCATCCTTGGGGGCTTGCACCCGTTTCTGAAACTCTTGCTGCTGGTCATGCTGATGCTTACCGGCGTGCTGACGGTGACCCTTTTGGGCGTACTGGCGGCTATGCCCTTCCTGGGCACCGGCATCCTGACGCAGCTTGGCCACGGGAGCGATAACCTGAACCTCCTGCGCTATTTCCAGCTGCTGAGCCACATCGGGCTCTTCCTGGTGCCCTCGCTGGTGTTTGCCGCCCTGGTAAGCCGCAAACCCCTGCGACTGCTCGGGGCAAACCACCCGCCGCAACGCCTGCCCATGGTATTCGCTGCCCTCATCATGCTGGCCGGCGTGCCTTTCGTGTATTTCCTCATGGAGGTAAACCAGCAGCTTGCCCTCCCCGAGTCCATGGCCGGCCTTGAAGAATGGATGCGCCGCACAGAAGATGCCGCCGAAACGCTAATGGGAAGGTTCCTGCTGGTGGAAGGCCTGCATCTGCTGCTGTTCAACATCGTGATGATCGCCGTACTGCCCGGCATTGGCGAAGAGTTCATCTTCCGCGGACTGGTGCAGCCACTGTTTAAAAAATGGACAGGCAATGTGCATGTCGCTGTCATCATAACCGCCATTCTGTTCAGCGCCATGCACTTCCAGTTCTATGGCTTCCTGCCAAGGTTCATGCTCGGAGTGATGCTGGGATACATGTTCGTGCTCACCAACAACATATGGGTGCCCGTGTTTGCCCACTTTTTCAACAATGCCGGCGCCGTTACCCTCTATTACATCGCAGCCAACAGCGAGGCCGTTAACGCCGAAGGGCTTGCCGCTGCCGGGTTTTCTCCGCTGATGATCACCATGAGCCTGGTGCTTGTCATTATCATGTTTGTTGTTATGATGAGACACTCCCGGCTCCCCGCAGCGCACGATATGCACAGGGATACAGGAGCCTGACCCGGGCCGGCCTTTTCATAAATCCTGAAAACACTGTACTTGAAAAAGTTGCTGCCCTGTTCCGCTTGTGCGGGAGAGGAAGGCAAGGCAGCAGCATGTTTTGTGAATGATGCTGGCTAAAGGTCTTTCAGTAACTTGTTTTCTTCTGAAGATTCCACGTAAATCTGCAGCGACGACAGTGCATGCTTCAGCTTATCGAGCTCCGGTGTCGGTTTGGCAATGATCACATCCATACCCTGGTGGTCGAGGCGCTCCAGTACGGTTTTAATGCAGATGTTGTTGATGTCGGTGGCCGGCTGGTACGTGCTTTTTTTGGATTTGTTGCCGTCGATCTGAACCACCAGTCCGACAGACTCCAGGTCGTTGAGGATCATTCGCACCAGGCTGTTGGGCATGTGGAGTTCGTGTGAGACGTCTTCAGGACTCATTGGGGGAAGACCTTGAACGAACCGCTTCACCAGCAGTTGCATCACATAAAGCGACAGCAGCTTTTTATTGAACGGACTCAGGTTCCTCGACTCGGTTTCAAATTCGTAGTTGTCGACATTTTGGTTGGCAAAAGAAAGCTCAGCCCCCAGCAGCACGATGATCCAGCTGATGTGCATCCAGAGCAGCAGCAGCGGCAGTGCGGCGAAGGAACCGTAAATGGCGCCGAACCGGGCCGCTCCGATCTGGGAGTTGATGTAACCCCATTGCAGCAGTTGGAAGAGCGTCCCCGCCACGATGCCTGCCACCAGTGCAGAGCTGAATTTGACATTGGTGTTGGGCATCACCATGTAGAGCACCGTGAAGATGGTCCAGATGAGGACGTATGGAATCATTTTTACCAGGAACTGCAGGAGGGGGTTCAGCAGTATGAAGTCGCTTTCCTGTATCTGGGTGTTCAGGTAAACCGTGGCGGCGCTGGCCATGATAAAGAAAAGAGGCGCGATGAACATCATGGCAAAATAATCGCTGAACTTCCGTTGCCACGTCCTTGACTTCCGCACCTGCCAGATCTCATTAAAAGAGTTTTCAATATTGGTGAGCAGTTTGTTTACGGTATAGATGAGAATAATCAGACCGACGGCCGCCATGGCACCGCCGTGGGTGCCGCGCAGGAACGACTGTGTGATCTCCATCAGCCAGCCGTACACCTCGTCGCGTCCTGCCAGCGCCGACTCCAGCTGCCGTTCGAGGTACATCTCCAGACCGAAGCCCTTGGCAATGCCGAACGCCAGGGCAGCAACAGGGACGAGGCTGAACAGCGAATAATAGGTCAGGGCAGGGGCCCTGAGCAGCACCTGGTCCTCCCTGAAACCGCGAACGGCCAGTATCAGTATGCGCAGCTGCTTGATGAAAAACATTTTACGGCGCGGAAGCTCCCGCAAAGGGATACGCCAGATGTCGTTTTGCATGAAGTGAAAAGCCTTGTTTATGGCCTGAAACAACTCGGATACCTTCCTTTTCATGTGCTTGTGTTTATTTTGGCATGGGCGTTTGTCTTCGCCGGGTTCGCAAGTGCCCGGTGTATGTGTTTATTTTTTCGTGTGTAGTTGGTTGTCTGTATCTTGTGTCTTGGCCTTTGAGGCTGAATGGAAATCAGAATTCAGAATTCAGATGTCAGATTTATGGCCTCCTGGCAGGTTTCTCCCTGTGTTCAAAACAAGCCTCCGACCTCTCTTTCTTTCTTCGAGCTTCGGGCTTCCAGCTTCGAGCCACTTTACTTCCTTCGAGCTTCCAGCTTCGAGCCACTTTACTTTCTTCGAGCTTCGGGCTTCGAGCTTCGGGCTTCGAGCTTCGAGCCACTTTACTTTCTTCGAGATTCGAGCTTCCGCCTTCCAACTCCTAATCTTCCAAAAAGAAAACCAACAAATAAACAATTAAACGATTCAACGATTCAACAATATTTTTCCTGCCTTACTGCACCGGCGGCGCCCCTTCTTCCTGTAAAGGTATAAAAAAAGCGGCCATATAACAGGCCGCTTAATAAAATCAGGTGTGTGTGTCTAACGGATGTTGAAGAAGTCC
Source organism: Bacteroidales bacterium (assembly GCA_031323845.1). Taxonomy (GTDB): domain Bacteria; phylum Bacteroidota; class Bacteroidia; order Bacteroidales; family UBA7960; genus PUPG01. Next base: position 6,532 of record JAVIYP010000004.1, on the reverse strand, counting down.
TGCTCAAGCCCCGTGTTGATCTCAATGCTGTCAATAACCATCTCCAGGACCTGGGGACCGGCTTCCTGCACTATTTTGTGGGCAAAGAACATGCCGTCAACTGCCTGGTAGTCGCTGTAAGTGGTCAGACTTTCCCCGGTAACGGTCTGTATCTTAAACCCGCTTTCAACATCATAATACTCAAAAGAGCTGGCGCCGGAAGGAAGTATCACCTCCACCTTAAAGGCGTCTTTTCCCTTCACTATTTCGATGCCGAGCAATTCTTTAGTGATGCCATAGTCGGCATAATTCAGCTCCAGGTTCATGACAGACTGCAGCTTAATCTGCTCAAACATCTCGCCTTCGGTAAACTCCTGGCGGCCCATTTGTCCGGCCATAAGGGCTTTTTCACCGTCAAACAGCACCTGCTGAAGGGTCATGCCGCCCATCTGCATTTTCTGCAGGGAGTAGTGCGGGGCCTTTTGGTACTGCATGATCTGGATCTGCATGCCCATCGTAGAGGCCGTCATCTCGATGGAAATATCCTGAATGCCTTCGAGCTGGCTTTTGCCGCCGATGGCTTCAATGTAATTGTTGATGACAGTTTCGGCCGTATAGCCTTCGGGGGCAGGACGCAGCAGGATCTCTTCGACCGGTCGTCCGAAAGGATCAAAGAACTCAACCGTTCCCGTGGCACTGAATGGCTTCAGCGTTTCGGGCACCTCATCCTGGTTGCCGGCCACCACGATGATGGCGTTGTCGGGCTTCAGGTACCTGGCTGCCACCTCCTGGATGTCTTCTACGGTGACGGCATTCAGTTTTTCAAGATAGGTGACGTAATAGTCTTCGGGAAGGTCGTATCGCTTGATGTTCAGCGCAAAGTTGGCGATGGTGCGCGGACTCTCAAGTGAGCGGGCGAAGTTGCCGGTCAGGAAGTTCTGTATAAGCCTCAGGCTTGCCTCATCCACAGGCTCTTCGATAAGGCGCCGCATCTCGTCGAGGATAATGGTGACGGTGCTGTCGGTGACCTCGTTGCGGACTTCCGTGAAAGCAGTGAAGCGACCGACCAGCCTGTCGGTGGAGAGCTGCGAGTAGGCGCCGTAGGTGTAGCCTTTATCTTCGCGCAGGTTCTGCATCAGACGTCCTGAAAAGCCCATTGCTCCAAGGATGGAGTTCATCACACTGACCTTGATGGCGTCGGGATGACCGGGCGTCAGCACTACGGGGTGCGTTACCTGCACCACGCTCTGAATGGCACCGGAACGGTTGGCAAAGGCCACCCTGTTACCGTCCGGAGGCTGCGGGGTGGGGAAGGAGCGCTGCGGTACCTCACCGGGCTCCCATGCCCCGAAATACTGTTCAGCCAGTTCACGGGCCTCTTCAGCATCTAAATCACCCACAACAACAAGGTAGGCTACGTTGGGCTTAAAGTGGTCCTCGTAATAACTGATGATCAGCTCCTGGGTCACGTTGTCAAGGCTTTCCTCGGTGGTAATCTCACCGTAAGGATGATCGGGACCGTAGGCCGTTACCGTAGCCAGGTTCCTGGCCATGGCGTTGGCGTCGTTACGGGTCGTGGCAAGGCCCGACCTGGTCTGGTTGATCAGGCGCTCCATCTCCGACTCCGGAAAGGTCGGATTCAGCAGAACGTCCGACATAAGGTCAAGCAGGCTTTCCTTGTGCCTGGTCAGCGAAGAGGCAAAGATGCCTCTCGATGATGTGGAAAGCGTGCCGCCGATGAAATCAATGGCCTCATCAATCTCCTGCTTGCTGCGATTAGCGGTCCCCTCCCTCAGCAACGAACCCGCCAGATTTACATAGCCCTTGGCGTCGCCCTCGAAAACCGGGTCAATGTCAAGCGTAAGCTGAAACGACACCACAGGCACCTTGCGGTTTTCCACCACGATCACCTTCAGGCCGTTGTCCAGTTCAAACGATTCAAAATCGCCCAGTTGTATCATAGGCGCCGGACCGGGCTGGGGGCGCTGGCTCCTGTCGAGCTTCTGACTTGCGCACGACGAAACAAACAGCCCTATTATCAATATAATAAATACTTTTTTCATGATCTTTTTTTTTAGGATTCGCGGTTAGTTTTATTCTGGTTTGGGCAAATAATAGATCACCACCCTGTTGTCTTCACGCATGTATTTTTGGGCGGCAGCCAGGATGTCTTCTTTCGTAACCGCCATGTAACGGTCAATTTCAGTATTGATGAGGCTGGCGTCACCAAAAAGGGTGTGATAATTGGCAAGGTTCATCGCCCTGCTGGCAATCGTCGTGTTGCTGTTTACCATGCGGCTCTCCACCTGGTTGCGCAGCTTCAGGAACTCTTCTTCAGAGATCAGCTCGGTGCGGACCCTTTCAAGCTCTTCGTTGATGGAAGCCTCAATGGTTTGAAGGTCAGTACCCATGTTGGCAATGGCAAGCACCAGGTTGAGGCCGGGGTCTTCGAGACCCAGCGGCATCGCCTGTACGACCAGCGCTGACTGCTCTTCCACCACCAGGCGGCGGTACAGTCGGCTGCTTTGTCCCTGCGAGAGCAGCGTGCCCAGCATCTGAACCGCATAATAATCTTCGGCACCCTGGGCCGGAATGTGGTAAGCCTGGATCAGGGCAGGAAGCTGTATGTTGTCGTAAACGGTGTCGCGCAGCTCCTGCGTACGCATCGGTTCCACGATGTCAGGCCTGATGATCTCCTGCGTTCCCGCCGGAATGTCACCAAAATAACGCTCCACCAAACGCCTGGTTTTCCTGGTGTCAATGTCACCGGTGATCACCAGCACGGCATTGTTGGGCACATAAAACATGTCGTGAAAAGCCACAATGTCTTCATCAGTGGCATTGCGGATGTGTTCGTCCTTGCCCAGGATGTCCGACTGGTAAGGATGCACGGTGAACGCCCTCTTGATGGTCTCCGTGAGTATCCTTCCGTAAGGCTGATTGTCGCGCGTCTGCTTCATCTCTTCGGTAACCACGTCTTTCTGCGTGGCAATGCCGATGGAGTCAATCACCGGATGCAGCAGGCGCTCCGATTCCAGCCACAACCCCAGCTCAAGCTGGTTGCTGGGCAGCAATACGAAATAGTTGGTCACATCAAAGCTGGTGTAAGCATTCAGCGCACCGCCCGACATCTCAACGATCTCTGCAAACTCGCCGCGCCCGATGTTCGTCGATCCCTCGAACATCAAATGCTCAAAGAAATGGGCAAAACCGGTGCGGTCGCGGTACTCATTCTTGGCACCTACATGGTACATGATGTTCACCACAACGTTGGGAGTGGTGTTGTCTTCGTGAAGGATCACATGGAGCCCGTTGTCAAGGGTAAACTCGGTAAACTCTATCCTTCTCTCTGATGCCTGCAGCGCACCCAGGGCCAGCACCAGCATCAGGACAGTGAAAATACTCAGTTTATGCTTCATTACAGTTAAGGTTTGAAAGTGAAAAATTTGTCAAAGATAAGTCAATCTGTTTATTGAATTGTATGCAAAGGCTTTGTTTTAACGGTTTTTTTAATTCGTTACGGCTTGATTGAAGGCTGATTTCAGAAGTCAGAGGTCAGAATTCAGAAGTCAGAGGTCAGAATTCAGAAGCTTATATATTAACAAAGAAACGCTTTGGTGGTTCAATAGTCCAGTTCGAGGCCGAACAGGTTTTTAAGCTGTTCCACGGCTTTGTTTTTCTCTATGATGCGGTCCAGTTTCTCTTTGGGAAGGTAGGCTTTGTCGGCTTTCTTTTTTTTGCTGATGGTTGTGGTGAAGTCGATGCTGTAGTTTCCGAGGTCCTTTCGCAGCCGGCCCAGGATCTCAGCCTTTTTTTCCTGCACCAGGTCGGCCTGTATGGCATTGTCTACGGTGATCTGGAACGCACCGTCCCTGACCGTAACCGGTTTGTTTTTGGTCATGGCCAGGAACAGCCCGAGGCTGTCAGTTTTGTAGCCGAGGGCGATTTTGTTCCAGCTCGCGAGGAAGGCTTCATAGGAGAAGGCTTTGCCCGGAGGCAGTGCGGTGTCGTGCGCGGCGGTGGCGTCGGCTTCCTGCGCGCTTTTCTGCTCGTTGATGCGCAGGCTTATTTTTTTGATCGGACTTTTTGCCGTGCCGGCGACACGGGCAGTGGCTGACGGCTGTTCGCCGGCCACGGGCGCGACACTTGTCTCAACTTTCTCTTTGGATGCGGGTGGTTGCTCCCTGGCTGTTTTGACTGATGAAGGTTTCGTTGCCGGGGCCCTGGCTGCCTGTTCAGGCAGTGGGGGCAGGGTGGTGGTCAGGCTTTTTTTTTTAACTGCGCAGCGATCTGCAGCAGTGCCAGCTCCAGCATCAGCCGCTTGTTGCTGCTCGTTTTGTACTGAACATCGGCCCGGTTGTTGATCTCCAGGGCGTGCAGCAGGAAGGTCTTTGGACATTTCGCCGACTGTTCGGCGTATTTTTTCCGGATGTCGTCGCTCGCTTCGATCAGGTTTAGCGTGGCGGGATCCTTGCTTACGAGGAGGTTGCGCAGGTGGGATCCGTAGCCGGTGATGAAATCGGCGCCTTCGAAGCCTTTCTGGATGATGTCGTTGATGAGCAGCAGGATGTCGGTGGTTTTTTCTTCGAGGATGAGGTCGGTCATCCTGAAGAAATAGTCGTAATCGAGCACGTTCAGGTTTTCGATCACCTGCTGGTAGGTGATGCTGTTGCCGGTGAAGCTGACGATCTGGTCGAAGATGGAAAGGGCGTCGCGCATGGCGCCATCGGCTTTCTGGCTGATGATGTGCAGGGCGTCCTTTTCTGCGCTCACCCCTTCTTTTTCAGCCACGTATGCCAGCTGCCCGGTGATGTCTTCCACGGTGATGCGTGCAAAGTCGAAGATCTGGCAGCGCGACAATATGGTTGGGATGATCTTGTGTTTCTCTGTAGTGGCGAGGATGAACTTGGCGTAGGCAGGCGGCTCTTCGAGGGTCTTCAGGAAAGCGTTGAAGGCCTGTTGCGACAGCATGTGCACCTCGTCAATGATGTATATCTTGTACTTGCCCACCTGCGGGGGTATGCGCACCTGGTCGACCAGGGTGCGGATGCCGTCAACGGAGTTGTTGGAGGCGGCGTCCAGCTCGTGCACGTTGAAGGAGTGGCTGTCGTTGAACGACTTGCAGGAATCGCACTCGTTGCAGGCTTCGATGTTCTCTGTGATGTTCTGGCAGTTGATGGTCTTTGCCATGATGCGTGCGCAGGTGGTTTTTCCCACGCCGCGCGGACCGCAAAACAGGAACGCCTGGGCCACGTGGTTGGTCTTGATGGCGTTCTTCAGGGTATTGGTGATCGCACGCTGGCCCACCACCATGTCGAAGGTGGCCGGGCGGTACTTGCGGGCTGATACAATGAAAGACTCCATCTTGCTTTTTTTGGGTGTACAAAGCTAAGAAAAAAATGTGCACGGCCAAACAGTTCATCAGCGAATCGGCGCATCTGCACATTTTCACATCTGCACATTTGCGCAGTTACCCCAAGGCGTTGCCATTGGGCTGAATTAAGCTACCCTTTCAGCGATTGTGGGGGCTATGATTGCCGCTACTACCTGATCAAGGGCCTATGTTAAGGCTTGTAACAAGATGTTGTCAACGGCATACACCGGAAACACCCGAATGTTGTGATATTGGGCAAAGTTTTCCAGCGATACCCTGATGCCAAAAACCGCTTTTTTACTTTCAATAAATCGATTTAAAGATTGCATTTTTCCCTGCGTGCCTGATTTTACTTCAATGGGTATGATATGGTTGTTTAATTGCACCAGGTAATCCACCTCTGCACTTGATCCGCGTTTTTCCCTTTGCCAGTAGTAAAGGTCAGGGTGCTGCCCCGAAAATAAATGTTTGATCATTTCCACGCCAACAAACTGCTCTGCCAAATTGCCTTTATTTATGGTGCTGATGTCGCTGGCAAGTAAAAACCGGGAAATGTCCACCTGTAGATAGCGTTGCAACAAACCCGTGTCAAAAAAGAGCACTTTAAAGTTTTTTGTGTTTTTTTCTGCAGCCAATGGAATGCCGTTTGCCGAGCTATGATGTACCTTGTAGCATAATCCTGCCATTTCAAGCATCCCTAAAGCTTCCTTTTTTTGTTGATGGTTGCCGCTGTTTGACGAAGCATGTATGTTGAACTTTCCACCGCCCTGCTTCATTACCGAAAGAAAAACATCTTTCAGACGCAAGGTGTTAATTCGTTTCTTGTATTTTGCGAAATCGTCCTGAAGGGTGATCACCAGGTCGTCCAACACATCTTGTACCTTTAGCAGGTCTCTTGTGTTGAGAAACGTTTTAACGGCTTCGGGCATGCCACCAATGATGATAAACTTCCTGAACCATTCAATAAGGCTTTTATGCAACACATCATCAAGCGGTTTTTGTGGCGAAGCCTGTGTTTTTAACTTCATCAAAGAATCCTGGCCGGCCGCTTTCAAAAACTCATTGAAAGAAAGCGGATACATAAACAACGAGCGAATCCTGCCCACACCGAAAGAAGGCAACTCTTCGAGGGCAAACTCCAGCAGCGAACCGGCAGCGACCAGGTGCAAGGCAGGCATT
>JAVIYP010000043.1:0-21576 GCA_031323845.1 Bacteroidales bacterium | reverse complement strand
GATGTGGCCAACACCCTGTTCCCGGGTGATACCGACCCCCTGGGTGAGATTGTAAGCATTGCCAACCGGCGCTACCAGGTCATCGGTGTACTGAAACGTCAGGGTGCCGGCCTGGGTTTCTCGGAAGACCTGAATTGCATCATTCCTTATATGACTGTCAGGCAGGACTTTTCCAGGCCAAATATGAATTATACCATCGATGTAAGTACTTTCGACATAGAAACCCTGGATGAGGCCATTGCCGAAGCAACGGGGCTGTTTCGCATCATCAGGGGCAGCCGCCTGGGAGAGCCCAACAGCTTTGATATCGCAAAAAGCGATAACATTGCCCAGGCCCTCATCGAAAACATCCGCTTCATTACCCTCGCCGCCACCATAATCGGGTTGATCACCCTCGTGGGCGCAGCCATAGGCCTGATGAACATCATGCTCGTTTCCGTCACCGAAAGGACACAGGAAATAGGCATCCGAAAAGCACTGGGCGCCACCCGCAAGGTAATCAAACAACAGTTTCTCTCAGAAGCCATTGTAATTTGCCAGATAGGAGGCCTCGTCGGTATTGTTCTGGGAATTCTTGCAGGAAACGGTATCTCAGTGCTGATAGGCAATAAGTTCATTGTGCCCTGGGTGTGGGTTATCTCCGGGGTGGTGCTGTGTTTCATCGTGGGCGTTATCGCCGGCTATTACCCTGCCGCCAAAGCATCCCGTCTCGACCCCATTGAGTCGCTCAGGTACGAATAATATTTTTTCTTAAAGCGCTATGCAGAAATTAACCAAAATAGTTGCAACCATCTCCGATCAGAAATGCGATCCCGAATTTATTCATTCCCTGTATGAAGCCGGAATGGATGTGGTAAGGATCAACACCGCTCACCAGAAACCGGAGCAAACGCTGCAGCTGGTCGAAAACGTAAGAAAGGTGTCAAACAAGATCCCTTTGATGGTCGATACCAAAGGACCCGAGATCCGAACCAGTGATGCCGCTGAGGACGTAGTACTGGTAAAGGGGCAGGTCATACGCATGGAAGGCCATGCTTCAAAACAATCAGACAAGGAGTGCATCCGCGTGAATTACCCCGGTTTTGTAAAGCATCTGGAAGCCGGAAAAAAAATCATGATAGATGATGGCGATATCGCCCTTACGGTGCTCGAACGACACGAAGACCACCTGATATGCCGCACCGAAAACAGTGGAGTGGTAAAGCCGCGGAAAAGCGTTAACCTTCCCGGAATCCCCATCACACTGCCATCTCTTACCGATAAAGACATCGAATACATCCATTTTGTTATTGAGCATAAGCTGGATTTTATTGCACATTCATTTGTGAGGGACAAACAGGATGTTCTGGCCATACAGGAAATTCTTGACGCACATCATTGCAGGGCAAAAATCATCGCCAAGATTGAGAACCAGCAGGGTGTTGACAATATTGAAGAAATTCTTGATCATGTTTACGGCATCATGATTGCCAGGGGCGACCTTGCCATTGAGGTGCCTGCCGAGCGGATTCCCGGCATCCAGGCCAGCCTGATCAAAAAATGCATACGCCGTAAAAAAGCCGTGATCATAGCTACGCAGATGCTGCACAGCATGATCAGCAATCCCCGGCCGACGCGTGCCGAGGTCAGCGATATCGCCACGGCCGTATTCAGCGGAACGGATGCGGTGATGCTCAGCGGCGAGACCGCCTTCGGAAAATATCCGCTTGAAGCGGTTGAAATGATGACAAAAACTGCCAGGGCAGCAGAATTAAGCAAGTCGTTTCATATAGACAGCAATGTCTTGCCCCACGACAACTACATCTCGGTTTTTTTGTCAAAAACCGCAGTGCGTTCGATCTCCAAGCTTAACACAAAAGCGATCATCACCGATACGGATACCGGAAAAACAGCACGTTACCTTGCCGCCTTCCGGGGCCGCACGCCTATTTATGCCCAATGCTATGATCAGAGGGTAATGCGCGAACTGGCGCTGATGTATGGCGTGTTTGCTGATTATATGGAAGTGGAAGTCTCCAAAAAAACCTTCATCAAAACAACCCTGACACGCCTGCTGAAGCGTGAAGAGATCAGTCCAAAAGACCTTATTGTTGTGCTGGCAGGAAATTTTGGCAAAAAGGCCGGTCCTTCGTTCGTGGAGATCAGTACTGCCGACAACATGCTGCATCAGGAAGCGGGGGGATAAAGGGCGCTGTTCCCTGTTTCCGGGAGTTTTGCAACATACTTACCAGCGCAGTGACCACAAAAGGTGCCGGATGTCTTCTTCAATAAAGTCAATGACAGGCGCCAGTGAGTCATTGTTTGGAGTCAGGTTGAAATAGAGCGCACCGCGTAAAAAATGTGACGTGCTGTCAGTGGCATAAAACTGAAGTGCCGAAGCCACCTCCCTGCCCCTGATCCTGTAAAGCATACCGTAAACCTGGTGTTCCTCATGGACAAACACTTCATCGCGGATGCCGGTGGCTTTCGGGATGTGCTTATGAACAAAGGTGCGGGCATCTTCAACATAAGCCCGTAATTCGTCATCGCTGCTTATCGGCTTATAGCTCAGGTGAATGCGGGCATTGAACTCTTCGAAAACAAGATCAGCCCAGTAGTCTTCGGCCCAGGACCTGGTATCAGGGACAAACTCAGCATATACGGGGTATTCAAACCAATAGGGGTAGTACTCACCGGTCGCCTGGTAGGCTTTTTCCGGCAGTGCAATGCGAAAAAATCCGCGGGGTTTGGGTGTGCTGTGGCGGTCGCACGCCCATAGTGCAATCAAACAAACCAATAAAAGTACATAGTATCGCATGGGTTATTTCCTGACATTAACCTTTACCCGCCTGATACGGCGCTTGTCAACGCCCTCCACCTCGAACTCGAATTGCCGGTAACTGAACCTGGCGCCTTTGTAAGGAATTTCCTGCTTTATTTCCAAAATAAGTCCTGCCAGCGTGTCCGACTCCCCCTTAACGGCATCGAAAAAGTTGTCGTCGGCACCTGTTATTTTACAAAAGTCTTTGAGCAGCGTCTTCCCTTCAAAAATAAACGTGTTTGCATCTATTTTGGAATAGATGGCCTCTTCCATGTCAAACTCGTCGTTGATCTCACCCACGATTTCTTCAAGGATGTCTTCAAGCGTTACCAGTCCTGCCGTTCCCCCGTATTCGTCAACAACAATGGCCAGGTGTATCTTTTTCTCCTGGAAGTCTCGCAGCAAGTCATTGATGCGTTTGCTTTCAGGCACGAAGAAGGCATTCCGGATAAGCTCCTGCCACTTGAACTCATTGTCCTTGCCGAGGTGCGGCAGCAGATCCTTAATATACAGTATGCCGGCCACGTTGTCGAAGTTTTCCCGGTAAACGGGAATACGGCTGTAACCGGCGTCGCGGATGATACCGATGAGGTCTTTGAAAGGGGTTTGCTGTTCAACGGCAACAACGTCAACCCGCGACTTCATGATTTCACGCACATAGATGTTGCCAAAACGAATGATGCCACGTAACAGCTTTTTGTCTTCCTCGGTGGTGCTTTCGTCGCTGGTGATTTCAATGGCATGCGACAGTTCATTCATGCTCAGGTTGGGCCGTTTCTTTTCCATGCGCTTGTCAATGATGCGCGTTGATTTTACCAGCAGGGTACTCAGCGGATAGAGTACTTTTTGCAACATCGCCAGGGGGGCTGCCATCGTTGCAGCAAATTTTACCGGATAGCGGGATGCATACACCTTGGGCAAAACCTCGGCAAAGATCAGTATCAGAAAACTGACGGCTGCCACCTGTAAAACAAACATCAGCACCGGGTGCAGGTTCAGCTCCACAAAGCCCCTGAGCAAAAAGCTGGACAAAACAATGATGGCAATATTGACCACGTTGTTGGTGATCAGGATGGTGGCAAGCAGAAGGTTGGGCCTGTCAAGCAGGGAAAGGATGGTCTTGTCATATGCTTTGCGGCGCTTTTTGAAGTGATCGATATGATGATGCGTAAGCGAAAAAAAGGCGATTTCCGATCCTGACACCATGGCCGAAAAAAACAAGAGCAGGAGCATCACACCAAGACCCCAGAAAGCATCAGCGGAAAAAGAACCGGGCAGGGTGACGAGCTGTGAGAACAGCGACAAATAAGGTTCGGGCGACTCTTCCAAGCTAAATAATGTTGGTTGTTTTATGCAAAATTATACAATTTTGACAAGGTTCCTGTACGGAAGCTGCAAATTAATTATCATCGGCGGTCCATTCGGCATAAGCGGTGGCTGTTTCATGAAGACGAAGCGCGTGCAGGCTGATATTGGGCGGCAGGGCATTTTTGATTTTTCCGGCAAAATCACATACCATGTTTTCGCAGGTGGGCTGATAGGGAACAACGGCAATCTTACCGAACATGTTTCCCTCGCGTGCCATGTCGGCATGTGCGGTGCCTGCATTTACCAGCAAGGCGTGATCATAGGGTTCTATGATGAGCTCGTTCACGATTTTTTTCAGGATGGAAAAGTCCATCAGCATGCCGTTTTTGGGGTGACCGGGTTCATGCAGGGGCCGTCCTTTTATGGTGACATACAAAACATAGCTGTGGCCATGGATGTTTTTGCATGGCCCGTCATAATTCCATAAGGCATGGGCAGCCTCAAAGTGAAACTGCTTCGTGATTCTTATGATGGCTTGATCGTTCACTGCTTTACTTTGGATTTAAATGTTCATGGATGATTGCTTGCTGCTTGCAGGCATAACAAGGTCTGACCGGCCTGTGTCAGTACCTGATGGTATAGGTGTACACTTCCTGTTTTTTTTTACCCTGTTCAGCGGGCTTGTCTTTTACCGGTGCACTGGTTGCGTCTCCTGACTTTGAGGACTGATAGGTATAGCTGTATTGAGTATGCTTTTTGTGATGTTTAAGTCTGAAAGGGATCCTGATTTTGTTGTCAGTGATTACCCTGAGTCCGCGATTTTTAACAGACTGATAACGCAACATGCCCACCAGCCGGAGAGCTTCCTCGTCGCAGCCGTAACCAAGGCCTTTCACCACTTCCGGATCCAACACCTCTCCTTTTCCCGTTACTTTGTATTTGATGATGACATCGCCTTCAATGCCTTTTTCCAGGGCTAAAGCCGGATAACGGAGATGTTCCCGGATAAACTTTTTCAAAAGCTCCCGGCCTCCGTCAAGATGAGGTAAATTCAGGAATTTCTTTTCGCGTTTTGTCATAATAAGTTCAACGTCAGGTGCTAAGAAGCAGTCTGCTTGATGAAACGGATCGCATGCTGGTTAAAGAGCACCGGTTGATCAACATTGCATACGTGGCCTGAATCGCGGATGGTAACCAGGGAAGCCATCTCGTTTTGCTTGACCAGTTCCCTGACCGGGTGCAGAAACAGATGGTCTTCTTCTCCCATAAGGTATAGCGTGGGGATTTGGGGGTTTTGTTCAACCTGGTATTGCAACAGGGGGTTAACGTCCTTGAGGAGCTTAAACCACCTGTTGATCTCTCTCCTGTAAATTTTCTGTGCTTCTTTTATGAAGATGTACCGGCTTTCCTTGTGTCGCTTCCTGGGCATCAAAATGCGCGCAAAGAGCCTGTAAAGCCACATGAAAGGGATTACCGGCTTAAACACCTTAGCAACAAGCACAAGAAAACGCGATCTTATGTTGAGACGTGTTATGGCGCCTGCCAGCGTCATCGACTCCACCCTGTCGGGGTCGAGTTCAGCGATAACCCTGATCAATATCGTGCCCAGTGATACTCCTACAAAATGACTTTTTCTGATGTTAAGGTGATCCAGAATATCAAGCACATCCATGCTGATGTCCTCAAAGGTATATTCCCTGCCCATGTATGCTGCAAACAGGTCGCGCGACCTTCCGTGTCCGCGGAGGTCCACAATAAGGACATTGAAATGTTTGGCAAAGTCTCTCAGTTGCTTAAACCAGACTATCGAACTGCCTCCCACCCCGTGTATGAGTGTAACCCAGGGAGCGTCCTCACTGTGAATGTAGGTTTTATAAAACAGCCGTGAAGACTTTTCATCCTGCAGTTCCACCTCATTCTCTGTGTTCGTTGAACAATCAACTTCAGTACCTTCCAAATCCAAACTTTCTTCTTTTAATGAATGCATAAAGCAAAGATAAAGATTTCAATCAATACACAGATTAATCTTTTGTTAAAAACATTTAATGTAAAAAAGCTGATTAACAGTGCACAACGGTAATGTGCCTATAGGGGATTGCCGAGGTCGAAATCTACCCTGAGACGCTTCTCTCCGTCCCGTTCAAGTCGGTAGGTGAACACGCTGTGGTCGTCGCTGATGCTTACGGTCCATACATTGCCCCCTCCGCCTTCTATCAGCCGGGCGGTATATTCATCTGCTGGAAAATGCTGTACCAGCGGTGTTCCGGTGTCGTCGGCGTAACCTCCGTAGAGGCTCTCCTCCTCCGGTGTCCCATCGGGATAGCGATGGTCATGGCGGAAACGCAGCCTGCCGTCTTCCACCAGGAACATCCACGTGCGCGACTGATCCTCGCCAACGTGAAAGGGGATGTGTATGTGGTCATCCTCGCAGGTGCTTACATGCATGACCATGTCGAGATGCGCCCAGCCCGGGGCATGGTGACTTCTGTATATCTGCTTGCCTGAAAAGGATTGCCCGCATAAGGATGCCAGGTTGTTAAAAAATGCCTGGTGTGTTGCTGATATGAGTCCTGTTTCGGATGTGCCTGGCTCACCATCTGCCTTCCGGGGTCCTGAGCCGCAGGATGCCAGCACGAAAAGAGTCAGTGCAAAAATTGCGTAATGGCTGTTTTTCATGGTGTTTCTTTGCTTAGGGTAATTGGTTACAGGGGGCAAAGGTACACTTTTTAAACGACTGATAAAATTATTTATTTTCACGTAATATCAAGGGTCTGTCTTCTCTGAAACAGTGCCTTGCGGATAAATTCGGTATCTGCCGGTTTCATGTGTTTTCTTTGTGTAAAGATGGCAGAGATTGTGTAAGTTTGTTGCGGCAAAAATGCATGTATGAAAGAGGGAGCCATTTTATCGGTCAGGGATTTGCGTGTCAGCTTTTCTGTTGAAGGCGGGGTGAACAGGGCTGTAGATGGTGTCTCTTTTGATGTGTTTCCCGGTGAAACGCTGGCCCTGGTCGGCGAGTCCGGTTCCGGTAAATCGGTCACGGCCCTTTCGGTAATGCAGCTGCTCAGCCGCCATGCCGCCAGAATTGACTCCGGCGAACTTTGGTTCAGACACCCTGAACTTGGCGTCACAGACCTGTTGAAGCTTTCCGGAGAGAAGATGCAAAGCATACGCGGCAGGCATATTTCCATGGTGTTCCAGGAACCCATGACCTCTTTAAATCCTGTAAAAAGGTGCGGATGGCAGGTTGTGGAGAGTCTTCTGTGGCACAAAAAATACACATACAAACAAGCCAGGACCCGGGTGCTGGAGTTGTTTGGCGAAGTAAGGCTTCCTGACCCGAATAAGGCGTTCTCTTCGTGGCCCCATGAACTTTCAGGGGGGCAAAAACAGCGTGTGATGATTGCCATGGCCATGGCCTGTGAGCCTGATATTTTAATTGCCGATGAACCGACAACAGCCCTGGATGTCACCGTTCAGAAGAGCATTCTTGAGCTGTTGGCAAACCTTCAGAAGAAGCACGGCATGGCGGTCTTGTTTATATCACACGACCTCGGCGTGGTCAGGCAGATTGCCGACAGGGCTCTCATTATGCGAAAAGCCGTTATCGTGGAGCAGGGCAGGGTAGGAGACCTCTTTTCTTCTCCGGCACATCCTTACACGCGAGCCTTGATTGCCTGTCGTCCCAGGCTTGATGAACGGCCACCGCGGCTTGCCGTCGTTGACGAGTTTATGGCTGACGGCCAAAACCTGAAAACCAAACCGGCACAGGAGGAACAGAAGCCACAAGTTCCTGATAGTACTGCAATAAGAAGACCGGAAGCACCTTATCAGGAGAAGGCCGCAGATACCGGTGCCGTGCCTTTACTGGAAGTGAAAAACCTCAAGACCTATTTTACAACACGCAGAAACCTCTGGGGCAGGCCAACGGATTATTTCAAAGCCGTCGAGAACATAAGCTTCAGGCTTTACCGCGGCGAAACCCTTGGGCTGGTCGGAGAGTCGGGCTGCGGAAAGACCACACTTGGCCGCAGTATTATGCGACTGATTGAGCCAACGGCCGGTGAGGTGATCTTCAAGGGCCGGAACATTGCCGACCTCTCTCCCGCGGAGCTGCGAAAGATCAGACCCAGGTTTCAGATCATTTTCCAGGACCCCTATTCCTCACTGACGCCCGGCCTGAGCGTAGGCCGGGCCATCATTGAACCGATGCAGGCACACCGTGTGCTTACCTCTGACACCGAACGCAAGAAGAAAATAATGGAACTGCTTGAAAAGGTGGGTTTGCAGCCACATCATTATTACCGTTATCCGCACGAATTTTCAGGAGGGCAGCGTCAGCGTATATGCATTGCCCGGGCACTGGCGCTGGAGCCGGAGTTCATCGTGTGTGACGAATCCGTTTCGGCCCTGGATGTATCGGTGCAGGCACAGGTTTTGAACCTGCTCAATGATCTGAAAAGAGAGTTTGGACTTACCTACATCTTTATCTCTCACGACCTGGCCGTGGTAAAATATATGTCGGACCGCATCATCGTGATGAAAGACGGAAGGATAGAAGAAATAAATACCGCCGAAAGTTTGTACGAAAAGCCTGGGAGCAGCTATACAAAAAGCCTCATAGAAGCCATTCCCGCTTTTTAAAATTTAACACCGGATATGATACGGCCTGGGTAACGCCGGCACGCTCTGGCTTACATCTCCGCCATCAGCTCATCGGTGAGTTCGAGATTGTGAAACACGTTCTGAACGTCGTCGTCTTCTTCAAATGCATCAATAAGTTTCAGAACACGCTGTGCCGATTCTTTGTCGAGCTTAACGGTGGTTCTTGGGATTCTTTGCAGCTCGGCATTTTCCGCTTCAACGCCCAGCTGTTCCAGCTTTTTCATCATGCTGCCGAAGTCTTCCATGGCGGTATAAATGGTGAAAAAACCTTCATCGTGCTCCACCTCATCGGCACCGGCATCAATCATTTCCATCAAAAAGTCGTCTTCATCCATCTTTTGCTCCTCCAGGATTGTGTCAGGGATGGTGAACACGCCCTTCCTGTCGAACAGAAAACTTAGTGCGCCGTTGGTTTCCAGCTTGCCGTTGTGCTTGTTGAGGTATGAACGGACGCTGGCCACAGTGCGCTGCAGGTTGTCGGTAAGGCATTCAACATACACGGCCACGCCATGATTGGCATAGCCTTCGTAGGTGACTTCCTGGAAGTTCGCGGCATCCTTGTCACCGGCTTTTGAGATGGCACGCTGTATATTGTCCTTGGGCATGTTGACGCCTTTGGCGTTGGCAATGGCAAGCCTTAGCCTCGGATTGCCCTCGGGATCGTTGCCGCCTTCCTTGACCGCCACATTGATCTCCTTTATGATGCGCGAAAAGATCTTGGAGCGCTTGGCGTCAAGGGCGCCTTTCTTGCGCTTGATGGTTGACCATTTACTGTGTCCTGACATAGCACTGATTTTTTACAAAAATAACTATTTCCCATTTTCCATAATAAAAAAACAGGCAGCCGGAGCCACCTGTTTTTTACGAACGAAACTTAGCAGGGATTTAAAAACTAAGGAGCCTGATGCCAACACTGAAGGGATACAATTCAGGGCCTCTGTCGTCTTTGAACATGGAGTTCAGGGCATAGGAAGCGTACAGGTTCAGACTGCCCCACCCAATCTGGGCAATGGCCTCATAACGGAAGGGGGCAAGGTGATAGCTCTTGTATTCCTTGTCTTTTTCCCTGCTGCCTTCGTGCCTGTATACATATTTGGTATGGCTGCGCAGGCGCATGCCCAAATTGACACCGGCAGACATATGGAACTTGCTCCGCGAGTGACGCTGATTGGTCTGGAATTCGAGCATCAGCGGGGCATTCAGGTGCGAAACCGTGAGCTTGTTCTTGCGAAAATCATAAATGCTGTCTGTGAAATAACCCAGCTGCTGGTCGCCATGCACCAAACGGATGTTATTTTCGAAGCGGTAATTGTTCCAGCTTACCCCAAGACCTGTATATAATCCGAAGCTGCTGTTGCGGCCATGGGTCAGGGCCAGGTTTTTCTGCCAGAAATTCAGGTTTACGGATATGGAGTTGTTGTATTCCAGGTTCATGAACTGCGCATCGTCACCAAGGGTGAAGCTGTTGCCCGGCGTCATATAGCCGTTGATGCCCAGGTAAAGCCCCGACCAGTTGTTATGCCATTGAGCTCTCCGTTTCCTGACTTCAGGCCTTTTCCCTTCTGTTATGACAACTTCCCGGTGTCCCATCCTGATCAGCAGGGTGTCTTCCTCATCTATCGGCGCTTCGACAGACCGTGAAAGGTCAACGCCACTGACCCTTCCGGCCGCCGATGTTGAAACAGCCGCTTCGGCAGGATTCCCTCTTACGTTGATGCTCGAAGATCCGCTGGCCTGCGCTGTGATGGCCTCCAGCACGGTAATGCGCACGCTTGCCGTTCCTGAGCTGGTGACGTCGGCAATGCGCGACTCCAGTTCATAAGCTCTTACAGAGGACACGCCGCTTACATTGATCTTGTGCGAGGTTGCCGCACCTGTCAGTGTTGCACTCGATGCACCACTGATGTTGGTTGTTAGCTGTTCGGCATCCAGGACTAAATCCACCCGCGAGGCTCCCGATACTATCAGCTCAAGGGCGGGCGATACCACAGGCCCTTCACTCCTGATCAGGGATGCACCGCTTGCATTCAGATAGCTGAATTCCGGGGCGGTGACAAAAAGCTTCAGTCCTTTTAGGTTACGCGCACGCCTGGAGTAGCTGACATTCAGAATGCCGTTCTCTACTTCAGTCTTGATGTGTTCCATATGCTCCACGGGGGCTTGCAGCTCAACGATGAAATCATCGCCCTGGGTGATGGTCACCTCGATTACGCTGCTGACGCTGATCCCGGTAAATGCCTCGGTGAACCTGTCCTCAGTTTGCGTCTGGGCATGCAACATAGCAGGAAGCATCATCATCGCTAAAAGCAGGCTTTTAAAAAGTGTTATAGTTTTCATGGCATTAAAAGTTAGAAAGTTCTTGTTTAAACGGTTGCGAAATTTATACGATATGTGTTAAGATGATTTTTGATTATTCTGCTGCTTTGATACTGCCGAGGCCTGACTTCGACATTTTAATGTTTTTCGGCGCTCCGTAATAACGTATGTTACCAAGGCCGCTGAGTGAAACATCCAGTGATTCACTGGCGTACACATGGGCTGATCCGGCTCCCGAAAGGTTGATGCGGGTGTCGCCGGTATAGAGCTGCTCCGCCCGGATGTTGCTGGCGCCCGATAAATCAGCCCTGTGCTCATCCACGGTGCCGTCCAGCTTAATGTTGGCAGCGCCCGACACCCTGGTGGTCAGTTTTTTTGCTTCAAGAGTGAGCTCAATATCTGCGGCACCACTCACCTGGAACGTCAACTCTTCCACTACCACGGGGGCGTCGGAGCCCAGCTTGCATGCTCCGCCGATAGCAATTTTCTTAAGTTCGGAATAAGGAATATGCAGCACCATTTTGGTCGGTCTGAATACAGCATCTTCAGTGCTGCTTATATGAAGCGTGTTTCCGCGCACCCTCAGCTTCAGGTAATCCTGGATGTTTTCGTCTGTCTCAAACATAACAGGCTGTCCCTCGCCGGGAATCAGATTAACCTCAAACATCCCGCGAATATCAAGGCTGTTGAAATGGTCCACCTCATACATACGGGTGACCACGTTACCGTCGCCCTTGATGACATTTGCCGATCCAAAGGTGCACGCATTCAAAAAAAGACCGCTTACTATCAGTATGAATAGTAACAAGGGCCGTTGAGTACTTTTTTGTTTTTTCATTACTGTTTTTTTGTGGTTTCGATGATATGACGTATGGGGGTGGCAAAAAGTTACACGGAGTCTTTTTTTTCAGCCAGGCCGATCGGAATAGTTGAAAAAATCGTAAGTTCGCACCATGTATCATTCATCAAAAAATAGCATTTATGAAAAAACATTATGTTGTGATCCTGTTAGTGACCCTGGTACTTGCTTCTTGCGGCCAGGCACCGCGTGAAGCTGAAGAAAGAATTGCCCTGCCGGCTGAGGAGCAGGCCTTCCTGGATAACCTCGCCAGTTTGTGCGGACAATCATTCCGGGGGGGGGAAACGTACATGCAGGAAGGCCGTGAAAGCTGGGCTCATCTGGACTTTGTCATGCACGTAACGCTGTGTGAGGATGACCGGGTGTACATCCCCTTCCACCTTTCTGACGACACTTCACGCACCTGGATGTTCATCAATGAGAACGGCAGGCTTCGATTCCGGCACGACCACAGGTACCCTGACGGTACGCCCGAGCGGAACACCCTTTACGGGGGATATTCTGACGGAAATGGCACCGCTTTTGCTCAGTATTTTCCCAAGGATGAATATTCGCGAGAGCTGCTTGACGGCAATTTTGGACGTGAATGGCATGTCATCCTCGATGAGGATATGACCACTTTTTCATACCGTTTGCTGTACTCCGGTGAGATCGTTTTTCAGGCCGATTTTGACCTGACCAACCCTCTCTGAGTACCTGCCTTGCATCCTGAGTACCGTGTTATGTTAGCTTCGCCGCCAGCTTTAAGCTTTCGGTAAGATTATTCAGTTTGTAGCCTGCGCGTTCGGACAGGCGGCACGACTGAACAAAAAATTGTGCCGATGCTTTCAGCGCATCTTCGCGCGCAGAGGGTTTTGAAGATTTGGCGGTCCGTTTTGATGGTTTTTCCTGGAAACACCTGAAGCAAGCCAGGGAGAAAAACCATCTGTTCAGCAGTTCAAAGCTTTCTTTGCTGTAGTACCAAACGCCCTGGTAGGCATTGACGCCAGCGTAGCTTTTCACCAGCGGGTCGTCAAGCATGTCAAGGGCCAGCCCGGCCTTTGAAGCGCGTTCCTGCGCCCGCGACTCATGCAAAAGGTCGCCTGTGCCTTTTTCATGGCAGAAGAGATACAGCTGTGCTCCATACTTTAGCAACACTGTAAGCAGCAGCTCGTCAGCAACAACCTCATCGTGCGTTTTGCCACCCATGGCCAGGACTTCCTGTATGGGGTTTGCCAGCATAAGTTTGTCGTAAACGTCGACCGGGGCTGTTCCGGCCGGCATGTGTTCAGCAATGCTTTGAATCCCGAATAACGCAAGGATCAGCGTGCTTCCGGAAAGGTAATTGCCGGTCTGGCTCAGAACGAGGAGTTGCTCCACCGATTCAATATCGTGCTTGTTCAGGCCTGCCATGATGGCAGCGTTAGGGGCGCAGAAATAGGTCATGGCTTCACCTGCCGCCTTCCATTTAGTAAGAAAGGATTCGGCAGCAGCGGGCGTTTGATCCTGGCTGCCGAGCGCCTGGAAGGCCCTGGAAGCAAATGCCGCATAAACCTCTCCCAGCTGCTGCAGGGTCTTTTCGTCACGGGTGCTGCTCCCTATCCTGACAAATTCATTCAGAAACAAAGTCATGATTTCAGAACTGAATAATTGCCTGAAGGGATGATGCACTGCTTCAAGCCGTTTCAGCTTCAGGGCCTCCTCTACGGAGTTCACTCCATGGCCTTGCAGGTGATCGCACAGCGTAGCCACCTGGCCGTCGGTGTCGATCAGTTCCCTGAAATCCATAAAAATTCGGTATTCAAACCCCATAAGTTCAAGATACAAGCCGCGGTGGTGGATGTCGTCGCCGCTGAAAAGGTGCTCCTTGCCGGAAATATGCTCCCGGGCAATGTAAAAGGCACTCATGTCATGCTTAAACAACAGGGCTTCTCCCAGCCCGGCCGATACCAGTTGTTTCCCCTCATCTGATTTGCGGAGTCTCGGAGCCGATGTCTTGATATGTCCCCGCGCCATGTCGTACTTGTTGTTGTAAAACACCAGGGCCCTTTCATCACCACGACGGTTCGTGTAGGCAAACACATTCTCATTGACCATGCCCTGGTCGTTGGAAAAATTAAAGATGTTAAAGTGCTCCACCTCACTGAAGAGATAACGTTTCCTGGTCAGGGGGAAGATCTCCCGTTCGTGTTTTGCAACCAGCCAGTCTTTGGGTGTTTCGTTGTAATAGGCGCGCTGGTATTCCATGCCATATTTTTCGGTATACCCCTCAATCTGCCCGTGGGCGAACATGGGAAGCCCGGGCATGGTGTTCATCAGGACACATATACCGAAATATTTGTCTCCTGTCCCGAACTGCTGTATAGCCGTTTCCTCATCAGGGTTGCTCATGAAGTTCACGTAACGTTTCAGGATCTCGGGTTCGAACTCCAGGGTATTGGTGATGAGGTCTCTGTATTTTTCATTTTCCTCATTTTTCAGCATATGCATAAAGGCCGAATTATACACCCTGTGCATGCCAAGGGTTCGTACAAAATAACCTTCCATAAACCAGAATGCCTCGGCAAGTAAGAGTGTTTCAGGCATTTCTTTATTGATGCGGTCAACTACTTCACGCCAGAACTCAACGGGGAAAAGCTCATCAAAGGCTTCTTGGGTCATGGCATAATCGGCTCGCGATGGGATGTCGCCGCCGCTGCCGGGTTGTGGGTACCAGAGCCGTGCGAAATGTTTTTTTGCCAGAGTCATGGCCGCATCGAAGCGGATGATGGAAAACTTCCGGGCTACTTCAAAGATTTTTCCGATGACCGCCTCTCTGACTTCAGCCTTGATCATGTCGAGCTGCGCCGTGTCGTTCCAGGGCATCATGGTGCCGTCGTTTCCGTGATACAGGTACCGGACATCGTTGTTCGCCCTGTCGATGCGCTGAAAAACCACGGCAGCATCGCTTTTGTCGTAGTAACCGTCTTCGATGCGGATCTCCACATTCGGATCATCCGAAAGGTTGTCGCCGTTGAAGGTGTAGCCTGGAAAAGGAGGTATCCTGGTTTGAATGAAAAAATCGGGATGTTCCACGACCCACTTCGAGAAAATACCTGTGTGGTTGGGCACCATATCGCTGGCCAGGCGAATGCCTCTCTGCCGGGCTCTTTCGTTAAGGTTGCGGTAGGCTTCGTCACCTCCCAGGTTACCGGCGATCTCATAATCGTACAGGGAATAGGCTGAGGCTTCCGCATCCGGGTTGCCGGTTTTGTGTTTGATTTTTTTGGAAGCATTACTCCTTTCCCAAAGGCCGATCAGCCATAAGCCATTGAAGCTCCATGCGGCCAGCTGGTCAAGCTCCTCGTCGGGAACATGATCGAGCCGGTGGATATGACGACCGTACTTTTTGCTCAGCTGATCGAGCCAGACGTAAGTGTTTTTGGCTAGCAAAACCACGCGGGGCATCCAGTCGGTATCGTCGGTAAAACGTTCCGCTTCTTCATAGCCCTTCATGGCATCGCCATAGGCATCAAAACCTGATTTTCCGAGATGCATGCCGGCACCAGTCAGCCTGCCCTTATAGTCAGGCACCAGCGAAGGAGGTGGCCCCAATCCGCCTGCCAGCATGTAATCTTCTTTCATAAGGTCTTTACCCTTAAGTATTTGCAGCAGCAATGCCTCCGGTAAAAGATCCTTCCAGTGTTCAAGGATATAGTCCAGCTGACCGTTAATATCGTCAGGTGAATGCTTCATGGGAGCTCTTAAAAAACTGAGCAGGTCTGTTTGTTCCGGACCAAAGGGAGGCAGTGTTTTGAAAAAAGCTTCAAGCTCATGAATGACCCCGTTGAAACGTTTTTCAGAACGCAGGTGCTTCTGGTCAATAAGCTCCGTGATCTTTTTGTTGGCCGGATTCTCATTGGCCAGCATGAGCAAAACGAATTCTTCAATGCTTTTTAAGGTGTTTTCTTGCCCTGTGGCTTTGTCGCCCAAATGTTGTACGGCCGTCGTTTTACCCGAAAAAACTTCGGACGGAGGATAGGTCTCAGTGAACTCAAGGATCATGGCTTTTATGGCGGCCTCACCCGATTGTTTGGTGAGGAATGCATATGCATCAGGCAGCAGTTTTTTCCGGCCGGACTGCTCCTCGTATTTCCTGATAAGCACGTGATGAATCTCATGCAACAGACCGGCGGCAAACATCTCGCCAGGATAAACATGGTTTTCCGGAGCCCTTCTTGCGTTGAGCTTATGGACCAGCGCTCTCACTGCTGCAAAGTCAGTAAAAACCAGATGACCGTCAGTCGAGAAATATGTGTCCTCAAGCTGATGTGTTTTGCGCGATCCTTCAAAAATACGAAGCTCATAACGAGCTGTTCCGGGAGCTTTTTCAGAACGTTTCATAATGACGAATGTTTATTTCCAACCGCAAAAATACTGAATATTCGCAGTATCATGTTTTGCCTGGCCGGGAAATCGGTGTTTACTCAGAAAAGTGAGAGGATGATCAGGGCAGTCAGGGGTACGGTTATGTTGTCAAATCCTTTGGAGCTCAGAAGTTCTGCCAGGGCCGCACCGGTGGCGACAAGAAAAGAAGCCAGCAGCATTTTCGGACTCAGATAACCCGTTAACCAATGAAGTGCATAAAGGCAGATGGCCAATGCCGTTAGCAGAAAAACAGTTGAGCCTATGTAGGTTTTCTTCAGATGCCACCCGTAAATGATGATCTTGCGCAGTTTTTTTCCGTAGAGTATGCCGGTTATTCCTGCCAGGCTATCACTGACACCGAGGAGCATGATAGGAATGATGAAGAATTTCACATCATCCATAAAATGGGCGATGGTGAACGTTCCTGCAATGGCAATGGGTAACAGGATGCCGCCATGGGTTTTCCTGGTGACGTCATCAATAGACTTCAGCAGGTCTTTATATTTGGCTGTCAATAGGATGAAGAAGAACAACACCCCCATAACAAGTACATACTCATAGGATTCGTACACCCACGGAAAGGTAAGTGACAGTATGGATGCGGCGCTGTGGGAGAACTTACGGGTAAATTCTGACCTCACTTTAAGAACATGGTGAAGAACTTCGCCGGTTGCCAGGATCACTGCAAAAGCAATGGTAAACAGAATGGTATATAGGAGTTCGGGGTTCATTGCATAAGCTGGTTTAAGAAGAACATGGCGGCGCCTCCCGGAATAAGGCTGTCAAATCTGTCAAGGAAGCCGCCGTGGCCGGGCAATAAAGTTCCAAAGTCTTTTATGTTAAATTGTCTCTTGTAAGAAGATGCCAGCAAATCGCCCGCCAATGCAAATATAATGATGATTGTGGCAAAAAGCAAGGCCAGCGGCCTGCTAATGCCGGCCATAGGCGAAAGCAGTACCCCGGTAACAAGGGCCAGGATCGCCCCTCCGGCAAGTCCGCCAACAGTTTTTCCGGGGCTTACCGACGGAATAAGCTTGCGTTTACCCCAAAGCTGACCGCTGATCTGACTGAAGGCATCAAAGACACTGACCACGACAAAAACAAAATACAAACTGGTTTTGCCGGACCTGCTGAACAGCAAAAATGGAACCATAAACAGTGTGTAAATGAGCAAGGCTCTCAGAAGTAAGCTTGTTTGCCCTCTTTTATGGTTTTTAAACCACACCCTTACAAGTTCCACGACACCGGCACCGGATATGATAATTGCCAGTACAAAGAAATAAGGCGGTCCGAAATAAATGGCTGCAAAAAGTATATGTATGATGATCAGGTAGCTGATGTATTTTGCCCAGATGTCTGCCTTAGCGCTTTTGCTTTTGCCCCTGCCAATGACGGTGAAGGCTGCTGCGCCCAGCAAAAAGTAAGCAACAATGGCAATATAAAGGGTCGTTTCCATGGTGATGGAGAGTCTTGTTGTTAGGTTTGCTTATGGCTTCTGCGCTCTTTCAGTACCCAATACAGTCCCCTGGCGTTGGACTTCATCTCAGGGATGATGAGCTGAATGATAATATGTTCGAGAAATGCCAGCATCCCCCATACTATCATCACATAATACAGTGGCGTAAAGAATCCGAATCCAAAAAGTATGAAAAAGAAAAAGCCCTGTATGTACCCGCCTATTTTCCATGAATACAGGTGCAGGCTTGGGAAACGGCCAAACTTGATCAGCGACAGCATCAGGGCCGTCATCAGCAACCCCAGGAAGACCGAAAAGCTGACGATGTGCGGGGCGAAATCTTCTTTTTTGAACATTAATATCCCAGTAACGACCAGAATATAGGTGCTGAAGTCGGCCAGAGAATCCAGTCGTGCCCCAAATTCGGTTTCCTTTTTCAGCAGCCGTGCAAGCAAGCCGTCAAGCACATCACTCAACAGACTGATGATGATGAGGACGGCAAAAACTGTTTCTCTGCCGGTTAACGCCATGAAAAGGATTAGCGGGAACGCCAGCAGTCTGAGCGCAGAGATGACATTGGGAATATTGATGAGTTTTTTTGAAACCATAGCCTTAACTGATCATCCAACAATAAAATGCAGAAGCCGTCCGGGCCTTTACGACCCGACGGCTTCTGCAAAGTAAAACAATGTTTAAAAAACAAACAAATCTTCTTGGGTCAGCCTGGTTACCGGACCGAATAATTTTTCGACTTCTTCAAAATCCACTACGTTCTCATTGCCCAGAATAACAAAGGTCTTCGGTTGGTTTTGAACGTATTTTCTGTTGAAATCAATGATGTCATCAAGTGTCATGCCTGGGATGTCCTCATAGACCCTTTGGCGCAGGTCATAGTCTCTTCCCATATGTTTTGCATTAAGGTAGTTCCAGATGACCCCGGCATTTCTAATCCTTTGTGTCCGGATGTTGCTGATGATCTGATCCTGGGCCAGACGGAAGGTTGTTTCCGACAATGGAATGTCGTCAAAAAGATCGTTGAAGGCATTGAAAGCATCTGCCACTTTATCGTTTTGCGTGGCTATGAAGCTGGTGTTCATAAAGAAATCGTCACGATTTCCGGGGGCCGAATAGCTTGCCCTGGCTGTATAGGCCAGTCCGCGCTTTTCTCTCATTTCCTGGAACACAATAGCATTCATGCCGCCGCCAAAGTATTGATTGTACATCGTTACCCGGGGCAGGATATCCGGATTATAGCTTATACCTTTCGAAATGGTTTGCAGGTAGCTCTGGTTGGCGTCATAGTGCGCGAAATACACTTTATTTTCAAGGGTTTCCCGGGGCTGAAAACGCACGCCTCCGCTGATTTGAGCCAGTGTTTCAGGCGTTTTGTGATACCTGTATGCAAGATCAGACAATTCATCAAGGCTTTGCGGGCCAAAAAACACGATTTGATGTTCTATGCGCCACAAGTCCTGCAGTGAAGTCAGCAGGCGTTCAGCGCTCAGTGCATCCATTGCCTCATCGGTCAGGACAAAAGTACTGGGGTTGTCAGGACCATACATGGCATAGTTCACCAGCACCATAAAATTGGTGCGCTGATCAGCTTTGCTGTTATGTCTTGAGTTTTTGATGTTGGTGATGTAACGCTGGAAGGCAGCGTCCTCAATTTTTGCGTTGGCTGCGAGGTATTCAAAGAGCTTTATGGCTTCCTCCAGGTTTTCCGAAAGGCCGCTTATGGTGATGCGGGTTTCTTCAGCGCCTACCGACATGGTGTAGGTGCAGGCCAGTTTATAAAACTCGTTGGCAATGTCTTCCGCGCTGTGCTCTTCGGTGCCGAGCAACTGCAGCAGTCCTCCCGCCAGCGGCAGATATCTGTCGTGGTGGCTGCCCATGCGCCAGAAGTAGGTGAGGGTGAAGGTAGGATTGGCATCGTTGTGTGCATAAAGCACTTCAATGCCGTTTTGAGTGCGTCCCCGGGCAATATCCTGCGTGTAATCAAGAAAAACGGGTTCAATGGGTTCAACCTCGGTGGCCTTGATCTCTTGCAACAGCGCTGATTCGTCATCGCGATTTATGTGAATTGGGGTTATCGGGGGCTTTTCTACCTGCTCAACGTCAAGGGGCTGGCCCTGGCGCTTGTACACCACCACATAATTGTCCTCGCGCAGATGTTTGTTCGCGAAGGCCACAAGGTCTTCTTTGCTTATCGCGCCGAGTTGATCCAGGTATTGAATGCTTTCTTCATACGGAACACCATTCAGAAAACTCATGGCCATCATCATGGCACGGCTGCGGATGTTTTCAGCACGGCGCATTTCCTGCAAACGCAGGTTGTTTATGGCTGCTTCCATCAGCCAGTCGGGGAAGTCGCCGTTTTTCAGCAACGCAAGCTGTTCCAGGAGTAGGTCTTTTACTTCATCAAGCGTCTGGCCGCTCTTGTTTCTTCCGGAAAGGGTAAACACCGAATAATCAACCATGCTGCGCAGCCCGGCATTGGATCCCAGCGTAGCCATTTGTTTGTTCAGGTTCTGGTCAATAAGCCCTGCGCGCCCGTTAAAGAGGATCATCCTGATCATGTTCAGGTAGGGTACATGATCCGATCCGGCACCATCAAACCGCCATCCAAGCTGTATGTTCTCTGCCTGCAAGCCAACCACTTCCTTCACCACGGGCTCGGTTAGCTCAGGCTGCGGTCCAAAACGAAGGTCCGGCAGGGGCGAGGGCTCGAGCTGCCCGAAATACTTATCAATAAGTACGATAGCCTCATCAGGGTCGAAATCGCCGGCCATCACCACTGCCATGTTGTTGGGAACATAATACTCATTGAAAAAGTTTTTTATGTTGATTATGGATGGGTTTTTCAGATGCTCAGGTTCTCCAAGAGTGGTCTGCAAGCCGTAAGGGTGTTCCGGAAACAAACCCCTGTAAAGTGCCGCCGACACCTTGCGCGCATCATTGGTGAGCGACATGTTCAGCTCCTCGTACACCGTTTCCAGTTCAGTATGAAACAAGCGCAACACCGGATCGCTGAACCGTTCCGACTGAATCCTGGCCCACTGCTCCAAACGGTTGGAGGGTATGTTCTCCACATAAAAAGTGAAGTCGTTTGACGTGGCGGCATTCGTGCCAATGGAGCCGATGGCTGTCATCAAGCGGTCGTATTCATTGGCAATGGCGTAGGTCGAAGCAAGGTAAGAAATGCTGTCGATCTTGTGATAGAGCGTTGCCCGTTTATCCTCGTCGGTTTCCAGGCGGTATCTTTCAAACAAGGCCTCAATCTCATCAAGCAAGGGCTCCTCTTTTGCCCAGTCAATGGTTCCGAAAGTGCTGGTCCCTTTAAACATAAGGTGTTCAAAATAGTGAGCCAGCCCCGTTGTTTCGGCCGGATCGTGCTTACTGCCTACCCGGACAGCCACATAGGTCTGAATGCGGGGCTCTTCATCATACACCGACAAGTATACCTTTAAACCATTGTCCAGAGTGTATATCCGTGCATT
This sequence comes from Bacteroidales bacterium, assembly GCA_031323845.1. GTDB lineage: Bacteria > Bacteroidota > Bacteroidia > Bacteroidales > UBA7960 > PUPG01. The sequence continues at coordinate 289 of JAVIYP010000043.1, read as the reverse complement.
GAGCGGGTCACCTTCAAAGCTTTCATAAGTGAACTTTCCCTGTGCTGAAAGTGTGCCCAGAGCTATCAGCCAGGCCACTAAAAACAAGTACATACGATTGGTTTTCATCTCAGTTGTTTTATAAAGTTATGTTGAAAAATGATCATGGATTTACGTTGCGTTGTATAGTGTTTCTGCACATCCCGCAAAACACCCGGCAAGCCGTTAAGGTTCACAAAAATAGCAATAATGCCTTTTAAAAAGCCGGGGCTTCCGGCTGCAGGCGTTAAAAAAAACTAAAAAACCCCGG
>JAVIYP010000042.1:0-22441 GCA_031323845.1 Bacteroidales bacterium | reverse complement strand
GTTGGCAGGTTTTCTTGCTAAAAGCCAAGGGCCAAAAGCAGATAAAGTGAAGAATGAAAAGTGAAAAACTTCTATAACATGACGGATCATCACATCTTCACATTTGCACATTTGCACATTTGCACATCTGCACATTTTCACATCTGCACATTTTCACATCTGCACATCAGCTTAGCATCTTGGGTATATTCTCAAAACGCAGATATTCAAGTACACACATAAACACAAACCCATGAAAAAGTATCTTACCATTTTTATTGTTTTTGCCTTATTGGGCATCGTGGCCATACTGTTTCGGGTGGGGTCGCGCAGTATGACCCCTTCTTCCGGGCAAAACGCCACAGTGACTGCTGAAAACAAGTTTGCACCATTAAACCAGACAGATGCTATGATCCATCTACCCGAAGTTACTTTAGACGGGGCCATGAGCCTTGAAAAGTCGATTACCTTACGCAGGTCGGTAAGGTCTTATGCCGACAAGCCTTTGTCGATGCGGGAGTTGTCGCAGTTGCTGTGGTCGGCTCAGGGTATTACTTCAGAGAGGGGATTTCGGACGGCTCCTTCGGCCGGTGCCACCTTTCCTCTTGAAATGTTTGTGGTTGTTAATCATGTAGCAGGGCTGACAAGGGGTATATATCATTACCGGCCGCACAGCCATGTGCTGGAGCTGGTTCGCAGCGAAGATGTTTCAGAGGATCTCTTCCGTGCATGTCTGAGTCAGTCCATGATCCTTAAAGGCGGTGCGGTCCTGGTGTTTGCTGCCGTTCTGGAGCGCACTACTGCCCGGTATGGCGAACGGGGCATTCGTTATGTATACAATGAAGTGGGCCATGCCTCCCAGAATGTCCACCTGCAGGCTGCTGCGCTTGACCTGGGCACTGTGGTCATAGGAGCCTACCGTGACGACGAAGTGGAAGATATACTGAAACTGGGTGACTCTTACAGGGTATTGTATCTGATGCCGGTCGGAAAGCTTCGTTAACAGTGGCTAAACAGCCGGGCAGCTGGCAGTCTGGATTCGTTTGATGCCGTAATGGAGGTCAGAAACCGTAGGTGAAGCCGGTTTGCAATGAAAAACTGTAGGGATAGGCGTTGCCTGTCAGCACGCCCTGGGTAGCCACAGGCTGAAGAAACAGTTGGGCTGTTGGCTCCATGTGAAAACTAACCCTGGCGGTAAGCGGCACATTCATCGACAAGCCTCCTATAACAGAAAGGTTGAATTTATTTACACCGAATGTTTCACCCACCGGGTTCTGAGTAATATCCGTTCCCAGGAAAACGTCATTGCTCAACAGGTAATGGCCCGCAACTCCGCCTTTTAGCTCAACGCCGAATGCTGATTGAAACACCTGGTACCGGGCAACCAGAGGAACTTCCAGAAAACGGAATACCTGGGTAAGTCCTTCATTGGCTCTCCTCAGGGTTTGGGTGCCCGCATGTTCGAGGTACTGTTTATCTGTAATGACCCGGAACGATTGCACATCAGCATAGTAGTGATACTGGTCAGAAAAGACTATACTTCCCTGTGACGTCAGGATGGTTTGCGGGTGATAAAAAACACCTGTTTTGGTGTTTGTTTCAAACAGTGGGATATTGACAGGATTGGCATAGGAGAATATATCCCTGACATACTGACCGGTATTGACGTAATTGATTCCCGACTGGATGCTGAACCGTGATGACACGGCATAATATGCGCTGATTCCCGTATTGTAGGTCAGTATTTGTTCTTCGAGCGACTGGAAAGGAATCTGGTGTGCCAGCGGACCTGCATCGTTCATATGCAGGCGAAAGCTGTACTGTGGAGCCACGTGGGCACCGAGACTGATCCTGGTTGCGGGCAAGGTGTTTTGTGACAGCAGCGTAACTATCTGTCCTGTGATATTGCGGTTATCGACGATGGTTTCGTTAGCGTAAAGCAGGGTAACGGGCGGCATCATCCGGTTTTCCGGGACATGGGGTTCTTTATTTGCCTGAATGTGCGCTGAGAACCCTCGGGGTGTCAGCAGGGAGGTTTGGACTGGCGCAGTGCGGGCCGGCAAACCGGTATTCAAGGCAGTGTATTCCCTGGCATCACTGAGGAGCAAACCGGCCACATCCGTGGTTTCAAGGCCCAGGCTGGTATTCATGGAGGCCATCGGATCCGGCACCGCTTGTTCGGCCAGGGTGATAGTTTCCAGGGGAGAGTTGCTCAGAAACCAGAAAGAAAAAGAGGCAGCAACAAGGGCAGTGATGGCTGCGGCAATTCTGAAAAACTGCAAGCCGCGGCGTTTCCTTGCCGACTTGTCGAGTTCATCGGCAATAGCCAGCCAAGCCTCCACCGGGGGGTTGGCTTCCAATCCCTTAAGTTCCTCGCGGAACCTGTTGTCTATGTAATGCTCACTCACTTTTATCAGTACTGCTAAACCACTTTCAAAATCAATTCAGCTTCTTTGTTCAGTTTTTCTTTCAACAGCGATCTTGCCCGGGCAAGGTTTGACCTTGATGTAGATTCGGATATATTCAGGGTTTCGCCGATTTCCTTGTGCGAATACCCTTCAAGGGCATAGAGGTTAAATACAAGGCGGTATTGGGCCGGAAGGTTCTGCACAAATGCCAGGATGTCCTTAACGTGGAGCATGTCGGGAGTGTTGCTCTGACTCCTGAAGTCACCATTCTCGGGCAGCAGGTCAATCGGCAGGTGGTACACACGTTCCCTGTATTTCTCAATAGCTGTGTTGATGAATATTTTCCTGATCCATGCTTCCAGGCCTGATTTTCCCTTAAACGTATGCAGATATTTAAACACCTTAACAAAGCCATCCTGCAAAATATCCTGGGCTTCTTCGTAGCTGCCGGAATACCGGAGGCAAATGCCAAACATTTTTTTCGAATACATGGCATAAAGGCGATACTGGTCAGCTTTATGCTGCCGCAGACAACCCTTTATGATCTTTTTTTCAGTATTCACCTGTTACCACTTTGCATAAACAAAGATAGTAAAACTAAATAATTGGCAAAATGCGAAGAAAAACTAATCAACAAATCAAAGAACCTAAATAATATCAATCAAAATAATATAATGATCAAAGCTGGTTATGGTAATAGTCGCCCCGGGCTGAAAACAGGACGATGACATAATGCTCCGAAAAGCTTTCGGCTACAGCCTGCAATTGGTAAAAGTCATTATCTGTCGTACAGATGAAGAAATGATCCGGATAATAACTTACATCATAGCTGAAAAGGATCATTTCCTTGTCTTCAGTTATCCTGAAGAAACCGTAGTTTCCCGGAGGCAGGTCTTGCGGAAGAGCTCCTGTATTCCAGAGTTTGTCAAAAAAGTCATCAAAGGAGTTTTGGTTTTCGGATGATCTGGCAATAATATAGCCCCACACATAATCTTCCGGGAGCCTTTTCATGGTATATTCTACAAAGTCAAGCAGTTCGGTTTCACCTTCCTCAACAACAACATGAATACTGCTGTCATCAACATCAAATGCTGTTTTCAAAAGGTCTTTATCAATGTCAAAAAGCACATCGTGCCGGTCGGCATCCATCTCTCCCAATAATATATATGCAGTTGCGGGGCCTATGGCGGTAGCACAGGTTGAAGGCACATATATGCCGGTAAACGCGATATGCCTGTGCTGTGTTGTCTGGGTATACTGGAATTCTATTTCATAGTTGATGCACTCGTACTCCTGCACGGTTGAGACAAACAGCGCCGTATGTCGTGCGTCGTTCAGGAAGACTTCTCTCAGTTCAAGGGTAAGTGCTACGGGAAAGTCAACCAATGAATCATTTTTCCGGCACCCGCTCAGAAAGAGCAGATACACAGGTATCAGCACAATGAGAAAGGTCAGTATAACCTTGTGATCATTACTTTTCATGTTGTAAACACACTTGCCCTGTTGTTTTTGTTGTTCCGCTTCAGGACATGCCCCAATAAAATAAAACAACCCGCCTGAAGACTCTTTTTTGGTCTCTCAAACGGGAGTTTCGCATTGTTTGTGTTGCCACAAACCGATAAACAACGTTTCAGGGAAATGACCGCATGGTTAGTTGCTTTGGTTAATGTTGTTTTTTGGACTTCCTTACCCTGCTATAGAGCTAATGGAACGTCTGCGGTCATTTCCGTATCCCCTGAAACGAATACAAAACCTAAAAAATGAAACTATATATTGGAAAAAGGAGAAAAACACCCGGTAAAACAACCCGGGAGACGTTGTATAGATTTGTATTCTGTCAATAAAAAAAGAGCTATGCCAATGTTATTACATAATTAAAGACGACAACAGAACACAAAACGCTGCGTCAGTTTCATTTTTATTTCTCATTATTCCTTCTGGTCTCAAGTTTAAGGTAATCAAGCATCAGGTTCATTTCATGCGTATCAATGCCATGCGATGCCAGGTGTTTTCTGTCCTCATCGAAGGCTGTCTCAAAATCTTTGATGCTTTTGCAGGCTCTAATGCTTTTGACATAGGTTCTGAAGGCCTCGGCCGGGCTATTCATACACCAAAGCACATGGCCCAGGTTGATCAGGTCGTGGTGGTTGTCCGGATCGTTGAGCAGCAGGCGTTCGAGATAATCCCTGGCGGTGTCGAATTTGCCCAGCAGGAAGGAACACCAGGCCAGCGGTCTCCGAATTTTTTGATTTTCAGGAGCCAGTACTTCTACTTTGAAAAAATAGTCGAGTGCTTCACCGTAACGTTCAAGGTGAATGAGACACTGCCCGATACCGGCCTGAATGCGCATATCTTCTTCATCAAGTTTTTCTGCCTGGCGGTAATAGCCCAGGGCTTCCTTCCATTTGTTCAGGTACTTGCAGCAGTAAGCAAGCTTCCTGATGATCCACATTCTTCCCGTTTCTATAAGATCGGCCTTCTGATAATAAATATAAGCACTGTTCAGGTCACCGGTTTTCTCAAAACAAAAAGCAATTTTTTCAAACAGTTCAATATTGCTTTTGTCTTTTTCAAGGATGGATAAGAACACTTTCAGGGCGTCATCATAAAAATGCTTGTCAAACAGCAGCTCTGCAATATTCCGGATGGTTTTGCTTCCGGAAATAAGCTGGTTGGCAAAACAGGTTTCATACAAGTCCATATCCATGTCGAAAATATCTTCGAACTCATTGTGCCACGGATGCAGCTTATAAAAACGATACAGGTCCTGAAAGTACTGGGTGTAAACGCTTTTTGAGCGGGCCATGCTGTTCAGCAGCTTCTGGTCTTTCTCCATTTCGGAAATGTTTTCCATTTCACTGTTCAGCATATTCATCATCATGGCTTTTTGCTGGTCGGGAATAAGGCCCAGGTTCAGACAAAAGGAGTATTTGTCGGAGTTGCACATGAAATAGGTGTGTTCAAGTTTATCGACAAGTGGCTTCATATCAGGACCATCCTCTTTTGCTGTCACTGAAGACTGTATCAGGGGGTTGTCGCTGTAAAACGGCACGAACCAGTTTCCCAGCTCCCTGAAAAAGGGGAAATGCTTCAAGGGTGCGAAAGCGCTGATAAAAACATCCATACCATCCATTTGCATTTCCGTTAACTCCTGCAGTTTGTTGAGCAGATCAGGAGCGTCTTCGAAAACCGTTTGCCAGTCAGGATTTCCCTCCTCCTCTTCGACAAAGTCAGGAAAGAGATTGTCAAGGTCCAGTTTTTTCTCAATCCGCGGGCGCATCTTCATCATTTCCGGAAGGATCTCTTCATCCCACTTTTTCTTGACCTTTTCGGTTTCCCTCGATTTTGCAAACTGAATAAGTATCGCTTCAATGTGTTGTTCTATGTGTGGAAACTCCTTTAGCGCCAGGGTTTTTTCCCGAAGTACGGGGTACAATGAATACCTGTTGTTGTACTTCAGAAATCCGACGAAGAGACCCACAAGAGCTCTTTCCGCGACAAACTCCTGCTGTTTTTCAACGAAGCGGAACAGCAGCATAAACTTGTTGACTTCGAAATACCTCAGCAGACTGAGGGTCAGCGCGCTGACGATCAATGCTTTATCGTACCACGGCAACTTTTCAGAATCAGATACGGCCTCCAGCAACCTGATTTCATCATCGGTGTAAGCGTCGGTCAGCCATATAATATTAAAGATCAGCGACAACGCATGACTCCTTTCCTCAACTTCCGCCATATTGCCCACCTTTACATCTTTAAGCAGCCCGGCCAGTTCCTTGTCGAAAACGAGGCTTTCAAGCAATTGCATCGCCTCCGATCGTTCCATTTTCTGTTCCCTGGATAGTGTTTTTTTCAGATAGTGAACATTTCCGCTGCCCTTTTCCATAACCAACAGCTCTTTCAGCTTGTCGGCAAGTTCCAGCATGCTCCTTTTCAGATAGGTATATACCTTATCACGCTCAGGGTCTGAAACAGCAGAAAAGGAATGTTTCAGCAGGTTGACATAATTATCCTGCAGGACATTCAACTCATCATTGAAATACTCTCTTTTGCTTTCAGTGATCCATTGCCTGATCAACACCATGGCGTCGGCAAGGCCACCCTCATTGATCAGGGTGCAGATCCTGCTGTATTTTTTTTCCGTTTCGGATTTTTGCATCTGTGTTTCCTGTTTAAGCAGTCAGCATCAGAGTGCTCACTGCCAATATCCAATATAAATAGTGCCGCCGGCTTATCAATAATCAGAGGATCATACGTTCTGCACTAAGAAGACAGTGTGGCGAAAACCGGACAAGTGCCAGTCCGGGGCCGTCGTAGGCAGCTGAATAAGCCATTGTTTTGTTGATTTTTTCTTTCCATTTCCCGGTGATCCTTGATGACTCATGGATATGTCCGTGGAGGCTCAGCAAGGGTTGTCTTTGTTCGATAAACTCTTTGATGGCGATGCTTCCGACGTGCACATCCACAGGTACATGGTCGACCATCACACCGTCGAGCCCGGCCCTGTCGAGGGCGGTTTTGTAAGGTGGCGAATGAAAAAGAAAGATGGCTTTCGATAAATCATCATCACCGGCAAGTGTTTCCAGGTCCTGTTTTATGGTTGCAAACTCGATATCCTCTTCAGGTTTCACGGTACGGTATCCCTCAATAGGATGCACGCAGCCCGGATCAACAAAGCGTGAAACATCATATCGTTCCCAGTCCTTCAACAGAAAGGGAGTGGGCGGTACCATAGCGTATCCATAGACTGTAAAGCCATCGAGCTGCGCTTTTTTCATGTGCATGTAATGCCATAAGCCTTCCTGTTCATGTTCGATGAAATGCATCTCTTCGCTACGCGGGTCATCATTGCCGAAGATCAGAAAAACATCAGGGTAGTCTGAACCCATAGAGTTTTTTAGCTTTCTGAAGGTTGGCACAAGGAATTCCGTGATGAAGTGCGCCGGTTTGGCCTTGCTGTGCTCTCGGTACAGCATACCGGCCGGAAGGATATCGCCACCGAAAAACACTGCCCGGGGCTTCATTTTTGCGATCTGGACAAACAGCTTTTCATACTTGCCAACATGTCCATGCAAGTCGGAAACAAACAAAAATTCTTTACGCATCGCCTGGGCATTTTTTTAATAGACGGGCACTGTTGTCAACAGAGTCAAGCATAACGGCAAAGCTTGTTTTTTTTTGGATGTCTTTATCGGTGATGATGTGCAGGTCGACCAGGCTTCCGCTGGTTCGGAACGTTGTTTTGCACTCATTGAATTCGGCAAGGCAATGCCCCCAGCCTTCACAATAGGCTTTCAGCATTTCGTGTTTTTCGCTGTCATCGGTGCAGTGGGCCAGCAAGTCAATATCGGAACATGGCCCTGCTTCTCCTGTTTTCACGCTTCCGATAAGATACAGGGCTTTAACGCCAAGACGTTCCATGTCGAGTTTGGCTGCCATGGTCTGCGCCATATCGTATCGCCACTTCCAATGATCTTTTTCGTGCTCTTTCATCATTTGCAAAGATAACAAAAAGCTTCTCTCATGCCGAAGTCCCTTCATCGTGTAACACATGATGAAGGGACTTCGGGTGTTAGTCGCATCGGTTTAATTTGCAAGAGCATCCAGGGGCTTTTCAGCGGTGCCTTGCATCACCGGTATTCGGGTATTGCCTGTGACTACGGATAATAAATCGGGCCTTCAATGCCAAGGGGCAGATTAAGCAGCAGCCAGGCGATAAACATGGGTATCCTGACGATCATAAAGGCAATGGCGTAGGGAAGCATAACCGAAATGATGGTTCCTATCCCGATATTTTTAACGTACTTCTGCGCAAATACAATGACGAGCGGGAAGTAGGGCAACAGCGGGGTGAGGATGTTTGAATAGGAGTCTCCGATTCTGTAGGCTGCCTGTGTTGTTTCCGGAGAATACCCCATCAGCATCAGCATGGGTACAAATATCGGAGCCAGGATGGCCCACTTGGCAGATGCACTTCCAATGATGAGGTTAATGAACGATGAAACCAGGATAAAGGCCACCAGCAGCGGTATTCCTGTGAACCCTATGCTTTGGAGGCCGGCAGCGCCGGAGATCGCCAGAATGGACCCCAGGTTTGACCAGATAAAGAACTGAACCAGGTGGGCAGCCACAAAAGCAAGTACGATGTAACCTCCCATGGTCCCCATGGCTTCCGCTGTCATGTTGGCCACATCCTTATCTCCTTTTATGGTTTTGGCAACGAGGCCATAAACAAGGCCGGAGACAAAGAACAGGATAAACATCAGGGGCACTATGGAATTATAAAAGGGGTTCATGCTTCCGTCATCGCCGCGGAGTACGCCATTAGACGGGATCACTGCGACGGCGATAAGCACCAGCAGGCCGATAATGGAAATTCCGGCCCACAGGAGGCCTTTTTTCTCCTGGCGGCTGAAGGAGTTGCTGTATTCCTCATCGTCTTCTCCCTCGTAATTACCAAGGCGGGGCACAATTATTTTTTCGGTGACCCAGGTGCCCGCAAGGCCAATAAGAGGCACGGAGGCGGCCATGAGGTAATAGTTCGACAATGGGTTTACGGTGTAGAGGGGATCCATGATGGATGCTGCCGACTGGGTAAAGGCGGCAATCATCGGGTCCAGTCCTGTCGGTAAAAAGTTGGCACCGAATCCACCTGACACCCCGGCAAATGCGGCGGCAAGACCTGCCAGCGGATGCCTCCCCATCCCTTTAAAGATGGCTGCTCCCAGCGGGATCAGCACCACGTAACCGGCATCAGCGGCCACCGAGCTGACCATACCTGCAATCACGATCGAAAAAGTAATCAGTTTCTTGGGCACCTTGGCCACGAACACCCGCAAAGCAATGGCGATCAGACCACTGCGTTCGGCCACCCCTATACCGAGCATGACCACCAGCACCAGCCCAAGAGGCGGGAAAGAGGCAAACACCTCAACCATAGATGTCATGATCATCCGGATGTTTTCCGCAGTTAGCAGGTTTACCGCTTCGATGGGTTCTTTGACATCAGGCGACGGATGTTCAGCACTGATACCCAGGTTGCCGAATATTACAGAAAGAACAAGCACGATGCCAATCAGCATAGCAAAAAGGGTGACAGGTTGCGGCAACTTATTACCCACCACCTCAATCTTGTTCAAAATTCGTTGCATCACACCCTGAGGCGCTTCAACACCCGCAGTGGGCTCCTTTTCTTCTTTTGTCATAGGTTTTGTAAAGTTTGATTATAGTTATCAGATTGTTGTACAAAAAGGCCAAAAATAATGTATTCGTTCAAAACAGAAAAATTAATCGGACTTTATTCATCCTGATATTCGTGATTATAAAAGCAAAGCCCTTGCTGACCGCGATAAACCTCAGCGTATAATGGACACCGACCCCTGGGCATACCTTACCTTGCCCATACGCTCATACCTTAACACATAATAGTACACCCCGTCGGGTGCGTTGCCTCCATCCCACCAGTTGTTGTAATAATCAGAATGTTCGAACACCCTCCTCCCATGCCGGTTATAAATGATCATCTGGGCATTCGGATAATGTTCAAGGTTGCGTATTTCAAATAAGTCATTCACCCCGTCACCGTTGGGAGTGAACACATTAGGGATGGTAAGGTCGCAGTTTTGTTCGGTTACATCCTTATCGAAGAAATCAAAACATCCGGTAATGGTGTCGGTTACCTGCACCGAATACAGGCCCGGCTGCTTCACCATCAGGGTGTCGTAAATGCTGCCGGGAATATCCTGGCCGCCGACCTGCCACTGATAGATCAACTCCCAGCCATCGCTGTCAATAGGGATTACGGTGAGCAGTGTGGAGTCCCCTTCACAGATGGGTATTTCGATTTCGGAAACAATTTCGGCCCTGGGCAGGGGTTGTATGGTAACGGTAACGGTAGTGTCATACAGGCAGCCGAAGTTGTCGAGCACTTCAAACCTGAACGTATGCAGGCCGGGTTCTTCAATAAATGCGCTGGCGGGGTTACCCGTGATGGGGCTTCCGTTTTTGTACCATTGTTCCTGGACGATTTCCGGGGTAAAGATCAGTGAGTCGGGGTAAAATATACCGTCAAACAACAGACTCCATCCAAAAATATGCCCGGAGGTTTCGGCGGCCTGATCTTCGACGCGCATCGTCCAGGTACCGTTCAAGGTGCTGCCGGCCAGCTGATTCAGGCTTTCAAATGGGGTGTAATTGCCCTCAGGAAGGTAAAGGGCGTTAAAGTAATAATTGCCGGCCGTGTCGGTGTAGTCATGAAACTGCGGGGTGGTTTCACTCATCTTTCCGTACTGGGGTTCCGGTGAGAAACAATAGGCGTAAGCCCTGCCCGGTATATGATCGTTCCATACCACGGGTTCACCGAGGTTGGCCGTTGCCCCTCCAAAATTCTTCAGCGTCAGGACATTCCCGTCAGGAGCCTCCAGTTCAAAACGCAGGTGCGACTGGTCAACGTGCTCAACAAAAACACAAATCCGGTCAAAGTCGCTTTGGGAAAGTATTTCCACCCCATCGCCGAATACGTCAAAGTCAAGGGAAGACTCGTAAAGAATGCCGGAGCTGATGTGCACCGGAGGGTCTTCGTCGACCGAAACAGGGAAGCCTGTCCATGTTGTGGGATGCACGATGCCGAACAAACTGAATGTCTCCCTGGCACAGGCCGTATCAACAGAGGATGCTGTGCCGGTAAACAGGGGCGTCGTTCCGAGCATCACAACGACATAAGTGGTTTGTTCGCAGTCGTTTGCGGTATCTTCTACCGTAAGGTAAACGGGAAAAGCACCCGGTTCTGAAAAGTCGTCATAGCTGATCTGCTGGCCGGTCAGCGTTTCATCGCGGATCAGCCAGTTAAACACAAAAGCATCAGGGTCATAATCAAGATGTTCAGCAAGATAGGTTGCGTTACCGCGAAACGACACAGGTCCTATTGTCTCGGGGCAATGCAGCAATCCGTCAACAGGATCAATGGTAACCACCAGCATATCGCAGAGGGAAGCACAGCCGATGTCCGCCTTCCATCCGAGCCGTTCCGACAGATCATCCTCATTGGGGTCAAAATCAGAAGACACAAAATGAAAGTGGAGGTATTGCCCTGAAGAATAGATGGTTTGTCCAAGCAGTTGTTGCCCGGAGGCACTCCAAAGCAGGGGTTCCTGGTTATCGCCTCCGTCATAAACATACAAGGTGTCGCCTTCTCCAAGCTGAAAAAAGCTGAATTCCACGACCAGGAAAGGCTTTGCAGCATTGTCGCTTTCAAAGGTTACCCATAAATCCTCTCCGGGTCCGTAATGGGCCTGGTCATCGCCCCCGCTGCTGTCCACAAACCAGGCATGACAAGTCGGGATGGTGTCCTGGTGATGCAGGTGTATAGGATAGGTGTCTTGCGAAAACAGCTGGCAAGCTGCATAAGTCATCACCACAAACAACAACAGGGCTTTCTGGTTCATAGGCAGGGGTTCGTTTTTAACGCATTAATGAGGCCGGATGTTTTGTTTTCTTATGGATAAACCACTGTAAGTAAAGAATATTGCAAAGACGCGTCAAAAATAAGAAAAAATCCGTCATGCAGTGAACACAAAATCATCGTATTGCCACCGGGATCGTATGAAGATATCGGTTTTTAATTGTAATTTTGCAGCCTATGAAAAACATCCGGAATTTTTGCATCATTGCCCATATCGATCATGGCAAGAGCACCCTGGCCGACCGCATGCTGTTAATGACGAACACCATCACCGACAGGGAGTTCAAGGACCAGGTGCTCGATAACATGGATCTGGAGCGTGAGCGCGGCATCACCATCAAGAGCCACGCCATACAGATGGATTATGAGCAGGATGGTGTATTGTATAAGCTTAACCTGATTGACACTCCTGGTCATGTGGACTTCAGCTACGAAGTTTCCCGTTCCATTGCGGCGTGCGAAGGTGCGCTTCTGATCGTGGATGCTTCGCAGGGCATTGAGGCACAGACCATATCGAACCTATACCTGGCCCTGGAGCATGACCTGGTGATCATTCCCGTGCTTAACAAAATGGACCTGCCCGGCGCCATGCCCGATGAAGTCAGCGATCAGATCGTTGACCTTATCGGCTGCGACCCCGACGAGATCATCCCGGCCAGCGGCAAGCTGGGTTACGGCGTCGAAAACATACTGAAAGCCATTATTGAACGCATTCCACCGCCCGTTGGTGATCCCGAAGCCCCGCTGCAGGCACTTATCTTCGACTCGGTATATAATGCCTATCGCGGTGTGATCGCCTATTTCCGTGTTTACCACGGAAGGATAAAACAGGACGATCACGTGAAATTCATGAACACCCGCAAAAAATATCATGCCGACGAGGTGGGCGTACTGAAGATTTCCCAGCATCCGCGCAAGGAAATAGCGGCCGGAGATGTGGGATACATTATTTCCGGGATCAAGGATGCCAGGGAGGTTAAGGTCGGCGATACCATTACTCACGTGGAAAGACCTACCCTTGAAGCCGTAAAGGGATTCGAAAACGTTAAGCCCATGGTGTTTGCCGGCATTTATCCTGTCGACACCGAAGATTTTGAGGAGCTGAGGACGGCTATGGAAAAACTTCAGCTCAATGACGCCTCACTGACCTACGAGCCTGAATCATCGGCAGCGCTCGGCTTCGGCTTCCGCTGCGGGTTCCTGGGCATGCTCCATATGGAAATCGTGCAGGAAAGGCTCGAGAGGGAGTTCGACATGACCGTGATCAACACAGTGCCGAACGTTTCCTACCACGCCTTCACAAAAAAGGGCGACATGCAGGTGGTCAACAACCCTTCCGACATGCCCGGCCCAAACGAACTGGAGCGTATTGAAGAACCCTACATCAACGCCCAGATCATCACCAAGTCGGAATTTATCGGTCCGGTGCTGTCACTCTGTCTTGACAAGCGCGGCATTATTAAAAACCAGGTTTATCTTACCACCGACAGGGTTGAAATGACCTTTGAGATGCCGCTCGCGGAAATCGTGTTCGACTTTTACGACCGCCTTAAAACCATATCAAGGGGTTATGCATCGTTTGATTATCATCCGATCGGTTACAGGTCGTCGAACCTGATCAAGCTCGACATCATGCTGAACGGGGATCCGGTGGATGCACTTTCGGCACTGATCAACAAAGACAATGCTTTTGACCTGGGCAAAAAGATCTGCACCAAGCTGCGGCAACTCATTCCAAGGCAGCAGTTCGACATTGCCATACAGGCTGCCATCGGCGCCAAGATCATCGCACGTGAAACCGTCAAGGCACTCCGCAAAGACGTTACCGCCAAATGTTACGGGGGTGACATTACCAGGAAGCGCAAGCTGCTGGAAAAACAGAAGAAGGGGAAGAAGCGTATGAGGCAGGTGGGTAATGTTGAAGTACCGCAGCAGGCTTTTATGGCGGTGCTGAAACTGGATGAGTAGGACTCAATCACGGATTTGAGCGATCGCGGCCGGCGACAATTACCGTAATTTCACCTTTAACGCTACTTTTTTCGAACCACTGGCATAGTTCGATCAAGCTGCCCCTGTGATGGGTTTCGTGGATCTTGCTGATTTCGCGGGAGACACAGGCGGCCCTGTCGTTCCCGAAAACCCGGACAAACTCCTGCAGCGTTTTCGCCAGCCGGTGTGGCGACTCATAAAAAACCATGGTACGTGTTTCCCCGCTCAGTGCTTCGAGGCGGCTCTTTCTTCCTTTTTTCACCGGAAGGAAACCTTCAAAGCAAAAGCGATCGCAGGGGATGCCGCTGGCCACCAGGGCAGGCACGAATGCCGTAGGACCCGGCAACGATTCCATGGCGATGTTTTCTTTCACACATTCACGAACAAGCAAGAAGCCCGGATCCGAAATGCCAGGCATGCCCGCATCACTGAGCAGGGCGATCTTTTCACCAGCCTTCAGACGCTGTACCACCGAAGACAACATCCTGTGTTCGTTGTGCTGATGAAAGGCCAGCATCCGTGTTGACACCTCATAATGCTTCAGCAGTTTTCCGCTGACCCGGGTGTCCTCGCAAAGCACAAGGTCAACCGACCTCAACACCTCAAGTGCACGGAACGTCAGGTCACCGAGATTTCCAATGGGCGTGGGTACCAGATACAGTTGTGCCATGGTGTATACAATTGACGGGAACCCCTGGCGGGAAGCAGAAAGAAAAGCCCGGAAAGCTTGCCGAACAAAATTATTTCATATATCTGCGCTGAACCAGGTTGGCCAGTTTTTCAATGGTGGCCGAAGAGCGCCCGGCATCCCATGAATGACGTTTGCCCAACTCATTAAGGTGGTCGAAAGCCGCCTGCATGTCCGGCATCTCATTCAACCTTGAAATGGCCCCATTATAAACTTCTATGTTGCCTTCAAACAGTTCGTTTATGAACAGAAACTTTTCATTTACGCCGATTACATCCTTTATGCTGGCCACAGGTTCCTGCTGCAAACGGGCGCCTATGCTTTTGTCTTCCTTATCCACGGCGATGCGCTGGTGCAACGAGTTATCCTCACCCAGGTATTTGTCGCCAATGGTTTTTTGGCTGAAGGGCGACAAAAGGTCCAAAACGGTTTGGTTTTGTTTCTTACCTTGCTGATCTGCAACATCTTGCTGTGGTGTTTCCTGTGAAGCAACAGGTGCTTCTTCACGTTCACCAAGCTCATCCCCGGCAGGGATGCTGTGATCCTCCGCTTTTACCTCACGGGATTCTGCTTCCGGCGGCAACGCCTCATCCTCTGCTTCCTGAACGGGCTCCTCTTTTTCTGGCTCCTGAACAGTCTCTTCCGGCACATCCGGCACCAGTTCATCCTGCTGCTCCTGGAGTTCTTCAGGAACAACCGAAGTCTTTTCCTCCTTAACAACAGGCTGTTCTTTTTCGGTCACGGGAGACGGAGGTGCGGCCACCTCACCCGGAACCTCCCTGAGCATCTCCAGCGCACGGTAAAGCTGGCGCAGCTCATCCCTGACAAGATCAATATCAAGAGACATGTCGGTGGCCGGATGATGCCGGGTAATAAGCGCAATACGTTTTTCAGTTTCTTCTAACAACTTAACTATGTGGTTTTTCAACTCGGAATGTGTCATAAAAAACAACATTTAATTATTTAATCTTTTTCAGGAATGGAAAACGGTGTAAAGTTATTGTTTATTTTTGTGACTGACATCAGTAAGGTGAAGAATAAACTATTTGCTCCAGATGTTTCTTGAGAACGAACATGACAGGCGGCGGCGCAGGGGCTGGATTGAAGTCATCTGCGGAAGCATGTTTTCCGGCAAGACGGAAGAGCTGATCCGTCGTTTGAAGCGTGCACGCATTGCAAGGCTCTCGGTAGAGATTTTCAAACCCGGCGTTGACACAAGATATGATGAGGAAAAGGTGGTCTCTCATGACGCCAGGGAAATACAGTCAACACCGGTTCCCGCTTCCGGAAATATTTTGTTGCTGGCCAACGATGTCGATGTGGTCGGCATTGACGAAGCCCAGTTTTTCGATTCAGAACTGCCCAATGTCTGCAACCACCTTGCCAATTCGGGCATACGCGTCATTGTTGCCGGCCTCGACATGGACTATACCGGCAAGCCTTTCGGGCCCATGCCTGCACTGCTCGCCACCGCCGAATACATTACGAAGGTTCATGCCATCTGCGTCAGATGCGGACATCTCGCCCAACACTCCCACCGTATCATTGCCAACGACAAGCTCGTGGTACTTGGCGAGACGGATGCCTACGAACCGCTGTGCCGGAGTTGTTTCATTACTGCATCGAAACAATAAAGCCCGGCCCGGAACGATTAATAACGCTTGCGTTTCAGCGAATTTTTTTGTGTCGTGTCAATGATGATGCGGAGGTTTGACTGGGGTTATGCGCCGGGTTTT
This sequence comes from Bacteroidales bacterium, assembly GCA_031323845.1. Lineage (GTDB taxonomy): Bacteria > Bacteroidota > Bacteroidia > Bacteroidales > UBA7960 > PUPG01. Next base: position 6,181 of record JAVIYP010000042.1, on the reverse strand, counting down.
CCCAGCAGGCGGAACATGTTCTTTTTGTAGGCCTCAACGCCGGGCTGATCAAATGGATTGACATCAAGCATATAGCCGCTGATCGCACAGGCCATCTCAAAGAAATAGATCAATTCACCCAGGATTTCTTCGGAAATATGGGGCACGGTGAGCTCCAGGTTGGGCACACCTCCCTCAAGATGGGCCATCATGGTACCTTTGCCGGCCATCCGGTTGACATAGCCTACACGTTTGCCTGCAAGGTAATTCAGGCCGTCAAGGTCCTCTTCTTCGTGTGGAATGACAACCTGGTGTCGTGTTTCCTGCACGGTGATCACCGTTTCAAAAAAGTTTTTCAAACCGTCCTGAATATACTGGCCCATGGAATGCAGGTCTGTCGTGAAACTGACTCCGGCAGGGAAAATTCCCTTTCCTTCCTTCCCTTCGCTTTCGCCGAACAATTGTTTCCACCATTCTGTAAGGTGGACAAGTGCCGGATTATATGAGGCGAGTATTTCAATGGTTTTTCCTTTCCTGTAGAGCAGCGTTCTGGCAACGGCATACAGGGCGGCAGGATTTCCGGACAGGGAGTCTTCCTGTTTCAGGAAGTGTGCCATCTGGTTTGCGCCGCGTATCAGGCTTCTGATATCGTGACCTGCGACCGCAATGGGCAGCAGCCCAACGGGGGTGAGCACGGAGTAACGGCCGCCGACATCATCAGGTATGGTGTACGAAGCATAACCTTCGGTACCGGCCAGTGTTTTAAGTGCGCCCCGTGCTGCATCCGTAATGGCGATGATCCGTCCGGACGCCGCTTTCCGGCCGTATTTTTTTTCGAGGTGTGCACGCAGCAACCGGAAGGCAATGGCCGGCTCGGTGGTGGTGCCTGACTTGGAGACAACAATGATGGAATAGGCCTTGTCGTCAAGCCATTTCAGCAGCTTGTGCAGGTAGTCTTCATCAAGATGATGGCCTGCATAAACGAGTTCCGGTTGCTTCTCTTTACCCGCATCCCTTATGGGAAAAGAGGTCGCTGAAAGGGCCTCACATACGGCGCGTGTGCCCAGGTAGGAACCGCCAATGCCGACGATGACGACCACTTCCGACTGCTGACGGATGCGGGAGGCTTCGGCCTCTATGCGTGAAAACAAGGACTCCTCAACACTGCCGGGAAGGTCAACCCAGCCCAGGAAATCACTTCCCCTGCCTTTCCTGTGATAAATATCATGCCGGTGAAGATTGACCTCCTGCTGAAAGAGCATGATCTCATCCTGGGATACAAAAGCATCCGCATGCTGAATATTCAATGAAAGATTCACCATAACAAACGTATTTTTAAAAGACAGGATTACTCGAGTTTACGGGCGATTTCAATCGTTTCGAAGGCTTCAATAATGTCGCCCACCTTAATGTCGTTGAAGCGTTCAATGTTCAGGCCGCACTCGTAACCGGAGGCAACTTCTTTGACATCTTCCTTGAAGCGTTTAAGGGAGCCCAGTTCACCGGTAAACACAACGATACCGTCGCGTATAAGTCTTATACTGGCATTGCGGCGGATCTTGCCGTCCAGCACCATACAGCCGGCTACGGTACCAACTTTGGTGATTTTGAACACGTCGCGCACCTCAAGGTTAGCCACTACCTTTTCTTCGATTTCAGGCGACAGCATACCCTCAATGGCTGATGTAATTTCATTGATGGCATTGTAGATGACGCTGTAAAGGCGGATGTCGATCTGTTCCTGTTCAGCCAGCTTTCTTGCCGACATCGAAGGTCTGACCTGGAAGCCAATAATGATGGCATTTGATGCCGAGGCCAGCAGGACATCGCCTTCGGTGATCTGGCCAACGGCCTTATGGATGATGTTGACCTGTATTTCCTCTGTACTGAGTTTGAGCAAGGAATCACTCAGGGCCTCCACAGATCCGTCCACATCACCCTTCACAATGATATTCAATTCTTTAAAGTCTCCTATGGCAATACGACGGCCAATTTCGTCCAGGGTAATGTGTTTTTGTGTACGCAGGCCCTGCTCCCGGATTAGTTGCTGGCGTTTTGTGGTGATGCTTTTTGCCTCACTTTCAGTTGCCATAACATGGAAGGTGTCACCGGCCAGGGGAGCACCGTCGAGTCCGAGTATGAGTATGGGGGTCGACGGGCCGGCCTCTTTAACCCTTTGGCCCCTTTCGTTGAACATGGCCTTCACTTTACCGTGCGTTGTACCGGCGACCACGATATCACCCACTCTGAGTGTCCCGTTCTGAACAAGAATGGTGGCCACATATCCCCTGCCCTTGTCAAGCGATGATTCGATAACGGTTCCGGAGGCTAATCTCGACGGATTTGCTTTCAGCTCAAGCAGCTCTGCTTCGAGCAGCACCTTTTCCAGCAGGCTGTCAATGTTCTGACCGGCTTTCGCGGATATTTCCTGGCTTTGGTATTTGCCGCCCCAGTCTTCGACCAGGATGTTCATGCTGGCAAGCTCCTGTTTGACCTTTTCGGGGGCCGCATTTTCCTTGTCAATTTTATTGATGGCAATGACAATGGGAACGTTTGCTGCCTGGGCATGGTTAATGGCCTCAACGGTCTGGGGCATGACGCTGTCATCGGCAGCCACCACAATGATGGCAACATCCGTGACTTTGGCACCGCGTGCCCTCATGGCGGTAAAGGCTTCGTGGCCGGGTGTGTCCAGGAAGGTGATACGCTTACCGTCGTCAAGTTCAACGGCATAGGCGCCAATGTGCTGGGTAATTCCACCGGCCTCACCGGCAATGATGTTTGAGTGCCTGATCTGGTCAAGAAGCGAGGTCTTACCGTGATCAACGTGACCCATAACGGTTACAATCGGCGCACGATCGTGCATCTGCGACGGATCGTCTTGCACTTCCTCGATGGTCTCCTGGGTGTCTGCGCTGACAAAACTGACCTCAAAGCCAAACTCATCGGCAACGATGGCAATGGTTTCCGCATCCAGACGCTGGTTGATGGAGACAAAGAGTCCCAGGCTCATACACGTGGAAATGATCTCGTTAACGGAGACATTCATCATTTTTGCCAGCTCAGCAGCCGAAACAAACTCGGTAACCTGAAGTTTCCTCTGGTCGGTAACTGCCTGCTCCAGTTCCTTTTCCTTTTGCTGCTGAAGCATTTCACGTTTCAACCTGCGGTGTTTCGCCGCTTTTGACTTGCCTGTGCCGCTCAGGTTGGCAAGAGTCTCCCTGATCTGCCTGGAGATTTCCTCCTCCGAAACCTCGGGCCTGGGAGTTTCTTTCTTTTTGGCTTTTTTAGCTTTGGCTGATTTCTTATCCTGAGATTCTACCTCAACCTCTACTGATTTTTCCTTACGGATGCGTTTGCGCTTCCGCTTTTTTGATTTTGTTTCATCCGTTGATGAGGCAACAGGCTTTTTAGCTTCTTCGCGGGGCTCCGGCAGCTCCATCTTTCCAAGAATAACCGGACCTTCAAGCTTTTGATACTGCGTTTGATGGTGTTCTGTTGATGATGGCTGAGGGATTTTCGAAAGCTCCAGGTCTTCAGGGATGTCTGTTTTTTCCTGATCGGCAGCCTGCACAGGGGAGTCTTTTTCCGGATCAGTAGCAGCAGCAGGGGCCTCGACCGCATCAGGAGCCTCATCTTTTTTGGGTTGCTCCTTTTCAGGGGCGTCCTCTTTGGCTTTCTTTACCGCTTTCTTTTTCTTACCGGTTTCTTCGAGAGCTATTTTGCCAACAACCCTGATCTTTGAATCAGCTTTCTGAGCTTCTTTCTCTTCGGTTTCAGCAGCCAAACGTTCTTCTTCGTCCGCAGTCTTCTCATCTTCAGTGGCTTCAGCCTTCTCCGGTGCCGGCTCATCAACATCAGGCTGCACAGGAGCCTTGGGCACGGCAGGTTTCTCCGCACTCACCGGTGCCTCTTCCTTTGCAGCAGGCTTTTCCTTGACAACGCCTTTGCGATCGTGTATGAGCAACTCATCGTCGCCATCAGCTTCCTGAACAGCTTCGTCGTCTTTCGCCTCTTTTTTGTCCATAGAGACGCTTTCTCTCTTCAGTATGCTCAAACCCGCCTTACGGGTAGCCTCCTTCAGGGTTTTTTCGCTTTGAAACTCCTGGAACAGTAACTCATAGGCATCCTGGGAGATCTTGGCATTGGGATTGTTTTCCACGCTGATTCCCTTTTTGTTTAGAAAATCTACAATGGTAGTAAGCCCAATGTTGAACTCCCTGGCAACTTTACTTAATCTTTTTGTTGGCGTTCCTTCTGTCATATAAAGATTTCAGTTATCAACTTTTCTGCGGAGCCGGAAAAATAATGCAAATGTATGGCATTTTATTCAAACTCAGCTTTTAATATACGCATTACTTCCTCAATGGTTTCTTCTTCGAGGTCGGTTCTTTTTACCAGATCCTTAACCGTCAGGTTCAGGACGCTCTTAGCGGTATCGCAGCCGACTTTCTTCAGTTCGTCAATGATCCATTCTTCAATTTCATCACTGAATTCAACAAGGTCAACATCCTCACCCTCAATGTCGGTTTCACGGTAAACATCTATTTCGTAGCCGGTAAGGCTGCCTGCAAGCTTTATGTTGAAGCCGCCCTTGCCAATGGCCAGCGAAACCTGGTCGGGCTTGAGGGTCACTTCCGCCCTCTTGTTTTCCTCATCAATGACCATAGAGGTGATCTTGGCCGGACTTAAGGCCCTGGCAATGTAAAGATTTGTATTGGTGGTGTAATTGATCACATCAATGTTCTCATTGCGAAGTTCCCGGACAATACCATGTATGCGCGAACCTTTCATCCCGACGCATGCACCTACCGGATCAATGCGGTCGTCGTAGGATTCTACGGCTACTTTCGCCCGTTCTCCGGGTACTCTTACAATCTTTTTTATGGTTATCAGTCCATCGTAAACTTCCGGCACCTCCTGCTCGAACAGGCGCTCAAGAAATACAGGCGAGGTACGGCTGAGAATAATCAGCGGATTGTTGTTTTTGATTTCCACGCGCGACACCACAGCACGCACGGTATCGCCCTTGCGGTAAAAATCGGAAGGGATCTGTTCTGCTTTCGGAAGGATCAGTTCAATATCCTCGTCATCAAGGGCCAGGATTTCCTTTTTCCACACCTGGTAAACCTCTGCGGTAACGAGATCTCCGACCGCAGCCTGGTATTTTTTGTAAATATTGTCCTTTTCAAGCTCCAGTATTTTTGATGACAGGTTTTGCCTGATGGCCAGGATCTCGCGCCGGCCAAAATCGCTCATACGAACAGGTTCCGAAACATCCTCTCCAATTTCAAAGTCAGGTTCAATCTTGATCGCTTCCGAATAGGCGATCTGCTGATTTTCATCCTCAACCTCACCGTCTTCAACAATGATACGATTCCTCCAAACCTCCAGATCACCCTTGTCGATGTTTACAATAATGTCAAAGTTTTCGGCCGACCCGAACTTCTTCTCCAGCATGCTGTTAAACACATCCTCCAGGATCAGCATCATGGTAGTCCGGTCAATGTTTTTAAACTCTTTAAATTCCGAAAACGATTCAACCAAATTGATAGTTTCCATTGTTTTTTCAAATTAATGTAATACTGCTGTTAATTCATGGATCATTTAAAAGAAACCTGGACTTTGGCCTCCAGAATGTCATCAAATGGAATAAACTGTTTTGATCCGGAATCTGTTTCAGGTTCTTTATTCTTCTTTTTCCCTTTGTCTGCTCTTTCTTTTTCAATGAAAATGCCGTCTTGCGTCACCCCGGTAAGCTTGCCTTTGATATACCGGTTGTCTGAGGCATGCACAGACAGTCTTCGTCCGAGGTTGTTGTTATACTGTCTGAAAAGCACCAGGGGCTGGCCAACGCCAACGGAGGACACTTCCAGTTCAAAATCTTCCTTGTCGCGGTCAAGCTGCGATTCAATATGACGGCTGAGGCGGATGCAATCATCAATGCTCACGCCCTTGTCACCATCTATGAATACCCTGATCCTGTTCTGGGTGCTTATGGTGATGGCAACCAGGAAGAGCTCACCCTCGCCCAGGTATTCATTGACAATATCCGTTATGTAGCCTTTATCCGTCATTATCTTTTTTCCAATAAAGAAGGGGACTTACTGCCCCCTTCACTTTCCGGCTAAATCAAAAATTCCGCGCAAAGTTAATGAAAATATTTGAAAACAAAAAATCTTACTGTTTTCAAATGCTGAAG
>JAVIYP010000041.1:0-22644 GCA_031323845.1 Bacteroidales bacterium | reverse complement strand
CGATTAAACGAATCAACGATTAAACGATTAAACGAATCAACAATTAAACAATTAAACAATAACCTTACATCTGCACATCTGCTATTTTGCACACCTTCACATCTGTGTTGCTGTTTCTATAAAACAAAACGTCATTATGGATAAGTGGAAACACCTTGTTTTTTTTCTGTTAGCATGCATGTTTACCCCGGCATTTCAGCTGGCGGCCCAGGATTTTTATCATACCGGCAGTGAAGAGCCTGTGGAAACAAGTCATTTGCCCGGGCTGGTGCTCGCCGGAGGCGCCACCGACAATGCTGATGCCATGCGATGGATGCTTGAAAGAGCCAACGGCGGCGACGTTGTAGTGCTCAGGGCCAGCGGCTCAGACGGCTACAACAACTATTTTTACACCCAACTGGGGGTTGACGTCAATTCCGTGACCTCCATTGTCATCACCAGTGCATCAGAAGCCAATAATCCGGCCGTGATAGAGGCGATCAACAATGCAGAGGTAGTGTTTATAGCAGGGGGCAATCAATGGAACTACGTGAATGATTGGCGCGGAACAGAACTTCTTGAAGCTCTCAACACACTGATCAACGACAAGAAGATCACCATTGGCGGCACCAGTGCGGGTATGGCGGTTTTGGGCGAAGTGGTGTTCACAGCTGAAAACGGCACGGTATGGTCGTCGGAAGCACTTGGTAACCCTTATCATTGGCGCGTTACGCTGGAAAAAGGCTTCCTGGATGTTCCTTATATGCAGCATACGGTAACCGACTCGCATTATAACCGCATCCAGGGCGACGATATGGACCGCAAAGGCAGGCATGTGGCTTTTATGGCGCGAATGATAACCGACTGGGACATGCCGGCCAAAGGCATTGCGGCTAATGAATATACGGCCATTGCCGTAGATGAAGAAGGGAAGGCAAGGGTTTTCGGACACCCTTCCTATCCTGATTATGGCTATTTTTTACAAACGCACAAGGGTGTCCCGGAGCTGTGTGAAGAAGGGCTTCCCCTGAATTGGTACCAGGACAGGCAGGCATTGCTTGTTTATAAGCTCAAGGGTGACTTTGAGGGCAGCGGCTGGTTTGATCTGAATCATTGGAATGAAGGCGAGGGTGGTGAATGGAAGTATTGGTATGTGGAAGAGGGGGAGTTGTTTGAGACTGACTCCGGCGATGATACAAGCAATACTCTTTTGTCTGAAGATGACTGGATCGTTTATCCAAACCCGGCAATTCTTTCTGTAAACGTACACGCCACAGAACATCTCCGGGAAGTGGCCATTTTTGACACAAAAGGCAACAGGCTGGTGCACGTCAAACCTGACAGCACCCATTGCCGGATTGACCTGGGTCACCTGCCAGACGGAATCTATGTGTTACAGGCGCGATCAGACGGAAACATGTTCACCACCATACTGAAGCGCATCAGGCCGTAGCCCAGGACCTTGTGCTTAACGGAACGACCGAACCGATGCCGTTTTAAAAAAGAATATTCACCACAGGTCCAGGCAAAATATCGTAAAATAGATGTACAGGAGGGACCGCTTCGCTTTCCTATGAATTTTTTTCATGCATTTGTATGTATTTTCGCATAAAAAAAATTTCATGTACATTTGCGCAGCAATATGGCTCCGTAGTTCAATTGGATAGAATAGCAGATTCCGGTTCTGTCGGTTGGGGGTTCGAGTCCCTCCGGAGTCACTGAGGCCCTCTCAAACGAGAGGGTTTTTTTTGATTCATTCCGGTTTGCTCAACCCCTGCCTCATCAACCGTCAGCCAAAAGAACAATAAGCGTATCGGGCTCTTTGATTCCCCGTGGCCGGACTTTCTTTTATGCCAGAAAATTCGTAACTTGGCATTGCTCTGATCATGAAAGAAGCAAGGCATTACAAAAAGAGGGCACACAAAGCGGTCCGCTGCGAGTTATGCCCGCAGGCTTGTGTGATAAAACCCGGGGAATATGGCTTTTGCCGGGTGCGGTACAACGTCGGCGGAATACTGATGGCCGAATCTTATGGTCGCGTGATGGGATTTCACAGAGACCCTGTTGAAAAGAAGCCCCTGCGCCATTTTTATCCGGGAAGCGGCATTTTGTCGATAGGAAGCCATGGTTGCAACTTTCGCTGTCCCTGGTGCCAGAATGCACATATCTCACAACAAAAGGCGGAGGGTCTGCCCGGAAGCTGTTCTGCCGAAGATGTGTTGCATGCAGCGCTGAGCGCAACGGGAAGAACCCCCGGTGCAGGCCGGGGCAGAGCAACCGCGGCCGCATACAAAACAAAGGCGCAAAACAACATCCCGGCTCTGCGACATCCCGGAAAACCCGGGCCTTCGGCCAGGAATATTGGGGTGGCCTACACTTATAACGAGCCCACGGTGTGGTTTGAATTCATGCGCGACATTGCCGTCCTGGTGGATGAAGCCGGAATGAAAAACGTTATGGTTACCAACGGGTATATCAATCCCGGACCGCTGGATGAGCTGCTTGATGTGATGCACGCATTTAACGTGGACCTTAAGTCCTTTTCTGACCCATTCTATAAAAAATATTGCGCCGGCCAGCTGGCGCCTGTGCTGAACACCATGAAGTCCATTATTGCCCGGCAACGGCACCTGGAAATCACCTTCCTGGTAATCCCCGGACTCAACGAAGAGCCGGACCGCTTTGAAGCCATGGTGCAGTGGATCGCCAAGGAACTGGGACCGGAGGTCCCGTTACACATCAACAGGTATGTACCCGCCTGGCAGATGGAAAGGCCGCCAGCACCGCGTGCCGTTCTGGAACGCATGGGAAAGAAAGCGGAACACGTTTTGTTGCATGTTCATCTCGGCAACGTGTATTAAAAAAGTACAAGCCATCCGCTTCTTGAATAAGAAAACGATAACTAAAAGTTTCATAAACATAACTTTTATGAAAACAACCGGCAACACCCACCTTTCAGGCAAGGTCAGAAAAGCATGTGTTTCAGGTTCGTTTTACCCAGATGATGCAAAAAAAATAAACAGCTTACTTGCGCGCACCACAGCGTGTGAGTCGCACAATATTTCGGCCTATGATGGCTGGCACATCCTTGGCGGTATTGTTCCGCATGCCGGTATGGTGTATTGTGCGAGACAGGCTGTGCATTTTTTCGAAGTGTACCGGAAATCAGGGCAACAGCCCGACACCGTATTGATTGCGCATCCCAACCACGGAAGATGGGGGCCGGCTGTTTCGACTGACGGGCACGATTGCTGGGAAACACCCCTGGGAGCGCTCCGGGTTGACCATGAGCTGGCAGATGAAATGAAGCTTCCTGTGTCAGCCGAAGCACAGGAGGGTGAGCACTCAGCCGAAGTTCTGTTGCCATACCTGCAGTATTTCCTGCCTGAAGGCTTTCGCATACTGCCTGTGAACATGCTGTTGCAGGATGCGCGACAAGCAGCAGCCGTGGCAAAGAACGCCCATGCTGCCGCCAGGCGTCTGAAAAGGAAGCTGCTGTTTCTGGCTTCATCCGACTTTTCACACTTTCTGACCCCTGCCGAGTCCCGAAAACTGGACGACATGGTGCTTGAAAAAATCCTGAACAAAGATGCAGCCGGCGTTGAGCGCACCGTAAAAAAACATCAAATTACCGTATGCGGCAGCGGTCCGGTTATGGCCCTGATGGAATACGCAAGGCTGTGTAACCCCGGTTATTCGGTCCGGCTGCTAAGCCGCGGCCACTCAGGAGAAGTGGTGTCCTCCGCAAGGGTGGTGAACTATGCCAGCATCATGATCAGCCTGTAAACTCAGAACGCCCCGGATCCGCCTTAAAACCCTGAAGGTTTCTTCGACTCCACAAAAAACACTATCTTAGCCCGGTCGGTTGTTGTTAATCATTTTAAGGTTTTCCAGAATATGCGTTTTTTTACCAAACTGCTGTTACTGCTGCTGCTTTTTATCCACGTTTCGCTCTTTGCCTCGGATCTCGTTCTGATACACCCCGCAAGCATTGATAATCATCGTCAGCTTTTTAAACACCCCAGCCTTGTTATTCACCATTATGATGATGAGATTGTTGTTGCCACCAGTGTTGCAGGACTGAAAGAAGGTATGGTATTGCTTGACAGAGACCCCTGGGCCTCAGGTTACAGCTATTATCTTGTTTATTTGGATGATCATGCGGACAAACAAGCGTATCTGGAGCATATCAGCCCCTTTGCCGTCGTGCTGTATGACAGTCCGCTCCTGCTTGTGGTGCGCAGCGATGAAAGGCAATACGGCCAGCTTCCCCCTGCCGCAGACGGCAGCATGGTCCGCATCTTTGAGCACGAGGCCCGTCTTCCCCGGGCACACCGCCTTGCGACACCGGCAAGGAGAGATGCCGACCCCTTTGTTCACTATTTGATCAACCAGGTTGATGGACAGATGCTTACAGACAGGGTGCAGCATCTGGAAAACTATGGAACACGCGATGCCTATGTCCTCGAAAGCATCCTGGCACAGCTGTGGATCGAAGAACAGTTCCTGAACTGGGGGCTTGAAGTGGAAACCATGGAGTTTTATATGCCGGGCGGCCCGTCGAGCGACAATGTGATCGCCAGGATCACCGGCACCAAATATCCTGATGAATACATTGTTCTGGGCGGTCATTACGACTCGATATCCTGGAGCGGCCTGGCGCCCGGCGCAGATGACAATGCCTCCGGAACTTCCGGAGTGATGGCGGCTGCACGCATCCTCAGCAATTATGAATTCGACCGAAGCATCGTTTTCATTGCCTTTTCTGGAGAAGAATACGGCCTATACGGAAGCGCCGCCTATGCCAGCCAGGCCGCACAGCAAGGGAAAAACATACTGGGGTACATCAATATGGATATGATCGGCTACCTGAAACCCGGCCACACGACCATCATGACTTCACTCATATACCCTCAATCAGCCGCGCCACTGGCTGATTTTTATGCAGATGTGACAGCCCTCTATCTGCCGGACTTTGTCGTACAGCATGCCTCTTTGCCCTCCGGATACAACAGCGATCACACCTCATTCAACAACAATGGCTTTATGGGCATATTCCCCTTTGAGGATGCAAACAACTTCAGCCCGTACATCCACACAGCAAACGATATTGTCGGACTAAGCTACAACCACGAAGAACAGGCCGTCATGTTTACAAAAGCCGCCATTGCCACCGTGGTAACCCTGGCCAACATGCTCACGCCGCCCGGAAACCTGGTGGCCATCCCGGGTGACGGACAAGTGGAACTGACCTGGAACGAAATGGTTGATGTAGACTATTATAAAGTGTATCGCGATAACGAATTTATCGCCGCCCCGGACAACAACCATTACCTGGATACCAACGTTGAAAATGAAATACAGTACGAGTACTATGTAACTGCCGTATACAGCGACTCAGGCGAGGAGTCTGACCCTTCCGATACGGTCACGGTAACGCCCATGCCGCCCATAAGCTTTCCCCTGTTCATAGACTTTGAAAACGGAACACCCTACTGGTATTTGGATGAGCCCTGGGGGTTAACCACACAGCACGCTTTTTCGCCCAGTCATTCGCTGACCGAAAGCCCCTACGCCAATTACGCCAACAACCGCCATGACCATGCTGTTCTGCAACCCATTTCGCTTGCAGGATACACCGATGCAACGCTGTCGTTCAGAACGAGATACAACATTGAAAACAACTGGGACTTCATGTATCTTGAACTCTCTGTTGATGGAAGCAGCTGGATTACCATCGACACCTTTACCGGGATACAAAGCAGCTGGGTGCATAAAATATATCCACTGACGGATTATGCCGGTGAGCCTTTTGTGAGCATACGCTTCAGGTTTTTCAGTGATCACATCATTACCCGCGAAGGAATGTATATTGATGATTTCATGATCACCGTTGAAGGAGACCCCACGTATAACGTTTATTTTAACGTTACCAATGAGCATGGCGATGCGGTGGAACAGGCCGTCACCACGTTTGACGGTGTTCAGCACGAGCCGGGCGCTTATGTGTTTGAAGATGTTGCACCAGGCAACTATGAGTATCAGATTACGAAAACATGTTATGACACCTATGAAGGGACATTAAGCATAGTGAGCAATGATGTTTATGCGGAGGTCGTCCTTCCTGGCATGCCCGGCGATGCCAACGGAGACGGTGTGGTGAATGTGCTCGACGTGATCAGCATCGTGAATTACTTCTCCGGTGAGGCTGTCGCATCCTTTTGTCCTGCAAACGCTGATGTGAATCAGGACGGCATCGTCAACGTGCTTGATGTCATTGCCACCGTTGACCTTTTTTCTCATTAAGGAAGCTTCTTTTTTAACTTTTTTTTACAAGTTTAGGTTTGTGGTATAAGTTTTGATTAGGAACTTTTGTGCCAGAACGGCCTGGCGCAACATGAAAACAAAATATAATACCGTGACCATGAAAACATTACACAAAAAAGAGACCCTCTTTGCACTAAAAGGACTAAGTGTCCTTGTTGTCATGCTTCTTCTTTCCGGAAGCTTTTTCACCCTGCAGGCGCACAGCAAGGAAATGCGCATCTCTCCCTTGCGCTTTGCAGGCGTTCACTCTCTTGGCGTCCAGCCCGGACAGAGCGAAGCGTATATGGTGCTTCATTCCGCTTCAGCGGGAAACTGGAACTTTCATCTGCTTGACAAAGAGCTTAATGAGCTTATGGAAGGCGTTGTTGAAGCACCGCGTTATTCTTTCTTCAACGAAATGACTTTTGATGGAGAACACATCTTAATGAGTTTTGTGGTAAATGCCTTCACGCCGTCCATTACTTATGTAGTGCTGGATGCGCTTGGCAACGAAGTGGCAAGGACTACCCGGACCGACGCTCCCATGCTGAGGCGCGGCGACCGTTTTTTCCCTTCTGTTTACGGCCACCCGGAAGGTGGTTTTATCCTGGTGCAGGCAACGGGAGGTGGCCGCCGCGCAGGATATACGGTTGAATATGCCGACCATCAGTTAAACACCCAGTGGAGCCTTGACTTTAAGGGCGACAAAGGCACGGTGCATGTGTATGACATGATGCTTGCCGGCGACAGGCTCTACATCCTGGAAGCCACGGAAAGACTGGGTAATACACTGAACGCACGCCTGCACTGTTTGTCGCTGTCCGATGCAGCCCACACATACACCATGGAGCTTACCGACAACGACTACACCTACTTCCCCACCGCCATACTCCCGGTTGAAAACAACCGCATCGCGCTGGCGGGCACCTATTTTTCTGGCGACAAGATCAGGCAAAGAAGCTCAGGCGGGTTGTTTTTTCTCTTTGTTGAAGAAGATGGCGGAACGGCCGGCATGGAGGTGCACCCCTGGAGAGGACTGCGGCCAACTCTCAGAACATCCGTTCCTGACTGGTTTTTCAAACTGATGCCCGAAGTGTACATTCATGCGCTTGAGATCATGCCGGACGGCAGCTTTACCGCTGTAGCAGAGCTCTATCGCTACTCCGGTGAAGTACGGCGCGAAGAACGTGACGGCCTGAAAGAACAATACCATCGCATAAGAATGCTCGACTTTATGCTGATCAACTTCAACAGCAACGGCAGCATTGCCTATACCGAAAGAATTGAACGCCCCCACATGGTGCTTAAGCTGGATTCGGAATTCAGCAGCAGCGGCTCGCTTGCCGAAAATGCAGGCTCCGGTCCGCTCCGTAGAGCCCGGGCCATGAAAAAAGCCGGAGCTTTTACCTACCGCTTCCACCAGATGACCGACGAAGGCTTCAAACTTGCCTTTATGAGCTATGAAAATAAAACACACTACGCATATCTCATGGACATACAGAGCAAAAACTCTGTGAAACTTGATCTGAGACACGCCAAGCCATCCATCATCAGTTACCTGCAGCTCATAGACCTTTGTGCAAATCAGTCGGGCTTCGGGTTCATCCTTACGGAGCTGAACACGCGCAGCTTCGATGATTCAGAGGCATTCTGGCGCGGACTGCTCCCGGCCGGCAACAACAATATGCTGACGTATGAGTACAGACTGCTTGGCGGCACCCTGTCCCTTAAACTGACCGAACTGTAACAGTAACAGAAGCCGGAATGAAACCACCTTCTGTGTTTTGATCTAACAATTAAACAATTGAGCCCACTCCTAAAAGTCCAAAAAACGCCACAGATTCACAGATTTGAATATTTATTCCTTTTTATGTTATTGAGTATGAGCACATTAAAATTTTTATAATTTCAAAATCTGTGAACCTGTGGCTATAATCGACTTTTCGTAGCGGACTCACAATTAAACGATTCAACAATAAAACGATTCAATCATTCACGAAATCAAAAAATATGACAACAAAAAAAACACTCCTGATACTTGGCTCCTTTATGGTGATGGCAATGCTAACCCTTGTCTCCTATGCAGACACCCCCCCACTGCTTGACCGGCAGCTGTTTTTTGACGACCCCGAGATCAGCGGCGGACAACTGTCACCCGACGGAACGTATCTTTCTTTTCTCAGACCATACAACAACAACCGAAACATCTGGATCAAGGAGCGCGAGGCAGCGTTTAGCGAAGCCATTCCGGTTACCGACCGCACCGACAGGCCCGTTATGGGCTATTTCTGGTCGCGTGACGGCAGGTATCTCCTTTATGTGATGGATGAAGGCGGCGACGAAAACTTTAACATCTATGCACTGAAGCCTTCGGAGGCGCGTTCCGGCTTCATCCCTGAGGCCAGGAACATCACCGATCTCGAAGGTGTTCGGGCGCAGATCTACCATATTGCCCGCACCGACCACGACGTGATCTTTGTGGGGCTTAACGACCGTGATCCTGCCTGGCACGACCTGTATAAGCTGCGCATTTCGAGTGGCGAACTAACGCTCCTGCGTGAAAACACCAACAGGTATACCTCGTGGGTGTTCGACCGCGATGACCGCTTGCGGCTCGCCAGCCGTTCAACGCTTACCGGCGACAATGAGCTGTGGCGACTGGACGATGATGGCGAAAGTATTATCTATGAATGGTCGATGCTTGAAAACGCTTACGCTGCCGGGTTCCACGCCGACAATCAGCGCATATACCTGGTGTCGGACAAAGGAGATGACCGTGATAAAAGAAAGCTTTTTCTTATGGATGTTGAAACCCTGGAGAAAAGCTTCCTGGAAAAAGACCCCGAAAACCGTGTTGACTTCGGGGGGCTTTGGCGTTCGGACAGAACGGGCGAAGTGATCGCCACCTTTTATGTTGACGACAGGGTGCGCATCTACTTCCACAACGAAGAATATGAAAGACACTACAACCAGGTAAAGACAACGCTCGGAAAGGATATGGAGGTTAACTTTTCATCGGGGACTAGTGACGAGCGGATGTTTATGGTGTCGGTGTACAGCGACGTACAGCCTGCCTCCGTATATATTTACGACATGGACAACATGATGCTCAATTTTCAATATACACCGCGGGCTTACCTTGAGCCGGAGGATATGTCACCCATGCTGGCCATAAGCTATCCTTCCTCCGACGGCCTTGAGATCCCTGCGTATCTTACCATGCCCCGCGGTTTTGGTGAGACCATGCTGCCGGTGGTTGTCTTTCCGCACGGCGGTCCCTGGGCCCGCGACTTCTGGGGCTTCAGCACCTGGGTGCAGTTTCTGGCCAACCGGGGTTATGTTGTGCTGCAGCCCAACTTCAGGGGTAGTACAGGTTTTGGCAAGGCATTCCTTAATGCCGGAAACCGCGAATGGGGCGACCTTATGCAGGACGACATCACCTGGGGTGTTAAATACCTTATTGAGCAAGGCATTGCCGACCCCGAACGGATCGGTATCTTCGGAATATCCTATGGGGGGTATGCCACCCTTGCGGGGCTGGCTTTCACCCCGGAACTTTATGCCGCCGGTGTGTCTTTTGTGGGTCCGTCGAACCTGATCACCCTGCTGAACTCCATACCTCCTTACTGGGAAGCCATCAGGAAGACGTTTCACGAGCGTATAGGAGACCCTTCCGACCCCGCCGACGAAGCCCGTCTTGTGCGGCAATCACCGCTGTTTGCCGCCGATCGCATACAGACACCCCTGATGGTGGTCCAGGGAGAGAACGACCCGCGCGTGCTTAAAGCCGAAAGCGATCAGATCGTCGTGGCGCTCCGCGACAGAGGATGGCCGGTGACATACCTGAATGCACCCGATGAAGGGCATGGCTTCGCAAGACCGGTCAACAACATGGCCTTCATAGCCGCCATGGAACAATTTCTTGCGCTTCACCTCGGAGGGCGTTACCAGCCCGACATGCCAGAAGATGTAGCCCGGCGGCTCGAAGAGATCACCGTAGATATCAGCACGGTTACACTGCCCGAAGAGCTCACGCCGGAACAGGTGTCGCAACAGCTTGTTCCCGTCAGACCCCTTCCGGAAGGGTCATTCCGGTATAAGATAAGCCTGAAGGCCATGGGCATTGAACTTGAAAGCCGCACCGTCATTGAGTCGCAAAACGACAAGGTCCTGATCACAGAGGTCAGCAGGAGCCCCATGGGAGAAACAAAAGATGAAATGACGCTGGAGGCTGCGACGCTTGCCCCGTTATCCAGAAGCATAACCCAGGCCCAGGCCGACATCCGGGTAGACTATCTTCCCGGAAAGGCCGAAGGAAACATTCGCATCGGCGAACAGGAGATCCCCGTCAACATTTCACTGGGAGGTCCTTTGTTTGCTGAAGGCCCCGGACGGGCACTGCAGCTGGCCACCCTGCCGCTTTCAAACGGTTACGAAACGATCTTTCGGAACACCGACATCAACACCATGGCAGAAAGGTTATACCGCTTAAGGGTTAGATCGGACAAGACAGAGGAAGGCGCCGAAGTATGGCAGGTAATTATTACGCCGGCCGACGGCGGAGCCGGCAGCCAGACTCTCTGGATTGACAAAGGCTCATACCTGGTGTTGCTTTATGAGCAAAGCCTTCCCGAGCTGGGCGGCGCCACCCTGGAAGGCATACTGGTGCAGGAAGACTAGTGTCGTGACCATACTCCCGTTTCGACTAAGCCGCATTACCTCATGAAAGTTTATCCGGCCCAGGCTCGTCTTCAGGTGTTTCTTCTGCCGGAAACCTCATAGACCAGATGATGGCCTCCACCTGGCGCATGTAATCACGCTTGCGGTACTTCGGGGCAAATACCCAGCCGTCGACCATGAACAGGCGGTTGGTGGCCTCATCAACAAAGGTATAGGTGACAAAAGGGCCGCCCATAAAGTCGCCTTCCACACGCCACAGGCTTCTGGCTTCGATGGCATACTTTCCGTTGAAAGATACTTCGCGGAACATGGGACGAAGCTCCATCTCGCCCCGGTAGGTCGTCATATAGGTGCCGGGAAACTGCCCGGGAATGTATCTCCTGGTGATGGAATCACGGCGCGCCCAGATCACATCCTCATCAAAATCAACCGCCGGATCCGAATAGTCGAGCGTCCAGATCATCACCGCCTGGTCGAACTCTTCATTGGTGGCGGATTTGCGCAACCAGATGAAGTTGTCCTCCCTCCGGGCAACAAAATATCCCTCCGGAACGCTGATCTCCACGCCGAAATCTTCTTTTACGGCCCGCCACGACGGCCTTTTTATCATACGGTCGTAGGCATTTTGCAACCGAAGGTATTCAACGGCAATAAACCTGTCGTAAAAGGTCTGGGCGTTGTTTTCTATGATGCGAATCGCAGAAGCTTCATCTGGCGCCTTGACGCGCACCACAAGCTGCGGATAGGACCAGTGGTCGCGGGTGATCTCTATGGTCGGGGATGTCAGGGTTTCGTCAATATCCAGGAAAAAAATATGCCTGTGGGTCTCAAAGATTTTGGCAAAATCTCTTTTTGGGATGAAAATAACATTGAACATCGGTTCACCCTGGGGCAGCATGGGCACCGGTGCACGAAACACGTTGTTGAAGGCCTGACCCACAGGTCCTTCGTAGATGCGTGTTTCGGTTACCAGGAGCAGTTCGCCCGCCCTGCCTGATGCCGAGGGCTTTGTGGGACGCTCAACACGGCCGCAGGAGGTAATCAGAAGCACCATAAGAACAATTATGGCAACAAATGGCTTGGTTTTCGTTTCCATAGGTGTGGTTTTTTTCGTGGGAAGCGTACAGAGGCAACTCCCGGGATTATTACAGAAAGCTGTCTCTCACGTCAATACAAAAATGTGGTAACAAATCCTGTGCCACTTCCACTGTTGTCAGTTGGTACTTGCGCTGGGCTCGGGCGGCCTGACAATCAGCTGTTGACCGGGATATATTACGCTGCTGCTCAGGTTATTCCATCGCATTAGATTGTTCACCGAAATGCGGTACCTGTTGGCGATCACGGAAAGCGACTCGCCTCTGCGCACCACATGAACGTTCGGATTGCTTTGTCCGGGGGCGGGCGGCGCTGCAGGAGCCCTGACGACCAGCCGTTGCCCGGGACGAATCAGCGTACCCCGGAGGTTGTTCAGCTGCTGGATCTCCCTGACCGTGGTGCCATACCTGCGTGCAATGGTTCCGAGCACTTCTCCGCGCGACACCACATGAATGGTGGTTTCCGACATTCGTGCGGCAAGCTCTTCCTGCCGGATCTGTTCAGGGGTGCGGTAGTTATAAATACTTTCTTCATTGGCAAGAAAGAGCCCGGTGTATTCTTTAGGCAGATAAAGCGCATAAGGCATCTCTGCCCGGTATGGGATGATGTTTTGCCGGAATGCCGGGTTCAGGTAGCGCAGTTCGTCAAGCGGAATGTCAAGCAACTTGCTGACCGTACGCAGGCTTAACTCCTGCCGGACCATAATGGTATCCACATCGAGATGGGTGTATTTGGGCGGTATCGCGTAGAGGTTGTGGGCTTCGGCGTGTTCCATCACATAAGTGACGGCTATGAACGCAGGGACATAATTTTGTGTTTCTCTTGGAAGGAAAGGCCGGATCAGCCAGAAATCCTTCACGCCCCCGGCACGCCTGATGGCCCGGTTAACGTTGCCCGGACCGGCATTGTAGGCTGCGATCACCAGCGACCAGTCGCCGTAAATGTCGTACAGGTCGTTAAGGTGCTCACAGGCAGCAATGGTGGCGCGTATTGGGTCTGAACGGTCGTCAACATAGCTGTTCACCTGCAAACCGTACATCCTGCCGGTGTGAAACATAAACTGCCACAGCCCCGTGGCGCCAACGCGTGAACGCGCCGTCGGGTTCAGCGCCGACTCCACCACAGCCAGGTATTTCATCTCAAGTGGAATGTTGTGACGGTCGAGCTGTTCTTCGAACAATGGGAAATACAGCTCACCCAGCCCCATCATGCGCTCGGTGAGCACCCTTCTGTTGTTGGCATAAAGCCTTATAAAGGTTTGCACGTGAGCGTTATAGACGAACTCGAAAGGTGAGCGGGCATTCAGGGCCTCCATGCGTCGCTGGTACACAGAGTCGGAAAATGCGGGCACGAAGCCCGGCGGGAAGTTGTGCTTGCGCAAGGAGGTGGTATCCACCCGGCGATCCATGGCCGCAAATATGGATAAATTGGCCAGGCTGTCAAGCATGGCAACAATAGGATCGTCAGGACTTATTAACGGGCGTTCAGGAGCCTCAGCATACCCCTCGGGGGGCGGAGGAGGCTGCTGCGCATGAAGCCGCTCGCCCGAAAAGGCGACCCCGGCCATCATCATTATCAAAAAAAAGTAAAACGGAAAAACATCAGGCCTCCTTTTCACGGCCTTCTTTTTCAGGTTTGTTATCATCCTCGGCATCCTCTTTCTGTGCATTCTTAAATTCTTTCATTCCTTTTCCCAACCCGCGCATCAGCTCAGGAATCTTTCTGCCCCCGAAAAGCAGCAGAATAACCAGGACAATGATGATGATCTCTACCGGTCCGGGCGAAAATAACAGTGTAAGGTTCATGTTGTATGGAATTGTGGTGAACAACCGATAAATGTTACAAGTCTCGTTATGCAAATATAGAGTAATTTTTTCTTCCGGAATGCGTGTTTGTTTGCCGGAGAGCAATCTCTTGAAATCTGCTCGCAAACAGGCTTAAGGTGCGGGTGTATTGTTTATTTGTTGAATTATTGAAGTGTTGATGGGTTATTGTCCGCGGGCAATCCAGGTAGCCGGGTTTTGCTTGTCGTTTCCTTTCCATATTTCGAGATGGAGGTAGGTTTTTGCCTCCCGCGGGTTGGTGCCCACCACGCCCAGCTCGTCCCGGGTTCTCACGGTTTGCCCGTTGGTCACAAACACCTCGCTGAGGTTTGAATAGACGCTCAGGTATTCGCCGTGCCGGATGATCACCGCATAAAAGCCGCCCGGAACGGTTATGATGCGCGACACCCTGCCTTCAAAGATGGCCCTGGCCCTTGCACCCTCGCTGGTACTGATGTCTATTCCGTTGTTGGAGATCATGATGCCCGGCAGTACGGGGTGGGGCTGTGTCCCGAAGTGGCTGGTGATAACGCCTCGTTCCAGCGGCCACGGCAACGAACCCCTGTTGCCTGCAAAATTGTCGGAGATCAGCTGCTCTTCAGGGGTCAGGGCAAACATGTCCCTGGCTACACGGCCTTCCGCCTCAGCCCGTTCCAGCGCGCGCCGGCGTTCTTCCTCAATGATGCGCCGGATGGCATCCTGCAGCGCCTGAGCCTCTTGCTCCTGCTGCCTGAGCTGTTGAAACAGGTGCTGCTCACGCTTCTTCAGTTCGGCAATGGTGCGCTCCTGCGATGACTTCTCCGCGGCCAGCGCATTAGCCTCCGTCCGCTGCTGTGCCAGCATCACCTGCTGCGTGTTTCGCTCTTCCTGTAAAGCCTCCTTCTGTTGCTCCAGCAAAGCCGAAGCCTCCTGTATCCTCTGCGCCTGCATCCGCCTGTGACGCCCGTATTGCTGTAAATGACGCATCCGCAGGTAAGCCTGGTTGAAGTTCTGTGATGAAAAAATGAACATCATACGCTGGGTGGCATCACGGTTGCGGGCCGCAAGCTTTATCATATCGGCATACGACGACTTAAGCTCCTCGAGCTCGCCTTCCAGTACCGAAATGGTGTCGTTCAAAGAGGCTATGCTCCTGTTGATCAAACGAACCTCGCGCTGCAGCGAAGTCAACAGGTCTTCACGATGACGGATCTGCTGGTTAAGCATCGCCAGGTGGCTCATGCTGACCTCTGCAGTTTTCTGAGTCTCTACCAGCAGCTCATTCGTAAGGCGGATCTCCCGCTGCAGGTTTTGCCTGTTACGCTCCAGCTCATCACGACTCTGTGCAACGGCAGCAAAACGGAAGCACAACACAAACAAAAGAAACGTGACAAATAAGATATTCTGTTTCATCGTTAACGCATTAGCTTTTAAAAGCCCCCTCCGGGAAACGGCACGCCATCCACTTCACGCCTCATAACACACAAAGTCCGGACCCCAACAGTCTTCTTCCCTCAAAAAACAAATACAACCCAGACCATAAGCCCGCCAACTGTAAAGAAAACATACAATATGCCCGGAATGTTTTAAAAGTGTAAAGGTACATAATGATTTGGAATGGAAAAATGCACGGAAACAGGCTGATTGATGTTCGTCCTGCTGTACCTTATGTCAAGGCCTGCCCGGCTCCCAGGTTCAATAAATATTAGCGACAATTTCTGCGGGATCAGCTGCCCTTCGAATGAACTGAAGTTATCGTAGGTGGCGCGCAGGCTTCTTTGTGATGCCGGATCATATAACAGGTTTTCTTCTATTTTGAAGCTGTTTTCTTTTAGCCAGATGTTTTGTTGAAATGAGAGGTTGCGGCTGTGCGGATTGCGGGGCCTCCGGCTGCGATTATGAAGCAGCAGCCTGTGGTCATCGCGGCTTACCGCGAAACCGGCATTGGTGAAATGCGGGAAGTCATTGCCCACCAGCAGCGACTGTATCATAAAAAAGTCAAGGTGTGTGTTCAGCATCCGGTTGATCATCTCCACGCCTCCGATGTAATAGGTGTTATCTATCCTGTTGACCATCCTGACGGTATCCGGCGTAATCAGCAGGCGCGCGATCTCAATGCCCAGCACCGGGGCAACGGAAATGAAAACAAGGGAGTCTCTGATGATGCGGATGTTGCCGCTGACGCTGTATTCAGAACCGTCAAGGTTTGCCGTACCCGAAAAGCGGGTGGAGAAGAAAACAAAATCGGCCTCGTCGGTTTTTAACGAGACCAGGGTTTGTTCGGCAGAGATCTTTTCCGCCTCCGATACCGGCGTTACAAGCTCCCTGACCGGACCGCAGGCGTACAGGAGCAAACCTGAAACTATAACGAGGAGGTGTCTTTTCACGTTGCCGATGTTATTACTCATACAACGTTCCTTCTTCAATTTTCTTGTACAGCAAGTCCGAACCACCTTCGGCCTCCCTGGCTTTGAGCCAGTACCTCATGGCATCTTCGTGCCGTCCCAGCTTGTAAAGCACGTCACCGTAGTGTTCGAGCACGGTGCCGCTGGGCGTTTCGTCGTTTTCCACCGCCTTCCTGATCCACCGTTCAGCTTCGGTGTAGCGGCCCATCTGGTAGTTGACCCACCCGTGCGTGTCCTGCAGGGCCGGGTTGCCCGGACTGAGCCTGTTGGCCTTTTCCGACATGGCCAGGGCTTCATCAAGCCGCTCCTTGCGCAGCGAAAGGTGGTAAGCGTAATTGTTCAGGGCCGTGGCATTTTCCGGATCCCTGGCAAGGGCTTTTGCGTAGTACCGGTCCGACTCGTCAAAGGCACCAAGGTAGTGATACGCATCGCCGAGCATGGTGATGAAATCCAGCTCAAGGTCTTTGTTGTCCACAGTCAGGGCCAGACCGTATTCGAGCGACGAGGCCGCAGCCTCATATTCCTTGAGCTGCATGCTGGCAAGACCGTTAAACAGGAACAACACCGGTTGTTCAAAGAAATACTCCAGCGACATCTCAGCATGTTTTCGCATGCTTTCATAGTCGCGGAGGCGAAGGTCCAGGTTTAGGATCTGCTGCCAGACGGCCAGGTTGGAAGGGTCCAGGCGTGCACCGCGGAGATAGGCGCTGCGGGCCGACTCCCATTCTTCATTACGGATGAGTATGTCGCCGTACACATAATACGCTTCAGCCTCATCCGGATGTACCTCTACCAGCATCTGCGCAAGCGCCTGTGCCTTTTTAAGGAATACACCCTGCTGCTCTTCCTCCGCATAAAACATGAAAGAAAAAATAATCCCCGACTTTGCATCAACGCCAAGCCTTGGGTGCTGAAACACCATGGTAATGTACGAAATGGCGGTGTCCATCTCTTGTTGTTCGAGGTAGTGCTCGGCAAGAAACAAGGCAGCCATTATGTTTTCGGAATCCTCTTCCAGCAGCTTCCGGTAAAGCGCTATGGCCCGGTCCTGCCGGCCTGTTTCGGCATAGAGTTCTCCGAGGAGTTCGTAGTAGGAGGTTTCATCGGGAAAATGCTGGATCATTTTTTCGGTTTCCCGGATGGCTTCTTCCAGTTCATCCAGCGCTATCAGAAGCCGGATTTTCTGAACGCCCGCATCTTCCGAGGGGCCTGCCAGGTGCTCCATGTGGTCAAGCACCTCCAGGGCTTTGCGGTATTCCTGCCGGTACAGGTACACGCTGAGCAGCTTTTGCTGGAAGTCATAGTTGTCCGGGTCGGACTCCGCAAGCCTCACATAGATTTCGGTTGCTTTGTCTGTTTGATCGTTAAGGATGTAGATATCGGCCAGCAACATCTGGTAGTATGGGTTTGTGGGGTCAATACGGGCGGCGCGCGCTGCCAGCTCCAGCGCTTTTTCGAAGTCACCGCGACGTGTATGAATTTTTGACAACTCGAACATGGCCGCATCATTGCCGGGGTCTTTTTCAATGGCATCGGCATAAAGCGATGCCGCCTGGTTAATGTTCCCCAGCATTTTATGCCTGGAGGCTTCGATGAGGATAGCCGTGCTTTCCAGCTGATCCTGGACAGACACCTCTGTTTTTTCTTCCTGTTCGGCAGGAGAGGCGGGGCCGGCAGTATGTCTTTGCGACAGGCTGCATGCGCCAAGGGCTGCCATCAGGACTGCCATCCAAAAATAATTGATGCGCTTTATCATGAGCGAAAGCTTCTGTTGTTTCTTGTTGTTTTTTAGAAGTCAGTGTTTTACGACATCCCGACACAAAGATCACCGGGTGCCGGTATGTCCAAAACCGCCGTCACCCCGTGTGGTATTACCCAGGCTGCTGACAGCGACCAGCGTCGCCCTTTCGTGCCGGGCGATGATCATCTGTGCGATCCTGTCGCCGTGATGAATAACGTAATCTTCATGGCTTAGGTTCACCAGGATCACTTTGATTTCTCCGCGATAGTCAGCGTCGATGGTTCCGGGTGTGTTGAGCACGGTGATGCCATTTTTTGCAGCCAGTCCACTGCGGGGCCTGACCTGTGCCTCATAGCCGGGCGGCAGTTCGATGTGCAGTCCGGTGCCTACAAGAACCCGCTCCAGCGGCTTCAGGGTCAGGGCTCCGGTAAGCATCGCCCTCAGGTCCATGCCTGCTGAAAATGCCGTTTCGTATGACGGCAGGGGGTTGTCGGAATGGTTTACAATCTTGACTTCCATCTTTTGTTGAATATAGGCGCTTTGACATGCAAAGGTAGGCAAAAGTGCTTACATACAACAAAGCCCCGGATATTCCGGGGCGAAAGGCAATGCTCCAATGCACAGGTGCACAAACTATGACCGCGTCGTTTCTTTTATTTCTGAAGACACAAACAGTTCCGGACGATGTTTTTTGATCAAACCCTTCAGGTCATTAAAGGTTAAGGGCTTTTCGATAAAGTCATCCATTCCTGCATCAAGGCAGCTGTCTTCGCTGAATACGGCAATGCTGGCCGTCACGGCGATGATCAGCACCCCGCGCCTGCCAGGGTTTTCAGCCTCCAAAGCCCGTATTCTCCGGGTGGCTTCAAGGCCATCCATAAGGGGCATGTTGAGATCCATTAGCAGCAGGAGGATATTGAAATTGTGCTCAACTACCAGATCGACCGCTCTTTGACCGTTTTCTGCCGAAATGATCGTTGCTTCCGGAAACATTCGGTTCAGCATGGTGTTGAACAGGAACACATTGCCCGGGTCATCATCTGCGATGAGCATAACGCCGGCAGCAGGGTTGTCTTTGGTGTTTTTCATAACGGCGCAGGTTGTTTTTTGCGAGGATCACAAAATGAATGCGATCATCGCAACAAATACAATAACGATGCTTGTCAGCATACACAGCATGATAAAGCCGGCAATGCGATCAGCAGCATCAGGTCTCTCTTTCATCGGCGAAGCTTTTCAGTCACTGAGCCTTTTGCGGGCATCATATATTTTTTTTCCTCCATAGGCTGCCCCCATGGCCATCAGCAGCATCAGGCCACTGCCAATGGGTGCAGGCTGGTTTTGGTTGTCGCCATGCTCCGAGGGCGGAGGAGGTGGCTGTGAGACGCCGCTCACAGAAAGAACAACGACAAAAAGAACCAGAAAAAGGGCGGTTATAAGCTTGGTTTTCATAGTAGTATTTTTTTTGATTATTTGAATTATGTTACAATGTGTTCGGTTGCGGCCCAATCCGGCACGCAGGGGAGGAGTAGTGTGTCCGCCTCCTGCCTGCCGGACCGGGGTTCTGCGACAGCTACCGCACGACGATCCTTAGGGTTTCCCTGTGCGTGTTGCCGTCAAGGCTCACCACGTATACTCCGGCTGCCAGTTGCAGCGGAAACACATGCTGTCCGGCGAGGGCCCTGTAGCTGCCAAGCCGGCGGCCGCTGACGTCGTACACCCCAACATCCAGTATTTCAGCTGCATCCACAAAGAGCTTGTTGTCGTGGAACCACATGCGGTTCAGGTTTGGTTCTGCTTCCTCGACGGAAGTCGTTGTGTCGCCGGACTTCAGGTGCAGCCTGAAGCGGTTGATCAGCGTGCCCTGCCAGGCAGAGAATGAGTATTCGCCTTCTGACTTCAGGTTAATCATCCGGTCTTCGCCCAGGTCTTCCAGGTAGGGGACAAGGTCGTTGAACCTGCCGCTGAGTTCGCGGAGCGACAGCGTAAAGGTGCCGGCCTCCGGCAGGTAAAGGCCGAGGTCAACCGGATTCTCTTCATCAATGTAGGGGATGCTGTTGATGGCCACTTCTGCCTGATCGGACGTGAAGGAGTAAATCTGCGGCATCGCGGGGTTCATGCTGAAGAAGTGGATGGCATCCGTCCTGTCGCGGTCAAATTCCGAAGCCTCGTTCAGGCGGATGGTGGTTTGATGGTAGTGGGTGTCGTTGTTCAGGTGCAGGATGAGTTGCTCCCATTCCGGTTGCTCCTTGGTGAAGGCGCCCCCGTGGGCCATCATATCCTCAGTGAATTCGAAGTTTGTTTTTGCTTCATCCTTTACAAGCACAAAGAACCCCTGGTGGGCCCCGATCCAGGCATCAGGCGCACTGCCATCCACAGGCAGGTAGCCTTCGGTAGTGCCGTGTTCGCCTGTGTTGCGATCATAGACATAGGCAAAGTTATCTTCAAACAGTGTACGATCGGCTTGATTCCAGTCGATCCCGGAGGCATAGGGGTTCCCGATGAGGTTGGAGCCGGAGTACTGTCCGCTTCCTTCCCTGGTAACCGCTACAGGCACCGTGCCTTTGTTCAGCGCACCGGAGAATGTCTTCAACAGGTTCGGGTCTTCGAAAGACACCAGGTAACCCGTGCCCGGCACAAAGGCTGTGATTGCATTTGCCGGAACCTTTTGGTTCCGCCAGGTTTCGCTTGGTTCGTGCCAGGCGTAAAAGTCATAGCCGGTGCCATCGGCATAACCTCCTGAGGGTATCCAGCTTCCAGAAACCGCTTGGTTTGCAACGGGCGAGGACACCAGGCGCCAGGTTTCGGCCGTGCCAAAAAAGCGCTCCACGGTGATGTCGCCACCCACCTCGAGCGTTCCCTTATGGATGAAGGAGCCGGTTCCGGCGGCGGTGCTTTCGATGGTAAAGTCTTCGGCGACACTTAGTGTTCCTGAATTCTGTGTCAGCTTACCTCCGACCTCAATAAACACGCTGTTTGCAATAGCGTTGTTATTGATTGTAACCTCACCTACTGCACCTACAGAAACTTCATGAAATGCGTTGGGGATCACTCCCAAATCCCAATTGCCATTTACAAACCAGCTTCCGTTCGTTATTATGTTTGGCACAACCCCCCCAGTAATTGATCCGCTTATCAGATCAGTAATAGGAATTTGTGTAAACGTTTCTGTGCTTAAATAATTACAACCACTTGCCGGATTGCTTTCATCAGTATAAAAACTAAATACTGAATTACCACCTTTAAACTCAAACTGCAGCACAAGCACGTCTCCATCACTCAGATCAGAGGTTGATGGGAAAGCTCCAAAAGTTGCAGTTAATCGATTGTCAACAAGATTAACATTGACTGGAATAACTGGATCAGCCGTTAAGTTCGTAAAACCCTTATATTCGACTACAGTCGGATCAAGATCCATTACAATTGTAAGCGAAAAGAAAGTGGGTATGTTTGCAACAGATATCGGAACATCAAACTGATCACCAATATTTGGCAACGGGTGATCACCTGGTAGTGAAATTGTTGAGATTGATTGAGCTGAGCTGTAAGCCGAACCAGCCAAGATTAACATTAGTGCAAAAATTAGTGTTTTCATTTTATTTTGATTTTTAGGTTTTTAATATGGCCAGGTAGTGTTTACATCGCCAACAACAATTCCTCTTATATCTTTTGTTAGGTTGATGTTTGCTATCGAGATGTCCTTTTTTTCAAACAACCAGTCTCCAGCTACAAAGGAGTGGATTGAACCAAGAACAGCCCTGAAATAAATCAGATATCCGTCAGTTAGGTCAATTAAATTGGAATTGTTCACATCAGCTGCTTTATTAATTAACGGGTCACCAAATCCTCCGGGACTTGGATTTAATATGACTAAAAAAGCATCTGTCAGGTCAACGCCCTGCCACGGCTTCGTGGTGCTTGCCGTAAGCTGGTATTCACCGGCCGGCACATCTTCGAAAAGGTATGCCCCTGTGGTGGCGTGGGTGGTGGTTGTGGCAATGGTGGTTTCCCCGTCGGCGGTTTTCAGGTACACCGTTGAGTTGGTAATGGGCCTTATTGCCCCCGTGGGATTTGCGTACCTCAGGATGCCGCTGACGGTGTACAGCTGCTCAAAGTTGGCTGTGAGGCTCACGTGCCGGGCGGGCATGCTGAAACTGTGGCCGGTGTCCTGGGGGTCACCCAGCAGCGCCAGGTCTTCCGGGCTTCCGGACCAGCCTTCGAAGCGATAGCCCCCGGGCACGGTGGTGCTGATGTGCACGGTTTCCCCCTCCTGGTAGCTGCCGGCTCCCGTGAGTGTTGCGCCGGCATCGCCGGGAATGGCTGCCAGGCTTAACGCATATACATCAATTTCAGCAATGCTGCCACTCAGAAAGCTGACCCCAACAACGGGCGGGTAGTTCGGCGGGTTGTCCTGGTAAAGCTCGCTGGCTTCATTGAATATGATGGCCGATGCACCGCCGGCAAATGTAAAACCGAGGTCGAACAGCTTTTCCTCCTTGCCGAAATCCACCGGGCTTCCTCCCAGGTTTGCGGTCCACGAAACGAGTAGCGTGTTGTCCCCGATGAAGTTTTGCGTGAAGGTGCCTCCCAGGCCGGGATGGATATTTTGTGCCGTGACGCTTCCGTCCAGTATCGC
>JAVIYP010000003.1:0-84577 GCA_031323845.1 Bacteroidales bacterium | reverse complement strand
AAAAGAATAACCAAAAGAGACATCCTGGAGGCCATTTCTCATGAAGCAGCTTCACGCAGGCCGGAGCAGGCGCCGCAGATGATCCGCCAGTCCGATTCCGGTTACCGGAGCGGCAGCCGTGAGGAAGACCGGCAAAAAATGTCAACCCTGCGTAAAAAAGTCGCCGAGAGGCTGGTGGCCGTAAAAAATCAAACGGCCATGCTCACGACGTTCAACGAAGTTGACATGTCCGCCATAATGAATCTCAGAAATGAATACCAGCAGAAGTTCATAGAGAAATACGGCATAAAGCTCGGTTTTATGTCATTTTTTGTGAAAGCTGTTACCGAAAGCATTCCTTCTTTCCCTGAAGTGAACGGATACATTGACGGTCACGATATCGTGATTCCTGCCTATGCCGATATCGGCATCGCCGTGAGCACGCCAAAGGGTTTGATGGTTCCTGTGATCAGGAACGCAGACAGCCTGAGCATTCCACAGCTTGAATCAAAGATTAATGAGCTGGCAGAAAAAGCCAGGAACAACAAGATCACCATTGAAGAGCTCAGCGGCGGCACGTTCTCCGTAACCAATGGCGGTGTGTTTGGCTCCATGCTTTCGACGCCCATCATCAATCCGCCGCAGAGCGCCATACTTGGCATGCACAATATTATTGAACGACCGGTTGCCATCGGCGGCAGGGTGGAGATACGGCCCATGATGTACGTGGCGCTTTCTTACGACCACCGGATCATTGACGGCAAAGAGTCGGTCAGCTTCCTTGTCAGCATCAAGGAGATGATTGAAAACCCTGTGCGAATGCTCCTGCACGGAAAGGATCCCGGAGCGGAGCTGGTCGGGTTGTAACCCACAAGACAACCATACATGAACAACTGTCCGTATGGTAATTTATTGAAAAAAACCTGCAATATGGCACTAATTAAAACTGTTCGTGGGTTGAGTCCCAAATTTGGCAAGAATTGTTATCTGGCCGATAATGCAAGCGTTATCGGTGATGTGGTTATGGGTGACAACTGCAGCGTTTGGTTTCAGGCGGTAGTCAGGGGTGACGTCCATTACATCCGCATAGGAGATAATGTGAACATCCAGGACGGTGCCATCATCCACTGCACCTATGAAACAGCTCCCACCAACATCGGAAACAATGTTTCCATCGCACATAAGGCCATCGTGCACGGCTGCACCATTGAGGACAATGTCCTGATTGGAATGAATGCCATCGTTATGGACAATGCCGTGGTTGGCAGGGGCTCCATCATCGCTGCGGGGGCCGTGGTGCTCGAGAATACCATGGTTGAGCCGGGTAGCGTGTATGCTGGAATACCGGCCCGGAAAATAAAAAACGTTGATGCCGGGCTTACCAGTCAGCTGCTTGAACGTATTTCAGCCAACTACATCCGTTATGCCGGCTGGTACAGGCCGGAGCCGGAATAAAAATACCTGCCCGCCGCATTACTGGCAAACAGGTATTGACACATATGTGCTAGGTTATGGATCAGATGCCAATTTCTTCCCTTACCAGGGGCATGATGTCCTCTCCGCCTTCCCAGAAAAGAATAGAACCACCACTGGAGTCAAAAATGTAGGTAAAGCCGTGTTCGCGCCCTACTTTATTTATGGCATTCCTCGCTTTCTCGATAATGGGGCTTAGCAGACGTTCTTCCTGCTCCATAAGATCAACCTGGGCAGACTCCTGGAATTCCATAATACGTTCGTTAAGGCTTTGCAACTCTCGTTCTCTAGATTGCCGGACAATCTGCGAAAAGCTTTCCTGGTTCTCAAGATAGTCCATGTATTTGGTCTGAAACTCATTCTGCATGGCAGTAAAGGTAGTTTCCAGTTCTCTTGCATATCTTTCCAGTTCAGCGCGGGCTTCTTCACGGCCGGGCATCATGCGAAGCAATTCATTGGTGTTGATGTGGCCGAACTTCGCCTGGTCCTGGGCTGTCAATGTGCTACTTCCCAACAAGATGAGAAGCAAAAAAGTGATGCTGAGCGTTTTTTTCATTGCTATGAATGGCTTAAAAGTTAGTAGTTCAGTTTCGGGGCACAAATTTAATGAATTTATACAATATGTATTTACAATTTAACAGTATTTTGGTTGTGGTTTTTAGGCACAACTCAATATAATCGCTGTAAAAATCAGGAAAAAATATTTTTTCCTTTTAGAAAATGTGTATATTTGCACTCTCAAAATAAACACAAGCGGAAATAGCTCAGTTGGTAGAGCACGACCTTGCCAAGGTCGGGGTCGCGGGTTCGAGTCCCGTTTTCCGCTCAACTATCTAACACCTCTGAAAAGAGGTTTTTTTTTATCTTTGCCTGACGTGTGCCCGGATGGTGGAATTGGTAGACACCCAGGACTTAAAATCCTGTGGCCATTGCGGCCGTGCCGGTTCGAGCCCGGCTCCGGGTACAGAAAACCCCTCAAAATCAGTTGATCTAGAGGGGTTGTTTTTTTGACACCCGGGTTACCCCAGGCAGGGCATGCACACAGTGCCTGTGCAGAAGTTTGCCGGACAAAGGCATCGCACAAGCGGCCATTGTCAGCCTCAAAGATCAAAGCTTTTCTTTCAGAGTCATAATGCGCTGATAAGATTCTTCGATGCGTGACTCAGTAAGGTAACCTTCACTGATTAAATCCAGGATGATCCCGGTGGCTTTCAGGGCAATCAGTTCATCATACACCAAATTGTTGGCAAAGATCAGGATGTCAACACCTGCATCAATACTTCTGAAAATAGCTTCTTCAAGGCCGTAGTGATCGGTTATGGCTCCCATATTCATGTCATCGGAGATAATCACTCCTTCAAAGCCCAGCTGCTGACGCAACATTCCAGTGATCACATGACGCGACATGGTGGCGGGGTAGTCTGCATCCCAGTTCGCATTATAAATATGCGCCGTCATGATCATATCCGCCTTTCCCTGCTCAATGAGGTTTTGATAGGGCAAGAGTTCCGATTCCTGCCAGGTATGGGTTACGTCGGTAAAACCAAAATGTGAATCGGCCTGGGCGCTGCCATGACCCGGGAAATGCTTGAGCGTAGTAAGAACCTGTTCTTTCCGGTGTTCTTCGACCACGATGCCGGCATGCAGGGTTACGAGGTCCGGGTCCTCCGAAAAACTCCGTTCAATGGCACCTATGGCCGGGCTTTCCGGATTGATGTTCACATCAACAACGGGCGCCAGGTTCACATTAAAACCGTGGGTTGACAGGGTTGTGGCAATCCGTTGCCCATAAAAACGGGTGCTGTCGACATTGTTCAGCGTGCCCAGGTAAGCTGCTGTAACGGTTGCCGGAAAGCCGTATTCTTCCTTGAGCCGGGCAACACGCCCGCCTTCCTGGTCAACACTGATCAGCAAGGGGTACACTGGGGCTGCCGAGGCAAGCTGGCTGTTCAGTTCCAAGACCTGCTGAGGCGACTCAATATTCCTGTCAGTAAAACCCAGCGCTACATCCCTGTCAAACAGCACCACTCCACCAATGCGACCGCTGGCAATGTCGTCGTAGATCTGGTCGCCCGGGCCAATTGCCATGCCTCGGAATCCAAGCATCAGCATCTGACCGATTTTCTGTTCCAGATCCGGCCCCGCCGGCCCGGGAGCATCGTCGGAAGTACAAGCGTGCAGAAGCAAAAGAAATACCATGAACAGCTTTCCAAAGCGATTACCATAGTGTAGTTTCATACGATACCTTTTTAGTTTTTTGATCTTGATGTTGACCTGTTCGCTGGTGCTGAAGCATGGCGGAGCAGCTGTATCAAAGAACGAAGCCGCCTCCTCCGGGGGATTGCTGCCAATAGGGCAAACCTGCGCCGCAGCGAAATGGTCCGGCAAAGCAGCATTTAAGGAGCTGTTTGCCGCAATGCTTATTTCCTGAATTTTTTAACAAATTCTTCCACTTCCGGCAGACCGCCCTGGTAAACGAGGTAACCGTTATACGGCTCCCGGGGGGTAATGTCGTCCTGCATGGGTGTCAGCATGATCTTTTTGACCTCATCGAGGTCGCTGGTTTGGCCCAGGGCCCAGCCCAGTTTTACCCAGGCAACCTCCGGAAGCATGTTTTCGGCCGGCACCACGCCCAAAGCCATCATTTCCCGACCGGTTTCATAAACAAACATCTGCACGTATCCCCAGAGCGTCTGAACGGTCATGTACACTGCCACGCCTTTGTCGGAAGCACGCTTCAGCGCCGGGTAAAGCGGCTTGTTTACGTGTCCGAGTCCGGTTCCGGCAATGACGATACCCTTGTAGCCGTTGTCAACCAGCGAATCAACCATGTCGGGCATCATGTTGGGATAATAATAGATGATGGCCACTTTCTCCTCAAAATAGGGCATGATCTTCACCTTTTTATCCTTCCGGCGGCTGTTGTATTCTTTTTTTATGGGGATGACACCGTCGAGTGAAACCCTCGCCAGCGGAATATCGCCCAGGGTGCGGAAGGTACTCCTGTAAGAGGAATGCATCTTACGGACCCGGGTGCCGCGATGCAGCAGGCCATATTCATCAGAAGTAGGACCGAACATACACACCATAACCTCCGCGATATCGGCATTGCCCGCGGTATAGCAGGCGTGCATCAGGTTCAGTGCAGCATCCGATGAGGGCCGGTCGGACGATCGTTGTGAACCAACCAGCACAATGGGTACCGGGGGATCCTGGATCATATAGGTCAAAGCCGCCGCCGTGTGGTGCAGCGTGTCAGTACCGTGTCCGATTACGATACCTTCAATGCCGTTTTCAATTTCCCTGCCAATGGCAACCGCCAGTTGCTTGTATTGCTCAGGGCCCATGTTTTCACTGAACACCGCAAACACCTTTTCCGTAGTCAGGTTGCAGATGTCGGCCAGCTCCGGAACGGCACCGTAAAGCTCTCCGGGCGAAAAAGCAGGAATAACAGCACCGGTCCGGTAATCGAGACGGGATGCTATGGTGCCGCCAGTGCCGATGAGTTTAACTTTCGGCAACCCTTTGGTGTAAGGAAACTCCTTTTCAGGGATCTTGTAGTTGGCCTTTTTATAGCCGGTTTCCTTCATGCTGATAACATTGGCCACATCAATCCCCACATTGTAGCCCGTAGGAATTTTGAGTACAATGTGCTTGTCGTCGTCGTTTTCAGCCCGTGGCAAAATGGTGCCGACAAAATTACCCCGGCTGGTTTCAATACTTGCCTGACCCCAGACCCTGACATTAAAGTGTTTTAACGTCTTAAGGGCTTCACCCTTATATCCCTGAAAAAAATCTTCGTTCATAGCTGGTTTGTTTGTGCGCGTTACGGCACGAATTAAACGATCTGTTTTTCGATGACCCGTTTTAAGCTTTTCAACGGGATGTTTCCAACGGCATTTCGCCTCAACTGGCCCATCATCCAATTGAGCTCCGCCTCCTTGCTTGGTGAATGACGGATGCTGGAAAATTTTCTTTGGAGAAACTCAAGGTTTGCCAGCACCTTTTCCTTGTCCATTTTTATGAAGTCAATGATGGTGAGGATGGAGTCAACATCCATTTTGGGGTTTTCATAAACAACGGGCAGCATCGGCTTTATCAAATCCCTGTCGAGTTTCCGTTCTTTAAGGGCTTTCAGCAGGTCGGCAATGCGGTTGTACGAAAAATCGGGCGCCCTGTCATAATGACCTTCAACAAACTTCATCCTGTGTCCGAACAAGGTGCCGGCAAACACGGGATCTTCATTAAGCTCATCCACCATTCTTTTAATTACCGGGAAAAGATTGTTCCTGAGAATATAGGTGTAGGTATCCTCGGGGATGCCCCATTTTTTCATTTGATGATAGGCTTCTATCGTCGTCAGCGGAAGATTTTTCCCCAGCCGCAGGATGTCTTCATCGCGCAAGGGTATGGGTTTGGAGTCTGTGTCGGGATACATACGGTCGGCACCCGGGAGCACACGTTCAAACACAGTAGTTCCGTCCTGGAATGACTTTCTGGTTTCGTTGGGCACACCCGCGAAGGCCCAGCGGCAACGCTCATCGATGGTATCAAGTGCTGTCGGCATGTCTTCCTCCGGGCCCCAGCAGAACAGCACGGCATCATCGGTCTTGCTTCCGAGTATTTTGCGCAGCCTCTGGTACACCTCGCCGTTCTCAAGCGGCTTCAGGCTGTCGCTGGTGCACATGTTGGGCTTTTCTATACAGGCGATAACCTTGAGACGGTCGCTTAGCTCATCGGCAAATACTTTGCCGGGCTGGGTGAAATGCGACAACAGGCCATGAAACTTCGGCAGGGTGATGCCATAAAGCTTCATGCCGGCATTTTTCAGCCCTTTCAGGGCTTTGGAACGGAAGTTAAACTCACGCGGATCCAGTTCCTGGTAATGCATTTTCCAGGCTTCGGGCTTTTTAATTCTCCTGAGCAGCTCTTCACGGATATGCAAAAGGGCCCATTGCCTGAACGCTTCATTATGCGTGAGCTCGGGGATCCATTTTATGCGCGAAACACCCTTGATCTCCACCCTCGTGCCTCCGCGGCAGCTCACATTGACATCCTGGCGGGCAGCACCCATCCCGGTACGCACCTTACCCGTGCTGCGGTTCAGAAAACGAATCACCTGGCACGCTTCAGCTACCTCATCCGGATTTACCATATCCGGATAAGTTACCGTTTCAATGAGGGGCATGCCCAGTCTGTCGGTCTTGTATACCCGCCAATGACCAATGTCTGATATCTCGCGGCAAGAGTCCTCTTCGATGCTAAGCTGGATCAGCCTCACCGTCTTGTGGCGAAGCGCAATGGCCCCTTCCACGCCAATGATGGCCGTGCGCTGGAAACCCGTGGGGATGCTGCCGTCAAGATACTGTTTACGGGTAATATGAATCTCACCTACAATGTTCAGCTTTTTAAGGAGCGAGATTCCAATGGCGATATCAACGGCTTCCCGGTTTATGGGAAACGGCGGCGTGTCGTCCACCTCATAGGTGCAGGTGGTCTCGTTTTTTATACGATACACGATGTTTTTCTTCGTTTTGAACTCCATCAGCGCAGTGCCGTCATATTCGCCCAGTTCGCTGAGCGTAGGACGCATATGCCTGATCAGCTCAGCATCAAAACTGTCATCTTCCTGGTAGATCCCGGCCGGACAGCGGCAAAAAAGCTTCCCGGAAGTATCAAGCTGCTGGTGCACTTCCAGTCCCGACATAAAACCAATGCGATCGTAATCATCCTGGCCGGCTTTCTTTCTGGGGACATAGCCGATGGCCTTCATGCTTTCGCGGTAAGTGGCAAGCGGAGAATATTTTTTCTTCATCGAAAGAGAAACGGATTAATAGTTAACTGTTTTTGAATAACTCTGTGAACAGCCCATCGGCTCAAAACAAGCAACAGGGTGCTCCTCGCCCGCAGGCAGGGATTGATTTCGCGGCAGGAGAACAAAGTCTGAGGTATTCACTAAACGAAGCAGTATGCATTTCAAGATAAGCTTATTGGGTATTATTGACCTTCAAACTCTTTTTTCACGAAAAGGACATTTCTTTCCTTAAGATAGTTCATTACAAAATGGAAGCACTCCGGGTCCATCCCTATCAGTTCAAGGGGAAAAACACCCTTGCCGCCAAAGTGGCCTTCAAGAATCAGTTCGGCATTGGCAGTGGCCGTAAACCCTGTTGTGCGGGCCATCGACGAAAGTTTCTCCTTGTCATCATACACATCATAAAGCTCATATATGATTTCCTTGGGCACTCCTTCCTCCTTACCGCTCAGTCTGATCCGCATTACTGTAAATTCGGGTTCGTCGGGGTCAAGCTTCCAGTCGCGGATCAGTATTTTGCTGGTAAAGTCAATCGGCCTGATGGCCCTGTTGTTCACGGTAACAGGCTCTTTGTCAAAAAATCCGGCTGATTTGAGGGCTTGTATCAGCTGAATATGTCCCGGGTATCGCAGGGTTTTTTCTTTCATATTCGGGATATGCGCCATGTTCGTTAGTAAGGAGCGAAGGCCGTCGGTAAAAAAGGCCTCCAGCGTGCCCACTTTGTCAAAATACATCATTTCCGGCTCGCTCATGGCAGGCTTTGTCATTCTTTTCCCTTTTTCGACATAACGCGCAGGCCTGGTGTATTCTTCCACCACGTCGACAGGCGAAAACGGAGCTTTGTAATAAAAGGGGAACACCTTGACAACTGGCAACCCACCCACTACATATTCAAACGTGTCGATTTCCATATGCTCGTTATGGTATCCGGCTATCAGGTTGGGCATCCCCGGTGCCACACCACAGTCGGTGATGGCAGTCACCCCTTTGCGGGCTGCCAGATGATTGAGCTCCATAAAATCTTCCGGCATAAAGGAAATATCAACAATGTTTTTTCCTGCTTCTATCACGGTGCCTAAAATGTCAAATCCCATAAAACCCGGCACCGCCGATACCACCAGGTCAAAATCCTGCACCAGGGAAGCAATTTTCTCCTCCTCCATCAGGTTGACGGCAACGGTCGCGATATCATAATTGGAAGATAAATAAGCGAGCGATTCCTGATCAATATCGGCTGCTGTTACGGCATGTTTTTTGGCAAGATCTATGGCCATCGCCTTGCCTACCATTCCCGCACCCAATACGATTATCCGATGTTTCTTCATATGTTTATATTTTCGTTACTGTTTGATATTCATTGTTTTACGAGTTTGCCAAAGATCAGGAATTGATGTTAGAGGTTAGATGTTGGATGTTAGATTTTCTTTTTTCTAACCTCAAACCTCCAACTTCCAACCTCAGGTTTGCATAATC
Organism: Bacteroidales bacterium; assembly: GCA_031323845.1. GTDB lineage: Bacteria > Bacteroidota > Bacteroidia > Bacteroidales > UBA7960 > PUPG01. Next base: position 75,837 of record JAVIYP010000003.1, on the reverse strand, counting down.
ATCCCCCTGTGTGTCAAAAAATCTGTTCCCGAACGGTCGGGATCTTCGACATGGGTGTTTCATAATTATTTTACGTTTAAGATTAGCATGTCAGTTATCCGACACATCCTTGTTGTGTCCTGCCCCTGGTGTTCCGCATGCAGTCCGGTCAAAAAAAGTTATCTTCGGTATTATGCAGGTCGTTCGTGACCATACAGCCCTTATAAAAGACGCCAGAAATATCCCGCTAAATTAAAAAAAATGTTGTGATATTAGCTGTTTGCGCTGTAATGATTAATTTTGCATAAGAAGGTTTTGGCGGCGATCACCGGAAACTCCCGTTTTATCATGCAGATTTACGACAAATCGGTCACATACGCGAAACGGCGAAATACCATTACAGGTATTTTCATCGTCGTGGCGTTTATTTTGCTGGCCCGGTTGTTTCAACTTCAGATTATTGATCCTTCCTATAAAGCATTTGCCAGGAGCAATTATTTAAGATACGTCACGGATTATCCTGCGAGAGGACTGATATACGACAGGAATGGTGAGTTGCTGGTATACAATGAGGCTCATTATGATTTAATGGTTATTCCCGGACAGGTGGGTGAGATGGACACGCTGGCCTTTTGCGAATTGCTTGATATTGACAAGGCTGCCTTTGAAAGCCGGATTTTACGCGCAAGGCGATTTTCCCGTCACCGTGCTTCCGTTTTCGAGCGCCAGATATCAAAAACTACCTTTGCAGCCCTGCAGGAAAAGTTGTTCCGCTTTCCGGGTTTTTATGTCCAGCCAAGAACCTTGCGCCGGTACACCTACCCCATTGCTTCACATACTTTTGGATACGTCGGTGAAGTTGGGCCGGCTGTCATTCAGAACAACCCTTATTACCGCCAGGGCGACTACATTGGCATCAGCGGCCTCGAAAAGGCATATGAGGAAGAGTTAAGGGGGCATAAAGGGTTACGCATATGGATGGTGGATTTTTTAAACCGCGACATCGGATCTTTTCAGGATGGCCGTTACGACACCCTTGCCATCCCGGGCAACAACCTGCACACCAGTCTCGATGCAGCTTTACAGATATACGGCGAAACGCTGATGCAGAACAAACGCGGCAGCATCGTAGCCATAGAACCTGCCACAGGAGAAGTGCTTGCGCTGGTGTCATCACCCTCTTTTGATCCCGGTTTGCTGGTCGGACGCCAAAGAACACGCAACTATCGTGCTTTACAAAACGACACACTGAAGCCCTTGTTTAACAGGGCGCTTATGGCGCAATACCCGCCGGGCTCCGTGTTTAAACTGATAAGCACCCTTATTGCCCTGCAGGAAGGTGTGGTTACGCCGGCAACATCCTATTCTTGTTCAGGAATATACCATACCAGGGGTATTAGTGTGAGATGCCGGCCGCATCCCAATCCCGTGAATGCGTTATCAGGTATTCAGCACAGCTGCAACACCTATTCCAGCATTATCTTTCAGAATACCATCAACCAGCCTCACTTTGAAAACATTCAGGCATCGTTTACACGCTGGCGCGACTATGTCCAGAGCTTTGGCCTGGGCCGGAGGTTTAACAGCGATCTCTCCCACGAGCTTCCCGGACTGGTAGCCACTTCAGATTATTACGACAGGATTTACGGACCACGGGGATGGCGCTCTCAAACCATTCTTTCACTGGGCATCGGCCAGGGTGAACTGGGAGTAACACCTTTGCAGCTTGCAAACATGACTGCCGCAATTGCAAACAGGGGCTATTATTATACTCCCCATATGGTTACTGCGATTGGCGGGCCCGAGAACATCAACGAGGAGATCAAAGTGTTAAACACCATCGATATTGACAAGGCTCATTTCGAAACCATGGTGGAGGCCATGCATTTGGCGGTGACCGACGGCACGGCACGATTTTCACGCATAGAGGGCATAGAAATGGCCGGCAAAACAGGGACCGTGCAAAATCCGCACGGAGAAAACCACAGTGTTTTTGTCGCTTTTGCTCCTGTGGATGATCCCAGGATTGCCATATCCGTGGTCGTGGAAAACGCCGGATACGGTTCTGTGTGGGCAGCACCTATCGCAAGCCTCATGATAGAGAAATACCTTACAAGAGAAATCAACAGGCAGTGGTTTGAACAAAGAGTTCTTGAAGCCAGCTTTATGACAGCACAGCCATGACAACCAACCAAAATACATTCAAAAATACCGATAAGGGGCTGCTGCTGCTTTATCTGGTGTTGGTCTTCATTGGATGGCTGAACATCTATGCCGCGGAATACAACGAGGTGAACAGAAACATTTTTGACCTCAGTACGAGCTACGGGAAACAACTTATCTTTATCGGCACATCGCTTGTTATTGGACTGGCCGTGTTCATTATGGATGTGAGGTTCTTTACAGGGGTCTCGTGGGTTATCTATGGTTTCTGTTTGTTGTTGTTGGTAGCCGTTTTGTTTGTTGGAGTCGAGATCAATGCAACAAAAGCATGGTTCAGGGTCGGCAGTCTGAGCTTCCAGCCATCTGAGCTGGCCAAATATGGTACGGCTCTGGCCCTGGCTGCATTCCTGAATAAAACAAAAAGTACAAAAACCGGCATCGGAAGAAAAGTCAGGGCATTTGCCATTATACTCATACCGGCCGCTATGGTGCTGCTTCAGAAGGATGTTGGCACCACCCTGGTGTTTGCCTCTTTTTCCTTTGTCCTGTTCCGCGAAGGGTATATCGGGGGACTTGTGCTTTTCTTTGCAGGTGTTGCCATCACTCTGTTTGTGCTGACGTTGATCGTCAACGAATTCCTTATCATCGGAGCCTTAGCCGCAGTGATGCTGATCATCGGATACTTCCTCAGGAAAAAAGTAAAGGCTTTGCTACAGTTGACGTTGTTGTTCTTTGTTATGGCATTTTACGTATATTCCGTTGATTACACGATGGAAAACATTTTAGAGCCCCACCACAAGGCGAGGATTGAGGTGCTGTTGCACAAAGGATTTGACCTCCAGGGCGTTGGTTACAACCTCCATCAGTCAAAAATTGCCATCGGATCAGGAGGACTGACCGGAAAAGGCTTTCTGCAGGGCACACAAACCCAGTTCAATTTTGTTCCGGAGCAAACCACCGATTTTATCTTTTGTACCATTGGAGAAGAATGGGGGTTTGTCGGCAGCACCATCATCATAGGACTCTACCTCTTCCTGCTGCTGCGCATCATCTTTGTTGCAGAAAGGCAAAAATCTACTTTCAGCAGGGTTTTCGGGTATTCCGTTGCCTCTATTATCTTTTTTCATTTTGCCATCAACATCGGCATGACCATAGGGCTGGTGCCTGTGATCGGCATCCCACTGCCGTTGGTCAGCTACGGTGGGTCTTCGCTATGGGGTGTAAGCCTTATGCTGTTTACTTTTATGAAACTGGACGCCAAAAGGCTGGATTTGTTATAATACGTATTGCTGTCAATCCTTTTTTATACCTTCGAAAAAAAAACTTCATGAAAATCGCTTTTTTTGGCCGGGCATTTGACCCTGATTTTCTGGATAACTTCCGGCTTCTTATCAATATCCTGGAAGAAAAAGCCACTGAACTGCATTTCTACGAAAGTTTTTACAACCACATTCTTGGGCATGTTCACTTCAGGAAGCCCGTAAAAACCATTGCACCCGACAAAAGACCCGACACGGACACTTTCTGTATGATCAGTATCGGAGGCGACGGTACCTTACTGGATACCATAACGCTGCTCCAGGATTCAGGCATTCCTGTGCTGGGCATTAATACCGGAAGGCTCGGGTTTTTATCGGCCATTTCCACGGATGAGATCGCCATGGCGGCAAAGTCGTTGATATCAGGCGATTTTGGCATTGAGACCCGGACCATGCTCGAATTGTCCTCACCCGACGATCTATTCGGGAACTTCAATTATGCATTGAATGAACTTTCGGTGCTGAAAAGGGACAATTCGACCATGATCACCATAAAAGCTTACGTTGACGACCTTTACCTGAACACCTATTGGGCCGATGGACTGATTGTAGCCACCCCTACAGGATCAACAGGCTATTCGCTGAGTTGCGGCGGGCCGATAATTTCTCCCGAGAGCAGTAACTTCATCATCACACCGATTGCCACACACAACCTTACCGTCAGACCCATCGTTATTCCCGACAGCAGTGTTGTTAAACTGCGCATTTCGGGCAGAACCCAGGAGTATCTTGTTTCTCTTGACTCCCGGTCGCGGCCGCTGAGCACTACCACTGAACTCGTCATAAAGAGAGCAGCCTTCTCCATCAACCTGGTATGCATTGGCAGTAAAGACTTCTACAAAACCATTCGCAACAAGCTTGCCTGGGGTCTCGACAAAAGGAATTAACCACAAAATAAAGCCCTGCTCCATACGTTATTCTACATGACACGCCAGGTAATTTTCATGACTTATTCTGCGGCACCGACTATGGATGTTTTGCTAAAAAAACTGCTCATTACGGGCATACTGTCTGCCTGTTTGTTTTTGTACACAACGGAGGCAAAAGGCCAGATATACGAAGCCGGCATACTTACCGGATCATCATTTTATTCGGGAGATCTCAGGCAGTTTATGTCGCCTGGTGACTTGTTCCAGGACAATAGGCTTGCCGGCGGAGTGATGCTAAGGTACAGCCACAACCGGCATCTGGCCGCAAGGCTAACCATGCTGGCGGGGCATATAGAGGGCAATCAGAAAAACAGTCGTTTTATTATAGATGACCTTTCCTATAGTTTTGAGACGCTGCTGATCGAATCATCCATACAGGGAGAGGTCAATTTTCTGCCTTTTCTGCCGGGAAACACCGATACACGATTTACCCCCTATATTTTTGGCGGAGCAGGGGCATTGTATTATAGCAGGGACGATTATGATGCATTCACGGCCAGTTACCTCCTTGGGACAGGTTTCAAACTTAACCTGTCAAGCAGGCTGACAACAGGTATTGAGTGGGGCATGCGACGTACCCGGAGTGATAACCTTGATTATGTTATTGAAAAGGCCATGCCGGGCAATCCAAAACGCAACGACTGGTATTCTTTTGCAGGCATCTCGTTAAGTTATAAGTTTCTTGACAGAAGCCAGGCTGTGTGTCCTTTTCATAATTATTAGCATTAAAAATGTATAAACCCGTCACATTTCCTTTTATTTGTCGAAAGAATTTCGGAAATTTGTGCCACTTTTTGCAGTGGTTATACTTATAGGTAAAGGATGGATTTAACGCAATACATTGACAAGGGAAATCTCCCGCAACATATTGCCATCATTATGGATGGCAACGGAAGATGGGCTAATCAGCGTGGCAAAGAGAGGATTTTCGGGCATGAGAACGGTATCGAAGCCGTTCGGGATACGGTAAAAGCCGCTGCGGAAATTGGCGTGAAGTACCTTACTTTTTTTGCGTTTTCCACTGAAAACTGGCTTCGCCCCCTTCTGGAAGTTGAAACGCTGATGGACCTTCTCGTCAGGGCAATTGAAAACGAAACACCCGAACTCAACAAAAACGGTGTCAGACTCCGGGCCATAGGTGATCTTGAAGCACTGCCACAGCGCTGCAGGGAACAACTTCACGAAGCGATTGAACTCACTTCAAAAAATGAAAAACTGATAGTAACGGTTGCTTTAAGTTACAGTGCACGATGGGAAATTGTCAGGGCAGCACAGAAAATAGCACAGAAAGTAGCCGACCGGCTTATCAGTCCCGACCAAATTGATCAGGATATGTTCCAGGCCTGTATGGAAACACCCGACACACCCGACCCGGACCTGCTGATTCGGACGAGCGGTGAACAGCGCATCAGCAATTTCCTGCTCTGGCAGATTGCCTACGCCGAATTGTACTTTACTCCGGTATTCTGGCCCGACTTCAGAAGAGAACACCTGTACCAGGCCATCATTGACTATCAAAAGCGTGAACGCCGGTTCGGGAAAGTTGAGGAACGTGAGGTGGTATCTAAAAATATTGGAATCTAATCCTGAAAATGAACAAAGTTTTTCTGTTGCTTCTGGGTCTTCTGTTTTTAACTCCTGTTAACGTGCATGCGCAGCAAGTACTGACAGGAGATCAGATCGTTATTGACCCAATGAACCCGGGAGAATATGAGATCGGAGGAATATCCGTCAGCGGCAACCAGTCGGTCAACGACAACCTCGTTATCATCGCCAGCAGGCTTTCCGTCGGGCAAAGTATTTTGGTCCCCGGCGAAGAAATCACCAACGCAGTGACCAACCTCTGGAGGCAGGACCTGTTCAGGCATGTCAGCATTGGCGTAACCTCTATCCAGGACAATATAATTTTTCTTGATATTGAAGTGGCCGAAAGACCAAGGCTGACACGATACGAATTTAAAGGAGCCAGACGCTCCGATGCCGATAAGCTTGAGGAAAAGTTACGGCTTACCCGTGGCGATATGCTGACCGAAAGCGTATTGTTCAGAGCCGAAAGTGCCATCAAAGATTATTACATCAAAAAAGGATTCCTCCGACCCAGCGTAGAAATCAGAAAGATCGAAGATACCACAAGGGTCAACAGCATGATCCTGGAGTTCGATATCGACAGGGGCAAAAGAACAAGGATCAGCAACGTAAACATTCATGGTAATGAGGCCCTGAGCGACTGGCAGATAAAACGCATTCTTAAAAACACCCGTGAACGCAGCCTGCGGTTTCTTTTTTCATCGTCACGACTTGTTGAAGATGATTTTGAGGAAGATAAAATCATGCTGATTGACCGGTACAATGAAATCGGGAAACGGGATGCCAAGATTCTCAGGGATACTGTTTATTTTGTTGATGATGACAGAATTGAGATTGACATCTATATTTACGAGGGTCCGACCTATTATTTCCGTAACATAGAATGGATCGGGAACACGGTGTACTCAGAGGAGGTGCTGAACGAGGTACTGGACATCCGGCCCGGCGATATTTACAATCACAACAAGCTGGAGAAGAACCTGTTCATGAACATGGAGCAGGGAGACGTAAGCTCTCTGTATATGGATATCGGGTACTTGTTTTTCAGTCTGGACCCGGTGGAGGTGGCCGTCATGAACGACTCCATTGATTTGGAAATCAGGATTTACGAGGGAGAACCTGCCACTATCAACAGGGTTTCGGTGAGGGGTAACACCCGGACCAACGACCATGTGATTATGCGGGAGATCCGGACCAGGCCCGGACAGCTTTTCAGCCGGTCTGCCATCATCAGAAGCCAGCGTGAGATCATACAACTGGGTTTCTTCGATCAGGAAAAGATAACTGTGAACCCTATTCCTAATCCGGCCGACAACACCGTTGACCTTGAGTACATTGTTGAAGAAACATCATCAGACCAGATTGAACTTTCGGGCGGATGGGGGGCTAACCGCATCATCGGAACGGTAGGTATATCCTTTAATAATTTTTCCACCAGGAATATATTCAACAGGGAGGCATGGAGGCCCTTGCCTACCGGTGATGGTCAGCGGCTGTCGTTGCGTGCACAAACTTACGGCAGGGGTTATATTTCCTACAGTGCTTCTTTTACTGAACCCTGGCTTGGAGGGAAGCGACCCAATTCGCTCAGTCTGGCCTTTTATCAAACCACGCACCGGAGAAACCTGGCCAGGACACATCCGGATTACGGTTATTACTCCATCATCGGTGCATCGGTAGGACTTGCCAGGCGGCTGTCGGTACCCGACGACTATTTTTTCCTGCAACAGTCAATTAACTACCAGTATTATGACATCCTGAACAGCCCGATTCGTTTTATCTTTGACAACGGGCAATCGAATAACCTGAGCTACAATGTGGTCTTCGGGCGTAACTCCGTTGATGCGGCTTTGTTTCCCAGGACGGGTTCAGAAGTCTCACTCTCCCTGCAACTGACGCCGCCGTATTCTCTGATCAGCGGCAAAGACATGGACGAAGCCACGCCGCAGGAAAAATACAAGTGGCTCGAATACCACAAGTGGAAATTCAGGGGAAATTGGTATGCCCCTGTTCTGGGTGATCTGATTTTCACGGCCCGCATCAGGTTCGGATTTCTAGGCTTTTATAATTCGGATATTGGTTATCCGCCCTTTGAAAGGTTTTATCTTGGCGGTGACGGGCTTTCAGGCTGGGAAATAGATGGCCGTGAGATCATTGCTTTGCGGGGATATACCAACTATTCGTTAACACCAACGAATGCAGCAGGTGAATTTATCGGGGCAAATGCATATAACAAATACACCATGGAGCTGCGTTATCCGGTATCGTTAAACCCCATGGCCACTATTTACGCCCTTGCTTTTGTTGAAGGAGGTAATGCCTGGGCCAACATCAACTCCTTCAATCCGTTTGACTTTAAACGGTCTGTGGGCGTCGGCCTCAGGATATTCCTGCCGATGTTCGGACTTATGGGCATCGACTATGGATACGGTTTCGATGAAATCCCCGGCCGTCCGGGTGCACATGGAGGCCAGTTCCACTTTTCTATCGGACATACCATTGATTAATTAATCCTGTTTGGAGGACTTTCCTATGAAAAAAACATTTGTATTTATAATGCTGCTTGCCGGTTTCTCAATGGCTGTGTCGGCGCAGCGATTCGCCTTTATTGACACCGAATATATACTGGAGAACATTCCGGAATACCAGGCGGCTGAGCGGGAGATAGAACAATTATCCATGGAATGGCAGACTGAAATTGAAGGCATGTTTGCCGAGATCGACCGTTTATACCGCGAATATCAGGCAGAGGCACCCTTGCTTCCCGAAGAAATGAAGCGCCAGCGAGAAGAGCATATCATCAACAAGGAAAGAGAGGCAAAACAGATGCAGATGCAGCGTTTCGGAAGAGATGGAGAGCTTTTTACGAGACGGCAGGAGCTCATCAAACCCATCCAGGACAGGATCTATGATGCTGTTGAACATATTGCCAACAGGGGTAACTATGCGGTTATTTTTGACAAAGCCGGGGGTGCTTCCATGATTTTCACCGATGTGCGATATGACCTCAGTGATGACGTGCTGCAGCGACTGGGTTACAGAAACTGATCTTTGATCCCATTACCGCTTTCCCTGATTATTTGCCCAGCAGCCTTTTTATCTCATTCAGCTTCATCAGTGCCTCGACCGGAGTCAGCGTGTCGATGTCAGTATTCAGGATGTCTTCCTTGATTTGTTGCAACAAGGGGTCATCAAGCTGAAAAAAGCTGAGCTGAAAGTCGTCAGTCTTTTTACTTCCGGTTGATTTTTTCCCTTTTTCGGTGAGCGCGTCGTGACTGTGCGTTTTTTCGAGGTGCACAAGCAGGTCTTTGGCGCGTTCTATCACCGAGGGGGGCATGCCGGCCATCCGGGCCACATGAATGCCAAAGGAGTGTTCGCTGCCGCCGGGTACCAGTTTGCGCAAAAAGATCACGCTGTTCCTGACTTCCTTAACCGACACATTGTAATTTTTGATTCTCTGGAACGACTCTGCCATTTCGTTCAACTCGTGGTAGTGTGTGGCAAAGAGTGTTTTTGCCCTGAACATCGGATGCTCATGCAGGTATTCGGCAATGGCCCAGGCAATGCTGATGCCATCGTAGGTGCTTGTTCCGCGTCCGATCTCATCCAGGAGGATAAGGCTACGGTCAGAAATATTGTTAAGGATGCTGGCCGTTTCATTCATTTCCACCATAAAGGTTGACTCACCCGAGGAGATGTTGTCGGAGGCACCCACACGGGTAAAGATCTTGTCGACGATACCCAGGGAGGCGCTGTCGGCGGGAACAAAGCTACCCATCTGCGCCAGCAGGACAATAAGCCCGCACTGCCTGAGCAGCGCGGATTTACCCGACATGTTCGGCCCGGTAATGATCATGACCTGCTGCCTTTCATTGTCGAGCCAGACATCGTTGGCAACATAGGCTTCTCCCGGTGGCAGCTGCTGTTCAATTACCGGGTGACGCCCTCCTTTAATATCGAGCACATAGGTGTCGTTCATTTCGGGCCGGACGTAGCGGTATTGCTCAGCGATATGAGCGAAGCACAACAGGCAGTCGATACGCGCAATGACATTGGCATTAACCTGGATAGGTTCGACATATTCGGTAACCGCCAAAACTAGTTCCCTGAACAGACGTTCTTCAAGCTGCAGTATCTTTTCTTCCGCACTCAGGATCTTTTCCTCATATTCCTTGAGTTCCGGGGTGATATAGCGCTCGGCATTGGTAAGGGTTTGCTTGCGCTGCCAATCATCAGGAACCTTATCCTTGTGCGTATTGGTAACCTCAAGGTAATAACCGAAAACCTGGTTGAACGATATCTTGATGGAGGGGATACCGGTACGTTGAATTTCCCGCTGACGCAAGCGCGCAAGATAGTCTTTACCTGAGTAGGCAATGTTACGCAACTCGTCAAGTTCTTCAGAGACGCCTTCGGCAATTACATTTCCTTTGGCTATCAGCGCCGATGGCTCTTCTTTTATTTCACGGGTAATCCGGTCGCGTATGAATGTACAGGGATTCATCTGGTCGGCAGCCTTTTTCAGAGGCACACAGTCGCTCTCTGAACACAGGGTGCGCAAGGGTTCTACAACGCTCAGGGCTTTGCGGATCTGCTGCAGTTCGCGCGGGTTAACCTTGCCAACGGCAACTTTTGAAATCAGCCGTTCAAGATCACCAATCTGCCGGAGGTGATCTGCCATGGCTTCGGCAACACCAGGCTCATTTAACAGGTACTCAACAACGTCGTGGCGTTCACTGATGAGCGCTTTATCTTTCAGCGGCAGAATGATCCATCGCTTCAGTAACCTGCTGCCCATGGGGGAAATGGTATGGTCCAGCACGTCTTTAAGGGTGGTGGCCCCTTCGTTGACTGACTCCAGTATTTCAAGATTACGTATGGTAAACTTGTCAAGCCACACAAAGCGGCTTTGATCGATGCGCGATATGCGGTTGATGTGAGGCAGTTTATCGTGGCGACTTTCGCTGAGATAATGCATCACCGCGCCGGCGGCAATGATGCCCTGATGCAGTTCTTCAATGCCAAAGCCTTTGTATGAAACGGTGCCAAAGTGTTTCAGCAGCAGGTCGTCGGCAAAATCGCGTGTAAATGCCCAGTCATCCAGAGCACTTATATGATATTTGCCGGGAAGGTTCTCACGGGCAAACCGGAGGTTTTTTTTCTGAACCACGATCTCGCTTGGCCGGAAGCTTTGCAGGAGTTTGTCCATATACTCCCTGTTCCCCTGGTCGCACAAAAACTCCCCGGTAGAAACATCAAGCAGGGCGATCCCGGTAATGCTTTCATCAAAATGGAGCGAAGCCAGAAAGTTGTTTTCTTTATGATCAAGCACTTTGTCGCTGAACGCGATGCCGGGTGTAACCAGTTCGGTAACGCCTCGTTTTACGATCTTTTTTGCCTGCTTCGGATCTTCGAGCTGATCACAAATGGCTACTCTCTGACCGGCTCTTACCAGCTTGGGCAGATAGGTGTCAATCGCATGATGCGGGAAACCCGCCAGTTCAACATAAGAAGCCGCCCCATTGGCTCTGCGGGTAAGCACAATACCCAGGATCTCAGAAGTCTTGATGGCATCATCACCAAAAGTCTCATAAAAATCCCCCACCCTGAACAACAGTAAGGCATCAGGATACCTGGCCTTGATGCCATAGTACTGCTTCATTAACGGGGTGTCTACATATTTTGATGCCTGTTTTGCCACGCTGCAGCATTTTTGATATAGTAACAAAAATACAAATTTAGCCGTCACCATGTGTATTTTTTTCCATCAACAGCTCTCCAGGAGGCCTACAATTTATGTTAAACATAAGATGCTTTTTGGATTTAAGGCAGGACTTTCCTACCTTTGCCGATTAATCGGTTAAATTTTAAATCATTACATTCTCATTTCCAAAAAAAAACATTATGTATTTATCAAAAAAGAGGAGTTATTTTACTGCAATCATTGCCACCCTGTTTCTTTTGTTTTCAATGCCTGCCCAGGCAAAACAGGATGGTTTCAGTGATGAGGAGTTAAAAGGTTTTGCAAATGCCGTTGTTCAGGTTATTTCGCTTCAACAGCAAGGTCAGATGCAGATGATGCAAAAAATTGAAGAATATGAAATGACGGTGCAAAGATTCAATGAGCTTTATATGCAGGCTATGGAAATGCCGCTTGATGAAATAGATGGCACGGAAGCCGAGATTGAAGTTTTTATTGATCTGACCGAAGAGATTGAGTACATCCAGATTGAACTGGAGGCTGTGATCATTGGCAAGATTGAAGATGAGGGGTTGACGGTAGAGAAATATGAAGAAATCATGGCTGCTTACCAGCAGAATCCTGAAGTGCAGCAAAGGGTTCAGAAGCTGATGCAGTAATTGGCAAAGCACAGATAAAAAAAGCAGGCTGTTTTGAACGGCCTGCTTTTTTTGTCTTCATCCTTAGATAAGGAAGAGCGGTTTGTCTATAAAGGATTCATATACAGGTCGCAGCCTGTTTGTGTTGTAATGTTTGTTAACGTCAATAAGTTTTTTAGTACTTGTTATGATATCAACAGGTATGTTGTCGTAGCGGCCATTTTTCAGGATCACCAACCTGCCGTGAATACCTTGCAGAATCAGGTCCAGTGCAAGGTTGCCGTAGGCCATGGGCACAATGCTGTCGATTGCGTCGGGGTCTCCTGAGCGGACCAGGTAACCCAGGTACTGGTTTATGGTTTCCACTCTTTTACCCTTGTTGAATTTCGGACTCAGCTCTTTGATCTTAGCAGATACAGCATCGCCGATGCCGCCCAGTTTTGCGTGCCCGTACATATCTTTTTCCGTGCTTTGAAACATCATATCCACCCCTTTAAAAGACGCGCCCTCAGACACCAGGACAACGGAGTAATTGCTTGGATTCTTTCGCCTGTCTTCAACAAGAAGTTCTGTAAGATGCTCAATGTCAAACTTATATTCTGGAATAACGCAACGGTTAGCGGCACCCGCCATGGTTGGCAAAAGGGCTGTAAAGCCCGCATAACGGCCAAAAACCTCCATAACCAGAATACGTTCGTGTGAACCGGCTGACGTCCTGAGCAAGTTTGCCATATGAATGGTGCGGGTCACACAGGTGCTGAAACCAATGCAATAATCGGTTCCGGGCACATCGTTATCCATAGTCTTTGGTATGGCAACCACCCTCATTCCTTCCTGGTACATCCGGACACCGTAACTCAGGGTATCGTCGCCTCCTATAGGTATCAGGTAGTCAATACCCAAAAAGTCAATATTCTTTAAAACCTCGGGCGTCAGGTCATTGATCTCCTCCGTATACTTGTCCTTGTATTGCTCAGGTACATGTTTTGCCGGCACGTGGCTCGGGCGTGTTCTGGATGTATGAAGAAAGGTACCCCCGGTACGTCCTGCCCTGTTTACAAGATCCTCAGAAAGATCAATATAGTTTAAACTGTTGTCTGCTTTTTTGTCACGAACGATTTCCATCAAACCGGCCCAGCCACGCCGGATACCTATCACCCGGTAGTTTTCCCGCAGAGCACGGATAGTAATGGCGCGTATGGCCGGATTGAGCCCGGGCACATCTCCTCCGCCTGTCAGAATTGCAATCGTTCCTTTGAATTTTTTATTATTCATCGTTGTATGAATTAGTGAAACTCCTTTCATTTTTCATTGCGAAATTACAACATTCTGAAATAAAAGTTAAAATCATATGCCGTATTTATATACATTTCTCATCAATCAACCTGAAAATCAATGTACCATGCAAACGCTTCAAAACAGCCCGCATAAACAATTTCCGCAGTTCGACTGTTTACCATCTGGTAAACAAAACCGGAACAAAGAGAGGTATCTGTGCGGAGCATACTCAGAGTATTCTGTTAGTTGTGGGTCCGCATCAGAGCAGCCACCCGGCTCAACCATTACATAAAGCATTGCTGTGACTTTGATAAACCATATAGCTTTTTTAACGGCTTTTCTGATTGCCGGATTGCAGTTCACGGGGCATAATAGTCAATTCCATATGTATAATGAAACAATGAAAAACATGACAGACAAAAATCAGACCGAATGGACAGTAGCAACGTTCGGGGGCGGTTGTTTCTGGTGTATTGAAGCTGTTTTTTCAAGATTAAACGGTGTAAAAAGTGCTACTTCAGGTTTTGCAGGCGGACACCTGGAGCATCCGACCTATGAACAGGTTGTGGCCGGGAATACCGGTCACGCAGAAGTGGTGCAGATCACCTATGATCCATCAGCAATATCATATCTACAACTTCTGGAAGTCTTTTTTAAAGTCCACGATCCTACCACCCTCAACCGCCAGGGAAATGATATAGGACCTCAATACCGCTCGGTCATCTTTTTCCACAACGAGGAACAAAAGAACAAGGCTGAACAGGCAATTGCCGCACTGAGCAGAGAAGGAATATGGGATGATCCGATTGTTACCGAGTTAAGTCCGCTGGATGCCTTTTACGCGGCCAGCGATTATCATCAGAACTATTTTGCACGAAATCCTTATCAGGCATACTGCCAGATGGTGATCTCTCCCAAGGTGAAAAAGTTTGAGCAATTGTTCAGGGATTTGCTCAAAGAGTAACGGCACCTCTGTTCTATTTATCAAAAGGCTTAAGCCCGGGGTGTATTCCCGGCGATTTTTTAATCAATTATTTTCACTGTTTGAAAAACGAATAACCCGTATTGGGTTGAGGTTGTTTCAGACGCCTCTTCGGCTTTTGGCAGGAAGCTCGAGGAACCAGGTTACAAGTGACAGAATAATGCTGAATAACAGCGCCCACCAGAAGGTGTTTACTTCAAAACCCGGCACGATATAGGCGGCCAGCTGAATAATAAACGCGTTGATAACCAAAAGAAAAAGCCCAAGACTCAAAATGGTTACGGGTATGGTAAGGATGATCAGCACAGGTTTCAAAATCATATTAAGCACACCCAGCACAAAAGCTACGACAAGAGCAGCCACAAAACTATCAACATGCACACCACCAAGCAGGTAGGATGTAATGACTACCGCAAAAGTTGAAATAAGGGTTTTGATCAAAAAGTTCATAACATCGGTTTTATCTGAACAGACCAGTTTGCATAATATGCAAAAGTACGAAATATAATGATCAACCGCCATTTTTTTATATCAGGTTCAGTAATGCCGTTGATTTGAAGTAAACAATAAAAAGCCTACTTTTGCATATCATCATAGTCTCTATGCAAAAAGCACCAACCGGTTCCAGCCTTGAAAAACAGCTGTTGATAAAAAGTTTTATCTGGCCTGCTGCGTTTGTCCTCTTATTATGGCTCATTAAGCTGGTAGAAGAGGTCAGCGGTTTTAGCTTGTCGGGCTATGGCATGGCTCCCCGCAACCTGCAAAGAATATACGGGGTGTTCACCTATCCGCTGTTGCACAAGGACCTGGGGCATCTGGCCGCAAACTCCGTTCCTCTTTTGTTTCTGGGCACGGCTTTGTATTACTATTATCGGCGCATCAGCCACCAGGTGTTTATTCAGCTTTATCTGATATCCGGTTTGTGGCTTTGGGTATTGGGTTCGTTTGGAAGCATCCACATTGGAGCCAGCGGGTTGGTTTATGGATTTACGGCATTTCATGTTACGGCTGGTCTTATTAAGCGAAACACCAGGCTGCTGGCTTTTTCGCTGCTTGTTATGTTCCTTTATGGCAGTATGGTGTGGGGAATTTTCCCGGACTTTTTTCCAAAACGAAACATTTCCTGGGAAGGTCATTTTACAGGAATGATGGCGGGCATTCTTCTTGCCCTGTTTCACCGCAACCAGGGCCCTCCCCGTGATCAGTATTCATGGGACGACGAGGAAGATGAGGAAGATGAGGAAGAAAAAGGAGAAGAAACGGATGATGAAGCAAGGCAGAATAACACAAGTTCACACCTGCAAAGTAATGGTTTAACCTGATGTTCCATAATGCCCACTCCCTGCACTGGAATCAAAAATACCAAATATATTACTGTCAGTGAGACTATTAACACCATTATCCGACTAACGAAAATTGTCATCCGTCATCAATACCGTTTTTTATCACTAACTTAAAATGAGGATAATAGTTAAACATAGTTTTCTTTATATTGTTACCTTTGAGAGTCGTCGATGATACTCTTCATTTAATAAGTCGAGTTTTATGCTGTCAAATGCAATAAAAAGTGTTGCTTTTATCTTGCTCATGATGTTGGGTTATGCCGGAACTGGTGCGCAATCCAACTATATTGACAGTTTGTTGAAAGAGTTGAATGATGCCAGGGGGCTTGATAAGCTGAACATTCTGAACCGGCTTTCTGATTATTATTCCGCAAGTAACCTTGATTTATCGCTGGCTTATGATTCAATAGCACTTGACATTGCCATCAAAGAAAAAGACACAGCAGCCCAATCCAATATTCTCAACAATATGGGCTTGTCTTTTTATGCAAAATCGGATGTTGCCACCGCTATAACGCTTATCTCCCAAAGCCTTGAGTTAAAGGAATTGATTGCTGATTCTTTGGAGATCGACAAGACGCTGAACAATCTTGGTGTCCTTTACCAGATTATTGGAGATTTTGATACCGCTACGGAATTTCTTAAAAGATCCTTACACATCCGGAAGGAACAAAATGACATGCCCGGCATGGCCCGCAGCCTTTCCAACACCAGTGTGCTGTTAAAAAAGGCCGGCAGGATGGACGAATCCCTGGCCATGCTCGAAGAGGCAAAGAAGATATATACGGAACTTGATGATGAACAGGGCCTGGCTTCTGTATATAACAACAAAGGTACGGTGTATCAGAAGCTCAATGATTTTGAACAGGCTGAGCGCTATTTCCTGCTCTCGGTTGAGTTTAAGGATGAAGATAAAGAACCCCGCTTTCTGGCCAATACGTTCAATAACCTTGGCATGATATCAATGACCAGGGGGAATTATGATCAGGCAGAGCAGTATTATCTGAAAGCACTGGAAATCCGGACCAGGATCAATGATGTTTTCGGTTTGACTACCGTTAATGTTAACCTGGGTGAGCTGCACCGCCTCAGCAAAAGGTATGCAGCGTCAGAGAAACATCTTTTGCAGGCCCTGGCTATTCTTGAACAAGAAGGTTTTAAAGAACCTCTTCAGCGCTGCCTGCACCAGTTATCCCTTCTTTATGCTGAACTGGGCCGTTACGAAAAGGCATACCAACATGCAGTAAGAGCTGCTGTGCTGAGAGAAGAAATTTATACCAACGATCTCCAACAACTGATAAGCAACCTGGAAACGCAACGGAAAACAGAGGTCACTTACCGGGAGAATATAATGTTAAGAATGGATAATGAGTTAAAAGAACTCACCATCAGAAGAAACAGATTTACCACCACTATGATTGTCCTGTTTGCTGCGCTGGTTCTTTTGTTTGCGACCATTGTATGGCTCCGGTTAAGGGAAATCAGGAGGCTCAATTCAGAACTGGAAAAAGCCGTCGGGATGTTGAAAATCAGTGAACATAACCTTAAATCAGCCATTGAGGCTAAAGACAAATTGTTTTCCATCATTGCACATGACCTCATCGGGCCGTTTAATGCCATTCTGGGATTCAGTGAGATGTTGTTAAACACCTACGACAGTTTTAGTGAAAAAGAGAGGAAAAGGTTTGTTGCCAACATTTATGAGGCCTCCTCAGGAACGTATAAGCTGCTGCAGAACCTCCTGGATTGGTCGCGCAGCCAGACAGGAAAACTAAGCTACAATCCTGAACTGTTTGACCTTTCAGCACTGGTCGAGGAAGGCGTTAAAGCTGTTTCGGAAAGCGCCGCAAACAAAAAAATTGACATTGAAGCGGATGTTGCAAAGGGTTCGATGGTGTTCGCCGACAACAACATGGTGTATACCGTTATTCGAAACCTGTTGTCCAATGCGATAAAATTCACACCGCGCAACGGCAACATCAAGATAGGCGCAAAGACTCAAAACAGATATCTGCAGGTGTTTATCAGCGATAATGGTGTGGGTATCCCAAGGGTATGGCAAAGCAAGATCTTCGAAATCAACAAGGAGCACAAAAGGCCCGGCACGGAAAAAGAGCAAGGCACAGGGCTCGGCCTGATCTTATGTGCCGAGCTGGTCAAAAGGAATGGTGGTACTATCTGGGTGGAAAGTGAAGAAGGCAAGGGTTCCACTTTTTACTTTACGCTCAAAACTGATGCAGAATAATTTCCTTGCTTCAGTTCACAATGAATTAGCTGCTTTCTGACAGATTAAGTTTTTCTGTGATATGCGTTGTAATGATGCTGGCAGCTCCCCGGCCTGACTCCACAAATTCACGGCAAATGGCAGCGTGCCGACGTAATTCATCTTCCTTTTCTATAATCGGCCTTAACAGATCCCGCATGGTTTCAGCATTGGACACGCTGTATACACCTCCCCTTTTCAGCAATTCGCGGGCTTCAGCAAATTTCTGATATTTCGGCCCGAAGAATACAGGCAGTCCATACGTTGCCGCTTCAAGGATGTTGTGAATCCCGTCGCCAAAACCTCCTCCGATATAGGCAACATGTCCGTATTGATAAACATGCGACAGGAAGCCTATGCCGTCTATGATCATCAGGCGCGCACGGGCATCAGGATTCTTAATCCATTGAGAATGGCGCACCGTATTTCCCGGGGCAAGCTGCTCCAGCTGCCTGATCCTGTCTTCATGAACCTCGTGAGGTGCAATTATATATTTCAGTTTGAGTGACTCATCGTTGATCAGCTGCCGGAGCAGGGTCTCATCGGCGGGCCATGTAGAGCCTGCCACAAGGACCTTCTCGTCGCCTTTAAATGCGGCCACCTCAGGAAGGCTTTCAGGGTTTTTGCTCAACTGCCACACCCTGTCGAAACGGGTGTCGCCGCTGAGAACAACCTGCCTGATGTTTTGCTTTCGCAGCAATTCGGCGGAAGCTTCGTCCTGGATAAAAAAACAACTGACCGTTTTTAAATGCTTCAGGAACCATCTTCCCCAGGTGCGAAAAAAATACTGCCCCGGCCGGAAAATAGCGGATATGACAAACACCGGGGTGCCGGCCTTGTGCAAGGCATCCAGGTAATTAAACCAATACTCATATTTCACAAAAACAGCCAGATCAGGCTTCCACAGGTCAAGAAACCGCCGTACATTGCCGGGTGTATCCAATGGCAAATAAAAGACATGGTCTGCCACGGGGTAATTTTTCCTCACTTCAAAGCCGCTTGGCGAAAAAAAGGTAAGCAGCAAGCGGCATTCAGGATATGCGGCCTTTACCGACTCGATCACCGGCCGGCCCTGTTCAAACTCGCCCAGCGAAGCACAATGAAACCAAAGGGTATGACGCACCTTTCTGTCAGGCCTGTCAGCTCCGGCAGCTTCCTGCATGCTGTGCATCAGCGACCGCCGTCCTTTCACCCATAACCTTGCCTTGTTTGAAAATAAGGAGAGCAGATGAATGCCTAAGAAATAGACGATAAGGAAAAAATGGTATAACCCTCGCATAAACATTTATTTTTCGCCTGTCAAAGATACATAATGTTTGTTTGACGCCTGTTTTTCGACCAAAATGCCGGATAGTTATTGAAAAAACCCTATTTTTGCAGCCAATGTGCGGGACACATAAGCACAAAATTCAGTCAATACGGCAGGGTTGACCTGTGCGCGGCACATCAAAAAGTATAAACAAAAAAAATACACATAAGTTACCGATGAGACAAATTCAAATGGTTGACCTTAAGCGTCAATACGAAAACATTAAAGGAGAAATCGACGAAGCAGTATTGAATGTGATCCAATCCACTCAGTTTATCAACGGTCCGGAGGTCAAAGAATTCCAGGCTGAGCTGGAACGCTACTTAAACGTCAGGCATGTAGTGCCCTGCGCAAACGGAACTGATGCGCTACAAGTGGCTATGATGGCCCTTGACCTTAAGCCCGGAGATGAAGTGATCACTACATCGTTTACCTTTGTTGCCACCGTTGAAGTGATTGCCCTTCTGGGACTTACGCCTGTTTTGGTGGACGTGCTGCCTGACACCTTCAACATCGATCCCGAAGCCGTTAAAAAAGCGATTACGCCAAAAACTAAAGCCATTGTCCCGGTACATCTGTTCGGACAGTGTGTGGACATGGAAGCCCTGCTGGACATCGCCGAGACTCATAATCTTTATGTGATTGAAGATACCGCACAGGCCATTGGCTCAGCATACCTTTTCAGGGATGGGAAAAAGAAAATGGCCGGCACCATAGGACACATAGGATGCACTTCTTTCTTTCCTTCAAAAAACCTGGGATGTTACGGTGATGGGGGAGCACTCTTCACCAACGATGATGAGCTGGCCGGCAAAATGCGAATGATTGTGAATCATGGCATGGTGACCCGGTATTATCATGACTCCATTGGTGTGAATTCGAGGCTCGACAGCATTCAGGCGGCCATATTGCGGATCAAGCTCAGGCGGCTGGACGATTATGCAGCTGCCCGGCTGAAAGCGGCTGACTTTTACGATAAGGCTTTTGCAGGACATCCATCCATTACAACCCCGGTCAGAAGCAGCTTTTCAACGCATGTCTTCCACCAGTATACACTTAAGTTAAAAGACACAGACCGTTTCGGACTGCAGGAGTTTCTTGCAAAGAAAGAGATCCCTGCCATGGTTTATTACCCGGTACCCATGCATATGCAGAAAGCTTATGATGACCCGCGTTACAAAAAGGGCGATTTCCCCGTTTCAGAAGCCTTAAGCGAATGTGTGATCTCTCTGCCCATGCATACCGAACTGGACGAGGAACAGCTTCAGTATATCAGCGCATCTGTTCTTGAAGGCATAGAAGCCTTACAGGGCTGATGCATATGCGAATCAGGCACACCTTTACATCAAAACACTATGAGTGAGATCATAAAAAAATCAGGATATTCTTATCATAAAACGGCCGTTATTGATGAGGGCTCCAGCATCGGGGCAGGCACAAAGATCTGGCACTTCACGCACATCATGCCGGATTGCGAGATTGGAGAAAACTGCAATTTCGGGCAAAACGTGGTGGTATCGCCGGGAGTGAAACTTGGAAACAATGTGAAGGTCCAGAATAATGTTTCCATTTACACTGGTGTGGAATGTGAGGATGATGTTTTCCTGGGGCCTTCGATGGTATTCACCAACATTGTAAACCCGCGCAGCGCCGTTATCCGACGCGACCAGTACGTAAAAACCCTGGTCAGGAGGGGCGCCAGCATTGGTGCAAACGCCACCATAGTTTGCGGTATTGAAATCGGGGAGTATGCGTTTATCGGGGCAGGTGCCGTGGTGATCAGGGATGTGCCCGCCTACGCGCTTGTAGTTGGTAATCCGGCAAAACATATAGGCTGGATGAGCGAGTTCGGACACCGTCTGGAATTCGACCAAAACGGACGCGCCGTATGTCCTGAAAGCAAGGAAGGCTACACACTTAAAGACCAACGTGTGTATAAGGAAAATCCCGAACCTGCTTCCTGACGCTTCAAAAAAACAGTAACCATTTCATCATAACAGATAGTAAAACCTCAATCAATAAAATTACATTAACCAATGAATATTTACGAAAAACTAATCAAAAAAGAGGCGGTGCTATCCGTGGTGGGCCTTGGATATGTAGGGCTTCCCATAGCACTTGAATTTGCAAAGAAAATAAAGGTAATCGGCTTCGACATCCGTGAGGACAGGGTGGAGCTGATGCGTCGCAACATTGACCCGAATCACGAGTTAAGTTCGGAAGCCTTTGAGGGCTGCGACATCGAGTTCACCACAAATCCGCTGGATCTGGCCGTGGCGGCCTTCCATGTTGTTGGCGTGCCTACGCCCATCGACAGCCATAACCTGCCCGACCTGCGGCCGCTGCTGTCAGCCACAAAGTCTGTGGCCAGGATCCTTAAAAAGGGAGATTATGTGGTGTACGAGTCGACCGTGTATCCCGGCTGTACGGAGGAAGACTGCATTCCTATCCTTGAAGAACTGTCGGGCTTAACCGCCGGAAAAGATTTCAAAGTCGGTTTTTCTCCCGAAAGGATCAATCCGGGAGATAAGGTCAACACCCTCACCAGCATCATGAAAGTGGTTTCGGGTTGTGATGATCTTGCTCTCGAAAATATTGCAAAAACATATGAGCTCATCATAGAGGCAGGCGTACACAGGGCCGCCACCATCAAAGTAGCCGAAGCGGCCAAAATCATTGAAAACACCCAGCGAGATGTGAACATTGCGCTGATGAATGAGCTGTCAATTATCTTTAACCGCATGGGCATCAATACGTATGATGTACTTGAAGCGGCCGGCACCAAGTGGAATTTCCTTAAGTTCTTCCCGGGGCTGGTTGGCGGGCACTGCATCGGTGTTGACCCATATTACCTGGTATACAAGGCAAAAGAGTTCCGGTATCACCCGCAGGTGATTAATTCGGGCAGGTTCGTCAACGACTCCATGGGGTTCTATGCAGCTAAACAGCTCGTAAAAAAACTGATTGCCGCCGGAAAAAACATCCTCGACACCAAAGTGCTCGTGATGGGTGCCACCTTTAAGGAAAATGTCACTGATATCCGGAATTCAAAAGTTGCCGACCTGATCTCGGAACTGCAAAGCTACGGCGTGCACGTTGATGTTACCGATCCGTTTGCTGATCCAAAAGAGGTCCAGGAAGAATATGGTTTTGACCTGGTTGACAACTACGACAGAAACTACGATGCCGTTGTTGTGGCCGTCAACCATAAGCCCTACCTTGAATTGACGGAAGAATATTTCAAAACCATCCTTAAAGACAATGGAAACGGCATCCTTATTGACATTAAGGGGATTTACCGTAACAAGATCAAAACACTGAACTACTGGAGTTTTTGACGTTTTTTTTGTTTATATTAGCCAGATGTTTGAAAGCACCCCGGTGCTGAACTGCCGTCCGACCCATCAAAAAATCAACAGGAAGACGACCGGCATACAGTGTGTTTCCGGAGTAACAGGAATGCCCAGGTTACTGAGCTGACCAATCATACAGACGGCAAAAACACCAGACGTTATATCATTGAGAACATTATCATTATGCGACCCAAGATTCTGGTAACCGGCGGAACGGGATATATCGGTTCACACACGGTTGTGGAGCTGCAAAAGAGCGGTTTTGATGCATTGATCATTGATAACCTTTCGAACTCATCGGAGGTTATTGTGAAGCAGATAAGCCGGATCACGGGTAAGAAGCCGCTATTTGAGAAGCTCGACATGTGCGACCTGCCGTCGCTGGAAGCGTTTTTCAGGCAGCACCGCGACATCCGGGGCGTCATACATTTTGCAGCGTACAAGGCTGTAGGTGAATCGGTTAACGAGCCGCTCAAATACTATCGCAACAACCTTGTTTCCCTGATCAACCTACTTGAGTGCATGCAGCTCCTGGACACACGCAACCTGGTTTTTTCCTCTTCCTGCACCGTGTACGGCCAGCCTGATGAACTGCCGGTCACTGAAAAGGCACCGGTAAAAGCGGCCATCTCACCTTACGGAAACACCAAGCAGATATCAGAAGAGATCATTCGCGACACGGTACGGCAAAAACCGGTAACCGCCATCTCACTCCGGTATTTCAATCCCATCGGCGCCCATGAGAGTGCCCTGATCGGTGAACTGCCCATCGGTGTGCCCGACAACCTGGTCCCTTACATCACCCAGACTGCCATTGGAAAGCGTGACAAGCTGACGGTGTTCGGCAACGATTACAACACTCCCGACGGCACCTGCATCAGGGATTATATCTACGTTGGAGATCTGGCAAGGGCGCATGTGGTGGCTGTTGAGCGGATGCTTGGGAAGATCAGCCAGGATCCCTACGAGGTGTTTAACCTTGGCACCGGCACCGGTTACAGCGTCCTTGAGGCCATAAACACTTTTGAGAAGGTCAGTGGTGTTAAGCTGAACCGGACATTCAGCGGACGGCGGCCCGGTGATATCGAACAGGTGTGGGCAGACACTACCCTGGCCAACATCAGGCTTGGCTGGAAGGCTGAAAAAGGACTTGATGTTATGATGGACACCGCCTGGAAATGGGAGCAAAACCTGGCAGCAGGTATTATAGAAGTTAGAGGTTAGAAGTTAGATGTTGAAGGTTTGAGGTTTAAAGTTTAAGGCTGGAACGGTGGAAACGGATCGCCATGAAAGGGCAGTTTAATAACACCAAAAAAATAGCTAAATAACATATAGTTTTTAAATTATAAACACATGAACAAAATCCTGATCACCGGAGGTGCCGGCTTTATCGGATCACACACCGTTAGGCTCTTTGTCAACAAGTATCCCGAAAGCACCATTGTCAACCTCGACAAGCTTACTTATGCCGGTAACCTGCTGAACCTGACCGACATCGAAAATAAGCCGAATTATGTTTTTGTAAAAGGCGATATTGTGGATGGCGAATTTGTGTTTGCCCTCTTTGAAAAGTATCGTTTTGATAAAGTGATACACCTTGCGGCAGAATCGCACGTTGACCGATCCATTGCAAATCCTATGGATTTTGTTCATGCCAACGTTACCGGAACGGTAAACCTGCTGAATGCAGCAAAACACTACTGGCAGGATCAATGGGAAGGCAAACGCTTCTACCATGTAAGCACCGACGAAGTATATGGTTCCTTGGGTGACGAGGGACTGTTCACCGAAACAACACCTTACGATCCGCGCAGCCCCTATTCAGCCTCCAAAGCGTCAAGCGACCACTTTGTCAGGGCCTACCATCATACGTATGGATTACCTGTTGTGATCTCAAACTGCTCCAACAATTACGGGCCAAATCAATTCCCTGAGAAACTCATTCCGCTCTTCATCAATAACATTATCAATAAAAAACCGCTGCCCGTTTATGGCAAAGGGGAGAATGTACGCGACTGGCTTTATGTTGTAGACCATGCAGAGGCCATTGATCTTATTTTACAACAAGGTACTATCGGAGAGACCTATAACATCGGCGGACATAATGAGTGGAAAAACATTGATCTGATCAGACTTCTATGCAAGATAATGGATGAAAAGCTCGGCCGCGACCCGGGCACATCCGAAGGCCTGATCACTTATGTGAAAGACAGGGCAGGACACGATCTGCGTTACGCCATTGACGCATCCAAACTTCAGGATGAACTGGGATGGAAGCCATCACTAAACTTTGAGACCGGTCTCGGAAAATGCGTTGACTGGTACCTGAACAACGAAGAATGGCTTCGCGGGGTTACTTCGGGTGCCTACCAGGAGTATTACGAACAACAATATGTACGTCGTTGACAACAGTGTACAGCCAGAGGGTGGAATTTAGAAATCGGAAGTTAAGCTTGTTGGCATTAAGGGTGCACTCGTGTTCATTGTTTCACCCTGTTATCAAAAAAACAATATACGCCACATAAAGCACCAGGAAAAGACCACCCTGCCAGCGGGTCAGTGTGTTTCTCCGGGATATTACCAGGAAGATCCACAGCAATAACACGGAAAATACTCCCACCAGCACGTCAAAATTCATGACCTGGTTAAAGGCCAGGGGCCTGACCAGGGCACTGGTCCCCATCACAAAGAATATATTGAAGATATTGGATCCCAGAATATTGCCGATCACAATATCGGCATTCCTTTTCATGGCGGCGGCAACACAGGTTGCAAGTTCCGGCAGCGAGGTGCCGATGGCAACGATCGTCAGGCTGATCACGGCTTCGCTCATGCCCAGGCCGGCAGCAATGGACACAGCACCGCTGACAATCCAGCGACCGCCAAGGACAAGCGTGATCATTCCTCCCGCAATCATTAGCATGGACAGCATTACCGGATACTCTTTCACCTGATACTCCGCGTGGATACTGCGGCCCTTTATTCTGGCAATGGAAAACGTATACACCATAAACAAGAGAAAGAACAGGATCAGCACCAGGCCATCAACACGTGCTATTCGAGGGTCGCTCCAGGATGCAAAGATCAGATTATTGGCCAAAAGGCCAAAGAGCACGGCACCGCCAAGGGCAAAGGGGATTTCTTTCCAGAGCGTATTTCTGTTGACTGCTAGGGGAAACACCAGGGCAGAAATGCCCAGGATCAAAAAGATATTGGAGATGTTGCTTCCGAGAATATTGCCAAGAGCTACATCGGCAGTACCCTGATAACTGGCTATGAGGTTTACGACAAGTTCCGGTGCTGAAGTGCCCAGTGCGACGATGGTCAGGCCGATCACCACGTGCGAAATCTGATATCTGCGGGCTATGGATGCCGCTCCATCAACCAGCCAATTGGCACCATACACCAAAAGGATGAAACCAAGCACAAACAATATATAAGTGACAGCCATCCGCTCTGTGTTTTATTTCAGCATCCTTACAGCTTCACATCTTCACACCTGCACATCTTCACATTTGCACATCTGCGCATCTGCACATCTGCTAAGCGCTGTAAGCGTCAACCTCGTGGTTTACCTTTTTGACCAGACCCTGCAACACCTTACCCGGGCCCACTTCAACAAACACCTTCGCCCCGTCACGGATCATATTTTCAGAGATTTGTGTCCAGCGGACGGGATTTGTGAGCTGAGCGATGAGGTTTTCCTTGATCTTTTCAGGGTCTGTATAAGGTTGAGCATCCACATTCTGGTATACCGGACAAACGGGTACGTTAAATGCGGTTTCGTTGATGGCTTTGGCAAGTTCCAGCCGGGCGGGTTCCATGAGAGGTGAATGAAAGGCCCCTCCCACCTTCAGCGGAAGAGCGCGTTTGGCACCAGCTTCCTTTAACTTTTCGCAGGCAACGTCCACACCCTGTATGGTGCCGGATATTACCAACTGGCCCGGACTGTTATAATTCGCAGGAACAACCACATCAAAGATACCGGCACAAACCTGCTCCACCACCTTATCTTCCAGTCCGATGATGGCTGCCATGGTAGAGGGCTTCACTTCGCAGGCTTTCTGCATCGCTCCTGCCCTTTTTGACACAAGCACCAGGCCATCTTCAAACGATAAAGCCTTTGCAGCCACCAGGGCAGAAAACTCTCCCAGACTGTGGCCTGCAACCATATCCGGCTGAAAATCAGCCCCAAGGGTGTGAGCCAGAATAACCGAATGAAGGAAAATGGCTGGCTGGGTAACGTTGGTTTGCCGCAAATCCTCGTCAGTGCCACCAAACATCAGGTCGGTGATCCGGAAACCCAGGATTTCATTGGCCTTCTCAAACATCTCTTTTGCCCCGGCATTGTCTTCATAAAGGTTTTTACCCATACCGACAAACTGCGCGCCCTGACCGGGAAATACATATGCTTTCATAATAACTGTGGTTTACTTATGTTAACAATTTTCCCTGCAAATGTACATGAAATTTATTCATTCGAAAGCACACACAGACAAATGAAAAACATAGAGCAAGACAGGCGGTGCCTTTGTCCTGATGACAAAACGGGAACCGCTATGCTGACATGCCTGATGCCACAGTCAGAAGCCGGAGTTCAGCCTTGCCCAAGCTTCCCGCGAAAGCGGAACAGGTGTGAAGGCGAAATACATTAAACTGTTTCTCTGTTGGGATGTCCAACCGGGTGCTTTTACGCCCCAAAAGCCTCTTCTTTAGGCCCTTAGTGAAGGTTCGACCCGATGAGATGGATGAATTCGGCCCTGGTTTTATCGGTAAGAAAGGCCCCTGTGAAATCGCTCGTGGTGGTAACCGAGTTTTGTTTTTGTATCCCGCGCATCATCATGCAGTAGTGGTGCGCCTCAATGACCACTGCAACACCCAGGGGTTTCAGAGTGTCCTGGATGCAGTCCTTAATCTGTGTGGTAAGGCGTTCCTGAACCTGCAGCCGGCGGGCATAGGCATCAACGACCCTCGGTATTTTGCTCAAACCTACAATGTATTTGTTTGGGATGTAGGCAACATGGGCTTTGCCCACAAAAGGAAGCATATGATGTTCGCACATCGAGTAGATCTCGATATCCTTGACAATGACCATTTGTTTGTAATCTTCCCTGAACATGGCCGACTTCAGAATTTCCGAACCGTCAAGGTCGTAGCCGTGTGTCAGGAACTGCATGGCCTTGGCTACACGCTCCGGTGTCTTTTCCAGACCTTCGCGATCCGGATCCTCCCCTACAAGCTTGAGAATTTCCTTGTAGTGTGATGAAAGCTCCTGAATTTTTTTCGGATTGTACTGGTCGATTTTTTCGTAATCGTCCATTTTATTCTCAATGACCATATCGCGGTTGATCTCTGATGACATGATGTGAAAGTTTAGGTGTTTACTTTTTTTGTTTGTGAACCATTATTCTTGGCCATAATATTCAACATGATTTTTCTCCGTTTCCTCAAGCTTGATTTTGTACAACCGTGCACCAAGGTCTCTGACGGGTTGCTCCAGCTGTTCCCAGATCCCTTTGGCAAGGTTTTCGGTGGAGGCAAGCTTTCCGTGCATGAAATCCACTTCAGTGTTGATGTTTTTGTGATCAAGCTTCTGTAATACAAAATTATCAATGATCTTGCTTAAAGTTTTCAGGTTCAGCACAAAACCGGTCTCCTCGCTCACACTGCCCTTTACGGTTACATATAAGGTATAGTTGTGCCCGTGCCAGTTCGGATTGGAGCATTTGCCAAATACCTCAAGGTTCTTCTCGTCACTCCATTCGGACCGGAACAAGCGATGCGCAGCGTTAAAGGTTTCTCTCCGGGTAATGTGCATTATAAATCATTTATGTTACTGAAAAACAAAGATAACAAAACAACTGTCATCAAGACAACACCGTAATACTACATTTTGTTTTATTTTTCCGTAAACATATTAAACACCTGCTTTTTCGTCAATAAATCCAAAGATTGAACCGCTAAGCAAATCAACAGTTATGATTGAGAAAAAAATGTGTAAACTTGCACCATCTCATTGACCATTATAATGTATCAAACGCTGTTGCACCATATATGGCTCGGGTTCCGCCGGTCGCATCACTTTGAACGCAGCCTCGGCACCAAAACATTCCTTGCTTTTTTAGGCATCATAACGATGTTTTACATGCTCGGACTGGGAATGATGCTGCCGGGGTGGCTCCGGATCATCTTCCCGGATCTGGCGGTGATGGATGCCTTTTTATCATTGCTGTTGCTCATCTATGCAGCTGATTTTGTGATACGCTTTTTCACGCAGAAAGTGCCCATGCAACAGGTTCAGCCCTACCTTCACCTGCCGGTAAAAAGACAAGTGCTGATACGAATCATCTTAGCCAGGTCGTGGTTAAACATCTATAATTTTTACCTGTTTGCGTTGCTGCTTCCGTTTTTTTTCCGTACCCTGCTGATCACAGGTCAGCCACAAGCGTTCTGGCTGCTGTTGGCAGGCTGTTTTCTTTTGGGAAGCATCAACCACACCCTCATCATGCTTATAAAAACCCGCAGCAACAATTCCCTGACCTTTAAGGCGCTTCTGATACTACCGGTTTTGGTACTTGCAGCCGCCATGCTTCTTTACAGGGATTCCGTGTTTGTCGTCTCATTGTACGTCGGCAGCAACTTCATGCAGGGCAATCCGTGGTTTTTTCTGACCGCTGCTGTCATCATCGGCATGTTTCAAAGTTTAACCGCCCAGGAATTGGGCCGGTCAATGTACCGTTTTCATACCCATTCCGGTACTTCCAAAACGGCCACCAAAAGCCGGATTGAAACTTTTTTTCAAAGCATTCCTGCATACGGCAATTACTGGTTGCTGGAGTGGCGCCTCCTAAACCGCAACAAGCGCACTGCAAAAGGCTTCAGGCAATGGCCACTCAGCATTGTTTTTGTCATCTTTTTTGTGCTTTACGCGAAGGAGGACCTGTTGCAAACGTATATGTTCTTTTTCCTGATGTTTGCAGGGGGATACGGCTTCTTCCACCTGCAATTTGTTTACTCGTGGGAAAGCAGGTTCTTTGACTATATCGCAGCAACGAAAATCGACCTGTACGCCATGATCCGGTCAAAATATTACTTTTATCTCACACTTGCGGTCCTTCAAACAATAATAATAACCCCATTTCTGTATTTTATCAGACCTGAGCTGATATTACCGTTAGTTGCTTTTATGTTTTACGTAACAGGACCGGTTTTCGCCATACTGTTTCGTGCCGGTATCGGCTACAGTACACGGATTGATCCCGACAAAAAAGCATACTTCAACATGGAGGGCACCAGCGGCACCCAGTTTGTTTTCATCTTACTGGTGATGCTTTCATATATTCCCCTCATGGTGGTTGCCTATGCTTTGCCATTGCGGTTTGAAACGGCCATATCCCTGATCATTGGTGTTACAGGTTTGGCTGGCATTGCAACACACACGGTCTGGTTAAGGGGTGCGGTAAAAAAGTTCAACAAAAAAAAATACGGCCAGCTGGCCAAATACCGGGAGAAATAACTGACGTTTATGCATAACCTTAACCTGATCTTTAACCCGTAAACCCCATTCATTGTGATCGAAATAAACATCTCCGGACTGCAGAAAAAATACGGACATCAGCTTGCCCTCGACATTGACAGCCTGCATGTTGAACCGGGACAGCTGTGCGGAATTGTCGGGAACAACGGTGCCGGGAAAACCACCATGTTCAGGCTGATGCTTGACCTGATCGAGGCCGACGCCGGCACCATTCACGTGAACCAGGGTGCAGTTGCCGGAAACGCTCGGTGGAAAGACTTTACCGGAAGCTATCTTGATGAAGGCTTCCTGATTGATTTCATGACCCCGGAAGAGTATTTTACGTTTACCGGCGGTCTTTACGGATTCTCCGAAGCTGAAATCAAAGAAGCGCTGGTCCCTTACAAGCGCTTTTTAACCGATGAGATCGTTGGTCAAAGAAAATACATCCGCCAGCTGTCGTCAGGAAACAAGCAAAAAACAGGGATTGTTGCCGCCCTGATCACGCGTCCTGGATTACTGATCCTGGATGAACCCTTCAATTACCTTGACCCCAGTTCGCAGATATTGATCAGGCGGATGTTGCAGCAGGATAATGAGGTCCGCAAAACAACCATGCTTATTTCCAGTCACAACCTGAATCACATCACGGGGATGTGTAACCGCATCATCCTTCTGGAGAAAGGCAGGATAATCCGGGATCTGCAACTGCCAAACGACTCCCTGGAGGAAATCGAACGGTATTTTGCCATGCAGGCGGAATGACAGGGTTATAAACAGACCGCTTATAACATTAAGGATTAAATTCTTGTTTTGTGAAAAAAGCGTACATGCCAAAGATTGTTGCCGACAGTAAGATCCCTTTTTTGCGGGGTGTGCTTGAGCCTTTCGCAGAGGTGAGGCATTTGCCTGCTGCTCAGCTTACCCGTGAGGCGATCATGGATGCCGATGCGCTGATCATCCGTACCCGGACTCACTGTAATGAGGCATTGCTTGCCGGCACCCGCGTGAAATATATTGCCACTGCCACCATCGGCCACGATCACATTGATGCGGAATATTGCAAAAAGGCCGGCATTCGCTGGAGCAATGCGCCGGGATGTAATGCAGGCTCGGTGATGCAGTATGTTGCCTCGGCCCTGGCGTTAATTGCTGAGCATGATCAAAAAAGCTTCGGCGATTATGTTCTTGGGATCATCGGTGCCGGACATGTAGGCAAAAAAGTTGCCGGTCTGGCCTCCGCCCTGGGGATGCGCGTATTGATCAACGACCCGCCGCGGGAGCGGATGGAAGGGAAACAGGGTTTCGTGGACCTGGAGACGTTACTCGCGAAGGCTGACATGGTCAGCATGCACATGCCGCTCTATTACACAGGTCCCGATAAAAGCCATCACATGGCTGATGCAGCTTTTTTCTCCCGGATGAAACGCGGTGCCTGGTTCATCAACACGGCACGCGGCGAAGTGGCTGACACGCGCGCATTGACCGATGCATTGCTGCGGGAACGAATTCGTGGTGCTGTTCTCGACGTTTGGGAATCGGAGCCCGGTATAGATATAGAGTTGCTGCAGGCGGCAACCATCGGCACACCGCACATAGCAGGCTATTCCGCCGATGGAAAAGCAATGGGCACGGCCATGGCGGTTAGGGCGGTAAGCCGGTTTTTCGGACTTGGCCTTGATACGTGGTTTCCCGAAACATTACCCGAACCCGAAAATCCTGTGATCCATGCTGACCCGAATTCCCAGGATCCGACACATATCATGCGGCGGCTGTTCCTGCACACTTATGACATCCATCACGACAGCGAATTGTTAAAAGCACATCCTGAGCGGTTTGAGCTGTTCCGCGACGAGTACCCGCCACGAAGGGAGTTTCAGGCGTATACCGTCAGAACAGGCAGCTGCGGCTCTGTTGTCTTAAAAACAATTTCACAAACAGGATTCAGGCTGGCTTAACCTACTTAAGAAAGCATGTTAAGGGTCCTGATGAAGTGCCGATCTGAGTACGGCATCCAGTTCGGGGTTATCAGGATAAGGCGGCCGGTGATCGTATATATTGCCATCGCGTCCGATGAGGTAAAAGGTGGGGATCCAGCGGACATTATACAGCGCCGGTACACCGCGCTCCCTGCCGGGGGTGCGCATATGCACGCCTGTTATGCCATGGCGTGCGACCGCACTGCGCCACGCTTCCTCATCCCTGTCAATTGAGACATAAAGGAAGACCAGGTCTTCTTCATCCGCCAGGCGCTTCTTCAGTTCAGCCGCAGGTGGCACCTGACGCATGCACGGGCCGCACCAGCTTGCCCAGAACTTCAGGTACACCACCTTCCCATAAAAATCATGTAAGGAAACCGTGTTGCCTTCGATGTCGGTCATCACAAAACCTGGGGCAGGATTGCCGGCCCAAAGCGATGTAATGACATCCAGGGCACCGGCCAGGCTTTGCCTGTACTCAGCCACAGGACTGTGCTCCATGTAATCCTCGTAAAGCGACATGGCAAGTCCGAGGTTACCCGAATGCATTTCACGACTGACGGAGAGCGCTTGTATGTAATACCTGGGAGGGCCCGAAAGATACCTTCCCGCAAGCAGGTAGTTGGCCTCATGACGCGACAAGCGGTCAAAACCGCCTTCATATCCTTCTTTTTTATAATCTAGGTAAGAAAGCAGGAAGTTCGTATATACCAGATTGCTTAGCGGTTGATCGTCGTGTTGGAGTGCTTGTTTCAGAAAGTCATAGTAATCAGCGGGAAGCACCGGTTTCTCTCCGGAGGGATGCAACCGCTGATGAAGCGTGGGGTAGTTGAGCAGCATCTGATACTTTTCATAAAGGACACCGGTTTCAAAGAACGTCCTGAAACCCTTACCCGACAAGGAATAGGCTACGTGATTGCGGAAAAAGTCAAGCTTAAGCCCCGCAATGCTGTCGGCAAACAGCTTATAGCCGGAGGGGTCGAGGTCCCTGGCGGCATTTTGCAAAAGGCTGCCGGTGATCTGAGATTCTATCTCGCGACGGTAAGCCGTCAGAAAGTTGTTTTCGGCACTGCCTTCGCCTGTGAACTCCAGGCTGGAATCGATGCTGGAGGCATCTCCTTTCAGATGCAGCGTATAGCCCCGTTCAAGATATACCGGTAGCCTGGAACGGCCGATGGTCAGCGTGGCCATAACCGGCCCGGGCACTTCAAAGGTAGTGGCGAAAGCGCCCCTGGCATTAAGGTCCAGCGCAACAATGCTGCGGTCGTTGTTCAGATAATCCCTGAAAAAATCCAGTTCCGGTGCCTCCGGCGGCGGGTTCTCCAGTGCTCCGCTGAACTGAACGAGGTGGTAAGAAGTAGGCAGTTGACAGGCGACCAGCAAGAGTGCGGACGCAAAAAAAATCAATATTTTTTTCATAAGGTTTTTGAAAATTATTGTTCCAGGGCGGCCATCAATACCTCATCGATACGTTCCTGGCTTGGCCTGGGCGGTCGGTTATCAGCTATTTTTCCATCCCGTCCTATCAGGTAAAATGTTGGTACGCCTTTCAGGTTGTAACTTTGCGGGACCTCATGGCTGAAGCCGGGCACGTTGAGGTGCACGCCCTGGATGTCGCGGTCGGCAACCATGTTGCGCCAGGCCTGCTGGTCGGTATCTACGGAAATGTACAAAAACACAAGGTCATCACGGCCGGCCATACGCTGCTTCAGCTCTTTGGCATGCGGAATCTGTTGCAGGCAAGGTCCGCACCAGCTTGCCCAGAAGTCAAGATATACAACCTTCCCAAGAAAATCATCCAGCGACACTTCCTGTCCGTCAATGTCAGTCAGCGTGAAGGCCGGCGCAGGCTTGCCGGGAGCCAATGCCTGATGGGCCGTATATTCTGCCAGGACAATCGCGGCAACATCACCTGACGGACGCATGTCAGAAAAGCGCCGGTAAAGACCGATCGCTTCCTCAAAATCACCGAAACTGAGCGCCGAAATCACCACATCAGCAAGCACAAGATCACGACTTTTGCCGGAAAACAGCTCTGTGGCAAGATCAAACTGGGTGACCTGGCGCGATCTGTCATCGTCGTCATCGGCAAGCATGGCCATTTTGTAACGCAGGTAATGGTTCAGGAAGTTGTAATACTGCCGTGAAAGGGTATGTTTGTCGCTGAACAGGTTCTCATCATCAAGAAAAGCAAAAAACTCATCTGTTAACTCCGGCATGACATCGGGTTCAAACAGGAACTCCAGCACAGAAGCATACTGCATCAGATAGAAATACTTTTGATACAGGATGTCCAGTTCGAAATGACGGACAAAATCCCGGTCAAGTTCAGCATATAAGGGATGTTCCGTTAAAAATTGCTTTCGTTCGTCGTAAATACCTTGCACATACGCCTTAAACTCCAGGGCTTCTTCAGCTTCCTGCATCATCGAAAAAACATCGGAATGCGAGTGTTTCTGTCCGACAAGCATGCGGTAAGAGAGAAAGAAGCTGTTTTCCTTTTCAAAATCACCGCTGACAACAGGGATGTTTTCCGGGTCGGAGGCATCAAACAACATGTGCGTTTTTGCACCCGGCTTCAAATACAGCATGAAGGTGCGCCGCGGAATGCTGACGTACACGAATTCAGCTTGCGTCAGAGGCAGGGTAGCGGAGAAGGCATTGTGTTCATCGAGAGACACAACAAGCTTTTCCATGGAGTTGGTAATGAAATCCTTATAGTAAAAGACCTCTACCTCCGTGCCTGTCGGGTTTTCAACAACCCCCGTGACCGTTACCGTTCCGGGACCCGGCATGCTGCAGGAAGCGAGAGCAATGACCATTAATAAGAAGCATAGTTTTTTCATAGTTTTTCCATTTTTGCAATCCCATAAAAATACGCTTTTTTTTAAATATCCTGAAACATCTTCATTACTTCCTTTGTTTTGCATGAAGCAGCAAGCTCGCAGGATGCCGGCAGCCCAACCAACGATCAAACGATTCAACAAATAAACGATTCAACAATAATTTTCCGGCCTCCGACTTCCATGATCATGCGCCTGTGTGCTGAAAAAGTGTTTTTTTGAATGCCCTGAGCCGGAATTCCATCAAATCCTGACTCAGACGTGTAACTTTGCAGGGTCAACCATAAGTTGTTGCAAGATGCCTTTGGGAAAAGATATATTTCGTCTGTCACAACTCGATAACAGGGAGCGGAAAACCTTTGCCCTGCACTTTTCCTATTCGGTCATTGAAGGCATACTGGCCGGTCTGATTGCACTCAACGAATTTGTTTTTGTAAAGAGCCTGATGGGTTCCAGCTACCAGGTAAGCATGCTGTTTCAGTTTGCCACACTGGTTTTTTTATTGCTGGTATTCTTTAACACCTTCCTGAAAAGGATAAAAAACAAGAAAAGGCTGCTGCGGAGAACGGCGCTAATTACCCGTCTGCCCCTGCTGCTGCTGTTTCTGTTTCCACGCAGTCCGGAACAACTGGGTGGCGACTCGATCTACCACTATATATTTCTGGCCATATTCCTGATATATTTCCTGGCCAACCCGGTTGTTTTTCCAAGCATTAACCTCTTCTTAAAAAACAATTACGCGCACCAAAACTTCGGCAGGCTTTATAGTATAGCCACCACAGCACACAAGGTGGTGCTGATGATCACGACCTTTGCCTATGGTTGGGCGCTGGATGCCAATCATTACATTTTTGTGTATATCTTCCCCGTGGCAGCGTTGCTGGGAATGCTTTCCATCTCTCTCCTCTCGCTCATTCCGTACCAGGACAAAAGCATCCCTGATGAAAAACGATATTCGGTGTGGGAAGGAATAAAACAATCGGTCAATGAGATGAAGGCGATACTGATCAGGAACGTTCCTTACCGCCATTTTCAGGCCGGATTCATGTTTTACGGTTTTGGCTTTATGAGCTCCTTTACGGTGATGATCCTGTTCTGGGAGTTCGGTCTGGGGCTCAACTACTCCAGTGTTGCCTTTTACCGAAATGCTTACAACCTGCTGGCCATCCTTATGCTGCCTTACTTCGGCAGGCTTATCGGGCGCATTGATCCCCGGCAGTTTTCCATAGTGTCGTTCCTGGCCATGGCGTTGTATTTGTTTACCCTGATCCTCACACAGTATATTGACAGCTATGTTGTGTTCTGGGACATCACGTTTTACCACACCATGATCTTTTACATTTTGTTTCACAGTGTTTTTGCCGCCACCATGGCGCTCAGCTGGAGCATAGGGTCAGCCTACTTCTGCACACCCGAAGAAGCCGGGATGTATCAATCAATACACCTTGGGCTTACGGCCATCCGTGCTGTTTTTGCACCGGTTATCGGGGTTGTGTTCTATGAGATCTGGGGATTTACCACAGCTTTCACCATCTCCATCATCAGCTTACTGATCGGCAGCGGCATCATGTGGTGGTCGAAGCGCAGGTATCCGCTGGAAGCCATAGTCGAAAAATAACCTGCGCCTGAGTATGCTTTGATATCATGTTCAGAATGCCATGCAGCATAGTCGCAGAAATTCCTGGACGGCAAGGAAGAACTAATGCGCGTCGTCTTGGTCAGGTTAGAAAACATGGTACTGAGTTGAAAAAGCCAGGTTCCGGACCGGTAAAAAAAGCATTGAAACAGGGATGATCCACCTGAACTTTTTTTCTTATCTTGCTTCACCATAAATAATCGTATTCGAATGATACAGGAAACGCTGAAAGCCCACAAAGAGCAGCTGCATAATCTTCTTCCGGGCACATTGCTGAAGCCTTTGGACCATAGGTTCAAAGCGCTGATAACATTGCTTGAGGCATACGAAGAGTCAGCAACACACCTGATTGACAAACTCGAAGACTACCGGTCACCCGGCACGGAGACAGGTTTCATAAATGACCACCTGGAGCACAGGAAAAGCATCCTGGCCTTGCTGGAAAGCTGGATGAGCCATCGTGAAAAACACACCCCGGAGACTTTATTCTCAGATTTTGATGACAAGATTGCTGCATTTTGTCACGACATGGAAGCCTTTTGGTTTACCGCACAGGCAGAGGAGCGCTTTCGGAAATTGCCGGGCGATTCTCGCTCCACGGTGTTTATAAAGGCGCTGAAACGCGGCTCTTATGCGCTTCACCGGCGATATTACCTGTTGGGAAAGTGGGTCAGGACAAAACTTGGAAAAAAGGAAAAACAACCGCCGGTTTGGAGACAAAAGATCCCGGCGCGCTCCTTAACGCTTCGTTACTATGAGAACAGGCTGTTCTCACTCTTTGCACCTGTTGCCGATGACGCCATGAAGACCCTGACACTGCTGGCCAACGAACTCTGGCAGGCTGATGAGCGGTTTTTCAGGCTCATTATGGACCTCATCAACCGTAACAAGCAAAAGGCAGAGGTAACCAGCACGTTCAGGGAGGAGCTCATCCCGGCCATTCATGCCACCAAAGAAAAGATTGAAGCCGCCCGGAGAGAGCTCAGGCCGTCCCTGAAGGAAGCACTGCGCACAACTGACAAACTGTTTGAACAACAGGTTGAAATTGCTGGCACACTTGAGTCGCCCGCCGTATTACGTCCGGAGGTTTACCGCAAACACCGGCGAAAAAAAATCCGCAGGAGGTACGTAACTGCTGTTAACCGCAGGTTAAACACCCTTTTCGTTCTGGCCGACGACTGGAAGTTCAACCAGGAGGCCTACATCCTGACCGGCAATGCTGCGCTGATCAACCTTGTTTTTCAAAACAGGCTCCAGGATAAGAAAAAAGCGGTAAGCCAGGCAATGCTGCGCATAAAACGCTTTCTTACAGCATCGCAAAAAGACATCCACGGGAGCGATCCCGACACGTTGACTAAAGAGCTTCAGACTCTTAAGTATAGTGCCGGAAAAAATTTACACAACATCATCATTCCTGAGGTGAGCCGAAGCATGGTGGCGCAGGAGTTTCCCGAGCTTATCACCGGTGTTAAGGACGAGCTTTGTGAGGCGCTGTCGCTTCAATCGAGGAAGCGGATATTGATACGCGATTTTGACCCCGGAAAGGCCTATGCAGATAAGGCACTTGAAGGGATATCGCTGCGGCGGCTGATTGAATTTGAAATTGCCGGAGGCCTTAACAAATCAATCATCCAGTGCAGGATGAAAAGCATCGGGGAGCTGAACAGCCTGGATGAGCGTTTTCAGGACCTCGGCCGTATGGTGCTGTTTAATGTGGAGTCGGCTTTACTCATGCCTGAGAAGCAAAAGGACACAGGTCTGGAGGAACTGGCTTCCGAAGCCAAAGCAGGGATACAGAGAGCCCTTGACACCTATGAAGAACTGTCGGCAAGGTTTACCGATTTTATAGAGGCCATACAACAGGATGTGGACGACACCGTCAGTCAACTCTACGATGCACTTCTAAAACTCACGGACAATTCGCATGTCGAAAAAATCAGATACCGGATCCTGCGGACAAAAGCCCTGAAAAACAGGGAGCGTGTGCTCATTGCCATAAAAA
This sequence comes from Bacteroidales bacterium, assembly GCA_031323845.1. Classification (GTDB taxonomy): domain Bacteria; phylum Bacteroidota; class Bacteroidia; order Bacteroidales; family UBA7960; genus PUPG01. The sequence goes on along the minus strand of JAVIYP010000003.1, from coordinate 37,017 downwards.
CCGTCTTAAAAACCGCGCTGCAAAAAAGCCGTGTATTCTTCAGGGCGGGCCTGAAAAAGTCGATCTCCATGATTAATGTCCTGCGTTCTTACGTGGGACTGCAAAAGCTTTCGAAAGACATTTCCATAGAAGTGTCGGACTTTCTGGCCAGTGATCACGACAGGATACAAAAGCTGCCCTTTGTTTACCGGAGGCTGTTTGTCAATGAACCGCTGGACGATGCAGCTTTTTATTTTCCGAGGAAAACAGAAAAGGACATGCTCATCAATGCCTACAAAAAATGGCAGGAGGGCTCATTTACCGCAACCCTGATTTACGGAGAAAAAGGCAGCGGGATCAGCACCTTTGTGCACATGTTCTCTGCAGAAACACTGAAAGATGACACTTCGTATTATCAATGCCTGCCTGAAAAACGCCTGAAGTCTGAAGAACAGCTTTTTGAATTATTGGGAAACAGTTTGAGAGGTCAGGCTTTTGCCGGTTATGATGAGTTCCTTGCTTTTGTTGAGGAGAACGCACCTTTTGTACTTTTTGTTGACAAGCTGCATTTATTCTACATGAGGCAGCCGGCGGGATTTCAACTGCTGAAACGTCTTTTTGAGATCATCAGTGCCACAAGCAAACAGGTGTTCTGGATGTGCAGCTGCGGATTGTATGCCGCCACCTTTCTTGACAAGGCGATCGGTATGTTCGGCTATTTCCCCCAGCTCATCAAAATGAAAAGCCTTGAAACAGAGAAAGTCCGGAAGATCATCATGCTCAGGCATAATGCCAGCGGCTACAAACTGCATTTTCTTCCTTCAAAAGAAGATCAGCAACTCCGAAACTTCCTCAAAAAGCCGGAGGAAGAACAACAACTACATCTGAGAGAAAAGTTTTTTGAAAAAATACATGGTCTGTCACAGTCGAACATCTCCTTTGCCCTTCAGCTCTGGTTGCACAGCAGCAGTAAAGTGGAGGAAAATGTGGTGTACATGAACTCGCTCGACACGCTTGACCTGAGTTTTATCTACAACCTGCCCGATGAGGTCATCTTCGGGCTGCACGCGCTTGTACTGCATGAGATCCTGAATGAAGAGGAGCTTGCACACATCATGAATACAGGTAAGGCACAGGCATTTATGATGATGATGCGTTTGAAGGACCGCGGCATCATCACACAGAACAACGGCATGTTCAGCATCCATCCCCTGCTGTACCGGCAAAGCCTGGCGCTATTGCTTGATAAGAATCTGATATACTGAAACATAACACGCAACTAATTATATAAGATCATGAAGACCGAAACAACTTGTTTCATGATAGGAAAAAGTTCCGGCAAAAGAGTGCCGGCCATGATGCTGTCTTTGTTGCTGTGCATGCTGTTCTGCCTGCACACCGCTCAATTGTTCAGCCGGGCTTCGGTGGCTGATGATACCCTTTCTGTCAATATGACTTCGGATGTGTTACCGGCAGACACCGGCACAAACGCCGGAAATCAAAAGCCTGATCAGCCGGCTGAAGAAGCGAACGGCGATAAAGAAAAACTGCCCGACAGCGACTATGAGGCGGGCGACGGGGAACTGGCGGAAGCCGGCAGAAACGGGTCGCCACGTCTGCGTGACGAAATAACCCAGCCACCGGATTTGAGGAGTGCCATTTCGCTGAGCAAAATTTTATGGACGGTGGTTTTTCTCCTGGCAGGATACTTCGTTATAAAGGCCATCGCAGGTATTTTTTCACTGTTTGCCCTCCGGCATCCAAGGTACAAGATCACTATAAGGCGTATCATGCCCCTGGTAAAGATCATCGGGTGGTCATTCGTGGTGTATATCATCATCACCCTTATCCTGCAGCCGCCTGTTGAAACCGTATTCGCTTTCTTTGCCTCTATTGGTGTGGCCATAGGTTTCGCTTCACAGGATTTCCTCAAAAATATTTTCGGGGGTCTGATGATCCTTGTGGACAAACCGTTTCAGATCGGTGATAAAATTGAATCCGGAAAGTACTACGGAGAGGTGCTTGAGATCGGACTCAGGTCAACCCGTGTGGTTACGCCTGACGACAGTGTGGTAACCATTCCGAATTCAGAAATGATGAACCAGTCCATTTCAAACGCAAATTTTGGTGAAAACAACTGCCAGGTGGTGGCCGAGCTGTTCCTTCCACTGGGCATTGACACCAAACATGTGAGGCGCATAGCCACTGAGGCCGCACAGGTGTCGAAATATGTTTACCTGAACAAACCCATCATGGTGGAATTCAGTAACGTGCTTGTACCCAAAGGCTCATTTTTGAAGATGCGGCTCAAGGCCTATGTAATGGATGTGCGGTACGAGTTTCCATTCCAGAGCGAAATGACGGAGATCGTGCTGCGGGAGCTTTACGCAGAAGGTTTGTTGCAGTCAGAGAATAATATATAACCGGAGCATCATGCATCTTTTCTATGTTAAGGATCTGAGCGGGGATGTGATTACCCTTGATGGCGATGAAAGCAGGCATTGCACACGGGTGTTGCGTATGAAGCCCGGGGATGAGATCGGTATTGTTGACGGAAGGGGTACCTGGTGCAGGGCACACCTTCTTGAGGTACACCCGGCGGAAACTACCGCAACCATCGTTCACAGGCAGGAAGGCTTCGGAAAAAGGCCTTTTCACCTTCATATTGCAGTAGCACCCACCAAAAACATCGACCGTTTTGAGTGGTTTCTGGAGAAGGCAACGGAATGCGGGGTGGACGAAATCACACCTTTGATCTGTGAAAAGAGCGAACGGCGTGTGCTTAAAACCCATCGGCTGGAAAAAATAATGGTGGCGGCCATGAAACAATCGCTCCGGGCTTACCTGCCGAAGCTGAACCCGGCGCATACACTGGCGGAGTTTATCAGTCAGCCATTGCCGGAAGTTGCGCTGATCGCCCATTGTGCCGGCGGCGAAAAGTTCAGCACGTCAGAAAGCTGCGAGCCGGGCAGGAACACCCTGGTACTTGTCGGGCCGGAAGGAGATTTTACAGCAGCGGAAATTGCAGCGGCCCAGGATCGTGGTTTTAAGGCAATAAGCATGGGGGCTCACCGTTTAAGAACCGAGACGGCAGCCCTGGCGCTTTGTATCCAGTGGAACACCGCGAACGGGCTTTTGTAGTTCATGAAATGAGCATTTCGTAGATCATGATCTCCCGGGAAGAGGTTTATTTCGAACGTAGTGAGAAATCTGCCAGGAAGTCTGAAGTCGAAGGCCAGAGGTCAGAAGTCAGAAAACTATTGTTGAATCGTTTAATCGTTTAATCGTTTATTTGTTGGTTTTTTCTTTTTGAAGGATTAGGAGCCCGAAGGAAACAAGATAGCTCGAAGGCGGAAGCTCGTTTCAGATCTTCTTGCTAAAAGCCAAAGGCCAAAAGCTAATAAAGTGAAAAATGAAAAATGAAAAGTGAAAAATTTCTGCAAACATGGCATATCTGCACATTTGCACATCTGCACATTTGCACATCTGCAAATTCAATCATAACACAGACAATAAAGTACCTAAGTTATTATTAACTCATGAAAATTATCCTGATCCTACTCTTTTTTCTGCCAATGGGCATTCAGGCGCAGCACTACCAGATAGCCACGCTTAAGTATCGCGGTGGTGGCGACTGGTATTCCAATCCGACGGCCCTGCCCAACCTTGTGCGTTTTGCCAACGAACACATTGGCACCACGATAAGTCAGCACATCGCCACCGTAGAGGCAGGGAGCTCCCAGCTGTTCAATTACCCTTTTGTTTACATGACAGGGCATGGCAATGTGGTTTTTTCCGCGCAGGAGGCGCAGAACATCCGAAATTACCTTACAGGTGGCGGTTTTCTGCATGTTGACGACAATTATGGCCTTGATCCCTACTTCCGCAGAGAATTGAAAAAAATTTTCCCGGACCATGAACTTATTGAGTTGCCCTTCTCCCACCCCATATATCATCAGTCCTTTTCGTTTCCTGATGGCCCGCCAAAAATTCATGAGCATGACGGAAAGCCTCCGCAGGGTTTCGGAATTTTTTACGACGGACGCCTTGTACTGTATTATACTTATGAAATAGACCTGGGCAACGGGTGGGAAGATCAGGCCGTTCACGGAAATCCAGAAGAGGTGCGGCTGAAGGCGCTGCAAATGGGAGCAAATATCTTGCAATACGTTTTTAACAGGCAGGGTGAGTTTTAAGCTTTAAAGAGTAAAATGATGGGCCTATCCGTAAACGTTACAAAAGACCTGTGGGAGGTTGTAAAAAAGACCGCCATTCACTGGAATGAGGCCGGTCCCTGGCGTCAGAGTGCCATCCTGGCCTATTACTCCATTTTTTCTTTACCTGCCCTCTTGTTGATCATCATTGTTATATCAGGGTATTTTTTTGGCGAAGATGCCGTAGCCAAAGAGCTGTCGGCTCAAATCAGCGCCATGATCGGAAAGGAAACCGCCCGCTCTGTTGAGATCATGATTGCGAATGCTGCGCAAACCGGCTCTTCAACCACGGCTATGCTTATCGGCATTGGCCTGCTGCTGTTTGGGGCCACCTCCGTTTTTTACCACTTGCAACTCTCCCTGAACCGAATATGGGGTGTCATGCCCAAGCCAAAACAAGCCTTTCTCAAGTATGTAAAAGACCGGCTGCTGTCGTTTGGACTGGTTCTTGCCATTGGCTTTTTGCTGCTGGTGTCGTTTATCGTCACTTCTTTACTTGCTGTTTTGGGCGACTGGCTCGTTACGCACTGGCCCACGCTGGGTTCACCCCTGGTAACCCTGACACATTATGCCCTTTCATTGCTGGTAACCACCACCTTATTTGCCCTGATGTTTAAAATTCTGCCGGATGCCATTATACGCTGGCGATCGGTGTGGATAGGGGCATTCCTTACTGCCGTGTTGTTCGCCATAGGGCAATACGGCCTCAGTATGTACTTCAGCAAATTCAGCCCGGCATCCGTTTACGGCGCTGCAGGGGCCATCATCCTCATCCTGATCTGGACATCCTATGTGGCGCTGATCCTGCTGTTTGGCGCCGAATTTACACGACAATGGGCCAACAAGTTCGGGCACGGCATCACGCCCAAAGGCAATGCCGTTCTGATTACTGATGACAAGGAGGCCGTTGTCGAATTACCGGAGTAAGCATCATCAACATTCAGTCACACACCCTCAAGCATTCAAAACACACATCCCATGCCAATCAAGTACATCAACATTCTCGCCTTTGCACTGATGGTTTTTGTAAACTACCTGGCCAATGCCTTGCCCATCAACGGAAAAACCACCGGACAAATATCCGCAGCCTATCCGAACCTCTTTGCTCCGGCCGGCATCACTTTCTCTATCTGGGGTATTATTTACCTGATGCTGATGGTCTTCGTCCTGTTGCAGTTCCGTGAAGAAAACAAGCAAATGATCGCTGCACTGGGCTGGCTTTTTGCGCTGAGCTGTGTGCTGAACGCCACCTGGATCTTTGCCTGGCATTACGACCGCATGTTCTGGTCACTGATCCTTATGCTCGCCCTGCTGGCCACCCTTGTGGTCATCAACCAGAAGCTGATGCCTTTCCCTGCAGGACTAAGCAGGGCTGTTTTCGGTATTTACCTGGGGTGGATCTGCATCGCCACCATTGCCAATGTAACGGTCTTGCTGGTCAAATACCAGTGGGGAGGATGGGGCATCCCGGATGAAGTATGGACAATAGTAATGATTGCTGCGGGATGCCTGATCACGGCTGCCGTGGTTTATAAGCTGGAAAACCCATTCGCCGGACTGGCCGTTATATGGGCATTCACAGGCATCATCCTGAAACGGCAGCAGGATGTTCCTTCCATTGTGATTGCCGCAGGCATCGCCATTGCCGTAAGCCTCCTGATGGTGATCATCAGCTTCAGCCGCCAGCTGTTCCCAACAGCCTGAAGCAGAAAAACCCCACAGGCAGCCGGAACATATCCGGCCGTGCTGCGCCTGGCTAACATCCGCCTGTTGTGAAGCACCGCCTTTAAAGCCCTGAGAGGAACAGCATGGTGTCTGTCCCGTCAGCATAATCACTCGCCCTTGGGTACTGTGCCTGTCCGGGTTTGCAAACCGGCACCTCACCCGCGTTGATGTCCTCGGCGCAAACCACACATTGCAGCGACGATTGCATGAGGTGCAGGCGGGCTTCCGCTTCAGCTATATCTTTATATTGAGAAGCGTGCAAAACGGAAACCGGCGAATCCGGCCGCCCGTCATTCACCAGAAGACAACCCGGCAAGTCGTGAAAAGGCCTGCCGGCGGCATTAAAGAATGCACGGTTGTACCTGAGGTTGTTCCTGTACTTTTTATTCATCAGCACATGACTGCAGGTAGACCAGGCTTGTTTAAGACGTTGTATGTCGTATGATGCCGGAAGCATCATCAGGGAAACGCTGCGGCATCCGCGGCCGTAATAGGCAAAAACATCCTCACCGAGACTTTGCAGTTGCTCCATAGTTTCACGGCCAGTGATCACCGCTGCTGAATTGCGGTTTTTCCTGATGATGCAGGGCTTATCCGCATAGCGGTACTCAAAATAACGGGCGGTATTGTCGCTTCCGGTGGCAATTATGGCATCCGCTTCTGCAACATCATTGTTTGTAAAACGTATCCTGGATTGCAGCGCAGGCAGATAGGAGACAAGCAGTTCCGAAAGTGCGGGCGGCAGCAGGCTGTCTTGTGAGGATAATTTACCGGTAAAGCCATGCCCACTGAGGACTACGCACAAAAAATCGTGAAAACCCACCAACGGGATATTGCCGGCCATGATGACCGCCACTTTTTTTTCACGGGGCAAGCCTTTGCTGAAGGCCGGGTATCTGCCGACCCATTCGTGCAGGGCATCTTTGCCAAGCATAAAAGCCAGGGCCCTGAATGTGCGGGCAATTTCACGGCGGGCGAACCAGGGGTTGAGCTGTTCGCTCTTCAGGCTCACATCAAAAAGATGTCTTTCTCCCACAGAAAGAACTTCGGGGTGGTTTTCTTCCGAAAGAACATCCGCAATGCGCCTGAGGCTTTCCCCAAGTTTTACAAAAGCATGTATGCGCTGAGCAACGACTGTATGCATGATAAAAACCTTACCAATCCAGGTTTACATGTTAGTGCTGTGCACGATTGCAGGTATAAAGATATACTTTGAAAAATAAAATTGACGTTTTTCTTTTGCCTCTTGTTTTATTTTGCCATTTTTGCAGTAAATTAGGAAAAAAAGTTGCATCTTGCAACAAAGTGGGCAACCAGAATTTTCCGGTTAACTTTTTTATTCAAACGATTTCCTTGTTGGTTTGATCCCTTTGGTGGACTGGTAAGGACAGCAGCGCATTTTACAATGTTTAACAACATTTTTCAATAACCATCAAAATACCATCACTATGAAAAAACATAATTTTAGTGCCGGACCTTCAATTTTGGCAAAGGAAGTAATTGAAAACACTGCAAAGGCGGTGTTAGACCTCAACGGTATTGGATTGTCGGTAATGGAGCTTTCCCATCGCGGCAAAGATTTCCAGGCCGTCATGGATGAAACCGTAGCGCTGTTCAAAGAGTTGCTGGATATTCCTGACAACTATCATGTATTGTTTCTCGGAGGAGGTGCGAGCCTGCAATTCTGCATGATCCCCTATAACCTGATGAATAAAAAAGCGGCCTACCTGGAAACAGGCACCTGGGCGAAAAAAGCCATTAAGGAAGCCAAAGGCTTTGGAGAAGTTGACGTAGTGGCATCCTCGGCTGACAAGAACTTCAACTACATTCCCAAAGGCTTTACCATTCCCGCCGACGCCGACTACTTTCACATCACCACCAACAATACCATTTTCGGAACGGAGATCTTCGAGGATTATGACAGTCCTGTGCCGCTTATCGCGGATATGAGTTCGGACATTTTCAGCCGCCCCGTTGACATCTCAAAATACGGCATGATCTACGGTGGTGCTCAGAAGAACCTTGGCCCTGCCGGTGCAACCTTCATCATCATTCGCGATGACCTGCTCGGTAAGGTTGACCGTTACATTCCCACCATGCTCAAATATGAGACGCACATCGAAAACGGGTCGATGTTTAATACCCCTCCGTGCTTACCCATTTACACCTGCATGGAAACACTCCGCTGGCTTAAGAAGCTGGGCGGTGTCGGTGTGATGCAGAAGATGAACCAGGAAAAAGCCACGCTGCTTTATGACGAGATCAACAGGAACAAATTGTTTGTCGGCACAGCTGCAGCCGACAGCCGTTCCATCATGAACATCTGCTTTGTGATGCAGCCCGAGTACCAGGAGCTGGAGAAGGCCTTCCTGGAGTTTGCCACAGGCAAGGGCATGATCGGACTCAAAGGCCACCGGTCGGTAGGCGGCTTCAGGGCGTCAACATACAATGCCATGCCAAAAGAGAGCGTTCAGGCACTGATTGACGTCATGCAGGAGTTTGAAAAAACACACGCAAAATAAATTTAACTGTATTACCGGCTGCAGAATCACCGTTTTGACTTGCTTTAAAGCCGTTCCGGCACAGCAAATATGCCGGCAACATCAACCTGTGTTTCTGCGGCCGCATAGCTATAAACCTTAAAAGTTTGTATTATGAAAAAAGTATTGATAGCAACTGAGAAGCCATTTGCTCCCGTAGCCGTTGACGGCATCCGAAAGGTGTTCGACAAAGCCGGTTACGAAACGATCCTGCTGGAAAAATATGCTTCAGCCGACGAATGGAAGCAGGCTGCCGCCGACGTGGATGCCATGATCATCCGCAGCGACAAAGCCACTGCCGATATTATCGGTGCAGCCGGAGCGTTGAAGGTGATCGTCAGGGCCGGTGCAGGTTTCGACAACATTGACCTGGAGGCTTGCACCAAAGCGGGTGTTGTGGCCATGAACACACCCGGACAAAATTCAAACGCCGTGGCGGAACTCGCTTTCGGCATGATGCTGTACCAGGTAAGAAATGCCTTTAACGGTAAGTCAGGCAGTGAGCTGCGCGGCAAAAAGCTGGGCATCCACGCCTATGGCAACGTGGGCAAGTTCGTAGCGGAAATTGCCAAAGGTTTTGGCATGGAACTGTATGCGTATGATCCCTTTGTGAAAGATGAGGATATCAAAAAAGACGGGATCACCCCCCTGGCGTCAGCCGAAGAGCTCTACAGCACCTGCCGGTACATTTCGCTAAATATTCCTGCGAACGAGCAAACAAAAAAGTCGATCGGCTACGACCTGCTGAACCTCATGCCCAAAGGCGGCACCCTGGTGAACACCGCACGTAAGGAAGTGATGGATGAGGAAGGCCTTCTGAAACTTATGGAAGAGCGCAGCGATTTCGTGTATCTTTCGGATGTTGCCCCGGATTGCCGCGGAGAGGTCGAGGAAAAATATCCTGGGCGCTATGTGTTTACCGCCAAAAAAATGGGCGCGCAAACCGCAGAAGCCAACATCAATGCAGGAATTGCCGCTGCCACGCAAATCGTCAACTTCCTGGAGAAAGGCGATGACACCTTTAAAGTGAATTAACTCAGGATCATTTGCACCTTGCTTAAAACAAATCATGATTGAACGTCAGGAGTCAGGGGTTTTCTGCAAAACGATATTCCCGGTTTGACTGAACACCCCTGTCCTCATTTCAATAATATATTGTTGATCTGAATTGAGAAGCGAATAATTACAGTTATAAATATTTTAATTATTACTGAACGAAAATGGCAATTTTAAAACCTTTCAGGGGGTACAGACCTCCTGCTGAACTAGTTAAAGACCTGGCTTCACGGCCTTATGATGTATTAAACTCAGAAGAGGCGCGACAGGAAGCCGGCAACAACCCGTACTCCTTTTTGCGCGTGGTGAAACCGGAAATCGAGCTTCCCGAAGACACAGACCTGTATTCGCAGCAGGTCTACGACAAGGCGAAGGAGAATTTTGAAAAGTTCATCAGCAAGGGCTACCTGGTCCGGGATACAAAACCGCACTATTATGTCTATGCACAGACCTGGAACAAAAAGACACAGTACGGCATTGTGGGCTGCGCCGGTGTAGAGGATTATCTGAACGACATTATTAAGAAGCATGAGCTCACCCGTCCAGATAAAGAGGAGGATCGCATGAAGCATGTCCGCATTACCAATGCGAATGCCGAGCCCGTTTTTTTCACGTATCCCCAGGTGGATGCCATTGATGCCATTGTGGCAGAGGTGGTGGAAGCCGCTCCTCCGCTCTATGATTTTGTTGCAGATGATGGTTTCGGGCATCACTTCTGGGTCATCGAGAACGATGCAACGATCAGCAAACTGGAGCAACTTTTTACAGACGTCCGGTATTTCTATGTTGCCGACGGCCATCATCGCACGGCTGCCGCCGCCCTCGTTGGTAAAGAAAAGAGAGAACAAAACCCCGCTCATACCGGGCAGGAGCCTTACAACTATTTCATGGCTGTGCTGTTCCCTGACAACCAGCTGACCATTATTGACTACAACAGGGTGGTCAAAGACCTGAACGGCCTCGACAAGGCAAATTTCCTCAAGAAGCTTGAAAAGGATTTTGAGATTCAGAACATGGGCGCCACCCCTTTTAAACCCGGAGCCCTGCATGTGATGAGCATGTACCTTGACGGTGAGTGGTATGCCTTGAAAGCCCTTCCGCACACCTACGACGACAACGACCCCATCGGCGTTCTGGACGTTACCATACTGTCGAGGTCGGTGCTTGAACCCGTGCTTGGCATAAAAAACCTCCGTACGGACAAACGCATTGATTTTGTGGGGGGCATCCGTGGACTTGAAGAGCTGAAGCGCCGCGTGGACAGCGGTGAGATGCAGCTGGCCTTTTCCCTTTATCCTGTGACTATGAAACAGCTGATGGACATTGCCGATACCGGCAACATCATGCCACCCAAAACCACCTGGTTCGAACCCAAGCTGAGAAGCGGGCTGGTTGTGAATAAACTGGATTAATGGACCTTCCCCGAAAGGGAAAATAATATTCTTTAATAAGGATATTGACTTTCTAAAAAAAACACTATCTTTGCAGTCCGAAAAAAACAACAGATAATCCTGCTGCCACCGGGCGGCAAAAAAATCACAACAAACACACAGACTGATGAAACCTGATATCCATCCCAAAAACTATCGTTTTGTCGTATTCCAGGATATGTCAAACGAGTACAGCTTTCTGACACGCTCTACAGCCACAAGCAAAGAAACCATTAAGTGGGAAGACGGTAACGAATACCCCCTGGTGAAGCTTGAGATTTCTCACACTTCGCACCCATTTTACACCGGTAAACAGCAACTTGTTGACACCGCCGGGCGTGTGGATAAATTCAGGACCAAATACAAAAAGCACCTGAAAGAGAATAAGTAATTCTTTTTCTTCTTAAAATGCAAAAAAAGCCCTGTAAGAGGGCTTTTTTTTGTTTTTTTTACCTATTTTTATAACATCAAAACAACAGCTTAAGAACCAACCATACAGGACAAACCATGAATTATATCTTATTTGGCGCACAGGCACGTAATCATTTGTTACCATTTACCTTTATTCGTCCGATTGCGGACATCAGGGTGGGCATACTTACCCTGCGGGAAAAATGGGAGCAATACCTGAACAAGAAAACGTCAACATTAACTGAGCCGTATCTTTCAGAGAAGTATCCGCTGGTAAAGGAAGAAGACAACATTCTGATCAACGCCAGTGTATTTCCCGAACCCACCCTGCTGGAAGAGATTAACCGGCTTTTACCTAACCAAACCCTCATATCGGGCGATATCCTGATTGCTCACAGGGTTAAGGCCAGCGACATCAACAATCTTGAGCTTGAAATGCTGGAAGATGAAGAACCTGTCCACACCCAAACCAGTATCAAAAAACTTTTTCAGCTTCGTGATATCATCATACTCAACGAGCAACAGCTGCCCGAAGATTACCGGTTAATCACCGCAGGCAGGAAAAGCCAGCCTTTGTCGGATCACGTCAGGACCATTAACCCCGGAAATATTTTCATTGAAGAAGGTGCCAGGGTGGATATGGCATTCATTAATGCCTCTGAAGGACCTGTGTATGTCGGCAAAAACGCACACGTCATGGACGGTGCACTCATAAAAGGTCCTGCCGCTATCGGCGAGGGCAGCGTAGTCCGCATGGGAGCCAAGATCTACGGCGGATCATCAATCGGCCCGTTCTGCAAAGTGGGCGGCGAAATGATGTCGTCGGTGATCTTCGGGTATTCCAACAAAGCCCACGACGGCTTTCTCGGACACAGTGTAATTGGCGAATGGTGTAATCTGGGGGCCGATACCAACACCAGCAACCTGAAAAACAATTACGACGAAGTAAGGCTCTGGGACTACGCTGAAGGCAGCTTCGTAAGTACCGGCATGATGTTCTGCGGCACTTTCATGGGAGATCATTCCAAATGCGGCATCAACACCATGTTTAACACCGGTACTGTTGTGGGGGTTAATGCCCAGATCTTCGGCGCGGGATTTATGCGGAATTTCATCCCTTCTTTCTCCTGGGGAAGCGTATCCGGATTCACTACCGTTGAGATCGACAAAGCCATCCAGGTGGCCAAAAGAGTGTATGCCAGGAGAAACAAAGAATTCGACAGCGTTGAGGAAAGAATACTAAGGCATGTGTTTGATCATACCTTAGCCTTTAGAAAACTCTGACCCATAGCCACAGGGGCAATCCCGGGTAACCGGCGGAGGTTGTTTATCCTCCCAATATGGTAACCTGTTAGCGCCTTGCTGCTGTGATTCGTAACGACTGCCCCGAAAGACATGATGTACCGCCGGTCAGCATCCGGAACCATAACCACAGGCTTTGCTTACTTCAGGGATGATTCTTGGGCTGTCTGTTGCAGGCAATCCTTAAGTTATCCGCAACAATGCTGCCAGATGGTGCATTTATGGCACGTTGGTTGATCTCCATGTATGGGTCTTTTACAAGCAATTGGCCCGAACAGGCAGACCATGAGTTAACAGCCTGTTTATAAGACTATTGCAGAGCATCCGGCTATATAAAGAACACCTGAATCCAGGACATAGCCTGACTTTTTTACATTTATAATGACATTTTGACTTAAAAAAATATGAGCAAGCTATTTAAGGAATCTTTTTTTATAGGCAGTGATGATATTGACGGTGACAGCGAATTTATTCCCCTTCTCTCTACCGAGGAAGAACAGCAGATGGCTGCTGAGGATATTCCTGAAGAACTTGGGATCTTACCGATCAAGAACACCGTTTTATTTCCGGGTGTTGTGATTCCCATCACGGTGAGCCGTGACAAATCCATAAAGCTGGTCAGAGAAATTTACAAGCAAAGCCGGATCATCGGCGTGATCTCCCAGAAGGATGCCGCCCAGGAAGATCCGTCGTTTGAAGACTTACACAGGGTTGGGACCACCGCTTACATCATCAAAATACTTCAGATGCCTGATGGCAATACTACGGTGATCATACAGGGCAAAAAACGTTTTGAGCTGTTGGAAATGACACAGACGGAGCCTTATTTCACCGCGCGCGTCAAGTCGTTTGAAATCCCTGAAAAGGCAAAGAAAAACAAAAAGTTCGAAGCCCTCATTGCCACCATTAAAGACCTGGCCATTCAAATTGTCAAGCTTTCGCCCAATGTGCCGAGTGAGGCAGCTTTTGCTCTGCAAAACATAGAAAGCCCCACCTTTTTGGTCAATTTCATTTCCAGCAATCTCAATATTGAAACGCACGAGAAGCAGAAATTACTTGAGACGCCCGACCTGAACACGCGTGCACACATTGTGCTTGCCCATCTCAAAAAGGAGCTTCAGGTGGTGGAACTCAAAAACCAGATACAGTCGAAGGTAAAAGTTGACATTGACAAGCAGCAGCGTGACTATATCCTGGGTCAGCAGTTAAAGACGATCCAGGAGGAACTTGGGGGCAGCCCGCATCAGCAGCAGATCAATGACCTCAGGGAGCGTGCTGAGACCAAGAAGTGGAGCGCACAGGTTAAAGATGTATTTGAAAAAGAAGTGGCCCGCTTGCAGCGCATGAATCCTGCGGCGATGGACTACACGGTACATCTGAATTACCTTGAAACACTGATTGATCTGCCATGGAATGAGTTTACGCCTGACAATTTTGACCTTCACAAGGCACAGCGGATCCTTGACCGCGACCATTACGGACTGGAAACCATCAAGGAGCGCATCATTGAATACCTGGCGGTACTTAAGCTTAAGGGCGACATGAAATCACCGATTCTTTGCTTTGTCGGCCCCCCCGGTGTGGGAAAAACCTCCCTGGGCAAATCCATTGCACGTGCAATCGGCCGGAAGTATGTGCGCATGTCGCTGGGCGGCCTGCGTGACGAGGCGGAGATTCGCGGTCACCGGAAGACTTACGTGGGCGCAATGCCGGGTCGAATCATCCAGAACCTGAAAAAAGCCGCTTCTTCAAATCCTGTTTTCGTTCTTGATGAAGTGGACAAGGTCGGTTTCAAAAGTTTTTCAGGCGATCCTGCCTCAGCATTACTTGAAGTACTTGATCCAGAGCAAAATAACAGCTTTTACGACAATTACCTGGAGGTGGAATACGACCTTTCGAACATCATGTTCATTTCCACGGCCAACACCCTGACCGGCATACACCCAGCCCTTCGAGATCGCATGGAGGTGATAGACCTCAGCGGATACATCGTGGAAGAAAAACAGGAAATTGCCCGTCGCCATCTGATTCCAAGGCTTTTGGATGCTCACGGAGTCAAGAAAACACAACTCAGGTTCAGCAAAAAAGTGCTGGAAAAAATTATCCAGGATTACACCAGGGAGTCAGGAGTGAGAAGCCTCGAAAAAAACCTGGCAAAGATCATCAGGTCAAAGGCACGCGACATCGTGATGGACAAACACAAGGAGGCCACCCTCCAAACCGCTGACCTGAAAGACATTCTCGGTGCACCAAAGTACAGTCGCGATCAGAGTCTGCTCAAAAATATTTCCGGAGTCATGACGGGCTTAGCCTGGACGCAATCGGGCGGTCAGACGCTGTTTGTGGAGGTAAGCATCAGCAAAGGCAAAGGCAGCCTGAGCCTTACCGGAAGTTTAGGAGACGTAATGAAGGAATCCGCGACCCTGGCTTTTGAATACCTGAAAGCACATGCCAAAGCGCTGGGCGTTGACGATAAAGTGTTTTCCAACGCTCATGTGCATATCCACGTACCCGAGGGCGCAACGCCCAAAGACGGACCATCGGCCGGCATCACCATGTTTGCCGCATTGGCCTCAGCCTTCACAAAAAGAATGGTGAAACCGGGGGTTGCCATGACGGGTGAAATCACTCTCAGGGGAAAAGTGCTGCCGGTGGGCGGTATCAAAGAAAAAATCCTGGCTGCCAAACGCGCAGGTATCACTACTGTAATCCTTCCGGAAGAAAACCGAAAAAACGTTGAGGAAATCAATCAGAAATACCTGAATGGTCTTGATTTTCAATATATTGAGAATATGATTGATGTGGTCGACCAGTGCATGGAATCCCAAAAAACAAAACAACCGGCTTAAGTTTTTTTATCATAAGCCAGGTAACCGCTTAAATTTCTGAGTTACAGTTTTCTATTTTCCGTTTTTTTTCTACCTTTGCAGTCCCGTTTGCGGGCCCTGTAACTTATTGTTAAACCCGGTCATCCCGGATGAATGAAAACAGGCATATTGGCCGACAGTTTCCGGGAGAGCCACAGCAGAATTTTTAATTAATGTCAGAAGAACAAAAAAACACCGCCAATCCGGAGGAAAAGCCGGTAGAGGAAACCCGGGATCAGGCAGACGACCCCAAGGCTTCACAGGAAAAGAAAGCGGATGATGATCCGCAGGAAGCACAAGCACCTGAAACGGAAGAGCAGGAAGAAACCCCTGCAGAACCGGAGTCGCCACAAGCCGAAGTAGCCGGAGAGCAGGCTGAAGACACTTCAGTTAAAGCAGAAGCAGACGCTATACCTGAAACGGAAAGCTCTCCTGAAGCAGAAACCGAAGCGCCCTTAGCTGAAACCACCGCAGAACCCCCCGTTGAAGAGGAACAAACAACCCCTGGGGAAGAAACACCTTCAGAGGAAATCCAGACTACAGTTCCTGAACTGCAGGAGCCCGGTGATTTCGACTGGGAAGCAGTGAACAAAAAGCTAGACCTTTATTCGTCAGAAGAGCGTCAACGCCTCGAAAACATTTACGAGGAGACGCTGAAGTCTATCGGTGAAGGTGAAGTTATTGACGGCACCGTGGTGTCGAAAAACACGCGCGAGATCGTCGTTAACATTGGATATAAGTCCGATGGCATCTTGCCGGCTGCAGAACTGAGGTACAACCCCGACCTGAAGATTGGCGACAAAATAGAAGTTTACGTTGAAAGCCAGGAAGACAGCAGCGGACAGCTGGTGTTGTCGCACAAAAAAGCGCGCACCCTGCGTTCATGGGAGCGCATCAACGAAGCAAAAGAAAAAGATGAGATCATCCAGGGCTTTGTTAAGTGCCGTACCAAAGGTGGTCTTATCGTTGACGTTTTCGGTATTGAAGCGTTTTTACCGGGATCACAAATTGACGTGAAACCGATTCGCGATTATGATATTTATGTTGGGAAAACCATGGATTTCAAAGTGGTTAAGATCAATCACGAATACAAAAACGTGGTCGTTTCCCACAAGGCACTGATTGAGGCAGAGCTTGAAATCCAGAAAGCTGAGATCATTGCCAAGCTTGAAAAAGGTCAGATCCTGGAAGGAACGGTCAAAAACATCACCTCTTACGGTGTGTTTGTTGACCTTGGCGGTGTCGACGGTTTGATCCACATCACCGACCTTTCCTGGGGACGCATCAACCATCCGGAAGAGATTGTCAAGCTCGATGAGAAAATCAACGTGGTTATTCTTGACTTTGATGAGCAAAAGAAGCGCATCGCTCTGGGCCTCAAGCAGCTTACACCGCATCCGTGGGATTCGCTTGATCCAAACCTTAAAGTGGGCGACAAAGTCACCGGCAAGGTGGTAGTTATTGCAGATTATGGCGCCTTTATTGAGATTGCATCAGGAGTTGAAGGCCTCATTCACGTATCGGAAATGTCGTGGTCACAGCATCTGCGCACAGCACAGGACTTCCTGAAAGTGGGTGATGAAGTGGAGGCCGTGATCCTTACGCTCGACCGTGAAGAGAGAAAGATGTCACTCGGCATCAAACAGCTGATCCCGGATCCCTGGTCAGATATTGAAGAAAAGTATGCGGTGGGAAGCAAAACCACGGCAACCGTCAGGAACTTTACCAACTTCGGCATCTTTGTAGAACTCGAAGAAGGCGTTGACGGACTGATCCACATCAGCGATCTTAGCTGGAGCAAAAAGATCAAGCATCCTGCAGAGTTCACCAAGATCGGTGAGAGCATAGAGGTGGTTGTCCTGGATGTTGACAAAGAAAACCGCCGTCTGAGCCTTGGACACAAACAGCTGGAAGAGAACCCGTGGGAGGTGTTTGAGTCGGTGTTTACCATTGATTCCGTCCACCAGGGTACCATTGTAGGCACTTCCGACAAGGGAGTCATTGTGGCCCTTCCCTACGGCGTTGAGGGCTTTGCCCCGACAAGGCATGTAGTAAAGGAAGACGGATCCACTGCCAAGATGGACGAAACGCTTGACTTTAAAGTCATTGAGTTCAACAAAGAGAGCAAGAAGATCGTCGTTTCCCACACCAAGGTTTACCAGGATATAAAATATGCCGAGCGTGCTTCAGAGGTTTCTGAGCAAAAGGCCAAGGAGCAGGCTACCAAGAAGGTGGTCAAGAAGATGAAAGACAGTCTTGAAAAAACCACGCTTGGTGACCTTGATGTTTTGGCAAACCTGAAGTCAAAGATAGAGAAGTCTGAGAAAACCGTTCAGGAGGCTAAAAAAGAGGAGGCTTTGAAAAAGCTTGAGGAGAAAGCCGCTGCCGAAAAAGCCAAAAAAGATGAGGCTGAGAAGGAAGCGCCGGTTAAGGAAGATAAGAAGGAGAAAGAAAAAGCCGCTGCAGCTGAGGTTGTGAAGGAAGAGCCTGCATCCAAAGAAGAGAAGGCAAAAGAGGAAGACAAAGAGGCTGCAGAAAAGCCGGCAGAAAAGCCAAAGGCCACAGCTGCTAAAAAGGCAAAGGCAGAGGACGACGATGCGGCTGCATCTGAGAAGAAAGCGGTTAAAAAGACCGCCAAAAAAACGGCAAAAAAAGCTGCTGAAAAAGAAGATGAGGAAAAGAAGGCAGACGAGTCTGCTGATTCCTCAACAGAGGAACAGAAAGAAGACTAAGGCTTTTTTGCTTGAAAAAAATGGCTTGCCGGATCCGGCAAGCCATTTTTTTTGATGGCATCATCAAAGGACCAGGCAATGGTAAAGGGCATCGGCAGGGTGAAGGGCTTCGCGGCCGGTACCATCTTTAATTTGGTGGCGACAGCTTGTGCCAGCGGCCACGATAAGTGCGTCGGCTTCGGCCTGCCGGACCGCTGGAAACAGCGACAGCTCACCTATCTTCATGCTGATCTCATAATGATCCTTTTCATAGCCAAAAGCACCGGCCATCCCGCAACATCCGCAGTCAATATTCCTTACCTCCGTTCCTGAAGGTATCGAAAGCATCTTATGGCCATAGTCAATCGATGACAGCGCTTTCTGGTGGCAATGGCCGTGCAGGTATATTTTTCTATTCGCTTTAGTGAATAATCCCGCATCTATCTCACCATTTTCATGAGCTTTAACAATAAACTCTTCAATGGTGAAGGCATTTTCGGATAAGGCCTGCGCTGCTTCCAGCAAGCCGGCATCAGCCAGCTCAAGATATTCATCGCGGAAGCCGAGAATGGCAGAAGGCTCAATGCCGACCAAAGGCGTTTCGGCACTTACCAGTCCCGAAAGCTGCCGGATGTTATTCCCGATCACCTTCTTGGCTTTTTTCAGCAAGCCTTTCGAAAGGTAGGTACGGCCGCTTTCGTCGTGCACGGGAATTTCTACCCGGTAACCCAGGTGATGGAGCAAAAGCACCGCATGGATGCCCGTTTGGGTGTCATTGAAGTTGGTAAACTCGTCACAAAACAGGTATACCATTTTGCCTGAACCGTTTTTCCGGTTTAATGCGGGCAGCTGTTTTCGAGCCCACTTCCTCAGACTATGCCGGTGCAGCAACGGCAGGCTTCGCTGCTTTGCAAAACCGAGCATGCGTTTTATCAGTGCACTGCTCAGCCTTTGAGTGGCCATGAAATTAAACAACTGCGGCGTAAGGCTTCCCAGCTTGTTCAGTTTGGCATAGGCTCCGGTAACCCTGGCGCCAAACGGCGTACCGTTGGCATCATAATAGTGCTGCAGCGTTTCGGCTTTGTATTTTCCGACATCCACGCTCGAAGGGCATTCCGACTTGCAGCCCTTGCATGAGAGGCAGAGGTCGAGTACGTCAATTAACTCTTTATGGTCAAACGGGTTTTTCTTTGATGAATTGGTGACGAATTCGCGCAGCAGGTTTGCCCGGCCCCTTGTGCTGTCGAACTCGTTGAGGGTTGCATGGTATGAAGGGCACATAACGCCGCCTGCGGCAGGGGGCTTCCGGCAATCGCCCGAGCCATTGCATTGCTCCACAGCCCTTAAAAAGCCGAGCGTCTTGTCGTAGTTGAAATAGGTGGTGAGCTTTTTTTCAGGCTGTCCCGGCAGGTAGCGCAGCGAGGTCTTCATGGAGGGAGGGTCGATGATCTTACCGGGGTTCATAATATTCAGCGGATCCCACAGCTTTTTAACTTCCCGTAACAGCTCATAGTTCTTTTCACCGATAACGAGCGGAATGAAGCCGGCTCTCAACCGTCCGTCGCCGTGCTCGCCACTGAGCGACCCCTTGTATTTTTTTACCAGGTGCGCAGTACCCTCGGCCACCTGGTAAAAACGTTCCACATCAGCCCTGCTCTTGAGGTTCACTATCGGACGAATGTGAATTTCTCCGGTGCCGATATGGGCAAAGAACACACATTTCAGACTGAGCTTATCCAGAAGCTGCAGCACTTCCTTGATAAACATGGGCAGGACCTCAACATGCACGGCATTGTCTTCAATAACGGCAACGGGTTTGGCATCTCCCGGCATGTTCGACAGCAAGCCCAGTCCGGCCTTGCGCAGGTTCCAAACCTTGTTTATGTCGCCGCCGCGCAAAAGAGGGTAGTGAAAGCCAAGGGCCTCCCGGCGGAGGTGAGCCTCCAGACCGCCTGCCAGTTCATCAACTTCGCTGCTTGTGTCGCAAGCAAACTCCACCACCAGGATAGCGCCGGGGTCTCCCTCCAGGAAAAAACGGTTTTTACGCTGACCTATGTTGGCTTTGGTGCAATCCAGGATCACCTTGTCGATCAGCTCCACTGCCACCGGCTTGTATTTCAGTGCGATCAGGTTTGCCTGCAAGGCGTCTTCAACCGTATCCAGATGGACGCACAAAAGCGCGGTTTCCGGCGGAGGCAAAGGCACCAGGTTCAGCTTGATCTCGGTATAAAAGGCCAGGGTGCCCTCAGCACCGCACAAAAGCCTGCACATGTTGAACGCCTCTTCGCCGCCAAACACATTGGCTTTTAACAGCAGGTCAAGCGCATAACCTGTGTTTCTTCTTTTAATGCCAGGGTCCGGATAGTTCCTGACGATCTCTTCCCTGTTCTCCTTTTTGGAAAGCATCTCGAAGAGCCCGCTGTAAATCTTGTTTTCCAGCTTGCTGCCCACACACTTTTTCTGGAAAGTATCCGCATCCGTGTCACCAAACACTGCCGTGCTTCCATCGTAAAGCATGGCTTTGATTTCGAGAGTATGGTCGCGAGTACTGCCATAAACCAGCGAATGCGAACCGCAGGAATTGTTGGCGACCATCCCTGCAATCATGCAACGGTTGCTTGTCGATGTTTCCGGTGCAAAAAACAGGCCGTGGGGAGCCAGATAGCGGTTGAGGTCATCGAGGATGACACCCGGTTGAACCCTGACCCACCTTTCTGCGACATTCAACTCCAGGATCTCGTTCATGTAGCGAGAGAAATCAACCACAAGGCCGTGTCCAACCACCTGTCCTGCCAGCGATGTGCCGGCAGTACGCGGTATTACCGGCAATTTGTGTTCGCGGCAAAATGCAAGAATCTTTTCCAGGTCGCTTTCATTTGCCGGACGGCAGACCCCGACGGGAAGCTCCTTGAACACAGAAGCATCCGTGGCGTACATCAGGCGCCAGCTATAATCAAGAAACAAATCGCCTTCCAGCTGATCCCTCAGGCGGTCAAAGGCAATGCCCGATTCCGTGTTGTTCATAACAGTATTCCTTTAACGTATATTACATCGCCTCTCCGGCCCGGTAAAAATTGGTGCTTTCAAAGATCTTGTCGGCATTGGCCGCTTTGAAACCCGGATATAAAAGCCCGTCGGCATCTGGATACCTCAGCGTGAATTCATAAAAACAGGACGGTATCTTATGCATTCCGTCGGTGAAACGCACTTCCCGTATTTCGGCTCTTGTGGCCGACTGCTCCAGCAATTCTTCAGGCGCTCCGTAGATCTCATTCCCCGAAGAGGTATTCATCAGATAACCGTTGTCTTTAATAAAAGCATTAACATCCTGTAAACTGCCGAAATTTTTCAGTGCATTCACCTTAATGGCAAAATGATTGGCCCTGTAACCGTACACCAGCGTCCAGGCAGCATACTCACTCTCTTCACGAAGCTTGTTGTAGGTATCCAGCGATATTTCGCCCCAGATACTGCCTCCAAACACCAGCATGGGGTCGCGGTAAGCTTCATCAGGAAGGCTGTCGAGCTTTTCATTGACCGTTTGCCGGAGGAAGTCGCTGAATTGCTCCAGGAGCAACTCGCTGATGAACACCTTCGGAGCCTCAGGGTCGGTTTTATGTTCGAAGTGTTTGCCAAAGACTTTCTTGGCCTTAAAGTCGTAAGTACCCCGGGCTTCATAACCGTTGTCGGTAAACACTTTGGCCACCACATCGATATTCATCCTCGGGTCGTTGAAGGTACGCAACGCAATATGGTCATGCACGACCTCCTCACCAAGCGTGGTGAAAAGTGCGTGGATGCGTTTGGCCGAAGGGTTCTGACTGCTGTAGGTGTCCCAGAACCGCTGAAAAGTTTCGTTGTATTGTTTCATATGCTTCAGGTTATACTTATTGATAACTGATGTTGATTGTTTTTGAGGATTTTTATGTTTTTAATCATTTTCCCTGGTATAAAAAGCCTGCATGCGAGCGGCACTATCTGTTTTCATAGCAATACAAATTCGGAAAGCACCGGGTTGTGATCGCTGTGGCGGAACCCAAGATGCACCCCTTTAACACTGAGGGGTTTGATGTTTGGCGACATGATGAAAAAATCGATCAGGGTGGTTTTGGTGGTTTCCGCATCATAAGGCGCCACCACACGCCGGTTGGTCGGCACTGCCGGGTCGTACACAAAATGCCAGTCCTCCAGGAAATCGCCGGGGATGTACATCACCTTTTCATCATTAAAGACGTTTGCTGAAAATTGGGATTTAAAAGCAGGCGGACACTGGTTAAAATCACCGCCGGCGATCACATAATTGCCTTTCTCAAATTCATCCAGCAACAGGTTTTTTAGAAAATCCATCTGCTTCTTGCGCAAATCACCGTCATCGAAGGCTGAGTTATGGGTGTTTATCAGTACCAGCTCCTTTCCGTTGGTCAGGGGGTAGCGGCTCAGCAACAGGCATCGTTGCAGGTTGAACAAGCTGCCGGGGTAGGGATAGCTGCCGGGGTAGCTGTAACGCACGACTTCGGAAGGTTTCGGGTGACTGGCCGTCAGCACGCCCGACAATACCCTGCCCATAGGCGCATACCAGGGCACAGGAACAAAGCGGACGTCATAGTTTTTGCCGAAAGCCAGATGGGCATCAGGCAGCACCCGGGAAATACTGTCGGGCATGTGGATACGATAGGATCTCCGGGATCCCTGGTCCGCTTCCTGGAAAAGAAAAAAGTCAAGGCGCTGATGCGACTGTATGAATTGCCCGATAGCCGAAAGGTTCTCCATAGTCCGTTCACGGCTGGTCCGCACCTGCCGGCCCCCGTCATAGAAGAAATCCATGTCGTCGCCCAGCCCGGCGTACCCCAGGTTCCAGGTCATCAGACCAAAGGTATCGGTATGATTGGTCAGCACTGCGTCCACTTCCTGATGGAGTATTTTTTGTGGCGGAGGATTATAAAGCGTAAGATGAGCATGCAAGAGGATCAACAGGATCACAGCCAGGGGCAGGGCCATGATATAGAAAACCGTTTTAATAAACCTGTGCATCTGCCTTATAAACTTCTTTCTCCAAATTTACATGAAATTTTTTTCATGCGAGATTACACACAGATGCATGAAAAAAATAGATGTGCAGATGTGAAAATGTGCAGATGTGCAAATGTGAAGATTTGTCATGTTACAGGTATTTTTCACTTTTCACTTTTCATTTTCTCCATTTTTGCCTTTGGCTTTTAGCTTTATGAATGAAGGTTTTTGCTTATCTTCGCGGGGAAGCCTGCCTGGTGAGATAACAGCAGGAGGGCTTGCGGTGAAGCGGACAGTAACCAAAGCTGGTGATGATGATAAGCGCAGTAAACATTCATAAGTCATACGGCACACTTGAAGTGCTGAAAGGCATCAGTCTTCAGATTGAAAAGGGAGAGATTGTATCCGTTGTGGGTGCTTCCGGAGCCGGCAAAACCACCTTGCTGCACATTCTCGGCACACTCGATCGTTTCGACCTTGGTCAGGTTGTCATTGGCGGAAAAGACGTCCGCGGATTAAACGACCGTCAGTTGTCTGATTTCAGGAACCGGAATATCGGTTTTGTGTTTCAGTTTCATCATTTGCTGCCTGAATTTACCGCTCTTGAGAACATCTGCATTCCGGCTTTTATTGCGGGTTCCGGCAGGCGCGATGCCGAGCGTCGGGCTTCCGGGTTGCTGGAGATGCTGGGTTTGGCAGACAGGGCTGACCACAAGCCCTCTGAGCTAAGTGGCGGGGAGCAGCAGCGCGTGGCGGTGGCCAGGGCACTCGTCAACGACCCGGCGGTGGTGCTGGCCGACGAACCCAGCGGCAACCTCGACTCTAAGGCATCTGAAGAGCTGCACCGACTGTTCTTCACCCTGCGCGACAGCCTCCAACAAACCTTCGTCATCGTAACCCACAACCAGACCCTGGCCGGCATGGCCGACCGGAAGCTGACCATCCACGACGGCAGGATCAGCTGAGGCCAATCAGCGCTTCCAGTTCTTTCTCAGTAATAATGGGGATATTCAGGCTCGCAGCCTTCTTTCGCTTTTCAGGACCCATGTTTTCCCCGGCAACCAGGTAGGACGTTTTTGCCGAAAGGCTGCCTTTTACATCGCCGCCGTGTTGCTCAATCAGCGCCTTAATCCCATCACGCGAATACTTTTCAAAAACACCCGATACAACAAAAGACTTGCCGCTGAGTGCCTCCGAAGCTCCGGCCCCGCTCTGCTTTTCGATGCTGAATTTCAGTCCGGCCCGGCGCAGTCGATCAAGGATCTGCATATTCTGAAGGTCATCAAAATAATCCAGTATGCTTGCGGCCATCTTCTCTCCCACCTCATCCACTGCGATCAGCTCCTCATAAGAGGCGTTCATAAGCGCTTCAAGGCTGCCAAAGTGCTGTGCCAGTTTTTTGGCCATAGTTTCACCCAAATGCCTGATGCCAAGAGCGTAGAGAACCCTTTCAAAAGGCACCTGCCTGGAAGTATCAAGGGCAAATAACAGATTTTTCACCGTTTTGTCCCTGAAGCTTACCTTCTTTGCTTTTTGCGTCAGCGGATCAACAATGGTTTTTTCAAGGCCGATCAGGTCATGGTAGGAAAGTGCATACAGGTCGGCGATGTTGCTGATCTTTTTTTTGCTGATTAGCAGTTCTGTTTTGCCCTGGCCGAGGCTTTCGATGTTCATGGCGCGCCGGCTTGCGAAGTGTTCGATCTTGCCTTGTATCTGGGGAGGGCAGCTTGCAGTGTTCGGACAATAATGCACGGCTTCTCCGTCTTCACGTTTCAGGCGGGTGTTGCATTCGGGGCAGTGTGTGATAAAAGAAACCGGGCGGGCATCCGATTTTCGCTGCGACCGGTCCACCCCTGTGATCTTGGGAATGATGTCGCCCCCTTTTTCAACAAACACCGCATCATCATAATGAAGGTCCAGCTCATGCATCTTATCAGCATTATACAGCGAGGCCCGTTTTACGACAGATCCTGCAATAGGCACAGCTTCCAGTACCGCCACCGGCGTAACGGCGCCGGTACGGCCTACCTGGTAGGCTACGTCGAGCAGGTGCGTCAGTCCCTTTTCAGCCTTGAACTTGTACGAAATCGCCCAGCGCGGAAACTTGCTCGTGAACCCCAGTGTTTGCTGTTGTGCAAAACTGTTGACCTTGATCACCACTCCGTCAATGTCAAACGGCAGGTGAGCCCGCTTTTCTTCCATGGCTTTGATAAAGGCGAACACCTCTGAGAGGTTGCTGCAGTGCTCCCTGTAGGTGCACACTTTGAATCCCCATCGCCCGAGGGCTTCAAGACTTTGCCAGTGCGTATCAAAGTTTTTTTCTTCAGAAAGAAAACCATACATAAAACAGTCGAGCTTACGTTTTGCCACCAGTGCGGGGTCCTGGAGTTTCAGGCTTCCCGCCGCGGCATTGCGCGGATTGGCAAAGGTCTGTTCGCCCTTGCCTTCCTTTTCCCGGTTAAGCTGCAGAAAGCTGGCATGCGGCATAAACACCTCTCCGCGCACCTCAAAAGCAGCGGGAATGTCGCCGGCCTTCAGCCTGAGAGGTATGCTCCCGATGGTTTTGATATTTCCGGTAACCTCATCCCCCTGAACACCATCACCGCGTGTTACCGCCCTTTCCAAAGCCCCGTTCTCATAGGTGAGGCTGATGGCCACACCGTCAAACTTAAGTTCGCAAACGTATTCGTAGTCCGTTTGCAGCAATTTGGCCACGCGCCTGTCGAAGTCAACCAGTTCCTCCTTGCTGTAGGTGTTGCCCAGCGACAACATAGGGTATTTGTGCCTGCGGGCCGGGAATTTTTTGGTTACCTGGCCGCCCACACGCTGCGATGGAGAGTTCTTGTCAAGCAACTCCGGAAATTGCTGCTCCAGGCTAATCAGCTCCTCCAGCATCATGTCAAAGGCATAATCGCTGATCGTTGGCCGGGCAAGCACATAATAGTTGTAGTTGTGTTCGTTCAGCTGATCGGTCAGTTCCCTGACTCTTGCGCGGGCTTTTTCTATATTCATAAGCAGGAGCTTTTCAGTATCAATGAAGTGGGATGCGGTAGTAAATGGAATAGTGCACCATCAGCGCCGAGTTGTCCGACTTGCCAAACCCACTGATAATATAGGGCTGCATAAGGGGGTCTGATGTATGAGCGATCCGGACCCTTCCGCGAAGGCTCCAGCCAAGGAAAAGGTTTCTCAGCACCTCCGCCTTCATGCCGATACCGGCTTCAAGCCAGTGTGCGGCATATTCTTCGGAGCTCAGCGAGGTTTCATAATCACCCCAGTAGGGATCAGGGATCACTATATGCGGCGCTTCATGGCGGACTCTCCCATAACCGTATCGTAACGAAACAAGAAAAACATCATTGGGATTGTGTGCACCACCCCGGAAAATACTGAAATCGTGACCAAGCCTGAAGAAATACCCTGAAGCCTGGTAGCGGTGTGTTTCCCGGTTTACATCCACCGTCAGCCAGCCACCTTCTGCGGCGATGAAAAAGTTCTCCCTCCATTCAACATCAGCAGAAAACTCAACCGGCAGGGTCTCCGTTTCAAACAGCTGGCGGGCAAATCCGGAAAGGTCAAGGCCTAACCTCACCGAAGGCACAAAAAGCGTGTCCGTTTCCTGTTCCGCATGCACCCCGGCAGGCATCATCAGGAAATAGGTCAACAGACAGGCAGTCAGGTACAACCGTCCGTTAGTCGATAACAGGCCCCGGATCCGGAACATAGGCTTTAAGATGTTCATCAAAGCTGTTGGTTACATAATTGGTGGCGGTCGATATTAATTGAATGTGACTGGTGGTGTATTCGACCCCGGTGATGTCAAAAAAAAGAGTGAATCCGCACTCAACGGAGATCATATGTTCTTCACGTTTGTAGGTAAGTCGCAGGGTGTCGGTTTTCTGGTCAAACATCAGCACAAAGGCACTGTGATCTTCCGCGGGGTTCAGGGGCAGCTCAATGACGGCAACATTTTCTTGCCGGTCATAGATGAGCTGGCCGGGCCGCTCAAGGGCAAAAACGGTAAGA
Source organism: Bacteroidales bacterium (assembly GCA_031323845.1). GTDB lineage: Bacteria > Bacteroidota > Bacteroidia > Bacteroidales > UBA7960 > PUPG01. The sequence goes on along the minus strand of JAVIYP010000003.1, from coordinate 9,746 downwards.
TCATCCAGGAAGATCCGTGTGTCGCTTTCTTCACCGAAAAGATAAAACCCGATGCGCAGCTCATTGGCGGTAACCTCCTCGCACACCTCATCGTCGGTGCAGGCGGTGAACAGCATCATGCCCAGCATGGTGGCGAAGACCAGGACAGAAACACACGTATTATTTTTTTTTTCATAGATTTGCATGAAGGCAAAATTAAGAAAAAACAATCGCTAATTCCCAGTCATGGGCTAATAAAAAATGACCGTTTTTCTTGGAATGTTGAAATGTTTTGCTGGAGATTTAAAATAAATGCTTGCAAAATTGAGTACCTTTGATATAAAAATTAGATGAATATGCAATCGATACAAGATATTTTTAAAGAATCGGAATCTATCATCAAAATCAGAAAAAAACTTCCAGGATTGTTTCATATTGCTGAACTTGAAAGCTCAAGGGCTGGTAAAATCGGAATGGAGGTCGGCTCTATTAGAGAAAGAATTATCGTAGCTTTTTTAATACACAAATTTGGTGAAGAAAATGTTGAAACAGAAATTCCTGTAACTGAGCCTGAGATTGATGTTAAGGTTTTTGATATACCAATATCGATAAAAACAATAACAGGAACAAATCCAACAGGAGTCAAGTTAATTTGGACTGTTGATGCTGAAAAATCAAAAGAGTTTTTTTACTCATACGTGCCGAAATGTGATATGATATATATCCATATAAATTGGAATAATGGTGGGGGGTTTTATTTTATTCCTAAAAAGGCTCAAAATGATATTCTTGAAAAGATAAAACGTGAAAATTACATAAAGCTTCCAACACCTGGAACTAATCCACGAGGAATTGAATTGAGCAGAAATGCAGTTCGAGAACTGCTGAACCATGATATAACCTTGAAAATTGAAATTGACTGGAAAAAAGAAGTGTTAGATTTTAAGCCTTTTAAAAGATGGGTCGAGCTATGGGAACAAGAATAATCAAGAATAAAGGAACAGCCACAAGTGCATTTGGCACAAATGGGAGAATAAACCACGATTCTTCAAAGTTTTATAACTCTAAGCTTTACACGGAGCTTAAAAAGGAGAGAATAAATGAAAAGTTTGAAAACCAGTGTCCGGCAGAATTGTTGAATACAATAATTCATGGTACAGCTGAAGACATGAAAGAATTGCCTGATAATTCCATCCAATTAATGATCACATCCCCCCCCTACAATGTCTCAAAAGAATACGACGATGATCTAACGCTTAACGAATATTTACAATTACTAAGAAATTCATTCAAAGAGACATATAGAGTCTTGATCAATGGAGGCCGCGCATGTATTAATGTCGCTAATTTAGGAAGAAAACCCTATATCCCATTATCAGATTATATTTCGCAAATAATGATTGATATTGGTTTTAATATGAGAGGCGAAATAATATGGAACAAAGCAGCAAGTGCTAGCCCTTCAACAGCATGGGGTAGCTGGCAAAGTGCTGCAAACCCAATATTGAGGGATATACATGAATATATTTTGGTTTTTTCAAAAGGAGATTACAAAAGAGAAAAATCTAAAAAAGAAAACTCAATTAGTAAACAACAATTTATGGAGTGGACAAAATCAATATGGAATATGAATGCTGAAAGTGCTAAACGAATTGGACATCCAGCTCCATTTCCTGAAGAGCTTCCATACAGACTTATTCAGTTGTATTCTTTTGTTGGAGACATTGTTTTAGATCCTTTTATTGGCAGCGGAACAACCGCTATATCGGCATTAAAGTCAAACAGAAAATATATAGGATACGACATTAATAAAGACTACATTCAATTAGCCAACACACGTATAGCACCGATAAAAACACAAATAAAAATAAATTTTTAACCTGGCAACGATTCGTTATCAAAGGCGAAAAGTATCGGAGAATGATAATTGCCTGAAAACTAATTACACAAAGAGTTATTCTTTTCAGGAAAATGATTTTATTAACATTGTAGAGATTTCTATCATCCGTAAAACACTATATTTTGCTTAGCTTTACGACCTCAGGAAGCTATGGCATCCTTCCTGCCTCCAGGGAAATCAAAATAACAACAAGAACATCGTGGGGTAGTACTTCAGCACGTGCAAAGCAGAGTCCGCTTCGCTTTCCCATGAATTTTTTTCATGCGTCTGTGTGTATTTTCGCATGAAAAAAATTCATGTATATTTGTGCCTTCTGAAAATGCCGGTAAGCCGGCACGAAATAATCAACACCTAATCAAGAACACTATGCCTGCGATTGAAATAGAAGGAAAAGCTTTCGAAGTTGACGGAGACGGTTTTCTAACCAAACCGGACATCTGGAATGAAGAAGTAGCACGTTTGATTGCCCTTTATGACGGCATTGACGAGTTAACAGAGCAGCACTGGGCTATCATCAACATCATCAGGAACAACTACCTGGAGAAAGGCATGGCGCCGATGATCAGGGTGATCTGCAAACAAACCGGTCTTAAGCTCCGCGAGATTTATGAGCTGTTTCCGCTCGGGCCGGCGCGGGGAGCCTGTCGTGTGGCGGGCCTTCCAAAGCCCGACGGATGCGTTTAAGACCTGTTGCAGGCATTACCGGGCAGCAATATGCAGGTCCATGCGGGACTGACAGTCACGGGGATAATACCCGGTCTGATCGTCCCGGCCGGACAACAGTACTGCGAATCCTTAGTTAATAATTAATCATTAAGCATTGAGCATCAATACATGAGCTGGTTTCATTGGATCACACTCTCAGCCCTGGCCGTATGCCTGGTGAGCCTCCTGTATCATTTAATCAGGCTGATTCATTTGGGCAAACCCAAAGACCGCTCCAGAAAATCGGGCCGCATAGCTCCGGCCGTCATATATTCCTTCACCTCGGCCATGAGCCCGGCCAGCAAGGAATCTGCCTTCCTGCACCTTCCCACTTACACGGCAGGCATCATCTATCACATCGCCACCTGCATTTCACTGGCAGTCTTTGTGCCCATCTTTCTCGGCATGTCCCTGCCGGCAATGCCCGGTTATCTTCTTGCCTTTGTCGCTTTCGCGGGAAGCGCATCCGGATGGGCCATACTGATCAAACGCATCAGCGACAAAAAACTCCGCAAGCTCTCCAACCCTGACGATTATTTATCAAATGTGCTGGTGAACGTTTTTCAGCTGCTGACAGGATTAACCTTGCTGAACAGCGCCCTGCTTCCGGTGTTTTTGCTGAGCGCCGCCCTTTTGTTTTTATACATGCCCGTTGGCAAACTCAAACATATGATCTATTTCTTTGCAGCCAGGTATCACCTGGGTTTCTTTTACGGTTGGCGTAACGTGTGGCCTCCAAGGTAGATGTGCAGATGTGCAGATGTGCAGATGTGCAGATGTGCAGATGTGGAAGAAAGAGGTTGGAGGTTGGAGGTTAGAGGTTGGAGGTTAGAGGTTGGAGGTTGGAGGTCAGAAGTCAGATGTCGGAAGTCAGAAGCTTGTTTGGAACGCAGTGAGAAATCTGTTAGGAGATCTTTAGTCGAAGGCCAGAGGTTGGAGATTGGAAATGAGAGGGTTATTGGTGGGGGGCTGAAAGAGCCGGAAGTCCCGAGCATAAAGGTCACTCGGCAGGATGGATTCCCAAAAAAAATTATTTCTTAATGGAGAAAGTTAGTAAAGTAAAAATACAGGCAGGGCTTGAGGTGCTGCAGGCGCTCCAGGACAGCAAGCTGATCACACATCTGAACAGCTGTGTGCATTGCGGGCTTTGTGCAGAAAGCTGTTTGTATTATATCGCCACGGGCAATGAGGACCTGATCCCTGCGCGCAAGGTTGACCTCGTGACCTCCATCTACAAGCGCTACTGTACGCTGACCGGCAAAATTGCCCCTAAGCTGGTGAATGCCCGCGACCTGGATGACGACACCATCAGCGAAATGGTAGACCTTTTGTATGGCGCCTGCACCTTGTGTGGACGCTGCGTAAAGCATTGCTCCATAGGCGTTGACATTGAATACGTGATCAGGGCAGGACGCGAAATGCTCGCCCGGATGGACTATGTACCGGCATCACTTCAGGCGACCGTTGATGCCGCCCTCGAATCGGGTAACAATATGTCAATCTCCGAAGAGGACTTCCTCGACACCATTGAGTGGATGGAAGAAGAGCTCCAGGACGAAGTGGACGATACCAATGCCCGCATCCCGGTCAACGAATCCGGGAAGGATGTATTATACACCCTGAACCCGCGTGAGCCCAAATTCTTTCCCTTGTCCATTGCCGCCATGGCGAAGGTGTTTTATGCCGCCAAAGAAAGCTGGTCACTTTCCACCAACATGTATGATGTCACCAATTATGCCTATTTCAGCGGAAAGCCCGAACATGCCGAAATCATCGCCGGGCGCATGCATGATGAGATGAAGAAAATGAACGCAAAAAGGCTGGTGCTGGCAGAATGCGGGCACGGGATACGCGCCAACCGCTGGGAAGGACCCAACTACATCCAAAAAAACTTTCCTGAAACGCTGACCTCCATTGAATTAATAGCCGACTACATCAGAGAGGGGCGGATTAAAACCGATAAGAACCGCCTTGAAGAAACGGTGACGCTGCATGACCCCTGCAACCTGGTCAGAAGCGGCGGCATCGTGGGACAGCAGCGATACATCCTGGAACATACGGTTAAAAACTTTACAGAGATGACACCTCATGGTATTGACAATTTTTGCTGTGGCGGAGGGGGTGGCCAGCTGGCCATGGGCGAATACAACGAAAGGCGGCTGAAGATCGCTGAGATAAAGGCGGACCAGATCCGGAAGACCGGTGCCCGGATTGTGGTGGCACCCTGCCACAACTGTGTGGATCAGCTGTCACAGATCAACGTAACCTACAAACTGAACGTGCGGATCAAAACCATGGCCGAAATCGTGGCCGATGCACTGGTTTTTTAATCAACTATGAGTTTAAAAAATATCTACATATTTACCCTAATGGATAATCTTGATTCTGTTTTTTGCGCTCTTTGCGTGCTTTGCGTGAATGCCCTTTGCGGCCTTTGCGTGAATGCCCTTTGCGGCCTTTGCGTGGAATAATTTGTTCCTCGCAAAGAGCGCAAAGATGTCATTAGTAGCGAAGTCGAAGTGCAACAAACAACAAAAAAAATAACAAATCATGATTTACCTTGACAACAGCGCCACTTCTTTTCCGAAACCGGATGTAGTATATGACTTTATGTGCAGTTTTTACCGCAATCACGGGGTCAGTCCCGGGCGTTCGGGTTTCGATGCTTCCCTTCATACCGAAGAAATGGTACACGAAACCCGTACGATGCTGATGGAGTTGTTTAATGGCGACGGAGACCCCAACAGGCTGACGTTCAGCTATAATGCCAGCGACTCGCTGAACATGATCCTCCAGGGTCTTGCTGAGAAAGGAGATCACATTATTTCAACCTGTCTTGAACACAACTCTGTGCTGCGTCCGCTCTACCACCTTGAAAAAGAAGGCATAAGCACTACCACCTACGTTCCTTTTGACAAGCACGGGTATGTTGATCCCGATGACATTAAGAAAGCGATCCGCAAGAATACCAAGATGGTGGTCGTCAATCACAGTTCGAACATCATCGGCACGGTACAGGATGTCAAGGCCATTGGCAGGATATGCAAGGAGGCCGGTGTGTTGTTTGTTGTGGATGGCTGTCAGAGTGCCGGCATAACCCATGTGGACATGCAGGACTGTGGTATTGATGTGTTTGTGTTTACCGGGCACAAATGTCTGATGGGTCCGACCGGGATCGGCGGTTCCTACGTGATGAAGGGTGTACCGGTGCGTTACACGCGTTTTGGTGGAACCGGCGTGCGCTCGGCACAGCTCTCCCACCTCGAGGAATTTCCTTACCGGCTGGAGTGCGGCACCTTGAACCTGGTTGGAGTGGCAGGGTTAAATGCCGGCGTACGGTGGATCAACGAACAGGGCATTTCACAGCTTCATCAGAAAGAGATAACCCTGTGGGACAAGCTGCGCAAAGGCCTCCAGGGCATTGGAAATGTGACCACGTATTGCGCTGAAAGCACTGAAAACCAAAACCCTGTGCTTAGTTTCAACATCAATGGCGTTGAAGCCGGCGAGGTAGGCACGATGCTGGATGTGGACTACGACATCGCTTCGCGTACCGGCCTGCAATGTGCGCCCAAAGTGCACGAAGGCATCGGCACGGCCGACATCCACGGCACGGTACGGCTGAGCATAGGCCCTTTCAATACCGAAGCAGACGTAGATGCTGCCATCCAGGCCGTCAAAGAAACCGCAGAAGTGTTTGCCAGGTAAGAACCGTAAACAGATCAGCTCAGCCTTTCCAAAAAAAAGCCTGCCTCATACATAACTAAGTATGTACAAGGCAGGTTAATGAACACTCTTTGCTTACATGATGATACTGCTGCCCATGTGCGGTCAGCAGGTGTTGTGAGGCAGTGGCAGCTTATTCGAAAGCGAGTAGTGACTTGCGGATAATGTTCACACACTCCATGATCTGCTCTTCAGTGATCACCAGTGGCGGGGCAAACCGGATGATATCGCCGTGTGTAGGCTTCGCCAGCATTCCGTTTTCGGCCATTTTAAGGCACACATCCCAGGCTTCCTTGCCATTTTTCGGCTTGATCACAATGGCATTCAGCAATCCTTTACCCCTAACAGTGGTGAGCATTTCCGATTTGATCGCCCGGAGCTCTTTTCTTAGGATTTCACCCAGGTAGATTGATTTTTCGGCAAGCTTTTCTTCTTTGATCACATCAAGGGCGGCCATGGCAACTTTTGCCGCTACCGGATTGCCTCCGAAAGTAGAGCCATGCTGTCCGGGCCTGATGACCATCATAACGGGATCGTCGGCCAGTACTGCTGACACGGGGTAGATGCCGCCGCTGATGGCTTTGCCGAGGATCACCACATCAGGGCGAACGTTCTCGTGATCGCAGGCAAGCATCTTACCGGTGCGGGCAATGCCGGTCTGAACCTCATCTGCAATGTACAGCACGTTATGCTTCTTACAAAGCTCATAAGTGCGGGTAAGATAACCTTCGTCGGGAACAAAAACACCCGCCTCACCCTGAATGGGCTCAAAAAGGAAACCTGCCACGTTCGGGTCTTTCAATGCCTCTGCCAGCGCATCCACATCATTGTAAGGAATGCGGATAAAACCGGGTGTGTAGGGACCATAATCACTATACCCGGCAGGGTCGTTGGAAAAGGATACAATGGTGGTGGTGCGGCCATGGAAATTATTCTCGCACACGACTATTTTAGCCTGGTTTTCGGGCACTCCCTTAACCTTGTACGCCCACTTGCGGCAAAGCTTGATGGCAGTTTCCACGGCTTCGGCACCGGTGTTCATCGGCAACACCTTGTCGTATCCAAAATATTCGGTGATGTACTTTTCATATATACCCAGCACATCGTTGTGAAATGCCCTGGATGTCAAAGCCAGCTTCTTCGATTGCTCAATAAGGGCATCAACGATTTTGGGGTGGCAATGACCCTGGTTAACAGCCGAATAAGCCGAAAGAAAATCGTAGTAACGCTTGCCTTCAACATCCCAGACAAATACGCCTTCACCACGCGACAATACCACCGGCAATGGATGATAATTGTGCGCTCCGTGCTTTTCTTCCAATTCGATTAACTGCTGCGAAGTAATTGTTCCCGTTGTGTTCATGTCTATTCTCCTGAATTAAAAATGGTTATTAATTATGGTTGAAATAATTCTTTATGTTATCGCCGGTTTCGGGCCTGTGGGTTCAGAAAAAACCCACCTTAAGCATCCGTGAGCTTATGGTGCCCGGATCACAAAAAAAACAGCAACCCATACTGTCTAAAAAGAAATTATTGGATTGTTCTGAATAAACCGTGTGCAAATATAACAAAAGAGTTGTGAAGAAAAAAACAATACAGCATTAATTGTCTTTTATATCTTTTGGAAGGCACCTGACAGCATGTTTCGCGAATAAGAGTGCCCTTTGAAACAGCCATTTGGACAGATGGGCTATGAAATACAGTTAAAAGCCGGATGTGTTGACCAGCATAGCATCCCCGGGGTTCGTCAATGACCGGTACTTGCTATAAAAAAACCGGCAGGCCTGAAGAATCAGGCACTGCCGGTCACCATCACTCATCACCCTAATCGTTGTTGAGTGTTTGTCCCGAAGGACGTTCCCTATATTTATTTCACAGCCTCCGCATACCTGCGTGCCACTTCATCCCAGTTAACGACGTTCCAGAAATTGCTCAGGTATTCCGGACGACGGTTCTGGTATTTCAGGTAATACGCATGCTCCCATACGTCTACACCGAGAATGGGCATTCCCTGCACGTCAGCAACATCCATCAGCGGGTTGTCCTGGTTAGGGGTGCTGGTTACCTGGAGTTCGCCATTGGCGTCCACGATGAGCCATGCCCAGCCGCTGCCGAAGCGGGTAGCACCGGCCCTGCTGAACTCCTCTTTAAAATTATCAAAAGACTCAAAACGCTGCTCAATGGCTTTCAGCAAATCACCGGTAGGTTTTCCGCCGGCATTCGGCGCCATGATCTGCCAGAACAAATCATGGTTCCAGTGCCCGCCACCATTGTTGCGAACAGCCATCGGGTACTTGCTCATGTTCTCAAAAAGCTCCTCAAGCGTCATGTTCTCCATTTCAGTACCTGCAATGGCATTGTTTAAGTTGGTTACATAAGCCTGGTGATGCTTGCCGTGATGGATCTCCATGGTCATCTTGTCGATGTAAGGCTCCAGCGCATCGTGCGCATAAGGCAATGCAGCCAGTACGTGTTTTCCTGTTTGTGTCATAGTTAATCCTCCTTTATTATTTGTTTGTGACTCCTTTGCCGGTTGCTGGCAGGATACAAAAACTGCCGAAGCAATAAGCATAATCAAAAAACTAATGGTTCTGTTCATCTGTTTATGATTTAGTATGTTTGATTTAATGTGTTTTGTGTTTGTGCCTGAAATGCTGAATGGATGTGCAGATGTCAGGCTGTTGTTTAATTGTTGAATCGTTTATGTGTTTAACCGTTTAATCGTTTAGTTGTTGAATCGTTTAATCGTTTAATCGTTTAATCGTTTAATCGTTTAATCGTTTAATCGTTTAATCGTTTATTTGTTGAATCGTTTAACCGTCAGAGTTCAGAATTTGGAATTCGGGCGTTTATTTTTATTTGGTCTTTGTATGAATAACACAAATAACTGAAGTTTGTTCAGCGGGGTTACATAATTAAGTGTATCACATGGCATCCCGCGTTTAATCGCCTGTGCAGATGTAGGGCAGCATCCTGGCCAGCTGTTCCTCATTGATCACATAAGACATGGAGAGATCGTTTGCAGAGGCAAAATCACCGTGTTGTCTTCTTAAGTTGAGAATGGCATTGGCTATATTACGGTCAATATAGGGGTGTCTTACCAGGTCGGAAAAATCTGCCGTATTAATGTTGATTTTTCTGATCTCTGTCTCACCGGCTACAACAAAATCCTTTATTTCTTCGTAGCGCAGGCTGTCGAGGCCATAGACTTCTTTCAGCTGTTCTTTGAAAAGAAAGCCACCCAGCAGTTCCCGGTATCCTACGATACGGCGGCTGAAAGCGGGACCGATGCCCCTGATGGTCTGCAAATCGGAAGTGTCGGCCTTATTGATATCCACCGGGGCGTTTCGGGCAATTTCGGAGATACGTCCGGCAGTCTTTGCCAAAGGTGTTTCCGCGCTGATGCCTGCATCGGCCCTGTGTTCTGAGGCAGCTG
>JAVIYP010000040.1:0-24870 GCA_031323845.1 Bacteroidales bacterium | reverse complement strand
CGGTATGCCTGGAGCGACGCAGAACGCAAGCAGATCATCGCTGAATTTTCGAAAAGCGGCAAAGAAAGCGGAGTCCACTTCCAGAGATATAAGGGACTCGGAGAAATGAATGCGGAACAGCTTTGGGAAACCACCATGAATCCCGAACAAAGGAAGTTACGTCAGGTAGATATCGAAAATGCTGCCGAGGCAAACCGTACCTTCTCTATGCTTATGGGCGATGAAGTTCCGCCACGCAGAGCCTTTATTGAAAAGAACGCAAAATACGCCAACATCGACGCCTAAGGCAGTTCGCATCACAAAAAGACAACACTAAAGCATGTTCTGTGGAGACCGGACTGCAACGGCATGGCTGCTTATCCTAGCTTCCTGTCAACCAGCTGATCACTGTTTCTGACAGTGGGCTTTCGCGCGGCGTCAACACATCAACCAGCCGGCCCTCTTCGTCAATCAGGAACTTCTGAAAATTCCAGCTTATCCTCACATCTTTTTTACCATTGAGATCTTTGGTGGTAAGCCACTCGTAAACAGGCGCAATGTCACTTCCTTTAACGGATACTTTCGACATCATCGGAAAAGTAACGCCGTAGTTCTCCTGGCAAAATGCCATGATCTCATCATTGCTTCCGGGCTCCTGGTTCATAAAGTTGTTTGCAGGAAAGCCAAGGACCACAAAATCTTCACCGCCATAGGTGCGATACAGCTCCTCCAGCTGCTCATACTGTGGAGTTAACCCACATCTGGAGGCCGTATTGACCACCATCACCTTCTTTCCTTTCAGCTGAGCCAGATCAAAAGGATCACCAAAGATATCCTCAACAACAAAATCATGAAACGATGGACGGTCAGGCTGATCGTCAGCAAAAACCGGCACCATCAAAACAGTTAAAACAAACAATAATACGCTTCTCATATCTTTTCTTTATAAAATGATTAAACCATTGCATGAACATAATTGTGATGACAGCCGCTCCTGCGGATGAGACGCCATTTCCAGCTGTTGTTATCACCCGGGAAGGGCATTCTTTTGCATGACATGCAGCAAGTAAACACCAAACACGCCCCGATTGTTCTATGAGCAAGTCTGCCCTGAAGTTTTAATATCCGGCAGCCTTTGCATTTTTTTGTTCAAGCGTCTGTGTGCATTTGCGCATAAAAAAAACCTGTATTTTTGTGTAGTGATGAACAAGGTTGAATACCATCAGTTACTGGCAGTTGCTATCAGGGCAGCCCTTAAAGCCGGCCGGGCCATTATGCAGGTTTATGATGGCATTATGGAAATAGAGGAGAAGCCCGACGGCACTCCCATAACGCTTGCCGACCGTAACGCCAATGACATTATCTGCGGGTTGTTGTCCGGCAGCCCCTACCCTATCATCAGTGAAGAAAACAGCGAAGTGCCTTTTGCCACCAGGTCGGGATGGCCCTATTGCTGGATTGTTGACCCGCTTGACGGAACGCGTGAATTCATCAGCAGAAACGGTGAGTTCACCGTAAACATAGCGCTGATCCACGAGGCTCAACCTGTGCTGGGTGTGATTCACGCACCTGCATCCGGTCGTACATGGTTTACCGGCGATCAGCACAGCGTTTTTCACATCAGGGATTGCACTCAACCCGGCGATTTGAGCCAAATACGCTGTATGGAGGATGTTTTTCAGCACGCAGAAGAACTTACGAAGACGGCACAACAGGTATCGACAGCTCCTGTCCTTATGCACAGCCGCTCACACCTTGACAGGCGCACACAGGCATTGGTGAACATGCTGTCGGAAAAAGAACGGGCACTGGTTGTACGGGCCAGGGGCAGCTCGCTGAAATTTTGTGACCTTGCAGCGAAGACTGCCACGTGGTATCCGCGGTATTCCACCACTTGCGAGTGGGACACGGCTGCCGGACATGCCATACTCAGGGCTGCAGGAGGTGAAGTGTTTGACCTGGAGAAGAGGCAACCACTGCATTACAATAAAGAAACCTTAATCAATCCTCCCTTCATGGCCTTTTCAGAAAAAAGCGAGGCATCCTCATTTTTTTCGGAATTTTCGCTTTAAAAAGGGGTAAGCAAAAACCGAGGTCAGGATGATCAGCGTCCCCACGTAAAAACCACCCGACATTCTTTCAGCTTCAGGAAAGAAAAACCTTGCCATCACAATACCATAAACAGGCTCCAGGTTAACGGCCAGCACAACGGTATACGCTGAAAGCACCTTCATCACATCCACAATTGCCGTAAAGGCATAAGCAGTGCAAACCGAGCCCAGGATCAAAAGATAAAAGACATCGGCAGCAGAAAGCACAAAAAACGAGGCAGTGAATCCCTGCTGAGTTGCCAGGAACAGACTGATAAATAAAAAGCCGCCAATCATTTCATAGAAGCTGATCACCGACGGATGGTGCCTCAGGCTTATGTTGCGGTTAAGAACAACAAAAAGCCCATTGAGCAGGGCTGAGAGCAGCGAATACAATATGCCTTCCAGAAAGTGAACCTCATACTGAAAGATCAGGTAAATGCCGCCAATAATTACCAGGCCAATCAGTACTTCGAGCCAGAATATACGCCGTTTCTGGGTAAGGGGCTCTAAAAAACTGGTAAACAAGGTGGTGGAAGCAAACACACCCAGGGTAACCGATACATTGGACACCTTGATGGCGTGAAAAAAGGTGATCCAGTGCAAGGCAACAACAACGCCAATACCCAGCAAGGGAAGGATTTTCCGGGCGGGCAGACGGAATGCAATCTTCCTGAACAGAAAGAACAACCAGAGGGCAATAAAACTGATGAGCATTCTGTACCAGACCAGTTCCATCGCTGGCAGGGTAATTAGAGCGCCCAGAATGGCCGTAAAACCGAGTAAAATAACAATAAAATGCAGGTGCAGATGCCTCCCGAGTATTGCATTTCCCATATCAGTCCGCTGTAAAAAAGTTATTCACTGCCACGATCGCATTGTTCAGTCGCTCTTGCTGAACACCCCTGACAATAACAAAAGGGAATCCATAATCAGAAAGTTCCTGCCGATACCAGTTAAAAAAATAGTTTCGTAAATCAGGATGCTCCCTGAGCGGATCAGGCTCCCAGGCTAAATCCACATCACACAAAAGATAAAGGTCGTAAGGGTTTGCTTTTATCTTTTCAAGAATCCATGGGTCGCAACGATGGTATTTGTGAAGACTCCAGATCTTGGTTACGATCAGTTCCGTGTCGCAAAACAGCAGCGGTTCTCCGGTTTTCTTCATTGCTTCGGCCAGGCGGTACTCATGCGCCAGCTGCCCCCGGGCAATGGACACAATATCTTCCTCAACATACGGCCGGTCAAGCTTGTCAAGGTATTCTCTTGCGAATTCAGGCACAAACCGGGTGTTGAAATGTTCGGCCAGGCCCTTGCACAACGCACTCTTTCCTGTGGATTCAGGACCGGTGACAGCTACTTTTCTCAGAGAAGTCATTCGCGAAAATCACAAGGTAATTACTGCTTCTTCAGATAACCGTTAATGACCTTCATAACAAACACGAATTTGCCTTCTTTTTCGTAAGACACGGCTATTTCATTGGTGAGTATTTCCATAATCCGGCGATAATCGCCAAAGATCTGAGTGCTCATACCATTAACCTGGCATTCGATGCTGTCGTTGTTCTTCAGTCGAGCTATAAACTCTTTTATTTCAGCGACATACTCCTCTTTCAGGGGATACATACTGATCTCTACAGAAGCTTTCATTGCACGTTTCTTTTTATTGTTGGAACAAAATTATCAAACATAGCTTTTTGCACCCTTAATTTACGGAATTGCTTTTGCGAACAACCGTTAGGGAGTGCTTCAGGAAAGGTGTAAAACCTTTTGCCTGTCAGAGCTTGACCAGGCTGGTCCTGACTTCTGGTATGATCATCTGGATGAAGGGCACGTCCTCCATGGCATGACAGGTGTTGCAACTACTGGCAAAGCGTGTAAAGGCATCCATAAAGGCTGCCTGGTCGCCGGCCTGAATCGTTTGCAGCAGGCGGGGTGCAGCCTGTTCCACAAACTGAAGGGCGGAGGCTTCTCTCTGAGGTCTCCTGACAAATCCTTTCTCAAGCCCCTCAAGCATTTCTTCCAGCTGGTATTCGGCATATGCCCAGTTCCCATCCTTACCGGCCCAATAGAGTTCATTGTAGCGATAGTTGGTCTGCATCATCGTTTGATCAAAGCCGCCAAACTGGCTTTCTAAGTTTTTAATGATCTCCTCAAGATGCTCTCCTGCCCAGCGGGTTTCGAAATGCTGTTCTGTTTGTGTTTGACAGGCTGATATGATCATGCCTGCCAGCATCAGCGTAGCCAGAATAAGAAAAATCCGTTTCATAAGCTTTGGTTTTATGTGTTGATATTATATAGTGTTTGTATATCTGTGTTTTGTGTTTATATCTAAGACACTGATCGGATGTCAGATGTGCAAATGTGAAGATGTGCAGATGTAAGGTTATTGTTTAATTGTTGATTCGTTTAATTGTTGAATCGTTTAATTGTTTAATCGTTGAATCGTTTAATTGTTGAACCGTTGATGTTTCACTTAATCTGCTTTTGGCTTTTAGCTTTTAGCACGATAATCTGCCTGGTCTAACGCCCATTAAACCGGACTAAATTAGTCAGGGGTTTCCGGTTTTTTCTGAGAGAATATCATTGCTGAAAATTTCTCAGTGACAGTCAGGCACTTAGGCATTATCTTGTTTAATAAAAATCTTAATACCATGGTAATAAAAACCTTAATGCCCTACAGGCACTATGGGTTGCAAACATTGCTTCGTTGCTACCATACCTTTTGCCCTAAAGGCAAAAGTCGGGAGCTGAGTCACCACTTCCTGGCCTGGTGGCTTGCCCTGAAGCCAGGAACGGGCTTATTTCTTTCTTTCCAACATCTAACCTCAAACATCACACCTCTAGCCTCTGACTTCTGACCTCCGACTTCTGACTTCCTGGCAGGTTTCTCCCTGCGGTCGAAACAAGCTTCTGACTTTCAGCGAACCACCGCAATATGTTTATCCTTACCGGAATCTGGGTTTTCTGCAGCTGTCCGGCAACGGTAAGTTTACCGCGGCCACAGTTCGCCCCGGTAATTATTGTTCAACCAGGTCAAGCATAAAGGCATACTCTCTGGCCAGTTCCCTGATCCTGCTGAACCTGCCGGAGGCGCCGCCATGTCCCGCATCCATATTGGTGTACAAAAGAATTTTTTGATCGCCCGTATGATGAGTCCGGAGCTTTGCCACCCACTTTGTCGGTTCCCAGTACTGCACCTGTGAGTCGTGCAGGCCTGAAGTAACAAAAAGGTGGGGATATGCTTGTTGTGTTACATTGTCGTAGGGAGAATACGAGAGCATGTAATCATAATATTTTTTGACATTAGGGTTGCCCCACTCGTCGTACTCGGCGGTAGTCAGCGGAATGGACTCATCGAGCATGGTGGTTACCACATCAACAAACGGCACTGCTGCAATGACGCCTTTAAAGAGATCCGGTCTTTCGTTTACGATGGCCCCCATCAGCAATCCGCCGGCGCTGACCCCGCGTGCAAAAAGAAGATCAGGCTTTGTATAGTTTTGTTCCACCAGAAATTCGGCACAATCGATGAAGTCGTTAAACGTGTTCCATTTCTTCAGCAGTTTGCCGTCTTCATACCACTGCCGTCCAAGTTCCTGGCCACCCCTGACGTGGGCAATCGCATACACAAAGCCCCTGTTCAGCAAACTCAATGCATTGATGTCGAAGCGCGGGTCGGCGCTGGCGCCGTAGGAGCCGTATGCGTAAAGCAACAAAGGGTTCCTGCCATGCTGTTCCAGGTCTTTGCGGTAAACCAGCGTAAGTGGTACTTCAACTCCATCACGCGAAGTGACATAATACCGCCGGGTGACATAATCCGCAGAGTCGAAATCTCCCAGCACCTCCTGCTGTTTTACCAGAATTGTTTCCCCGTTTTCCATATTATAATCATAGGTACTTAAGGGAGTAGTAAGTGAAGTATAGGAGTATCTGAATATCGGTGTGCTCATTTCACGATTAATGCCAATGTGTGCAGTATAGGCTTCTTCATGAAAGGGCAAATAATGGCTTTCGTTCGTAAGTTTATTGATGATCTGCATTTGCCGCAAGCCACGGTACCTTTCCTGCAACACGAGAAAGTCATCGAAAATTTCAATATTCTCCAGCAATACCTCTGCCCTGTGCGGGATAATTTCCTGCCAGGAGTTTATGCCCGAATTTTCCGGCGTTGTTTCCATAAGCCTGAAATTTAAGGCCTGATAATTGGTCAGAATATAAAATTTACCGTTATACGACCATACCCGGTACCGCAAATCGCGCCTTCGTGGCTGAAACACGCTGAATGCCCCGTAGGGATCATCAGCCCTCAACAACCACACCTCGTTGCTTAACGTGCTTGTGGCATTGATCATCAGGTAGCGGTCATCCTTGCTTCGTGAAACACCGATATAATAAAAAGTTTCGTCTTTTTCTTCATAAACGGCCATGGGAGTTTTATCATGCCATGGGTTAAACCGCATGATCCTGTCATACCGCAGGGTTTCCGGATCTATGGCAGTAAAAAAGAGGGTCTGGTTGTCGGCTGCCCATACCACGTCACCTCCTGCATGCCTGATCCCGGTAGTTATGACCTCGTCCGTGGCAAGGTCTTTAACCATGATGGTGTATTGCCGGCGACCGACAGTGTCGACGGAAAACGCCAGCCATCTGTTATCAAGGCTTACATCGTACGAACCTACCCGGTAATAGGGATGGGGTCTTGCCAGCTCATTGACATCCAGCATCACTTGCTCCTCTGCATCGGGCTCGGCAGGTATACGGCAATATATAGGATACTCACTGCCTGCTTCATACCTGATGTAGTAGAAATAGCCGTTGCTGAAAAAAGGTGCAGACTGGTCGTCTTGCCTGATCCTGCCTTTCATTTCGTTATACAGCTGCTCCTGAAAGGAAGCTGTATGTGCCATAACGGCGTCGAGGTAAGCATTTTCTGCTTCAATGTATTGAATGACATCGGGATTTTCACGGTCACGAAGCCAGTAGTACGGGTCAATGCGCGTATCACCGTGCATTACCAGCTCTTTCGGTCTGACATCAGCCAGCGGCGGGGATATGGTTTCACTCTGCTTTCCCGGACCGCAACCGGCCATAAACGACAAAAGAAGCATATAAACTACCTTGTTTTTCATTGTTTTACAACAATTTGGTTAATACTGGCGGATTATCAGGCAGAACAGCACCGTTTGCCTGTCTGTGTTGTTGTTCTTATTCAACATCCCACCACATCCGGGTGTACATATCGACATTTTTCGGCACATTGGCATGATTGATGTTAAATTCCTGGTCGGCATAGAGGAACCTGCGCGGAATCTCCGGATTTGGCGCCTGCTGGTAAGGAGTCAGCTGCGGATATCCCGTTCTGCGATAGTCAGACCAGACTTCAGGATTCAGAAACAATGCCACGTACTTGGCCGTCATGATTTGCTCAAGAGAAACGTTTTCGATGGCAGCGTGGGTGGCTTCCCACTCAGGGTCTTCGATGTCAAAGGAGCGCAGCGAGGAGATCACGGCCTCTTCGAAAGCCGCATCGGCCATAGCCTGCATACCCATCCGGTAATACACTTCGGCTTCGATGAACTTTTGTTCGGTATAGGTAATATAGGCCAGCGGGGCGGTTTCACCGGCCAAAGCATCTCCCGGGAATGAGGAATTCAGTGAGCCTGTTCCCGGCGCCGTACCTGAATATACCCCTTGCGGGTTTTTGGTCAGGAAGTATGGGATGCGGGGATCATCCTGTGCTTTGAGGAGCTCAACAAAAAACTGTCCGGCACGGGTATATTGTTTGAAAAAATAATGTGGATTGACCTGCCCCTTATCAGCATCATAAACATACACCATGTCATCATGAATACCGTCGAACAGGGCCCTGCCCGTTATATGTCCCAGCGCCAGGGAATAGTTGTCGGCCTGATGACTCATACGGAGCAGGTGGCGCAATTGAATAACGTTGGCGGCCTTGATCCATTGGTTGATATTGCCTCCGTAAATGGGGTCTTCTGCGGGTCCGGGGAGAAACCCACCATGTTGAATGGCAGCGTTAATATCCTGGATGCCAAGTTCGAGCTGGTTCATGATCTCCATGTACAGATCTGCCTGGGCATCATACACAGGCATGCTACCGGCAGTATAATACCCCGAAGCCGTAACAAAAGGAACGTCACCCCATGTGTCGGTCATGAACCCCAGGGCATAGGCGTGCAGTATCCTCGTCATCCCCCTGTAAGCCCGGGCATCAATGTCGGTAGCCGCCGCCAGCATAAAGTGCAGGTCACGATAGATGTAGTTGTAGTATAAATACCAGATATCATTCATGTGGATGGGAAGCATTCCGTACCTGTCGATGACCAGATATTTACTGCCCACACCACTTAAGTGTTGCGACCATTGAAGCTGGTAACGCCCGATATCAATACCACGCCAGTAAGATATCAGATACTGGGTGAAGGGCATTTGAAGACTGAGGTTTTCTTCCGGGCTTAACTTGTCATCATCATCAAACATATTGCATGACGAAAAAAACAAGCTGAAACTTAGTATAATTATCAAAAATTTAGAGGCTCTCATCATATCAAAAAAATTTATACTTGCCACTGTAAAAGTACTAAAACTTTCAGAAGGCGGGGCGTTAGCAATCTTAAAAAAAACAGGTTAACGCGTATGAATTACGGTAACGGGGTGCAGGTAAACAAGATTTTGTGTATTTTTATAGGCTTAAAAACCGGCTGTTAAAACGTTAATATGATGATTAGATCAAAAAAAACCACACATACCGTTTTCCTTATAATTCTTACAAGTTTCTTGTTTTCTGCCTGGAATGTTGCATCAGGGCAGGAATCCCCCCTGGCGCTGATCAGAGAGCACGGCGAACTCAGGACGGCCACTGATCAGGATGCCTTATGGTTTCTGGAAGAGTCTGATGCGGTTGTGCGTTTTCAGGATGTTGTGCTGAATGAAGAACTTACCACCGGATCAGTCACCAGGACCGGCGACATTTTCACGGTGCATCTGTTTCCGGATATCCGTGTCGATGCCATCATTGAGCGGCAATATACCAACATTAGCGGCACTTTCGTGCTGCGTGCCCGGATCGATACTCCCGGGGGCGGGTACCTGGTGTTGAGTAACAGCGGACACAGGAGCCTGGTAACCATGGTGCTCCATGGCAGCGATTCTTTTTTCAGGATAACCGGTGACCCTGTATCGGGGCAGTATTTTGTGATGGAGTTTGACACATCTCTCATCGTGGAGCCCCCGCACTCTCCTTCACTGATACCGCCGCCCATAACCCCTGGTGAAAAAAGCGAACAGGAACGGATCCGCAACCGGCTGAAGGATATGGATAAGGAACCTGACGATGAGGCCTATGTGGATGTGCTGGTGGTTTACACACCTGCTGCTTCGGATTGGGCGGCTATGAATGAAGGCGGTATTGAAAACACGGTGGCCCATGCCATGGAGGTGGCTCAGCTGGTATCCGACATGAGCAATGTGCAAATGCATTTCCGCCTGGTTTATTCGCGCATGGTGAACTATACCGAAAGTTCCTCGGCCGGCGTTGATCTGCAGCGTATTACGGCGGGGCCGCATTTTAATCCTTTCGGCAATCAGTCGAACGGAGAAACCATACCCGGATTCATGGATGAAGTGCATGAGTGGCGCAACAAATACAGTGCAGACCTCGTGAGCATTTTCCCGTTGAGAAATGATGTAGGAGGAGTGGCCTGGTTGCTTACAGACAGGCTGGGAAGGCCAAACTACGGTTTTTCACTCACCAGGGTTCAGCAGGCATCCTCCACCTATACCCACATCCATGAAATGGGGCACAATATGGGTGCACATCACCACAAGGAACAAAACTTTCAGCCCGGACCAACCAACTGGGTAAACTGGCCGGATAATATATGGTCGGCAGGCTGGCGCTGGAGAGATGATCATGGAATATATTACACCACGGTGATGTCATACGATGGGGGCCAATATTATCCTGATGGCACAAATGCCAGCAGAGTGCCCTATTTTTCCAATCCCGAAGTATACCATCAGCAGCACCCCACCGGTCACCCGCAGGATGGAGACAATGCCAGAACCCTCCGTGAGCTCAGGCATGTCATCGCCAGTTACCGTGTTGCTGCTATGAATGTGGTGGAAGGCAAGGTGCTCGATTACCACAGCAACCCCATTGGCGGGGCACGAATAGAGGTGAGCGGACAGGGTGCACTGATGTTCACCCGCGACGACGGCAGTTTCTCTATCCCCTTCCTGCCCGACGGAGATTATGACCTTGTCATCACTAAAGAAGAATACCACCCCCTGGTTGAAGAAATACAGATTGTAGGCGGGCAGACACTTCAGCTTGACCTCGTGATGTTCCCCATGCAGAATGTTACCATCAGCGGATTCGTTGCTCCCAAAGAGGATATGGAAAACGGTTTTGACGGGGCATTGCTGCGTTTCAAGACCGGCAGCGACGTGTACACCATCACCACGGAACAGGGTGAATTTCTCCTGGAACACGTTCCCGGAGGCACCTCTTATGAACTGCTGATTACCTACCCGGGCTATGAGGTTTATCATACAACATTTTTTATGAGTATGACAGATGATACTCTTGAAAGCATTTACCTGCATAAGGCTTTCAAGCCCGTTGAAGGCATCCGGAGTACTGAAACCGACGAATATATTGACATCTTTTGGGAAGCGCCTTCTTTCACCGGGGATTTCCGCTACGACGCGGGAGCTCCGACAGGCGGACTTGGTTATACCTCAGCGCCCAACAGCCTGATGGGGGGTGCATACCGCCGGCATGCCTGGATTGAGCGCATACGCTGGCATTCAACCGCCGGCAGCGAGACCAAGGCCAACCTCTACATCCTTGAGTTAAACCCGGATGGCATCCCAAACCGGCAGAACGTATTGTATGCAGCCACCAATATCGACAACCACCCCGGACAATGGAACTCCCATGAGCTCCCACACATGGTTCAGGCCCCTTACGGATTTTTTATCGGTGTCGGAGCCCACGGGTCATTCAGCCTGGTCACCGACGAACAAAACTTTCAACCCCATACCAATTTCATTACTGCACAAATGAACCAGAATGTGTTCACCGACCTGGCGGATACCGAATATCACCGGAATTTTTACATCCGGGCAGAAGGCTATGACTTTGGGCCTTGGATGCGGGAAGACAAAAACCCCGCGCAGGCCTCCACCGCATGGGGAACTTTGGAAGACAGCTTCTTCAACCAGGATGCCTACAACGAGCCGGGTGCATTCCCGCCATCCAAATATGAAACACAAGACCCTGTGGCATACAACATTTATCTCGACGATTTCGAAGAAGTATTTGCCGGCAACATCACTGAAACGGCCTACCGGTTTACCGGACTGCCTCACGGGCGATACTATGCAGGGGTTCAGGCCGTATATCCGGACGGTTTGTCCGAAATCCACGTTCAGAAAGTTTTTTCCGGAATTCCGGAGTATATTCTGACGCTTGCAGCAAACCCCGACAACGGAGGAGTGACCATCAGGCAGGGCCTGTACCCCGAAGGAACAATTATTGACATTGAAGCCATACCCTATGCCGGTTATAAGTTTCTGAGATGGGTCAACGAAGAGGAAGAGGAACTCTCAAGAAAACCGGTGTATTCTTTCGAAATGCCTAAGGCCGACACACAGCTAACCGCCCTGTTCTATATGGATCCGATGGGCATCGCCGACATAAAAGTTTTTCCGAATCCTGCCAGAAACAGGATCAATATCGTAGCTGAACACGATATTCTGGAAGTGCGTATGATCGACACCATGGGGCAGGTGATGTACAGCCGCAAAAACCATAACCACCCTATTTACCGTTTTAATGTGAGTGGTATGAGAGATGGCATGTATATCCTTCAGATACGCACATCCGAACAATGGCTCCATGAAAGAATTCAACTGATCAGCCCCTGATCTGTGACCTTTTTATCCATATTTCATCATGAACACCTTGCAAGAGATACCAGTCGTGGTACTATCGAAAGACCCGGGAAGGAACGCATATTTGCAGACAGCACTTAAGCGCCGGGGGTTTGCCTGTTATGGCTTTTATGATGTCACAGACGCCATACAGGAGGAGAAAAAAACAGCGCTTAACCCGAAAATATACCTGTTGGATGCATGTGACGTATGCCCGGCCCTGCAGGAGGTTATCCGTGCCTTCCACAAAGAAGACTGTTATATTGACTGCATTGCATTGCTGAAGCCCGGAGATCCCGTAAGTCTTCATGAAATAAAAAAATATGGCATTTATACAGCCCTGGTCTTTGATGAAAGAATCGCCGATGTGTTGCCCGGAACCCTGCAAACATTCATCCGGTACATCAGGGCCGAATCAGACCGGACCGCCTTAGAGGCTTTGCAGGACATCAAGCACACCGAAGAGCCTTCGGCTGTCACGGCCGACCCGGATGAACTGTCACGACACAACTTTTTTGTAAGATTCATGATAGAGGAAGTCGTGGCACGCTTTCAGTCGCAAGCCGACGAAAAGAGTCTTTCGCTGAACCTCCTGGTTGCGGATGATGTACCGTCGCTGATCTATGCCGATAAATTAAAAATACAACAGGTTCTTGCCAACCTGCTGAGCAATGCCGTAAAATTTACCAACAAAGGTTTTATCGACGTCAAGGTAAGCGTGAACACCCGCAAGGATGCTGCCCCTCAACTTTTTTTCTCAGTACAAGACACCGGAATTGGGATCAAGAAGCAGGACATTTCCCTGATATTCGGAGAGGAGCAACCCATGGCTCACCTGGCGCATGAAAACAGCAGAAAGGGCCTTCACCACGTTAAATCCCTGGTGAGCACCATGGGGGGTGAGTTTGGCCTGACCAGTACTTACCGAAAAGGCAGTCATGCCTTTTTTACCATCCCGATAGAGGAAATAGTTCCTGGTGAACTCACTGAGCAGGGCGAACTGACTTACAGGCGACCCAAGCAGTTGCGCATCCTGCTTGCCGAAGACGACGCTATCAGCCAGATGTACCTGGCCGGCTTTCTGCGCTCGCACGGGCACCGTGTGGACACTGCATACAACGGGCTAACCGCCGTTGACCTGTACGATGTAAACAAGTATGACCTGATTATCATGGATGGTCAAATGCCGAGAATGGATGGTTTTGAAGCCTCCAAAAGGATCCGGCAGATCGAAGCGGGGAATCACCACACGCCCATCCTGGCCATATCAGGTTACACGATCCCCGGTGATGAGAAAAAGTTTTTCGCAGCCGGGATGGACGAGTATTTACCCAAGCCGATAAATGAAAATGAACTGCTGAAGGCTATTGCGCAGCTAACGGAGTGACAGCAAGACGATCAAAGCTTTGTTAGTTACCTTAGATGCCATCAATATTTGTATCTTTGCACGATATTATCTGTTTCTACAATGACAGCAACCTATTCAGAAGAAACCATACGCACCCTCGACTGGAAGGAGCATATCAGGCTGAGGCCGGGTATGTATATCGGCAAGCTCGGTGACGGTGCTTCACCCGATGACGGTATTTATGTACTCATTAAGGAAGTCATTGACAATGCCATTGATGAGTTCATCATGGGCTTTGGCAAAACGATAGAGATCAATATTGACGACAGGCGCGTTAGTGTTCGCGACTTTGGTCGTGGTATACCCCTGGGGAAGGTGGTGGACTGTGTGTCAAAGATCAACACCGGGGCAAAATACGACAGTAAGGTCTTCAAAAAAACCGTAGGCCTGAATGGTGTCGGCACCAAGGCTGTAAACGCCCTGTCGCATTCATTCCTGATTGAGTCGGTGCGCGAAGGAAAGTCGAAAACGGCCGAGTTCACCATGGGGAAACTCCTTCATGACCGTGAAGTTGAAGAAAGCAAACACCGCACGGGCACGCTGGTCACCTTTGTTCCGGATGAGGAAATCTTTGGCAACTTCCGTTTCATTGAAGAATATATTGAGAAATTGCTTTGGAATTACGTGTTCCTGAACCGTGGCCTCACTATTATTTTCAACGGACGCCGCCTGCACTCACAAAACGGGTTGATGGACCTGTTGACCCGTAACATTGACTCACCGGTCTGTTATCCTATCATTCACATTCAGGATGATGAGCTTGAGTTTGCCTTCACGCACAGCACCAGTCAATACAGCGAAGAGTATTATTCTTTCGTAAACGGCCAGCATACAACGCAGGGTGGCACGCACCAGGCTGCTTTCAGAGAAGCCCTAAACAAAACCATCAGGGAATTTTACAAGAAAGACTTTGACGCCAACGACATTAAAACCTCGCTTATCGTTGCCCTGAGCGTAAAAGTGCAGGAGCCGGTGTTCGAATCGCAAACCAAAACGAAGCTGGGCTCGCAACACATTGAGCCCGGTGGAATGAGCATCAGGAACTACATTGGCGACATCGTAAAGCGTAGGCTTGACAACTACCTCCACATGCATCCGGATGTTGCTGATGCGCTGCTTAAAAAGATCCTGCAGTCGGAAAAAGACCGCAAAGACATGGCCAGCATTAAAAAGATGGCCCGGGAAAGGGTGAAAAAGGCAAGCCTGCACAACAAAAAGCTGCGCGATTGCCGAGTGCACTACAACGACAATCACCCGCAGCGTCTTGAAAGCACCTTGTTCATCACGGAGGGCGACTCGGCCAGCGGGTCTATAACCAAAGCCAGGGATGTAAACACCCAGGCTGTGTTCAGCCTGAAAGGAAAGCCGCTGAACAGCTACGGACTGACAAAGAAAATTGTATACGAGAACGAAGAGTTCAACCTGCTGCAGGCCGCATTGAACATAGAAGAAAGTATTGAAGAGCTCAGATACAACAATGTGGTGATTGCCACCGATGCCGATGTGGACGGCATGCATATCAGGCTGCTGCTGCTTACCTTTTTTCTGCAGTTTTTTCCTGACCTGGTCCGTAACGGACATCTGTACATCCTCCAAACACCTTTGTTCAGGGTTCGCAACAAGAAAAAAACCATCTACTGCTACAGTGAGGAGGAAAAAAAACAAGCGCTGAAAGAACTGGGCAGCACGGCAGAAATAACACGCTTTAAAGGACTGGGTGAGATCTCACCCGACGAGTTCGGTCACTTCATTGGCAAAAACATGCGGCTTGACCCCGTGATATTGCGCAAGGATTTAAGCCTGAACGAAATTCTGAGTTTCTACATGGGAAAAAACACTCCTGAAAGGCAGAAATTCATCATCAACAACCTCCAGGTGGAGCTTGACGTTGTTTAGCCTTCAAAGCATTCCGGAAAAACTCCTGAAGAGTATCCTGATCCTTATGCTGCAGACCCTTTTGCCTTATCCGGGCATTATGATGTGATGGTGAACTTATCCCAATCAGCCCATGGCCTGAAATGATCGCGGAAGCTGTCCAGTTCACACCGCGGCATGACCACTGTTTCCGTATGTTCCTTGTATGGCGGTATGTTCGACAGGTTTTCTCCCTTTGGGCTGATCACGGCCGAATCGCCCGAGTAGCTGATGTCGTTGCCATCTTTTCCGATACGGTTAACCCCGATGACATAGGCCTGGTTTTCGAGCGCCCGCGCCATCAACAAAATACGCCATACATGACTTCGTTTCTCCGGCCAGTTGGCCACGTTGATCATACAGTCGTAGTCGAACCCGTGTTCTTCATCATATCTGTTTTTACTCCACACGGGGAAACGCAGGTCATAGCAGATCAAAGGCATGATCTTCCACCCTTTCAGCCCGACAATGAGTTTTTTATTGCCGGCCGTGTAATGCTTGTTCTCACCGGCAAAAGTAAAGAGGTGTTTTTTGTCAACGAAATCATAAGTGCCGCCGGGGCGCATCCAGATTAAACGGTTGTAGTAGTGATCGCCCTCCCTGATGATGATGCTTCCGGCAATTACGCATTCCTTTTTCCCGGCCATGTGCTCCATCCACTGCATGCTTTTGCCTTCCATAGGCTCGGCCAGATGGTGCGGCTTCATGGCAAAGCCGGTAGTGAACATCTCCGGCAATACAATAAGGTCGGTAGGATGATCAACCGCCTGAATCTTTTTGGAAAACTCCTCAAGGTTCCTTTCCTTGTCCTCCCACACCAGGTCACTCTGGATGACGGTAACTTTTAAATGCTGCATAATATGTTCCCTGCTTTTTCTAAGGTTTCTTCCGACTTGGCAAAACAGAATCTGAGTAAATAGTTGTTGTGTTGCTTGTTGTAGAAGGGCGATACAGGTACTCCGGCAACCTTATGCTCCCTGCACAGCCATTCAGCGAATTTCATTTCATTATCATTGCTGATGGCGCTGTAATCGAGCAGTTGAAAGTATGTACCTCCCGCAGGCGTGCATTTGAACCTGGAGCCTTTTACGGCATCAATAAAGAAG
Organism: Bacteroidales bacterium; assembly: GCA_031323845.1. Classification (GTDB taxonomy): domain Bacteria; phylum Bacteroidota; class Bacteroidia; order Bacteroidales; family UBA7960; genus PUPG01. The sequence continues at coordinate 8,410 of JAVIYP010000040.1, read as the reverse complement.
TCTCTTTTAGTTTGATAGAAGGGCCCAAGGCCCTCATAACTTGACGGATCCTGAAGAAATTCAGCCAAAGCGTACTGCACCGGGGTATTGGAGCAAAACACCATGAACTGATGCACTTTCCGGAATTCCTTCATCAATAGAGCCGGGGCAACACAGTAACCTGTTTTCCAACCTGTAGCGTGGAACGTCTTACCGAAAGAACAGGTAACCAGGCTTCGCTCTGACAAACCAGGATAGCGGCAAACACTTTCATGTTTTACGCCTTCAAAAATAATGTGCTCGTACACCTCATCACTGAGTATGAGGATGTCGGTGTTTTTGACGATCTTCGCCAGCTCTTCCATATCACTTTTCCCGATAATGCTTCCGGTGGGATTGTGAGGTGTGTTTATGATGATCATCCTGGTGCGGTTGTTCACCAGCCGGCGCACTTCCTGCCAGTCAATATCAAAGGACGGGGGGGTTAGCTTACAGCTGATTGGTATGCCACCGTTTAGTTTGATGGCCGGAACATAGCTGTCGTAAGCCGGCTCAAACACAATCACCTCATCTTCATCGCGTACAAAAGCCGTGATGGCGGCATAGATGGCCTGTGTGGCACCGGGAGTAACCGTAATTTCCGTATCAGGATTATAGGTGGCGCCATAAAGCCGGTGAGTTTTCTCTGCAATCGCCTCCCGCAAGGCCGGCACACCCGGCATGGGAGCATACTGGTTCTGTCCCTCCCGCATGTATTTTGCCACCAGCTCTATCAATATCGGTGAAACCTCAAAATCAGGGAAACCCTGCGACAGGTTAATAGCCCCATGTTCACGGGCCAGCTGAGTCATGACGGCAAAAATGGAGGTGCCCATTCCGGGCAGTTTACTGGTAACAGAATCGGGGAAAGCCTTCATAATGAATGTTTAATCGTAACGTTATTTTCAGAAAAACCCTGAGTCCGGTTCGCAGCAACAGACCAATCATTCTGAGAAAAATTGTATTTTTGCACTCCGGAACAAGAAAGGCAAAAGTACAGGTTTTTTTTGCTTTTCCATAATGAAGAACGACATAATTGATCCGATCACAACAAGCTCTGAAGCAAACACCGATCCAAAAAATTCTGATCATTTGCAGAGGTGGAGGTTAGGCATTCAGGTTGATGGTTACCGGTAAGAAAGGAGCCGGTATTGCGAGTTGTGCATCAAGCAGGAGGATGATTATAAAAGCTCGAAGCTCGAAGTAAGAAAGAGAGGTCGGATGTCAGATGACCAAATTTAGACACGCACTGGGGGACGATTATGACTGCCAGGAGTTTTTATGTCTGCGACACTTTGCGAGAAAAAGCCAGCTTTATGTTCCACGCAAAGGCCGCAAAGAGTTGAACGCAAAGGTCGCAAAAGGCTGTATTGATTCTTCTTAGCGTTCTTTGCGTGTCTTATATTTTGCGTTCTTTGCGAGAAACAGAATCACAACATGCTGAATAATTATTAACATATAAACTGGGCACTTGCCAGCCTAACGAAGCAAAACATCCATGTTGAAAATACCGACCATTCGGGAACAGATTTTTGACACACAGGAGGATGATTATAAAAGCTCGAAGCTGGAAGCTCGAAGGAAGAAAAAAAGCTCTTGGCTGTTAGCTGTTGGCTCCTGGCAGTTGGCAGGTTTTCTTGCTAAAAGCTAAAAGCCAAAAGCAGAAAAAATGAAATGTGAAAAATCAACGATTAAACGATTAAACGATTCAACAAATAAACAATTAAACGAATCAACAATTAAACAGTAACAAAAATATAAACATATGAAAAACATTGATGAGTTTGCATTTACAGGCAAGAGGGTTCTGATTCGGGTAGACTTTAACGTACCGCTTAACGCGGATATGGAAATTACGGATGACACCCGGATGCGTGCTGCCTTACCCACCATAAACAAGATCCTGGAGGGCGGCGGTTCCGTCATTCTTATGTCGCACCTTGGCCGTCCGAAAGAAGGCCCGGAAGATAAATTTTCACTTCGTCATTTGCAAAAACACCTCAGCCACCTGTTAAAAAAGGAGGTTCTTTTTGCAGACGACTGTGTTGGTGAATCAGCCATTAAGGCTTCAAAAGAGTTACAACCCGGTGATGTGCTGCTTCTTGAAAACCTGCGTTTTTACAAAGAAGAAACCAAGGGTGATGAGGCGTTTGCACAAAAACTCGCCGGTCTTGCCGATGTTTACATGAATGATGCTTTTGGCACCGCACACCGTGCGCATGCCAGCACTACCATTGTGGCCAAATTTTTCCCGGAAAACAAACTCTTCGGCTACATTATGGCCAACGAGCTCGAAAGCATCGACAAGGTGCTGAAAGACACCAAAAAGCCTTATGTGGCCATTATCGGCGGTGCCAAGGTCAGCACCAAAATTGACATCATTGAAAACCTGCTCGACAAGGCTGACGAGCTGATCATCGGTGGCGGCATGATGTTCACCTTTATTAAAGCCCAGGGCGGAAAAACCGGCAACAGCATGTGCGAGAACGATTACCTGGAGACAGCGAGGCAAATCATGGCAAAAGCAAAGGAAAAAGGTGTCAGGCTGCACATTCCTGAAGATGCCGTTATTGCCGACGCCTTTTCGAACGATGCTTCCTCCCGTGTAACAAAAGCCGGCAACATTCCCGATGAGTGGCTTGGCCTTGATATTGGCGGTGAAAGCATCAAAAGGTTTACTGCCATTATTGAAAACGCGCAAACCATTCTGTGGAACGGGCCCATGGGCGTTTTTGAGATGCCGAAATTCGCCGGCGGCACCCTGGCCGTTGCCAGATCCATCGTAAAAGCAACGGAGAAAGGTGCATTTTCATTGATTGGCGGAGGTGATTCCGTAGCTGCCATCAACCAGTTTGGGCTCGCCGACAAAGTGAGCTATGTAAGTACAGGGGGCGGCGCACTGCTGGAATATATGGAAGGGAAAACCTTACCGGGGATCGAAGCCATCAGGGGATATTAAGGTATGGATATGCAGCTGCTTTGATGTTATGCAGCGCATCAGTCACGTACCGTGACTTTTTCAGGGTAACCCCCGGAATATTTTTTTTAAGTTTTATTAGCATTTGAAGGTTAAACCTTCGGGCGATTAACTTGTCAATACTTATGCCGGATCAACGATTGGTCCGGCATTTTTAACAAATCAATTTTCGAATATTGCAAAATAGTTTTCAGATGTCTTTTCGCAACATAATCTTTTTATTGACATTCTTATTGGCAGGAATCCCCGGTATGCTATCTGCATCAGCTTCAGAAGCGGCTCCTGAGCCTCAAAGGGGAGACGGATCCCAGATGCCGGCCATTGGCAAAGTCCATGGTCAGCTTATGGATGAGGAAATGGAAGAAGCGCTTATGTATGCAAGCCTTGTACTGTTCTCTGTCAGGGACTCCTCCATGGTAACCGGTGCGATCACTGATGAAGAGGGTCGTTTTACCATGGAAAACGTTCCTTTTGGCAGGTTCTACCTGACCGTTAGCTACGTCGGATACCCGCGTCACACCTTCAACGACATTCGCATAAGCCCCCGCGAGCAGGAATATGACGTCGGCATTATATACCTCCGGGCTGATGCAGCCATGCTCGGAGAGGTTACTGTTGAAGCGGCCCGTCAACTTATGGAAGTCGGGCTGGACCGCCGGGTGTTTAACGTGGAGCAGGAACTGACCGCTGTGGGCGGCACTGCGCTGGAAGTGATGGAAAACATCCCGAGCATCGCCGTTGATTTTGAAGGCAACGTAAGCCTGCGGGGAAGCACAAACGTCACCGTACTAATTGACGGACGACCTTCAACGCTAACAGGGCTGACCGTTTCAGAAGCGCTTGAGCAAATCCCGGCAGAGATGATTGAGAGAGTGGAAGTCGTTACCAACCCTTCTGCACGTTACAACCCTGAAGGGACATCAGGCATCATCAATGTGGTACTTAAACAGCAACGCAAACCCGGCTACAATGGCATGGTTTCGCTTAATGCCGGTACTGCCGGCCGTTACAGCGGCTCGCTGAACCTTAATTACCAGGTAAACCGTTGGAACTTCTTTACAAACTACAGCGCACGGCTGTCAGACATGGAAAGCTTTGGCAACAGCCGGCGCACCATTTTTATGCCCGGCCAGACCAATTTTATGGATCAGGACATTACCGGTACCATGGGAATGAATTCGCACAACATCCAGGCAGGTGTTGACTTCAACATCAACAAAAAAACCAGACTCACCCTCTCTTCAAGGTACAGCAACTGGAACAGGAGCATGGATGACCTGACTGAGTATCTGATGTACCAGGACATCACCAACCCGAACAACCTTTTCATGATGGATAATGAAACCGACATGCTGCACCACAGCTTTTCTCATCAGTTGTTTTTCAGACGCACTTTCGATCAGAGGCACAGGGAGTTGAACGCAGACGCTTCATTTTCAACACGCAGCATGGACAGAAACCAGTTTTTTCACCAGGAGTTTTTTGACCCTGCCGGCAGAACACCGCTGGATCAGGATGTGTGGGAACGTTCCAATATGGATGGTCAGAACTGGTCCTTTACCACGCAACTGGATTATGTGCACCCGCTTAGCGAACAATCTAAATTTGAAACCGGCTACAGGATTCAGATCAGGGAGTTGGACAGCGATTTTTTGTTCGAAAACTATGACGGTGAAGCGAACCTGTGGAGCAGAAACACAGACCGGAGCAACCACTTTATCTATAATGAACAGATATACGCTGCCTATGCCATGTATGCCACCATGCTCGGCAAATACAGCCTCCAAACGGGCATCCGTGCTGAGCAAACCTTTGTTGAAGGCAATCAGCGCACCACAGATTATGTGTTCAGCAATGACTACCTCAGTTTTTTCCCCACGGCCCATATAAGAAGAAGTTTTGAAAACAATCAAAACGCGCAGCTTAGCTACAGCAGAAGGATCAACCGTCCGCACAACAGAAACATTAACCCATTTATGCGGTACAGCAGCGAGTATGAAGTTTCAATGGGAAATCCTGAGCTGGACGCCGAATTCATCAATTCGCTGGAGTTAAGTTATACACGTTTTTGGAATACCACCACCATCAATCCCAGCATTTTTTACCGCCACACCGATGGAATGATCACCCGCTACCGTTATGTCACCGATACCATTCCCGGCATGGAAGGTCGCGATGTTACCGTGACCAATTTTGCAAACCTGAATAAGGGTGTGTCCTACGGTGCCGAGATGGTCGTGTCGCAACGGCTGACCAGCTGGTGGAACGTCAACGCCACCATGAGCTATTTCCGGAACATTATTGAAGGGCGGGGAGCACAGATGCACGAGGAGAACGACAGCTACTCCTGGTCAGGCAGGTTCATGAGCAACATGAGCCTTGGCAATGGCTGGAACGTTCAGCTGAGCGGTTTTTACCGTTCTCCTATCATTATGCTTCAGGGCGAAATGGATGCCATGTACAGTGTCAATGCAGCCGTCAGAAAAAATGTGCTGAACAACAACGGCACCATTACCGTGAGCCTCAGAGATATGTTTGACACCATGCGCTTCAGCATGTACAATTACGGCGACAACTTCACCATGAACATGGAGCGGTGGAGAACCAGCCGCCAGATCAGTGTCGGCTTCACATACCGCATCAACGAGTATGACCGCCGCAGGGATCGCCGCAGCGGTGAAAACGGTGAGGACAACGGGATGGATTTTGACGATTTCGATCTGTAGAAAAACGAGCAGCCTGACTGACTAAAAGAAGGCTACTCCTTGTTATACCCGAACAGATTCCTGGTTTTGATAAAGGCCGATACATACTTTGGTACCATACCTTCCCATGTATGATCGTTGTTTTTGATTTTCTGAAGCACGAGATGTGAAAAATACGGAAGGACATCCTCCCTGTAGTCAGGAATATCAAGGATATATTTGTTCTCCGTCAGGTGGCGGTAGAGGTGCCGGATTTCTTCATCAACCGGCATGCCTGCTGCCGTAATGATCTCCTCTGATCCGGGAAGCCTGCCCGGGTACACATACACCCGCAGGTTGTTTATGAACAGCTTCCCAAAAGCCTCCAGAATACCACCTTTCAAGTCCTTGTAATAGTTTTTGTTAACGACATTGCGGAAGGTGATGGCACCGATTACCATGCGGATATTGTTGATTTTGAAACGCTGAAACCATTCAGCCAGTTTATAGAACTCCCTGAAGTTCGAAACCATGACATTCTGACCCATACCGCACAGAACATCCACCCTGTCGAGGAAGTCTCTCTCATCAAAGTCGTCTTTTTCAATCAGGTTGTTCAGGGTAATCTCACACAACACTTCAGTATTTTTCTTATTCTTGTCGTAGCCAACCTCTTTTTTAAACAGTGAAAAGCCGGCTTTCAGCATGTCGAAACCCACATAGGTGATGGGCCTGAAGCTGCCTCTCAGCACCATGATGTTTTTATGGTAAAGCATGTCGGAGGGTTGCTGCACCCTGCCGTGGCGGTCGAACATGGTTACGGTGGTCATGCCGTTTTTCACAAGCTGCACGGCCAGCAGACGGTTGTCGACATAATCAAGATCGGGACCTTTCATCCTGATCATATCAATCTCTACGCGATCGTCAGAGATGTCATCAAGCAGTGATTTTAAAAAGCTGTTCGGATACTGATAGTTGTAAAAGCAGGCATAGATGAGGTTAACGCCCAGCACACCAATGGTTTGCTGCTGATGCACTGCATCATTTTCCAACAGCCTCACATGAAGCACCACTTCGTTGGGCTCAGCTCCGGGTTTAAGCTGAAACCTAACTCCAAGCCAACCATGTGCTTCATTGTCTTTTTTGTAGTTCAGGGTGGCTACGGTATTGCCAAAAGCAAAAAAGCGGGTGCCCTGGTCTTTTTCCTTGCTGAGCAGTTTTACAAGACTGCTGTACTCCTTGTCCAGGATCTGCGTGAGGCGATCCTCGGAAACATAGCGGCCTGAAGGGCTTTTGCCATAAAGGTAGTCGCTGATGGCCATGTCGTAGGCTGAAATGGTCCGGGCAACCGTACCGGAGGCACCTCCCGACTGGAAAAAACACCGGGCAACCTCCTGCCCTGCCCCTATCTCTGCAAAAGAGCCGTAAATGCTCCTGTCAAGATTGATAAACAGGGCCTTGCGATTGCTGTCCCACACTTCCCTTTCAATAGCATTCGTTGACATGGCGTAGCATTTTTTGATTAAGAACCGCAATGATGCACCGGTTCAATGATCAAATATACATGAATTTTTTTTATGCGAAAATACACACAGACACATGAAAATGCAGCAGTCTGGTTATCATTGCAGTCAGGAAAAGATATAGCACAAAACTGCAATCCTTATTGTATTGGAAAAGAGTGACTAAGTTGAAGAAGTAAGATTATGTATTTTTGAAACTCCGAAGGTGGCGTGCAGCTTAATCCGGCTTTGCGGCATCAGGCGGGCATAATGTTTCCTGTTTTGGACCTTTAGCTCAAAATTATTATATTATTTTTGAATCGTAACTCAAAATTTATTATATTTGTATATCGTTTAATGGATGGGGAAAATGTTTTTACGTCAACTGCAACCAATAATAGAGCAAAAGCTTTTTCAGGGGAAAGCTCTGATAATCTTAGGTCCCAGGCAGGTGGGAAAGTCAACTTTGCTGAATATGATATCAGATGGATTGAAAAAGGATATGCTATTTCTCAATTGCGATAACAATGATACGAAAAAGCAATTGAGTGAGCCAGGGATCAATGAGTTACGCAGGATTGTTGGGAAAAGTGAGCTTGTATTTATAGACGAAGCTCAACGGGTGTTGAATATTGGTCTCACCCTGAAACTCATTATTGACCAGATACCAGAAGTGCAACTGATTGTCACAGGCTCATCATCACTGGAGCTTTCCAACCTTGTAAACGAGCCTTTAACGGGCAGGAAATTTGAATACCAGCTGTTCCCGCTTTCATTTCAGGAAATTTCAAACCACTTTGGATACATTGAAGCAAAAAGAAATCTGCACCAGTTCATTGTTTTTGGCACCTACCCTGATGTTCTCAATAATCCGGGTAACGAACCCGAAGTATTGAGTAATCTTGTAAGCAGTTATCTTTTTAAGGATGTCTTTATGTACCAGGATATCCGCAAACCTGAATTCATTGAGCAATTACTTGAAGCATTGGCTTTTCAGATGGGTTCTGAAGTTTCATTCCACGAACTGGCGCAGTTGCTGAAAAGCGATTCTCATACCGTACAACGTTACATAAGTTTACTGGAAAAAGCATTTATCATTTTCAGACTGAGGTCATTTAGTCGCAACGTGCGTAATGAATTGAAAAAAAGCCGAAAAATTTATTTCTACGACAACGGAATAAGAAATGCCATTTTAGGCAATTACAGTCAACTGGATTCAAGAACCGACC
>JAVIYP010000039.1:0-26592 GCA_031323845.1 Bacteroidales bacterium | reverse complement strand
ATTGATACAAGTCTGATTCTGCAACACCCAACTTCGCGGCAACTTCTGTAATCGGTCGCATTTGGGCAGCCTTGGCAATTTCCAGATCGGTTTTCATAGGATACTGTTTTTTCGTTATGAATGTAAAAAGGAGTTTTTTGTTAAACCACGACCTGCCGTATTTTGTTTAACGGAACACCCGAAATGACAGGTTTTTGACCGTAATGTGGTTTTTCAGAACAGATATACATCAATGCCAATCCGGAAAAAAGGATTATCCAAATAGGCTTTTGACCCATCGTTGATGTTGTAAAGCAACAGCATGTTCAGGCGTATACGTTCCGACACCGGGAATCCATAACCTGCACCCACGAGATAATTCCTTTCAGAAATCCGCTGCCGGTCGGGTGGCGATACGTCAAATGATGGAAGGCGCGACTGCAACGACAGCATTTCAGCTTCTGCATGAAGAAAAAACTCGGAGTAAACATTATAACGGGCAAAAACGCTCCCGCCGTAAGTATGTGATCCGGATGCCGACTGAAACCAGGCGTAGTTGGCATACTGGTAGCTGCCTCCTATTCCGGCAGACAAGCGGTTGGTGAGGCGATACCCGGCGTGGAGGTTGATGCTGACCACGGAAATGTTTCCGAACTGGGCGCCGATAAAACCTCCTACAAAAATTCGTTCACGGGTGCTTAATTCACTGACATCCCTTTCAGACGCCGCCAGGTTAAAAGGCAGGGAAAGGGTCAAAAACAAAAACGCAACGATACAGTTTTTCATAGTATTTAGTGTTTTTCCAGGATTCGTTCACTGCCCACTGCTTTTGCCATTGCCCCGGCTTTCAGCAGGCATTCTTCATATTCTTTTTCAGGAACGGAGCCTATGGTGATGGCACTTCCGGCAATAAAACTCAGATAGCCGGTGAGCCCATTGTACAAAATGCTTCTTATCACCACATTAAAATCAAAATCCTTTTCCGGGCTGATGTAGCCCACAGCACCGGAATAAAGTCCACGGCTCATCTCTTCATAGTGATCGATAAGCTGCATAGCCCTGATTTTCGGGGCGCCCGTCATCGACCCCATGGGGAAGGCGTACCTGATTGCATCGAGGTAATGGAAGCCGGGATGCAGGCGCGAAACGACCGTGGAAATCATCTGGTGCACATGCCGGAAGGAGTACAGCCCGAAGAGTTCCTCCACCTGCACGCTGCCCGCCATCGCCGTGCGCGACAGGTCGTTGCGCACCAGATCAACGATCATGACATTTTCGCTGCGCTCTTTGGAGTCGTAAAACAACGCCTCTTTAAGCGCTTTGTCACGCTCCTCATCAGCACTCCTGGCACTGGTGCCCTTAATAGGCTGGGATATCAGACGATCGCCGCGCTTTGCCATGAACCGCTCAGGACTTGAGCTAAGCAGGTATCTGCCATTGACTTTAAAGAAACAGGAAAAGGGGGCCGGAGACGCCTGGTTAAGCCTTTCATAAACAAGAAGGGGGTCAATATGGGCTTTGTCTGAGAAAAATTCAACGCAGTAATTCATTTCATAAATATCACCTGCCTGTATGTGTCTTTTGATGTTACTGACCTGCTCCAGGTACTTTTCCCTGCTGACCCTGGCCTTTACCGGGGTTTTAACGGTAGCTTCACCGGGAAGCGGATTGAATTTTCTTATGGCAGCGAGCACTTTCGCCGGATCGTTCTTCAGGCGGCTGCCGGGCAAACACCCCAGCCTCCATGTATTTCCGCTGCGCACAAAAAGTATTTCCGGCCTGAAAAAATAAAGCAGAGGCATCCCGACTGCCTCAGGGTTTTTCGACTGCAACTCCTCAAGCTGGTTCTTAAGCTCATAGGAAAAAAAACCGAAAAGCCAGTCTTTATGGCTGTCTGAAAAGGCTTTGAGCTGTTCAAAGGCACCCGGGCCGTCAACTGAAACAGCGTCGGCAGCACCCAGTGCAATCACCTCATCCTGACGGCTGTAGTGGTCATGCGTGTATTGATTCGAATTCAGATAGGCTGCCGTGTCGAAATGGCAGCTCCCCCAGCTTAATGCCCGTGAAGCAAAGCCATCCCCAACCCGGTTGTCTGAAAATGATATGAACGTCCTGCCTGCCATCATATAAAAGTAATACAAAGATAGCAGTATGTCGATTACTGCAGCCGGATACGGCACATTTCCCTGTCAACAGCAAATAGCCAACAACTTTCTCCAGTGCCCGGTGCCCGGCCCCAAACCAGCATATTTTTATGTGATCGTTCGAATGAATAAATTTGAGTTATTTTTGATGTATACAAAAGCAACTCCATTGTTCATTTCAAAAAACAAAAACACCATGAAGCCAAAACTTTTAATGAGGCACCTACTGTTACCGGTATTTCTGATGTTCATTAATGCGTCGCTGGCTACAGGGCAGTATGGCGACCCCCGGGCGGCAGAAATCCTGGAAACGGTAAGGCAGCACTATGAAAAGTCAATTGAGGGCATCAATGACTATGTTGTGGTCACGGAACATTTCACCACGCATTACCGGAAAAAGTTTGAAAACGGCCGGCCATATTTTGAAAGCCGGGTGGACAGCGAAAGCTTCTGGGATTCCGTTTCGGCCTTGGGCATGCATACCAGCTCTCCTTTGGTTGATTTCAATTTTTTTGATGAGGATGTATTTCGTTACCTGAAAGAAAACATCCGCTACATGGGCATGGAAACGATAGACGGCATGGCTGTTCATGTGCTGTACCTTGATGACATGCAAATATTTGCCGAAAGCTACGATGATGGGCCCATGGGTGATCTGCACCTCTATTTTGATGACGAGCACTGGGTGCTTCGTAAGATGCGGTTTTCGGCACAGGAGGAACTTGACGAGGGTTATTTTGTATGGATTGAACCCGTTCTCAGGATGGAGGATTACAGGAACATAGAAGGCATGATGATTCCCTTCAGGACGCGAATTACCGTTGAAGGCCTGATCGGCGACCTGTCGGAAGAGGAGCGCCTGGAAGTCATGGCTGCATTGGAGGAGCTTGAAAGGGAGCTGGAGCAGATGACGCCTTTTGAGCGCGAAATGCTGGAGCAAATGCTGAGCGGGCAGCTTGATCAGTTACGCAGCATGATCGAAGACGATAAGGCAGAGTTCATCATCGAAGTCAGTGAGGTCAGGGTAAATACCGTTACGGAATAACCCTGGTCCTGGACATCTTCTTAATGCAGCAGAAGCAGAAGCGTGATGCCGGTTCAGTGGTTTATTTGATCTCCCAGGTGTCGCCGCTTCGCAGGAGATCGTTCACGGTTTTAATCTTGGATGTTTTCCGTGCGGTCTCTATCTGCTCTTCGGTCAGGTCGTCATAGGTCTCAAATGGTGCCGACCGTATCACACCCATGGCAACGGGAAACTCCGGAGCTCTCATACGGCCCAGCATGCGGTGAATACCGGGGTCTTTGCTATACTGGTCATGAACCAGCAGGTCGTTTTCATTGATGCCGTTCTTGCCCAGTTCCGCCACCTCCAGCCTTGTCCCATTCAGGATGATCCCCTTGTCCTGGTCCTTGCCAAAGATCATGGGTTCACCATGCTTGAGAAAGAGTTGCCGTTCTTCGCGCATTTCACGATCCGTAATGTGTTCATGCACCTTATCGGCGAAGATGATACAATTCTGAAGGATTTCCACCACTGAGGTGCCGTCGTGTTTGGCTGCTTCATACAGCACCTCGGTCATGAGTTTCACGTTGTTATCGGGCACCCTGGCAAAGAAGGTACCCTGGGCACCCAATACCAGGCCTGAAACGGTGAAAGGATGTTCAATGGTTCCATAGGGCGAGGTCTTGGTAACGGTGCCAATGGGGGTGGTCGGAGAAAACTGTCCTTTCGTTAGGCCATAGATCTGGTTGTTGAAGAGCATGATGTTGATGTCGATGTTTCTTCTCAGAATATGGATGAAGTGGTTTCCTCCGATAGCCATGGAGTCTCCGTCACCGGTAGCAACCCATACACTCAGTCCCGGATTGGCTATTTTCAGTCCGCTGGCGATGGCAGCAGCCCGGCCGTGGATGCCATGGAAGCCGAAGGTATCCACGTAATACGGAAACCTTGAGGAACATCCGATGCCGGATACCATAGCGAAGTTTTCCTTACGGTAGCCGATCTTTGGAAACACGTTCCCGACGGCAGCCAGTATGGCATGGGCACCGCAACCCGGGCACCATTTCACCATCTGGTCGCTGACAAAATCCTGTTTGGTAAGTTCTACGGGGGACTGGGCTATTCTATTTTTGATTAACATGGCTTTCCTCCAATAAGTTGGTGAATGTTTCGGTGAGTTCCTGCACATGGAAAGGCAGACCCTGCACTTTGTTAAACTGATGATACGGATATTCCGGATAAAGCATCCTCAGGTAGTTGACAAACTGACCGTTGTTGAGTTCGCAAACCACGATCTTTTTAAAGCCCGACAATATCTTACGGGTGTTTTTCGGTAACGGTTTGATGTAGTTGAACTGGGCATGGCTGATGTTGTGGCCCTCTTCACGCATCCTTGCCACGGTGGAGCGCAGGGCTCCTTCGGTGCCGCCCCATCCTACCACAAGCAGGTCGCCCGACTCTTCGCCATAAACTTCCTGGAGCGGGATATAATCGCCGATACGGAAGACTTTTTCTTCGCGAATGTTCACCATGAGCTGATGGTTGAGCGGGTCGGTAGACACGTTGCCGTCGATGTTTGTTTTTTCCAGTCCGCCTACCCTGTGGCGTAATCCTTCGACTCCGGGAACGGCCCATTTGCGCACCAGGGTTTTTTCATCGCGGCGGTAGGGTTTGTAGTATGGATCGTTGGGGTCGGCCATGGGTGGATTGATAGCCGGCAGGTCATTGACGTCGGGGATCCTGAACAACTCTGAGCCGAAACCGAGGTACCCGTCGGTCAGCAAAATAACGGGCGTCATATGTTCCATGGAATATTTGGCCGCCATATAGGCTTTGTAGAAACAGTCGGCCGAGCTTGAAGCTGCCATCACCATAAGGGGGCATTCTCCATTACGTCCAAACAGGGCCTGCATCAGATCCGACTGTTCGCTTTTTGTTGGCATGCCCGTAGAGGGGCCTGCACGCTGCACATTCACAATCACCAGCGGCAGCTCAGTAATAACCGCCAATCCGAGCGCCTCACTTTTCAGCGAAAGACCCGGGCCAGAGGTTGTTGTTACTGCAAGCGAACCGGCAAAGCTGGCCCCGATGGCAGAACATATGCCCGCGATTTCGTCTTCCGCCTGAAAGACTTTAGCACCCAGCGATTTGTGTTTTGACAGCTCCATCAATATCTCGGTAGCCGGGGTTATCGGGTAAGAGCCCAAAAACAGTGGCCGTCCACTGCGCTCGGCAGCTGCCAGCAATCCCCAGGCGGTGGCAATATTTCCGTGGATGTTGCGGTAAAGGCCCGGAGGCATCGGCGCCGGGTCAACCTTAAACCTGATAGGAATAGCCTCTGTGGTCTCAGCAAAGTTATAACCTGCACGAAGGGCAACCTGGTTCGACTGTACCACCTTGTGCTTGCCAGCAAATCTCTTTTTGATAAAATCAAGGGGTTTTTCAATGTCGCGCCCGAAAAGGTTGAACATCAGCCCCAGCACAAACATGTTCTTCGTTCGTTCTGCCAGACGTTTGTCAACGCCCAGTTCTGCCAGGCTCTCTTTTGTCAGCTCCGTGATGGGGGCCTTGATCACCTGGTAGGATTGCAACGAGCCATCCTCCAAAGGGTTGTCAACATAGCCGGCTTTCTCAATAGCCTTCTGTTCAAAGGTGGATGAGTCAATGATGAGCGTCGCACCCGGTTTTGCCCACTTAAGGTTGGCCTTGAGTGAAGCCGGATTCATGGCAACCAGAACATCACACATATCACCCGATGTGTAAATCTTCCGCTTGCCCATGTGTACCTGGAAACCGCTTACACCGGCAATGGTGTTGTGCGGAGCCCTGATCTCGGCCGGGAAATCAGGAAAAGTAGCCAGATCATTGCCGGAATGAGCTGCAGCATCCGAAAATAAAGTTCCGGTAAGCTGCATACCATCACCGGAATCGCCCACGAACTTGACTACCACATCCTCCAGAGCAATAGATTTTCCTTTTGTTAACGTCATAGTATGGATGGTGTTTTTGAGGATAAAAATCCCTTATTATTTAATGTTTTTGGAATCAATGCTGCGAAGTTATATTTTTAATTGTGAATTCGTAAAAAAAACGACAAGACTTTTATAGTTTTTCCGGTTTTTTCACGACATAAACACCCCTAATTATTTAAAACAATTTCAAATTACCGTACAACGGAAAAAAACTGTCAATTATTAGACAAAAAGCCATTATATTTGCTGCGATAATAAACCGAATTTAGAAACCTTAAATCGCAAAGAGATGGCTTACATTATCAATGATGATTGCACTGCTTGCGGAAGCTGCATTGACGAATGTCCGGTTGATGCAATTTCTGAGGGAGACATCTATGTAATTGACCCTGACGTATGTACAGACTGTGGCGCATGCGCCGACGTTTGCCCGGTTGAAGCAATTCATCCTGAATAAGATCCGTCTGACCGGATTCTGTCCGGGTCAGAAAATGCAAAAAGTCCGTAATCACTGATTATGGGCTTTTTTTGTTTGGGAGGGCACAGAGAAAAAAATATCTCACAGAGAACACAGGGAGCACAGAGAAACAAATATTATCTGACAGAGAATACCGAAGAAACTCTTTTCCCAGTGTTCCCCGTGTGCTCCGTGAGAAAAAAACTTCCCGGTGTTCTCCGTGTACTCCGTGAGAAAATGACCATCCCTGACAGGATGTGGTACGTTCCGGAACAAATAAAATAAGTATTTTTGATATCCGCTTACGCGAACGTCTGCGTTAAAACCACATCATCGTGAAAGATGAAAACAGCAAATATTATCGCGGGCCTGAGGGCACCATGACTTTTTGGGGGCATCTCGAGGAGCTCAGGAGTCATCTGATCAGGTCTTCGCTGGCGGTGGTAGTCCTTGCCATTGCGGCCTTTCTGGCTAAAGATATCCTCTTCACTCACGTCATCCTGGCACCCAAGGAACCCTATTTTCTTACCAACCGCTTATTCTGCCTGTTGTCGCGGCAGTTGTCCATACCGGCGCTCTGCATCAACGCCGATCCTGTAAAACTGATTAACATAGACCTTGCCGGCCAGTTCACCACGCACATTGTAGTATCGCTTATCGTTGGCGTCGTTGCGGCAACGCCTTACATTGTCTGGGAGTTCTGGCGCTTCATTCGTCCAGGGCTGAAAGCGCAGGAGAAAGCCAACTCAAGAGGTGCCGTCCTGGTTATTTCGGGTCTGTTTCTTACCGGCGTGCTGTTTGCCTACTTCCTTATTGTGCCTTTATCCATAAACTTCCTGGGTTCTTACCAGGTCAGCGGACTCGTAGAAAACCAGATTGCCCTGCGTTCCTTTATCACTACGGTAACCACCATAACCCTGGCTGCCGGCTTGTTGTTCGAGCTCCCGGTATTTGTATATTTCCTGAGCAAGGTGGGTGTGCTCACCCCTGAGACGATGCGCAGGCAACGCAAGCTCGCCTTTGTGATCATCATTGCCGTGGCAGCCATCATCACCCCGCCTGATGTGTTCAGTCAGATCATGGTGGGTTTACCGCTGTTTGTGCTATATGAGATCAGCATACACATTTCGAAGCGGGTCGCACCCAAGCCGGTATGAGTGTCCGGACAGGGTTGATCCGCTGCATCATAGCCTGTCTGCCCTGTATCAAACCTTTTGCGCCGTCTGTTGTTACTTGTTAGAACTGAGTTCTGATCTCTGTTCCCTGAAAAGGATTCATAAATCATTACCTGAAGACATACGAGTCATCATCAAAACATAAAAGCCATGAACAATGCACAGTTTTATTTTGACCGGCCGCAGAATGAGCCGGTGAAGGAGTACCGCAGGGGCACACCGGAGCGTTTGGCGCTGGAGGAGGAGTTAAGGCGTCAGAGCGGCACAGAGGTGGAAATTCCGCTGATCATCGGCGGCAAGGAAATACGTACCGGGAAAACCGGCAAGGTGGTTATGCCGCACGATCATCAACATGTGCTGGCCACTTATCATATGGCCACCGAAAAGGAAGTGCGGATGGCCATTGCCGCAGCCATGGAGGCTCACAGGGAATGGGCGGAAATGTCGTGGGTGGAACGCACCTCCATAACACTGAAGGTGGCCACCCTGGTGAGTTCCAAATACCGGGCGCTGATGAATGCAGCCACGATGCTCGGCCAGAGCAAGAATGCCTACCAGGCTGAGATTGAAGCCGTTTGCGAGCTTACCGATTTTATCCGTTTCAACGCACATTATGTGTCGGAGATTTACAACGACCAGCCGCATTCGGAGATAGGGAACCTGAACCGCGTCGAATACAGGCCCCTGGAAGGTTTTGTGTTTGCCGTAAGCCCGTTCAACTTCACCGCCATTGCTTCGAACCTGTCGCTGGCCCCGGTAGTGCTGGGCAATACGGTAGTATGGAAGCCCGCCACCACTTCCTTGCTGTCCAATTACTACCTGATGCAGATCTTCAAGGAAGCAGGACTCCCTGACGGCGTTATCAATTTTGTACCCGGCAGCGGTGGCCTTATCGGCGATGTGGTGTTAAAGAACCAGGACCTTGGCGGCATTCATTTCACCGGTTCCAACGGAACGTTCGACACCATATGGAAAACTGTGGGAGAGAACCTGGGCAACTACCGTTCTTATCCGCGGGTGGTTGGCGAGACCGGAGGCAAGGATTTCGTGGTTGTTCATGCTTCAGCTCACGTCGACGAGGTGGCAACCGCGCTGGTACGGGGAGCCTTCGAATACCAGGGCCAGAAATGTTCGGCTGCCTCGCGGGCATACATCCCTGAATCGTTATGGCCGGCCATCAGGGAAAAACTTTCATACAACATCGGCCTGATCAAGCAGGGCGATGTGCGCGATTTTTGCAATTTTGTGAATGCTGTTATTGATGAGAAGGCGTTTGACCGCATCATGGGCTACATCGAAAAAGCCCGCAGCTCAAAGGATGCCGAAGTTATCCTTGGCGGCGGGGGCGACAAATCAAAGGGTTATTTTATTGAGCCCACTGTGATCCTGGCTAAGGATCCGCATTTTGTAACCATGGAAGAAGAGATCTTCGGTCCTGTGCTTTCCGTTTATGTTTATGAAGATGCAGCTTTCGAACAGACGCTGGAGCTGGTCAACAGCACATCACCCTATGGACTCACCGGGGCGATCTTTGCCAAGGACCGTCAGGCCGTTGTGAAAGCCACACACGTGCTTCGTTATGCAGCGGGCAACCTTTACGTTAACGATAAGCCAACGGGTGCCGTGGTAGGGCAACAGCCCTTCGGCGGTTCGCGCATGTCGGGCACCAACGACAAGGCGGGCAGCTACCTCAACCTGTTGCGGTGGATCACACCGCGTACGGTCAAGGAAACTTTTGTACCCCCGACAGACTTCAGGTATCCCTTCATGCACGAGGAGAAGTGCTATAAACCGACCTCAGGCTGACATTTCCCCGCGAAGGGACTTTTGTAGATATTTTTTCAGGCGGGAAGCGCTGTAGCCATTGCCGAGGAGGTACATCAATTTGGTGATGGCGGCTTCTGTAGTGATATCGTGTCCGCTTATCACTCCGGCTTCTTCGAGCCAGGCACTGGTTTCGTATTTGCCCTGCATCACCGAGCCCCCGCGGCACTGCGTAACGTTGAAAACGATCATCCCCCCATCAACGGCTTCCCTTATCATTTGCCGGAACCAGCCGGCGGTCATGGCGTTACCGGCACCATAGGTCTCCAGCACCACAGCTTTGAGCCCTTCGGTGTTCAGGATCGACGACACCACGCTTTTGCTGATCCCGGGGAAGAGGGTCAGCACGGCAATGCCGGCGTCCATGCTGGTGAACACCCTGAACTCCTGGTCTGTGGCTTTATGGATGGCCGCTTCATTGTATTTGATGGTGACGCCGGCCTCTGCCAGCACCGGATAATTCACTGACCGGAAGGCCTCGAAGTGCTCGGCGTTGTATTTGTGTGTGCGGTTGCCGCGATAAAGCTGGTATTCAAAATAGATACAAACTTCAGGCACCAGGGCACTCCCGTCCTTCTTTGCCGCGGCGATCTCGATGGCGGTAATGAAGTTCTCCTTGCCATCCGTTCTGATCATGCCTATGGGCAGTTGCGAGCCGGTCAGGATCACCGGCTTCGACAGGTTTTCCAGCATAAAGCTCAGGGCCGAGGCGGTATATGCCATGGTGTCGGAGCCATGCAGGATAACAAAGCCGTCGTACGTCTCATAACGCTCTTCTATCAGCCTGGCCAGTCGCACCCAGACCGCAGGTTCCATATTGGAAGAATCGATGATGGGGTCGAAGGAAACACTGTCGATGTGGCATCTGAACTTCCTGATCTCAGGGATCTGATCGGTAAGATGCTCGAAGTCAACCGGGCTGAGGGCACCGGTTTCCGGGTTTTCTACCATGCCAATGGTACCACCGGTATAGATCACTAGAATGCGGGATGTCGGCATTGTGTTACGGTTTTCGGTTATGATCTGATGCGTTCCGGAGTTTAAGGTCCGGCTGCTGACCCGGCAACGGCAGGCAAGCTGTGTAAGATGCTGATGCCGGTCCGGGTCATGTTTCTTTGTTTTTTTATTCGCGTGAAGGCAGTTTGAACAACTTCCGGGCATTTTCGGTGGTGATGGCGGCGACTTCTGCAGGTGTTACGCCTGTAAGTGCGGCCACGCGTTCGGCCACATGCACCAGGAAAGCACTTTCGTTGCGCTTGCCACGATGCGGAACGGGAGCAAGATATGGTGCATCCGTTTCCAGGACCAGGTGATCCAGTCCTACCGCCCTGACCACTTCGGCCATCTCACTGTTCTTATACGTAACCACCCCTCCTATTCCCAGCATAAAGCCCATATCCAGCACTTTCCGGGCCTGCCCGGCGTTTCCGGGGAAACAATGAAACACCCCGGTGAGCGACCTCCCGCTGTGGGCCTCCAGCACATCAAAGATCACATCCAGCGACTTGCGCGAATGCAACACCAGGGGCAGGTCATGCTTCTCCGCCCAGGAGATATGCCTTGCCAGTGCCTCTTTTTGTTCTGCCTCAAAGCTGGTATCCCAGTACAGGTCTATCCCGGTTTCACCCACAGCCACAAAGTTTTCGGCCTCAAAGTATGCTTCCAGCCTGTCGAGCTCCTCACTGTAGTTTTCTTTGACAGAGGTGGGGTGAAGCGCCATCATGGGCAGACAGACACCCGGAAAAGACCGGGCCGCCTTCATCATCGGGGCGACAGAACTGCTGTCGATGTTGGGCATCAGCTGCCGGACCACCCCGGCCCTGAGCGCACGCTCCACAACGGCCTGCCTGTCAGCATCAAACCGCTCCAGGTAGAGGTGTGTATGGGTGTCAATGAGTTTCAAAACCTTATTGTGTTAGAAGCCGGAGGAGCTGTCTGCCTTCCATATCATTTCAGCCAATACGGTAACGCAGCCGGTCAACGTATGGCCATCTCAAAAGGTACTGCCTTAAGTGCTAAACTGCTTCAGTTTCCATTCCAGGCACCGGCATCTTACATTCCATAACCGGCTGGCTGGCTTTACCGATGCGATCAGGTTAGATCACCTTCAGTTCATTGCCAACTTTGATGAATGCGTCGACGCAGCGGTCGAGGTGTTCCGTTTCGTGGGCGGCGGATACCTGCACGCGGATGCGGGCCTCTCCCCTGGGCACTACCGGATAATAGAATCCGATAACGTAGATGCCTTCGTCAAGCAGCCTGGCTGCAAACTCCTGCGAGAGGGGTGCATCGTACAGCATCACGGCAATAATGGCCGACTGGGTGGTCTTGAGGTCGAAGCCGGCCTTTTTCATTTTTGCCATGAAGTAATCGGTGTTGCGGTGCAGCTTATCCTGCAGCTCATGAGTTTCGGCCATCATGTCGAACATCTTGATGCCTGCGTTGACCACGGAGGGTGGCAGGGAGTTGGAGAACAGATAGGGCCTGGAGCGCTGACGCAGGATCTCGATGATCTCCCGGCGTCCTGTGGTAAAGCCTCCAATGGCTCCGCCAAAGGCCTTCCCGAGCGTACCTGTAATGATGTCCACCTTGCCGCGAATGTCAAACAGTTCGGTTACTCCGCGTCCTGTTTCCCCGACAACGCCTGCCGAGTGGCATTCATCGACCATCACCAGGGCATCGTACTTCTCGGCCAGCTCCACGATCTTGTCCATCGGGGCTGCATTACCGTCCATGGAAAACACGCCATCGGTTACGATGATGCGGAAACGCTGAGCCTGTGCCTCTTTCAGCTTGGCTTCCAGGTCTTCCATGTCGGCATTTTTATAGCGGTAGCGTGCCGCCTTGCACAGCCTCACTCCGTCTATGATGGAAGCATGGTTCAGGGCGTCGGAGATGATGGCATCCTCTTCGGTAAGCAGGGGCTCGAAAACACCGCCATTGGCGTCGAAGCAAGCCGCATAAAGGATGGTGTCTTCCGTGCCAAAAAATTCAGCCACTTTGGCCTCGAGCGTCTTGTGCAGATCCTGTGTGCCGCAAATGAAACGAACAGAAGACATGCCAAAGCCGTGCGAATCCATACCCTCTTTGGCCGCCTGGATCAGCGCCGGGTGGTTCGAAAGGCCAAGGTAGTTGTTGGCGCAGAAGTTGAGCACCTCCTGTCCTGACTGAACCTTTATCTTTGCACTCTGGGGCGTGACGATGATACGTTCTTCCTTGTATAATCCGGCTTCGCGGATGCTTTTGATCTCCTCTTGCAGATGTTCTTTGATTTTTCCGTACATGGTTAATGGTTTATTTGTGTTTGGTGATACATGGGTTTTCTATCCGGTGGCAAAGATATTGTTTTTGATGAACATATGAAGAATAGCAGGATGAAAAAGGCGCATGCGTCCGGCGGTTTTTCATCGGGTAAAAAGCATGGTGTTGCCCGGGCGCCGGCATCCTGACCTGAAAAACATTTCCGGGAATTCCGCAAGTCATCTCTTATTAAAGAAAAATTTCTATTTTTGCCCACAACGGAACGCCGTGTGGTCTGCCTGTCTGGCGGAGCACATCCGCAGGCCTGCTTTGCATACGGCCTCTTGTGGACAGGCCTTTGAGCATGAATCAGCATCCAAACAAAATACAAACCCTTAAAACAAAAAAACAGATGGAAAACATACTGGTTATCGGATCGGCCGGACAGATAGGTTCGGAACTTGTTTTGTCATTGCGCGAATTGTATGGTGGAGACCGTGTTGTTGCGGGCATCAGGAAGACAAAGCCTTCTGAGAAACTGACGGAAACCGGTCCCTGTGAAGTGGTTGACGCCCTTGACACGCAGCGGATGACAGAGGTAGTGGACAAATACAGGATTGACGTGATCATCAACATGGCGGCGATCTTATCGGGTACGGGAGAGAAGAACCCCATGCTGGCGTGGGACGTTAACATGAACGGGCTGATCAACATTCTGGAGCTTGCCCGCGAGCGCAAGATGAAGCAGGTGCTTGTTCCCAGCTCCATTGCCGTGTTTGGCCCGACCACTCCGGTTGACAACACCCCACAGGAAACCATTCTGAAGCCGACAACCATATACGGTGTTACCAAGGTTGCCGGTGAATTGCTGGGCGACTATTACGTTAAGCGTTACGGGCTGGATGTGCGCGGATTGCGTTATCCCGGCATCATCAGTCATGAAACCCTTCCCGGTGGCGGCACCACCGACTATGCCGTAGCCATTTATTATGAGGCCATCAAGCAAAAGAAATACACCTGTTTCGTAAATGCCGAAACACGTTTGCCGATGATGTACATGCCCGACTGCCTGAAAGCGACCATCGATCTGATGCAGGCCGACTTTTCGACGCTGAATTACCACTGCGACTACAACGTGGGCGCCATGAGCTTTACGGTGGCGGAGCTTGCCGAGTCGATCAGAAAGCACATCCCGGAGTTTGAGATCGCTTACGAGCCCGATTTCCGCCAGGCGATCGCCGACTCGTGGCCGAATTCGGTTGACGACAGTGCAGCCCGCAACGACTGGGGCTGGAAGCCTGACTTTGACCTCGATGCCATGACGGCCGATATGCTGAAAGCAATCGGCGAAAAGCACGCCAAAGGCCTGATTTAAGCCGTCCAGGTTTCCGGATGTTTTTGTGCCATCATCATCTTACAGATGGATGTGCTGACACTTGCACCGAAGGGCACCTTGCATTATCTTTGTATAAGGGCGGGTGCCCTTCAGCATTTATCACACCAGAACAATATGAACAGCCGCTTAGAGGAGGTCCTGGTCACCGAGTACAAGACAGGAATGATTGCTTTCCTGCAGGCGCATCCTGAATGTTTCCGGGAGGCTCTCGACCTTGCCGTATCCGACCGGCAGCCCTGGGCATGGCGCGCGGCCTGGCTGTTGTGGAGCTGCATGGAAGAGAACGACACGCGCCTCAGAGACCACGTGCACAGCATCATCAGCAGTTTTCACGGCAAGGGTGACGGGCATCTGCGCGAACTGATAAAAATACTGTACCTGATGGAACTGGATGAGGAGGCGGAAGGACTGTTGTTCGATCATTGTGTTGGCATCTGGGAAGCCGTCGGCAAGCGGCCTTCGGTCCGTTACAACGCGCTCCGCATGATTGTTAAAATTGTGAAGAGGCACCCTGACCTGCAACGGGAGATCGGTTTCCTAACGCGCGATCATTACCTCGAGACTCTCTCTCCGGGAATCAAGAGGGCAGTGCCCGAGCTGATCAAAGGCTCCCTGCCCGCCTGAGTGTAGCAACGGCTTTTGAGCCCGTTATTTTCCTCACCGTGGCAGATGATGAGGCCGCTTCCCGCGAAAGCGAACGCCAGCTTTATCTTCAAAGCAATTTATCAAAAAATGTGGTGTATTTTTGACTCATGAAGTTCAATCCGTATCTTGCCATTATCCTGGCCGCTACCATAGGCGGATCGAGCGGCGTTTTCATCAAGCTCATTGACCTGCCGGCAACCACCATCACCTTTTTCAGGATGGCCGTGCCGGTGATCATCCTGCTGGGGTACTTGCATTACAAGCAGGTAAAACTTTTCAGGGGCAACTACAGGGTGATGATGCTGGCCTCGGTGCTGAATGCGGTGCGTATGTTCCTGTTTTTTGTGGGATACCTGTATGCATCCATCGGCAATGCTGTGATCATTCTTTTTACCTGGCCCATTTTCGGGACTCTTTTCAGTGCCATTTTTTTGAAGGAAAAGGTTTCGGTGCGCACCAGCATCCTGATCGGACTGGCATTCACAGGTATTGTAATTATGTATGTCAATACCGAGATCAGCTTTGAAAATGAGGATTTTATCGGGATGGCAGCCATGCTGTTCTCAGCGGTTTTCTTTGCCGCCACCGCTGTGATTTTTAAGCGGAAGCTCATGTTTTATTCGAGGACAGAGACCATTTTTTATCAGAACCTGGTTGGTGCGGTTGCCTTTTTGCCTTTTGTGTTCATCAACACACCGCTCCCATCAGCCGTTCAGGCGGGGGCGGCATCCTTTTATGGAATTTTGATCGGCATTGTTGCCTTCATGATGTTTTTTTATGCGCTGCGACGACTGAAAATGAGTCATTACGGCTTGTTTACCTATTGGGAAGTGATCGCAGCCTTGTTCTTCGGGGTGCTTTTCTTCGGTGAGGCGATCACCTGGAATATGGTCCTCGGCGGTGGATTGATTTTGGCCACAGGCATTTTGCTCAGGAAGAAAAAAGTGGAAGGTGGAGCTTAGAGGTTGGATGTTGGAGGTTGACATTAAAGGTTGGAAGTTAGTCACCAGATGGGCGCGTGCCCATTATATAAATTAGCTAACAGTTAAACGTAGTCTGTTTATAATAAAATATATTAAGGCAGTAATTAATGTGGTCTCTGTGAGCCTCCCCCGCATGGGCGAAACAGGTGTTTCTTCTCTGTGGTACTCTGTGTGATGTTTTTTGTTACACAGAGGTGCACAGAGTTTTCACAGAGTTACACCGAGACGGTTTTCTACGATTATCACCATATTGATTTGGAATTTTACCATTAAATTATTGCAAAACGTAAACAACTAAAAAACAATGAAACAGATAGTTGTTAGATGAAAGAGGTTGAAAGCTCAAAGCTCGAAAGAAAAACATTTGTATACAAACAAAGACCAATGTATAGGCCGGACTTGGCCGGCCTGTATGTTTTAGCCAAAGAGTCCTGTAGCGTCAGGGCTTGACCTGGCCAAAATAAAAGTAAACTGCTTACTGATAAAGAAATTTGTGTAAAACTTTGAAAAACAGCATAAAAATATCAAACCTGAACACATAAGAGAGTGCAGTACGGTTAGTCATTCAGGACAGATGGCGGATAGTGATCTTTATAGCCGATAAAACAGGTATTCTCATTACAAGCTTCATGGGGAGGGACATGGATAGTGACATCCATTTCTTTGCCATCCCGCCCGCAGACGCGGCAAATGACTTCGTTGTGGTCGCCGAAAAAGTTTGTTTTAACCACTTTGGCAGTGAGTGCGTTTTCAGGACTCCGGGCGACTTCAAAATTGTCGGGGCGTACGGAAAGCAGCACTGTTTGCCCCACCTGAACTGTATGTCCTTTGGAACGGATCGTGCCCAGGGAGGTGAGAAAGCCTTCAGCGATCACTTTGGCAGGTAACACATTTGTCTTCCCAAAGAAGCGTGCCACATATTGATTCACAGGGTATTTATACAGCTTGGCGGGAATGTCGGTCTGCAGGGCCACGCCGTCTTTCATAACGACCACCCTGTCGGCGATTGCCAGCACATCCTTCGTATCGTGCGTAACAAAGATCCCGGTAGAGTTTGTTTTCCTGATGATGGAGGCAATTTCTTCCTGCATGCCGGCTTTTTTTAAGGAATCCAGGTTTGAGAAGGGCTCGTCGAGCAGGATCAGGCGGGGTTTGGGAGCCAGGGCCCTTGCCAGCGCCACCCTTTGCTTCTGCCCTCCGGATAGCTGATGGGGATAGCGTTTACCCAGGCCTGACAAACCGGTAAGGCGGATCATTTCTGCCGTTATGGCAAGCTGTTCCTTTGCCGGAAGCATGAAAAGCCCGAAACGGATGTTTTCTGTCACCGTTTTGTGCGGAAAAAGTGCATAATCCTGGAAAACAACACCCACTCCACGCTTTTCAGGCGGCACAAAGGTGCGGTCGTCAGCCACAATGCGATCGCGGATCCTGATGCTTCCGGCGTCCGGGACTTCAAAACCGGAGATCAGCCGGAGCAGCGTGGTTTTTCCACAGCCGCTTTCACCCAGCAGGGCAACGATCTCTCCCTGGCTGACATCCAATGAAAACTCTTTAACAGCAGCCTCACAGGAACCCTGAAATGTTTTACTAACCTTGTCAATTTGCAGTACTTTCATGTGTTTATATTTTGTAACTTTTTGATTATCTATGTTTTGTGTTTACGCCTAAGATACTGATCGGATGTCGGATGTGCAAATGTGCAAATGTGAAGATGTGAAGATGTGCAGATTTCAGGTTATTGTTTAATTGTTTAATTGTTGAAGCGTTTAATTGTTTAATCGTTTAATTGTTGAATAGTTTTCTGACTTCTGACTTCCGATTTCCGAATTCTGACTTCTCTTTCTTCCTTCGAGCTTCGAGCTTCGAGCCACTTTTCTTCCTTCGGGCTTCCAGCTTATTTCTTTCGCGAATAGTCGGGATCTCTTGCATGGGTATCTGTTTTTTAATTTGGAAATGATCATGACGATTTCCCTCCTATGTATTTATTCAGCAACAGCACCGGTATCATTCCCATCAGGACGATGACAAGAGCATACGGGGCCGCCTCGGCAACCCGTTCATCAGTAGCGTACTCAAAAGCGCGAATAGCCAGCGTGTCAAAATTAAATGGTCTCAATATCAGTGTCAACGGCAGTTCTTTCAGTACATCAATGAATGTCAGCAAAAAAGCGCTAAGGGCGGCTCCTGTCAGCAGCGGAAAATGCACATTCGACAGTACGTTGCCATGTTTCATTCCAAGCGAACGGGCGGCTTCGTCAATGCTTGCCGGGATTTTCTCCATCCCGCTTTCAATGCTGTTGTAGCCTACCGCCATAAACCTGACCAGGTAGGCGTAAATAAGTGCGAGCCAGGTGCCGGTTATGATGAATGTGTTGACAAACTGTAACTGCATCAAGCGGTTGTCCAGCCAGAGGAATGGTATGAGCACCCCCACGGCAACGACTGCCCCGGGGATGGCATAACCCAGGGTTGTGATGCGGGCCAGGATTTGCACCACCCTGTTTTTGAAAGATCGTGCCGTGTATGCGATGAACAGGGCTGCTGCGACCACCACCACTGAGGCAGCGCCTGCAAGGAAAAAGCTGTTGCGCAGCAGTGTCCAGAATCCTGCATCCACCACCTGCATGAGCGTTTGTGAAGACCACCACAGCAGCATGATGGCAGGCAGGATGAATCCGGCCAGCAATGGGATGGTGCAAGCCAAGGTTGCAAGTATGGCGGAGAAGCCTTTCATGGGCACGGGTTCCAGTCCGTGTTTGCGTATGCCCTGCATGCCGTAACGCATCTGTCCGCGCTGCGAACGCTCTGCAAAGATCAGCACAAACACAAAGATCATCAGATAGCCGGATAGTTTCATCGCTGAAGAGACATCGCCAAAGGCAAACCAGGCAGTAAAAATTCCGGTTGTAAAGGTATCTACCCCATAGTAGCTTGCCACCCCATAGTCATTCAGCACTTCCATCAGCGCAAGCGACACCCCCGCAACGATGGCGGGCCTGCCAAGCGGAAGGGCCGTATGAAAGAATTTTCGCCACGGCCCGTGGCCCAGCGAAGCACTTACCTCAAACAGGCTTGCCGACCGGGTTTGGAAATAAGCGCGGGTGATCAGGTACACATAGGGATAAAATGAAATGGTAAAGATGAAGATGGCACCCGGCAATGACATGATGTTGAAAAACAGGAAGGTCCCCGTGTCAAGGCCAACATGGTTTCGTAAAAAAACATATAGGGGAGATGTGTAGTCGAGCATCCCGGCCCAGGTGAAGCCGTTGATATAGGCGGGTATGGCTATGGGCATGATCAGCGCCCACCGGAACAGCTTTCTGCCCGGGAATCTGAACATGCTGACCAGGTATGCCGTTCCAACCCCGATGATAATGGTTAGCAGTCCTACCCCTGCAAGCAGCCAGAGAGTATTCACGGCGTAGGTGGGCACCCGTTCGTAAAGAATGTGCCGCCACACCTCATCGCCGCGTGAAAGCATTTCCATGGCAATGGTAAACAGCGGCAGCGCCACCGCAACCGACAGCAGAAGGGTGATCAGCACCCACCGGCTGCCAAAAACGTGTTGCACATGTCTTATTTTTTTGCGATCAAAAGGCATCAGTTCCAGCCGGCGCGGTTAAAAATAAACATGGCTTCCCTTAAATGTGGTTCCAGCTGATACACGGGGCGTTCATCAGTCCTGAACGTACCCCACGACTGCAGCAGCTCAGGCCACGGAACCTCTTTGTTAACCGGATACTCATGGTTCCGCTGTGCCAGTTGTTGCTGCGAACCGTGACTGAGCATGAATTCGATAAGCCGTGTGGCGTTTTCCGGGTTTGAACTGGCTGCTGTGAGCCCAATTCCGCTATAGTTTATGTGGGTGCCACGATCTTCCTGGTTGGGGAAAAACATCCTTGTTTGTCCGGCTACCAGGCGTTCTTCTGGATTGACCGAATATTTAAGAAGGCCCATATAGTAGGTATTCACGATGGCCACATCGCCTTCTCCGGCAACCATGGCTTTTACCTGGTCACGGTCGTTACCCCTGGGTCTTCGCGCCATGTTTTGCACGAGGCGGCCGGCCCAATCCTCTGCCTCCTCCTGCCCCAGGGCTGCAATCACGGAAGCCATAAGGGTTTGATTGTAGTGGTTCTGTGAAGACCGCACAAGTACCCTTCCCTTCCATTGCGGTTCCGCAAGCGCTTCATAGGTGGATAATTCATCCGGGCTGACCCGGTCCTTGTGATACACGATCACCCGTGCACGTTTGGTCATGGCCACCCACCTGTTATCGGGGTCACGCATGGTAACGGGTATGACCTCCTGAAGGTAGTCCGATTCGACCGGTTGCAGCAATCCATTGGCGGCGGCTACAACCAGGCGGCCTGCGTCTGCAGTGATCAGCAAATCTGCAGGCGAGTTAAGCCCTTCCATTTCCAGCCTGTTCAGCAACTGATCGGTATCCGCCTTGACGAGGTTAACCCGTATTCCGGTTTTTTCGGTGAATTGCCTGAACAGGTCTTCATCAACCTGGTAATGGCGTCCCGAATATACATTGACCACACGGTCATCGTGACTGCAACCCGGTAACAACAAACCTGTGATAGCAATCAACAACACTTTTTTCCACATAATTAAGCTATTTGCGTACTGCAAATATACTTATTTTTATTTAGTCTTATTTAAGATACGTCCATCTGCACATTTTCACATCTGCACATCTTCACATCTACCTATAAAACAATACAAAAACAGGTCCTTTTAACCCTTACTATATTACATAAATATCAAATTTTTACCCCCTCTTTGTTACAAATTTGTATCTTTGCTAGTAAAACAAGAGCTATGTTTCAACGCAATGTAATGAATGCGCTCAGGGTATGGGCAAACAAGAACGACCGTAAGCCTTTGATTCTTAGAGGTGCACGCCAAGTTGGGAAAACAACGGCTGTGAAAGAGTTCGGCAAGGAGTTCGATGCTTTTCTTTATCTGAACCTTGAAAACAGACCTGCGCAGGAGTTATTTAACTCCCATGACGATATCAGCGACATACTTACAGCCATATTCCTGTTTTGCAACCAGCGAAAAACCGAAGGCAGAACATTACTCTTCATTGACGAGGTTCAACATTCGCCCAGGGCGGTGGCGTTGCTCAGGTATTTCTACGAAGAACTTCCTGAGCTTTATGTAATTGCGGCAGGTTCCTTGCTCGAAAGCCTGATTAATAAAA
This sequence comes from Bacteroidales bacterium, assembly GCA_031323845.1. Taxonomy (GTDB): domain Bacteria; phylum Bacteroidota; class Bacteroidia; order Bacteroidales; family UBA7960; genus PUPG01. Next base: position 5,556 of record JAVIYP010000039.1, on the reverse strand, counting down.
GTATATCTTTCCCGGTTGGCCGGGTTGAGTACATGGCGTTGAGGCCATGTTCATTTGCTGAATTTTTGGGTGCTGTGGGTGAAGAAGTCCTGGGCGAAGCCGTTGCGCAAGTTCGTTTGCCCGCCGGCCTTCACAGTAAAACCATGCAACTTTTCAACACATACACGCTGATTGGTGGCATGCCTGAAGCAGTGGCCGCTTTTGCCCTGAACAAAGACCTTGTTGCATTGGGAGATATTTATGAAGCTTTGCTAACCGGTTTTATTGACGATATTGAAAAATATAGCCGCAATGATACGATGACAAAGGTTTTGCGTTTGTTGATAACTTCAGGATGGAAATATGCCGCAGAGACCATCAGGTTCCATGGTTTTGCAGGTTCAGCATACAGAAGCCGCGAGATGGGTGAGGCTTTCAGGATGCTTGAGAAAACCATGCTCATGGAACTGGTGTATCCTACAACAAGTTTTACGGTTCCGCTTTTACCGGATTACAAAAAGTCTCCCAAGCTGATCTGGCTCGATACCGGTTTGGTTAACTATTCGGCCAGGATCCGGAAAGAAGTTTTTGGTGCAGCGGACATTTTTGATGCATGGCGCGGAAAGATTGCCGAGCATATGGTTGCACAGGAACTTTTAGCTGCTGACAACAGAGTGTCGCACAAACGGCATTATTGGGTGAGGGATAAAAAGGGTGCTACAGCGGAAGTGGACTTTATTGTGCAACAGGAGGGCATGCTGGTTCCGGTTGAAGTGAAATCAGGGCACAACGCTAAACTGAAATCCTTGCATATGTTCATGGACAGTACCAATCACAGCATTGCTGTCAGGGTATGGGGAAATCCCTTCAGCATTGATGATGTGCAAACGCCTGGTGGTAAAAAGTTCAGGCTGTACAATATTCCTTTTTATTATGTGGCAGGGTTTGGCGGTTTGTTATAGTTTTTTCTTCGTATTACAGAACTAAAGCCCCCGGGTGTTAAGGCATCAGCAAACCGTTAGCTGAAACCAGGGAAAAAATCAAATCACATCTGCACATCTTCACATCTGCACATCTCACCTGGCTCCGCCGCCACCGGAGGCAGCGCCGCCACCGCCACCGGCGATGCCGCCACCACCCATTCCCGCGGCCGAACTCATGGCCGTGCCGGTAGCGGTGATCACCGTATTCAGGGTTTTGCCAAAGCTGCTTAAGCTGCTGTTGTACAAAACGATCCACCCAATGTAGGTGGTATGGCCTGTCGCTTCCAGCGAACGCGTGAGTTTCTTTAAAAACCCGCTGCCCAGGCCCAGCGCCAGGCCGTAAATGAGGTATTCGTTCACCGTGCCGGCATCAGCGTCCTTGATTTTCGACTCGAAATGATAGCGCTTCAGGTGTTGCTTCAGTGACCGCCACTGCCGGTAAGCTATTTCGCCTGCTTCCGTGCGGTGAAAAATGAAAAAGGATGCAAAGATCAGCACGAAGGCCACGCCGGCCGGCAGCAACATCCAGAGTCCGAACGGCAGGATGAGGCCCAGCATGACAACAAAGCCGGCAACGCCGGCTGCCAGGCCGATGTTTCGGCCTTTCTTGCTGTCTGCATCGAACCATTCCTTCTTTCCGGCTTCTTTAGTCACCGCTTTTTTCCATTGGATAAAGAAATTTTGCATCCGGTTTTGTTTTTTGCTGATCTTTTTGAGGTTCAGCCGGTCGGTGCGGCCGTACAAGGTGTTGAAAAACTGCTCCAGAAGCTCATTTTCGTAGCTTTTCAGCTGCTTTTTGTTGTTCTCCCAGAAGGGCCGGTCGAGCACCAGCACGTTATCGTGTGTCGTTGTCTCAAAGCCCAGCACTTTCGTGGTTTGCGTGTTTTCTTCTATCCTGAAGAAGCCGCGGTAGGCCAGATGAAACATCGTAGAAACCAGTGCATTACCATCGAGATAGGAGCCGTTTACCAGGTAGTTTACCAGGGCCGGCGGTTCTTTGGAGGGCAGTCCGGAGAAGGTTTCCGGTTTTTGGCTGAGCGGGGGACGTTTGCCGTACTTTTGAAACAGCATGATACCGGTTACTGCAAACAGGAATGCCAGGAAGGTGGCGAGCGGTCTGCCGGCTTCGTGCATCCTGGCCCGCCGTTCCATGCGTTCCAGCCTGACCAGCCTGATGCGGTTGGCTTCTTCTGCCAGCACCCTGGCTTCCTCTCTGATGCTATCACCTACTGCGCCTGCTTGCACCGGCATTCCGTGGAAGACGTGCTCCGGGTACAGCGCCCTGATCTCCAGGAATTTTTTGGCGGGCAGCTTGTCGAGCCACAGTTCAACCACGCCCCCTTCCAGGATTTCCGATACTGCGTCCAGCGAGCCATGCACCCAGTGCGGCGGCTGATCACCGTCCAGGGAAACGGGTGGCACAATGCGTGCCCGGATGTCGTGCAGCGGCTTTGTCCACTCATCGGAGATGAGCTGGTAATAAAGCACGGCCACATCTTCGTGACGATCAACAGCGCCGCTGGCGGTAAACCGGATGCTGAAGGTCCGGGTTTCGTTGTGCGCTTCGAAAAAGAGCTGAAGTTCGCGGTGCCGCCTTTTCTCCACCAGGCGAAACGTGCCGGGCTGCTTACTGTCGCTGCGCTCGTATGCCACGCCATCCTCGTACACGCTGAAGTCAGAAAACGAGGCCCTGCCATCCAACGGAAATGTCCTGTACACTTCCGAGTACCGGCCTTCAAAGGTAAACTCCCGGTCTTCCCGGACCAGCATCGAACCGTCGGGCTTCAGGCTGACGGTAATGTCCAGTCCGCTCATGTGGTAATCTCTCGCCGTTAGCACCAGCGATACCAGCAGCAAGGCGAGCGTCAGCGCTATGCGGTACCTTGAAAGGTGTTTGTTTTTCATGGCGTTGACGGTGTGAAACTGAGCCCGGTTCCTGTCGTCGCGGAATCTGAGGACTTTTCTTGTTTGTGATGTGAGGGAGAAGTTTTCCATGGCAGATGTGGTTGTTTTGACATTTGATGTATTTCGGGTGGAGGGTTGTTAAAACCGGTAAGGTGTTAATGCCTGTTGATTCGGGAGTTTGCAGAGATTACTGCAAAAATAAAAAATTACCGTAAAGCAGCTTGTACGATCAGAAACATCATTAATAAAATCAAATATTCTCAGATTCTAATACCTGGAGTCATTCACAGAAGCTGCAACATGTTAAAGGTCGGAAATCTCAGCAACATCACATGAAACACCCATGTCGAAGATCCAGGTCATTCGGGAACAGGATTTTTGACGCACAGGGGGATGATTATGGGAAGCCGGAAGCCGACATCTGTTCAGTATCTTAAGAATAAACACTCCCACAAAACACAGCTATACAAACATTTATGCAAATAAAAACAGATAAAACAACACTCTTATGTTACACGGATCAGACCAAACGGTGTTCAAATATTCTGATTTCCCTTCTCTAAAACTTTACTCCGAGGTTTATTGAAGATCCGGAGTTGAATACTTTGACATCCTTGTCCTGGTATATGTTGGTAAGACCGTTGTGAAAATTTACAGACAAATGGAAAAGCAAAAAATCTAAGCCAACTCCAAAGTTGTAGTCCCATTCCTCGCGACGGAATATGTTATCGAAATCAATGTTCGTGTCGCCGGCTTTGCCGTTGAGGTTATGCCTGTAATAAACTCCGCCTGACACAAAAGGGCGCAAAGCCCTGCCAATTTCATTTTGAAAATTGTAGTGCAGATTCAGGGGTGCTGTAATGGCATTGGCTCGAAATGCGCCCTCTGCGGTCTCGCTCCCGTACCGGTTATAATGCACTTCCGGCTGAAAAGTAAAGTGTTTACCTATGTGCATCTGTAATAATAATCCGCCGTGAAAAGCAAATACCTGTTTAGCCGTGAAAAACTCGTCTTTATAATTATGATTTGTGCTTCCCAGGCCTGCAACAGCGCCGATATTGAATCTAATCGTATTGTGCTGGGCAATAAAACCCCGTGTTTGCTCAATGCTTTCAATATTGGAAATTCCGGTAATCAAATCAATAAGATATGTGGTAATCATAACCATACCATCATATTCCAGGAGGTCGGCGGTGTCTTCGGGTTTATGATATGGCGATTTCAGGCCGGTAAAGGCGTGAGCCGAAGGAATGCGGGAATCGCCGAAATGATAGGTGTCGGTACGATAATCAAATTTTGCTGAAGTGTTTTTTAGATTGATTCCATACCTGTTTGCAGTTAGGATTGCAATGTCTTTTCCTTCTTTAACTCCTCCAATTCCTTTTAACCCTAAGCCCTTATTAGTATGATACATGCCCAGCATATCGAGGCTGAACATCAGTTTTACCTGCTCGTTTTGAATTGGTTTATCAGCCCTTACAAACTCACGCGAGCCAGCAAGCATGCTTTCTTCGGCGTCGAAGCCAATAAACACAATACTGCGCCTGAGTTTATGCCGGTTTTCCGAAAAGTATCGCGCAATTTCAAGCATAACTGCCACACCTGAAGCATTGTCGTCTGCACCAGGATATACAATGCGCCTGCCATCCTTAATTTTATAACCCAAATGGTCGTAATGCGCTCCTATCACAATGTATTCATCTTTTAATAAGGGGTCTGAGCCTTCGAGCACGCCAACCACATTGCTGCCAACAAAGTTCATTACGGGCATTTGGCTTCGCATTTCAAAGGTGTGAAAATAATCATCAAACATCGGCTTCAGCCCAAACTCTGCAAATGCTTCAGCGATATAATTTTTTGCAAGCACCCGGCCGCGAGAGCCCAAAGAACGTCCCTCAAGCGAATCGGCAGCTAAAAAGCTGACATGGTTTTCAAGCCGTTCCTGCAAACCAGTCTCATTTTTGGAATTTGCAATTGAAGCTGAAAGCATGAGAATGATTGCAATTTGAATGCTGATCATTTTTGTTTTCATGGTTTTTTCTTTATTAGAAAATAAGCCAAATATAATCAAAAAAAAGATTGTTTCATTTGAACCCGCAAAGATTATTTTATCTTTAGATCAACGACGTTAAGCGAACTTAAAGGCTAAGTTTATCTACAGATTACCTCCACAGAAAGCTGGAAATTGCTGTCGCAAGCTTCCTGTTCCGCCACGTCCGGGGCTACAAGTCAGTTGCAGCCCGCACACTGCGCCCTGAAGGGGCAGCTTAATTCAGCCCAATGGCAGCGCCTTGGGGCAACTTCGGCCCCGCTTTTCGACAAAAACAAAATAATTACGCCTTGATATTTCGACAGTTTTTATGTATATTTGCCCATACATTTTAACATTAACAAAATTTCCGTTATGGAAAGAGAGATTTATAAAGAACTGGATGCCTGGAGAACAGGCGATTACAGAAAAGTGTTGCTTTTGCGGGGAGCTCGACAGGTGGGAAAAACATACATTATCAGGGAGTTGGGCAAGGAGTTCAAATACTTCCTCGAGGTCAACTTTGAATTGGAGCCCGAGGTTAAGTCATTTTTTGAGGGCAATCTTCATCCGGCTGACATTTGCACCAAACTTTCGGCCTATTATGGCGTGCCGGTGATTGAGGGTGAAACCCTGTTGTTTTTTGATGAGGTTCAGGCG
>JAVIYP010000038.1:0-27727 GCA_031323845.1 Bacteroidales bacterium | reverse complement strand
GAGGCTAACAGAGACCACATTAATTACTGCCTTAATATATTTATTATAAACAGACTACGTTTAACAGTTAGCTTAATATATATTATGGGCCTGCGCCCATCTGGTGACTAACCTCAAACATCAAACCTCCGACCTCTGAATTCTGAATTCTGACCTCAGACTTCCTAACAGATTTCTCACTACGTTCGAAACAAGCTTCCGACCTCTCTTTCTTCCTTCCAGCTTCGAGCTAACTTGTTTCCTTCTGCCTTCGAGCTTCCATCTCCTCCGGACCTAATCCTTCACAAAGAAAAAACCAATAAATAAACAATTAAACGATTAAACGATTCAACAATAGTTTTCCGGACTTTGAATTCAGACCTGCCCCACTCTAAAGCAAGTCACGGTGCAGGCATCGGGTTAAAGGTTATGTTTTTAGCAAGGCTGTAAATATTCATCCTGATTGGCCATTAATGGGTTAATCAGCGTTTGGTGATGCGCGGAACCGGTTTTTAACATTCCGTTAATAACTTTTTCCTAAAAAAACCAAAAAACCAATTATTTTTAGGCACTTTTTCCAGGTTCTTCTTAACGTTAAGTTAACGATAAATTAAAGCTTTTATAAATGACGCTATTGAGAAGTTATTTTGGGCTTTACTATTTTTGCGCAACACTTATTATATCCACTTCAATTTTCATTAACCAAAAACAAAAAACAAAAACAATGAGAAGACTAATTATTTTGATGAGCTGCCTGGCTGCATTCGTCCTAATGCTTGGATCGAATGCAGTTTTCGCACAAGGGGTGACCACTTCGGCTATTGAGGGCCAGGTGTTTACTTACGCCAACCTTCCCCTGGCCAATGCCAACGTTGTGGCAATCCATGAGCCGTCAGGTACGCGTTACGGTACGGTTACCAGGGACGACGGTCGTTTCAACCTGCCCAACCTGAGGACTGGCGGACCGTACACGGTTACAGTTTCCTTTGTCGGTTATGAAACAGACAGGATCACTGACCTTCGGCTGGCGCTTGGAGAGAGCCGTACGTTGATCTTCATGCTTCCTGAGTCGGGCATGGTGCTGGAAGAGGTAATCGTTCTCGGCGCTATCGACCCTGTGATGAATGCAGACCGTACCGGTGCCGCCACCAACCTGAACGTTGACAACATTCAGCGTATGCCGACCATTTCCCGTACGATTGAAGATTTCACGAGAATGAGTCCGCTGAGCAACGGGTCAAGCTTTGCCGGCCGCGACAACCGTTTCAACAACTACACCGTTGACGGGAACATTTATAACAACAACTTCGGTCTGGGTTCCGGTCAGTTTGCCGCCACCAACCCCATCAGCATGGAAGCCATCGAAGAGATACAAATCAACATTGCACCTTTTGATGTGCGCCAGGGTGGATTTACCGGTGCCAATGTCAACGCCATCACACGCAGTGGCACCAATGAATTCCGCGGTTCTGTCTATACATTCTTCCGTAACGAATACATGATCGGACGCAAAATTGGAGACGACAGTTTCAATGTGGATGAGGCTCTCACCAACATCTACGGTGTAAGCGTGGGTGGCCCCATTATCCGTGACCGTCTTTTCTTTTTTGTCAGCGTTGAGCAGGAAGAATCTTCGGTGCCCGGTGACAGCCGTCTGGCAGCCCGTCCGGGACTCTCCGGCCCAAACGTAACCAGGGTGCAGGCAGACCATATGGACTTTGTCAGACAACAGATGATGAACATCTATGACTACGAAACAGGTCCCTATGAGAACTATCCTTTCGCTAACGAAGCACTCAGGCTGAACTTCAGACTTGACTATAACATCAATCCCAACCACAGGGCATCGATCCGCTACAACCGCTATTCTGCCTTCCGCGATGTGACCATTAACGGAAACAGCGTAAGAAACCTGACGCGCTATACCAATACCAACAGGTTTGGTATGGATGCACTGACCTTCAGAAATGCCAACTATTCTGTTGACAACAATGTAAACTCCTTCGTAGCTGAATTGAACTCGGTTTTCGGCAACCGTTTTGCCAATAACCTCAACATTGGCTACACCTTTATTGAAGATCCCAAACGCAGTGTACCCGGTGGACAGACCTTCCCGTTTGTAGAGGTACTGGAGTGGGACGGACCGAAACCCGGCGACGTTGACGGTGATGGAAACCCAATGCCCCTGGGCACACCCCTGTATTACTTTGCACTGGGTAACGAGCTGTTCACCGTAGGAAACCTGCTGCAGAATCAGATCATCAACATCACCAACAACTTCTCAGCTTTCATGGGAAGACACACGCTGACTGCTGGTTTCAACTTTGAATACATGACTTTTGAGAATGCATTCAACCCTAATGCCCATACATTCTACCGTTTTAATTCGTACCAGAACTTCCTGGATGTGGTCATCAACAGGGTGCCGGGTGCAGTGCCCGACGGTTTTGCCATGAGCTACTCCTATGAAGGACCTGATGACCTTCCGATGGATGAAACTGCTTTCGGACAGTTTGGTATTTATGTCCAGGATAAATTCCAGGTAAATCCTGATCTGGTAGTTACTGCCGGTTTACGTGTAGATTTACCATTCTTCCCATTTGATCCGCCCAACAACCCGCGTCTGGATGAGATCTTTGCAGAAGAGCATAACCGGTTCACAGATCCTTCAAATCCGGACAGGAAAATTGCACCCGATGTTAGTCAGATGCCTGGCGTGAAGCCCCTGATCTCTCCACGTCTGTCGTTCAACTATGACGTGTTTGGCGACAACAGCCTTCGTCTGCGCGGTGGAACCGGCTTTTTCTCCGGTCGTATCCCCTTTGTCTGGATCTCCAACCAGATTTCTGCCAACGGGGTAACACGTGGCTTTACCGGCTGGGACAGATGGGTATTGCGCACAGATGCTGACGGTAACGAATACTGGCACGAGAATCAATGGGGCACAGCAGGACGGCCCAATTGGGAGGGATTTTCACCCGATCCGGCTACTTACAAGCCCACCGGCGACGATCTTGAAGCGCAGGTTTCAAGAGATATCAACATTACCGATCCTGACTTCCGCTTTCCGCAGGTATGGCGCACCAACATTGCCGCCGATTACCGCCTGCCGTTCGACATTATCGGTACCCTTGAAGGCATTTACTCCAGCGACTTTAACAGCCCGCTGGCTCAGAACATCAACCTGGCTGCACCTGCCGGCACTTTTTCTGGCGTTGACCAAAGGCCCTACTTCACTTCTTACACCGAAGTGAGCAACTATATCGTAAATGGCGAAAACGTTGGTTCTGCCAATGAAATCATGCTGCTCACCAACACCAACCAGGGCTACTACTGGTCTATCACCGCTCAGCTGCAAAAAGACTTTGAAAACGGTCTTTTTGCCAGCGTAGCTTATACGCGCGGAGTTAGCCGCGACTACGGACTGATCGGCGGATCGCAGGCTGCATCCCTGTGGCCGAACGTTGTCAAAGAAGACAGAAACAATCCAGAAATGGGCTACAGCCGCTTTGACCAACCCAACCGATTTGTGGCATTCCTGAGTTTTGACACCCGTGCCCTGAGCGCACGAAACACCTCGTCGTTCTCACTGTTTTACACCGGTGGTGAAGGCGGACGTTTCAGCTATGTGTATGCCGGTAACTTCGGAGACAGAGCTGCACGCCTGATGTATATCCCGAAAGACGCAAGCGAAATCAACCTGATCCCAACTACCGTCGGAGGCGAGGAACTCACTCCAGCACAGCAGTGGAACATCCTCAATGCTTTCATTGAGCAGGATGACTACCTTAACAACAACCGTGGCTCCATTGCCGAGCGTAACGGTGCCCTGCTGCCATGGGTGCATCGCTTCGACTTCAGGTTTACCCAGGACATCAACCTCACCCAATTACCCGACAGGCACAAGCTGCAGATCACTTTCGACATACTCAACGTCGGTAACATGATCAACAGCGAGTGGGGTGTCGGCAACACCGTGTGGCAATCCGCACCACTGGTGTACAGAGGAAGGAACACCGATACCAACCAGCCTGAATACAGCATCAACGTTCCCTCAGGCCTGAACTCACTTCCCGGCGCCGGCCCCGAACTGGAGCAGGCGTTCAGGGAAAACTCCTACAGAAGATTAGTGAACATCAATCAAACATGGAGATTACAGGTGGGTGTGAGATACCTCCTGTAACCAACTGAAAACATCACACATAAGAGGGTGTCTCAAAAGTACGGGACACCCTCTTATTTTTGGTACTCCTGCCGGAAAAGTATTTCACAAATTAAAACCTCAGAGGCTTTAAAAAACTTTTGAGAAACCCGCTTTTTTATCTGCCCCCCTGACTTCCGCAGACGATTGTCCTTAACATTTTATAATATACAGGTAAGCAGGTTTTTAACGTTGGAAGTTCTGGTTTTAGGGTGTCCCGGTAGCATAGTATATTCCTGTATAGCGCAGCCAACTAACCTTTGGTTTTTGCCGGCTTCATCTTCAAGAGAAAAATTTACAACCAAACTTTTGCTTCAAACAAACGTTTTAATCCGTTATTTATCTCAAAATACATTTACTGACAAGGCTTTAAGAATTTTTATGGGCGTTTTCACCTTAAAAAAGCCTACCTTTGCATGGTAAAAATATTTTTATGGAACTTCCGAAAAAATTAACGCTTCGTGCACTGCTTGAAAACAGTGCAGCAACGTATTCCGATCTGCCTGCCCTTGGATTTGTGGACCAGAAGCCGCTAACTTACAGAGAAGCTTACCTGAAGTCGCAGGAGCTAGTAAACTTGTTCTCAAAGCACAACATCAACAAGGGAGACAGGGTGGCTTTGCTCAGTCAGAACATGCCGCATTGGGGTGTGGCCTACCTGGCGATTACCGGCATGGGAGCGGTTGTTGTTCCCATTCTGGTGGACTTTTCAAAGGAAGAAATTCAGAAAATCCTTGAGCACAGTGAAGCAAAAGCCATCATCGTTTCGGAAAAGCAAAGCGACAAGCTGCATCAACCATTGCCCGACACGCTAAAGCTGGGTATATTGGCTGACGATTTCAGCACCATCAGCCTGGGCAACCTTGAGCTGAACGGTAACATTATCAAAAAAGACGAAAACACCGCAGCCAATGAAGTGGACCTTCCCTTCCCGGAAGAGGATGATCTTGCTGCCATTCTTTATACCTCCGGAACCACCGGAACACCAAAGGGCGTGATGTTGTCACACAAAAATATTGTTTCCAATGCTGTCAACACCCTGAACATCCAGATGGTCAGCAAAACAGACCGGCTGTTGTCGGTATTGCCTTTGCCGCATACGTACGAATGCACCATCGGTTTTATCATCCCTTTTATGATGGGTGCGTCGGTCCACTACCTGGACAAGCTGCCGACCCCTGCCGTACTTTTACCGGCCATGCAGAAGATACGGCCCACCATGATGCTGACCGTACCTCTCATCATTGAGAAAGTTTACCAGAACAGGGTAAGGCCGAAGCTGAGCGGAAGCGCTGTGATGCGAAGCCTGACCAGGTTCCGTCCGGTGCAGAAGGCATTTCACAAACTGGCAGGGAAAAAGATTTACAAAGCCTTTGGAGGGAAGCTGCACTTCTTTGGCATTGGCGGCGCCAAGCTTAACGCCGAGGCCGAACGTTTCCTCAGGGATGCCGGTTTTCCGTATGCCATAGGCTATGGCCTTACGGAAACTTCGCCGCTGCTTGCCGGCTGCGGTCCCAAACTTACCAAATACCGGTCAACCGGTTTCAACATTCCCGGTCAGGAGATAAAAATCCACAATCCCGACCCCGAAACGGGCGAGGGTGAAATTCTTGCCAAAGGGCCTAATGTAATGATGGGTTATTACAAGGAGCCTGAACTGACGAAAGAAGTATTCACTGAAGACGGCTGGTTCAAAACCGGTGACCTGGGCACTCTTGACAAAGACGGTTACCTGTTCATCAAGGGTCGTATTAAGAACATCATCATCAGTCCGACCGGAGAGAACATTTACCCTGAAGACATTGAAGCAGTGATCAACAGTGAGCCGCACGTGCTTGAATCTCTTGTTTATGAGCTCAGAGGAAAGTTGATCGCCAAAGTGCACCTTAACTATGAAGAGCTTGACAAGCGCTATCATGAGTTTAAAGAATCAGCGGGGAAAAGCTATCAGGAATTTAAAGAAATGGCCGATCAGCGCTACGACGACATGAAAGAATCGGCCGGCAAGCGATATCACGAACTGAAAGATTCTGCAAGCCAGAGTTACACCGACCTGAAAGATTCTGCAAGCCAGAGTTACACCGACCTGAAGGATTCTGCAAAGGAAAGATATGAAGCCATGCAGGCAAAAGCCCGTGAGCGGCTCAATGAAATACACGGCAGGGTCAATGCCAGGCTCAATCGCTTCTCACGCCTGAGCACCATCGAAGAACAGGTGGAGCCTTTTATCAAAACCCCCACCAAGAAGATCAAACGCTTTCTTTATAAAGACGAATAATTTCTTACAACCCGGATGGTGTAATTCAAAACCAGTCCGATCTTTCAGAACACAATCAGGTTGGCCTGCAGTTCCGGCTATTATATATAGAACACGTAGTTTCGGAAATAGTTAACCAGGGCCCACAAACTGATGGTAATGGCAAATATGAACATGGCAATGATGCCGAAGACCAGCGCCCATATATGAGATGAATTATCATCCTCTGTTGTTCCATCCGAATATTTATACCTGACCGTTTCACCACTTCCGAGGACACCGAATGCGATTCCTGCACAACCACTGGCGAGGTTTCCTCCTCCCCTGCTGGCTCTTTTTTCAATCAAAAACTGTGGTGTCAGGCTGGCGATAAAGTAAATGATGGCAGGGCCCCAGAAAAAGGCACCCCAGGTGGCAAAAGAACGAAAGAAATTGGCCCCCTCAATGAGGGTAAAAAGAGCCAGGATAATGGCTACCAGGACTCCCATCCAAATAAGGCGGGTGGATCCGTCGAACGATCGCTTAACATTGGAGCGAATCACCTCCCGGTGCTCATTCATCATGGCAACAACTTCTTCGTCCGTTGGCTTAAGCTCAATAAGTTGTTCCATCAATTGCGACGCTTTGACAATTTCTTTCATCTTGCGGGGCTTGCGGAGTTCCTCACCCTCTTCGTCTTCCGAAACCCAGGTGTAGGTGTTGAAGATGATCTGCAGAAGCTCCCAGGATTGCTGGTTTTCCTCTTCACTGGACTCCTCCGGCATTTGGGCCATCTTTCTCTGTGAGCGGAACTCATCAGCCGAAAAAGCACTGCCGAACTTTTTGGGTTTAATCAGCACATACAGCATATGCCCTATGATAAAAACCACCGCCAGGCCAATGGCCAACGAATAAAGCATTTCTGCATCAAAGTTTTGAAACATGTCTTGCATTTTAACTGTTTTTTTTAGTTTATCCTACTCATTTGGCTTTTCGGTTACGCCCTTTTTTTTGTGTGGTTTCATGACTCCACTGTTTATCAGGTGCTTTGTTGATTTCAGACAGCCAATCTCTCTGACAATTACAGGTGTTGTGCTTGCTTACAAATGCCTCAATCCAAGAAGTTAACAGCTTGAAAAAGACATCAATCATGAACGTAACCGGCATGTATAAGGTTGCCACAACTCACCCTGCCCTTAGGACTGTATTTTTGCGTAAATATATTGAAATTTTTGTACAAAACTAAATCCAAAGCAATGCAAAAACCAAAAAAACATTATTACCAGGAAACAAATGCCTGTCACCCTGAACGGCGGTTGTCTGGTCCGGGTCTAAAGAAAATTTGCCGGGCGCCAGGAAAGCACAAAACTTTCCTGGTGCCCGGCAAGCAGGTAGTCCATTAGCCTCAGTTGTTACTCCTGGGCATAGCTTTCGATGGGGTCGCAGGTACACACGAGGTTGCGGTCGCCGTAGGCATCATCAACGCGGGTCACCGGCGTAAAATATTTGATTTCTTTGGACCATGGCCTCGGGAATGCGGCTTTTTCACGACTGTAAGGCTTGTCCCAGTCCGAAGTGATCACCATGGCGGCCGTGTGTGGCGCATTTCTGATCACATTGTTCTCCTTATCGGCTTTACCCTCTTCAATTTCCCGGATCTCTTCACGGATGGCGATCATGGCATCAACAAACCTGTCAAGTTCCGACAGGGGTTCGCTCTCTGTCGGCTCCACCATGAGTGTGCCGGGAACGGGGAAAGCCACCGTAGGTGCATGGAAACCATAGTCCATCAAACGTTTGGCAATGTCGATGGCATCAATCGAAATGCTGCGTTTGAAGGGGTTGCAGTCAAGGATCATCTCGTGGGCTGCCCAGCCGTTCTTGCCGGTATACAACACCTTGTAATGCTTCTCAAGTTTTGCCTTAAGGTAGTTGGTGCTTAGGATGGCAATTTTTGTCGCCTCTTTGAGTCCGTCGCGACCAAGCATCTTGATGTATCCATAAGTAATGGTCAGGATAAAAGCACTGCCGAAGGGGGCTGCAGCCACCGCCGGAATCCCTTGCTCTCCGCCGGTCTTGTGCATGGTGTGCGAAGGCAGGTACGGCAAGAGGTGCTCCGCCACGCCAATGGGACCTACACCCGGGCCACCGCCACCATGCGGAATGGCAAAGGTCTTGTGCAGGTTCAGATGGCATACATCGGCACCACAGATGGCAGGATTGGTATAGCCCACCTGGGCGTTCATGTTCGCTCCGTCCATGTATACCTGTCCGCCGTTATCATGGATGATTTTAGTCACCTCAAGGATATCCTCCTCAAACACGCCGTGCGTAGAAGGATAGGTAACCATAATGGCTGCCAGGTTGTCTTTGTGCTTTTCCGCTTTTTGCCTCAGGTCTTCCACGTCAATATTGCCTTCTTCATCGCATTTGACAACAACCACCTGCATGCCTGCCATCACGGCACTTGCAGGGTTTGTCCCGTGTGCGGATGAGGGAATGAGCGTCACGTTTCTGTGACCCTCTCCCCTGGCGGCATGATAGGCACGGATGACCATCAACCCGGTGTATTCGCCGGAAGCCCCTGAATTGGGCATAAAGGAGATGCCGGCAAACCCGGTGATCTCGCTGAGGTCTTGCTCCAGTTGCCTGATCATCTCAAGGTATCCCGCTGCCTGGTCATCGGGCGCGAAAGGATGAATGCCGGCAAACTCAGGCCAGCTCATGGCAAACATCTCAGAAGCTGCGTTGAGCTTCATGGTGCAGGATCCCAGCGGTATCATCGTACGGTTAAGCGCCAGGTCACGGTTTTCAAGCTTCTTCATGTAACGCATCATTTCTGTTTCTGAATGATACGAGTTGAAGCACGACTGTTGCAGGAAGCTGCTCTTTCTCTCCAGCTCAGCCGGGAAGGTGGTGATCTTTTCACATTCTTTCGGATCACAGACAAATTTTTCAAAGGCAACCCCGGCGGCTTGCGCAAAGATTTCAAGCATGGTGTTCACCTCTTCGAGGGTAGTGGTCTCATCCAGGCTGATCCCCACATGCTTGTCGTCCACCTTGCGGAAGTTCATATTTTTCGCAACTGCCATCTGATGCACTTTGTCGGCAAACAGGTTGTCTGGCAACTGGAACATCAGGGTGTCAAAAAAGTACTTGTTCAGCTGCTTGTAGCCATATTTTTCAGCTTCGGCAGCCAGCACCCCCGTGAGGATGTTGACATGCCGTGCTATCTTTTTCAGTCCTTTGGGACCGTGATACACGGCATACATGCCGGCTATGGTTGCCAGCAATGCCTGTGCGGTACAGATGTTGGAGGTGGCACGTTCCCTTTTGATATGCTGTTCGCGGGTTTGCAGGGCCATACGCAGGGCATAATCCCCGTTTCTGTCAACCGAAACGCCGATGATCCTGCCCGGCACAGAGCGTTTGAACTCCTCTTTGGTGGCAAAGAAGGCAGCATGCGGACCGCCGTAGCCCATCGGCACGCCAAAGCGTTGCGATGATCCCACAACCACGTCGGCACCCCATTCACCGGGAGGTGTCAGCAGCGTAAGACTGAGCAGGTCGGCAGCCACGGCAACACGAACCTCATGTTCCTTCGCAGCCTCCATGAAATCTTGGTAATTATTGACAGCACCGTCAGAGTCGGGGTACTGCAGCAAGGCTCCAAAGAAGGAAGCATCGGGCCTGAAATCATAACCGCCGGTCACAAGCTCAATCCCGAGGGGCTCTGCGCGGTTCTTCAACACATCCAAAGTCTGGGGAAATACCTTTTCCGCAACAAAAAACTTGCTGATACCCTCTTTGACCATTTGCCGCGGCCTGCTGTTGAAAAGCATGATCATTGCCTCAGCTGCAGCGGTAGCTTCATCCAGCAGAGAGGCATTCGCGATCTCCAGTCCTGTTAGATCGGTGATCACCGTCTGGAAGTTCAGCAACGCCTCGAGGCGCCCCTGCGAAATCTCGGCCTGGTATGGGGTGTAAGAAGTGTACCAGCCGGGATTCTCAAGGATGTTGCGCTGGATCACACCCGGCATGATGGTGTTGTAATATCCCATCCCAATAAAAGAACGATATAACTTGTTCTTCGCTCCAAGAGATTTCACATGAGCAATGTACTCGTACTCATTGAGCCCTTGCGGAAGATCCATCTCCTTCTTCAGACGAATGCTCGGCGGAATGGTTTGATCAATCAGTTTATCGGCAGACTCAATGCCTATGGTTTTAAGCATCTGCGTTTCATCATCTTTTCGGATTCCGTTATGACGTTCAATAAAATTATTAGTTATCATTGATACAGGTTTTTATTGTTGAAAACCGCAAGACAAGCCTTTACTGTCAGGGGTTGCCCGGGTTAATAATGTTTAAAAGATATAACTCTTTTTTACTGATTTTGTTTAATGCCTGATGACGGCGCTGAAACGTGCTGATCAGGCATTGATTTCGCTTTTGGCTACTTCCCTTCCGGCCCGGAGTGCATCAAGGTTCAGCGCAACAATTTCATCACCTTTGCGGCCGAATAGTTTCCGGACTGCATTCTCGAGTTTTTCAAAAGGGATGTCGATAAAGGGAGATGCTGCGCCGAGGATCACCATATTGGCCGCTTTCTTGTTGCCTGTTTCTCCGGCGATCTGCCCTGCATCCAGCGCCACGTGGCGGGGGAGCTTCCTGATCTCGGCCATCACCTCCTCTTCATCAGGATAATTGGGAATGTTGATAAAGGGCTCCGTGTTGGTTATCAGCCATCCTTCCGGGCCCAGGTAAGGAAGATAGCGCAGCGCTTCCATGGGCTCAACCGAAATGATCATGTCCGCCTTCCCGTGAGGGATCAGGTCAGAGGCTATTTCCCTCGAAGAAAGGCGCAGGTGCGATTGCACGTCGCCACCACGCTGGCTCATGCCATGCACCTCTGCCTGTTTCAGGTACAATTCCGATTCTACTGCGGCAAGTCCGATAATGGCGGCAATCGACAAAATACCTTGTCCGCCGACTCCTGCTAATATGATGTCGTTTTTCATGATGTTATGAATATTAGAAATTGGATGTTTGATGTTGGATTATTTTTGTTCTTTTTCCTTGAATTTCTGTCGCATCCTTTTGTTCAGGGTCTGGATGCATTCCCTTCTGGGGATGATCACGGAGACACCGTCATAAGCCAGCTCTTCTTTCATCACACGAATGTTTTCCTCATGATTTTTTCGCAGGGGCTTGATCACGCGGATGTGCTCCTCTTCAACGCCGACCCCTTTGCAGATATCATCGATGCGCCCAAAGGCAGACGATGGCTGTCCGCCTGTCATTCCGGTAGTTGCATTGTCGAGGATAATTACCGTAATGTTTGATTTGTCGTTAACGGCATCCAGCAGGCCGGTGATGCCTGAGTGAGTGAAGGTACTGTCGCCGATCACGGCAACTGCCGGTTTCATCCCCGCATCGGCGGCACCTTTTGCCATGGTGATGGAGGCACCCATATCCACGCAGGTGTTGATTGATTCATAAGGAGGCAAGGCACTCAGGGTATAACAGCCGATATCTGAAAACACCCGTCCCTTGCCATATTCCGCGATCGCCTCATTAAGGCCCAGGAAGCTGTCGATGTGCGAACAACCCTTGCAGAGCGAGGGCGGACGCCTGGCAACAAGTGCCGGAATTTCGGCCAGCTCCTCCTGTGGAAAGCCAAGGGCCTTTCCCACAATGTTCGGGTTCAGCTCACCGGCGCGTGGCAAGGTACCGTCCAGGCGTCCGTTGATCTCTTTCCCTTTATTCAGGAATCCTTTCACCATCTCTTCCACCACAGGATAACCCTCTTCAAGAACCAGAATCCTGTAGCATTCTTCATAAAGGGTTGCAATGTTTTCTTTGGGAAGCGGGTATTGCGACACCTTCACAACAGGAAACGGCACCTTCCTGTCGGGGTAGTTCTCCATCAGGTAATTATGGGCCAGGCCACAGGCGATGATTCCCATCGACTTATCTTCTCCGGCCGTATAGGTGTTCCATGGCGACATTTCCGACTCTTTCCGGAATGCATCCTGCTGGTCGAGCAGGCGCTGGTATTGTTTCCGGGCTATGGCCGGCAGCAATACGAACTGACGGAGGTCTTCCGGGAGCTTGAACTGATTCTGCGGCCTGCTTTCCCTGCGAACAACCCCTGCCCTGGAGTGTGCCAAACGGGTGGTGATGCGCAACATCACCGGCACTTTGTACTTTTCAGAAAGGTCGAACCCCTGGTGTACCATGTCGTAAGCCTCCTGTTGATTGGAAGGCTCCAGGATCGGTATCATGGCAAACTTACCGTACACACGCGAATCCTGCTCATTTTGAGAAGAGTGCATAGACGGGTCATCCGCCACCACAAAGAGGATACCCCCGTTGGCCCCGGTAATGGATGCATTCAGAAACACATCGGCAGCCACATTGAGTCCGACGTGCTTCATGGCCGTCATGCTGCGCTTCCCGGCATAAGACATTCCAAGGGCTGCCTCAGCGGCAGTTTTCTCGTTCGCAGACCAGCAGGCAACAATGCCTTTCGCTTTAGCTTCTGCGGAGACCCTGACAAATTCGGTAATTTCAGTGGAAGGAGTGCCGGGATAAGCAAAAATGCCCGACATGCCTGCATCTATCCCAGCCTGGGCAATGGCTTCATCACCCAGAAGTAATAATTTTTGCATAGCTCTGTTTTTTGAGATTTATTCGTAATGACATCAGCGTACAAAGCTAAAAAATTTCCTTAACCCCACACGACAGTAAGGCGGTAAACAGGTATCTTTGTTAAAATTTTTGTATGAACTTTCTGGCACATCTATATCTCTCAGGTGATGATGAGCAGCTGATCATTGGAAACTTTATCGCCGATATGGTGAAAGGCCAAAAAATCAACGGTTACCCTCCTGATATTGTTAAAGGCATCCTGTTGCACAGAAGCATTGATGCGTTTACCGACAATCACCCTGTGGTAAAGCAGAGCAAGGGCAGGTTGCGCCCGAAATACCGCTTGTATGCCGGAGTGATTGTGGACATGTATTATGACCACTTTCTTGCAAAACACTGGAGCGATTATTCACAGATCGCGCTGGGGGAATACGTTCAAAAAGCCTATGCACTGCTCAGCAGCCACAAACACATGCTGCCGCCCCGTGCACAGTATATCCTTCCGTTCATGACAGAACAAAACTGGCTGAAGAACTATGCTGATAAAAGCAGCCTGGGCAGATTCTTTGGCGGCATGTCGCGTCGCACACCCTTTGCTTCGGGGATGGAACATGCCATCACGGACCTTGAACAGCATTATGAGATGTTTGCCGGCGAGTTTCGTGCCTTTTTCCCCGAACTGGTCACCTTTGTTGAAAGGCAGGGCATCTCACACAAACATCATTACTGATGCTGCCGGCCGGGAATTAAAAATAGCGGCCGGGAATAAGGTACTGGTTTATATACGCTGAAACTCCCTCCTGCAGCGAATGGAATTCTCCGGAAAAACCCAGCTTGCGAAGTTTGCTGATATCAGCCCTGGTGTAATACTGGTACGTGTCGCGGATGCTGGCAGGGGTGTCAACAAATTTTATCCGCACTGGTTTTCCGCAGGCAGCAAAGACGGCCTCTGCCAGCTCCATAAAGCTTGCTGAGACACCGGTACCCAGGTTGTAAATACCGCTCCGGTTCCGTTGATCATAAAAATACAGGCAGACATCCACCACATCCCTGACATAGATAAAGTCACGGCGCTGTTCCCCGTCCTCAATACCGGGCCTGTGGCTCCGGAACAAGCTTGCCTGGCCTGAGTCCCTTATTTGATTGAACATATGATACACAACGGAGGCCATGCGGCCTTTATGGTATTCGTTGGGGCCATAAACGTTGAAAAATTTCAGTCCGGCCCAGAACGGCGGTTGCTTCTCCTGCTCCATCGCCCACAGGTCGAAGGCGTGCTTGCTCCAGCCATAAGGATTCAGAGGCTTGTATACATCCATTAAAAGAGGGTCGTCGCTGTATCCGGCCAACCCGTCACCATAGGTCGCCGCCGAGGAAGCATACAGGAGCGGAATGCGGGCTTCAGCGCAGGCTGTCCATAATTTTTTCGAATAATCGAGGTTGAGTCGTGTAAACACCGATGTATCCTGTTCGGAGGTATCCGTACGGGCTCCCAGGTGGAAGATGAACTCCACCTCTTTATGGTTTTCTTCCAGCCATGGAAAAAACTGATCCCTGTGGATTTGCCGATGATAGGATTTCCCGCCCAGGTTCTGGTTCTTCAGGGCGCTCGAAAAATCATCCACAAGAATAATGCTGTTGAGCTTGCGGTGATTGAGAGCGCCGACCAGTGAGCTGCCTATAAAACCCGCTGCGCCAGTTACAACGATCATACCATACTGTCTTTACATAAAAAACTGCAGGCGTTAATGTTTCTCAATGCCGTGATGGTTTTGCATCAGGCCTACATATCCTTGTTGGGAAGCTCCAGTCCGTAACCTGAAGTCTTGTCTTCGCGCTTCAGCAGGAATGCAAATATAAAGCCGAGAAAACCAAGCAGAGAGAACACAAGCATCGCATTGGTATAATCAAGCGGCTTGATGACTTCCGCCGTGTAGTTGCCCTCATAAATGCCGAAATATTCCGGATTGGCATATACCAGGCGGCCGAGCCCCATCGGTATGTCAAAACGTCCGTCATCATCAAGATAGAGACGGGTGTTTTCCTCCCACACCAGCACGTTTGTTTCGGGATCAAAGACTTTGACGCTTCCCCTGAGTGTCCGGCCGAACAGATTGCCATGTCGCCGGTCAACCCGTGCGATAAAGTGGTTCTCTGCATCATAGGTGAATGCACCATCATAAAGATGAATGTCCGCATCCCTTCTTGAAACGTTGATCTCTGCGGTGTATGCAATTCCGGGGTTCAGTTTGCCGAAGTCCACATTGGAGATCACATCGCCCTTTCCGATCACAAAGCCGAAGCTTCCGTTCTCATCGGTAGTTACCCTGTGAATTTCACGCCAGATAACGGAGCCGCTGATGCCATCATCAAAAACGGAAGCATTGACATGGATGGCCGCATTGGCATTGGGTTCCTGTTTCCTGTTGATGTATTGCCCTTCATATTCCATGTCAGCGAGTTGCACTTCTGTGAATTCGCGTGCCGGGATCTCGGTGCGGTAGAATGGGTTGGAAGAGTCTATCACGATTCCGATCAAAAGCGGGAAGAGCCACAGTCCGATATTCTGAACAGAGAACATAAACCCGTAAGCGGTTCCCAGCTTGCTTTGCCTGACAATTTTGGTTACTGCGGGCCACATGGCAGCCGGCACCAGGGAGAAGGCGATACCCAGCAGCACAATCGGCACCCTGGGTTCGATATAGGTTTTGGCAAACATGAGGTGTGCGACGATCAGCAGGGCAGAGCCGAGATACATCAGTGTAGCACTCTTGCCTTTGTTGTCGGCGACCCATCCGAAAAGCGGTGTCAGCAGAATCGTTCCATACATCAGATAGGAGGTCACATCGCCAGCCAGCGCCCTCGGCATGGCAAACTTGTTCATCAGCAGGTCGGGCGCAAATTTCAGGAAGGGGAACACTGCCGAATAGAACGTTACACACAACAATGTAATGTAGATCACCGAGCGATTGGTAACCAGATCTTTAAGGTCTTTCCACCGGAATTCATCTTCAGGATCCTTGAGGTCAATCTCAACCTGGCGGTCAAGTTTTATATCAAATATCATGTAAAACAAAAAGAAGAGGAGTCCGATCCAGAGGAGCATCACACCAAACCAGATGGCGGTGGTCCATTCGGGATAGATAAGTCGTGGTGACAGTGTGAAGGCAAGTGCCGCGCCAAGCCGC
The DNA here is from genome assembly GCA_031323845.1 of Bacteroidales bacterium. GTDB lineage: Bacteria > Bacteroidota > Bacteroidia > Bacteroidales > UBA7960 > PUPG01. Next base: position 11,469 of record JAVIYP010000038.1, on the reverse strand, counting down.
CCGATGGCAAGATTCAGCCCCAGTGCCAGGGCAAGTTCTTTCCCCTTAAACCATTTTACAATGATCTTGGAAAGCACAACAATGCTTGTTTCCGCTCCCAGTCCGAAGATAAAGAAGCCCAGCGACATCATCTTAAGTGCCGGTGAGTAGCTGGTAAGGAAAGAATTCATAAAGTTGTAGCCGAACCCGCCACTTAAAAAGGTATCGGAGGCCCCGTATGCAGTGATGCTGCCTCCTATCGCCATCAAAAAGATAAAGGAAAAGCCTGTAATCCGGATGCCCACACGGTCAAGAATGATCCCGCCCAGTACGGCCATCGCAAGAAAAACATTGGGGATGGAGTATGCTGAAATAAAAAAGCCGTATTCTGTGCTTGAGAACCCAAGGTTCATACGGATCAGGTCGGCAAGAGGCGCCAGTGCATCATAAAAATAATAGTTTGTTGCCATTGCGAAACTGGCAATGATGAGCACGGCCCACCTCGCGGTTTTCGACTCATTAAGCTTTTTCTTAATCTGTGCTACCATAAATTTCAGTTTTTTCGGTTAAAACTAATCGCATGCAACTTTATTCCGGCATGCTGAATAATGAGGTTAATTAGTATTGACTGAGCTTCTGGTGATTACAAATGAGCATCCATTTCCTTTAGAAAGGTTTTTACCTTATCCAGGGTTTTAATGATTTCAATATCCTTTTGCACCGCTTCCGGGTTTTTTCTTAATTTCTCCCTGGCCCCTTTCAGGGTGAAGCCTCTTTGCTTTACAAGGTGATAAATGGTGTGCAGGTGGTCAACATCCTTTTGTGTAAAAAGGCGGTTGCCCTTTTTATTCTTGTGCGGGCGCAGGATGTCGAATTCTTTTTCCCAGAACCGGATGAGTGAGGTGTTTACCTCAAACATTCTGGCCACTTCACCAATGGTGTAATAGATTTTTTCGGGCTGTTGTTCAGTTTGTGACATTGGCGGTTGTTTTAGCAGGTAAAAATATAAAAAACCTGTAAACTACGGATACAAGGCAAAAATAAAGTTTTGCTGATGCGGTGCCGTTACACGGGGTTCGACAGCTTCAGTACGCATCAGAACGACGGTAATAAAGACTATTGGGAAAACGGGGGACAAAAGGATCACGAAAGACTTTGGTTTACCCTGGAAGCTCTTTCGATGATGATTTCAAACTCTTCAGGGGTCAGGTCGTTGAAAAAATAGGACACAGGGTTGACAGGTCTGCCATTGCGGTGAATCTCATAATGCAGGTGAGGAGCGGTGGAGGTGCCTGTGTTGCCGACCTTGCCTATGACTTCACCCCTTTGAACTGTTTGTCCCCGTCTGACGGTAATCTCGCTCATATGGGCGTACAGGGTTTGATAGCCATAGCCATGATCAATAATCACCATTCGGCCGTATCCGTAATTGTTTCTTTCGGCCCGAACAACCACTCCGTTTCCGGTGGCGTAAATGGGCGTACCGATTCGTGCGGTAAAGTCAACACCGGTATGCATCCGCATGGTTTTGTAAATAGGGTGCATCCGCATGCCATAACCTGACTTCAATCTTTCGGTACCGTTACTAATGGGAATAATGGCCGGAATGGAGGCGAGCATATCCGATTTGTTAACGGCCATTTCAAAGACTTCGTCATAGGACCTGGATTGTATGTACAACTGGCTGGCGAGCTGATCCACGCGTTGGGCCGTATGTGCTATCAGCTCGGTATTCTGATATCCTGCCAGGTGGGCATACCTGTCGATACCGCCAAAAGCAGCGTCACGCACGGGTCTTGGAATAGGTTCGGCTTCGAAGATCACCCGGTAAATATGATCGTCGCGCTCCTGTATGTCATGGAGCACGCTGGTCAGTATATCCAAACGGTCGTTCAGCAGGTCATACTGGACCCTGAACTGATCAACTTCCCTGCGGAGCATTCGCTCCCTGGGAGACTCAAAAAAAGTAAAGCCGACAAACAACACAATGGCAGAAAAGATAAAACCGGCCATCGCATAACGAAAGATCACCATCAGCTTGTCCCTGAACGTCCTTCTAACTCTCTCAACGGCCAGGGATTTGGTATTCAAACGATATTGAACTTTGCTCATGGAGTTTGATTATTGATTCTTCTTACAGCAAGTTTTTGCAATATGTTTGTTAAGTCCTGAAAACAACATTCCAACTTACAAAACTAAAAAAAAACATGTAATTTTGCCAATTCTGATAAATTTTTAATTCTTTTTTTGATGAAATCCTCCGATATACGAGCATCTTTTCTTGACTTTTTTAAGTCCAGGGGGCATGGAATATATCCTTCTGCGCCCATGGTCATTAAGAATGATCCAAGCCTGATGTTCACGAATGCGGGTATGAACCAGTTCAAAGATGTCTTCCTGGGCAATCATGAGCCCCCCCGCAAAAGGGTGGCCAACTCGCAAAAATGCCTGCGTGTATCGGGCAAGCACAACGACCTGGAAGAGGTTGGTATTGACACTTACCACCACACCATGTTTGAGATGCTCGGCAACTGGAGTTTTGGCGACTATTTCAAGAAAGAGGCCATTGCCTGGGCGTGGGAGTTGCTCACCGGTGTTTACCGGATAGACAAAGACCGGCTGTATGTCACTGTTTTTGAAGGATCGGCTGAAGACGGGCTGCAGGAAGACAAAGAATCTTATGATTTATGGAAGGCGTTTGTTCCGGAAAACAGGATTCTTTATGGATCAAAAAAAGACAATTTCTGGGAAATGGGCGATACCGGCCCGTGCGGTCCGTGCTCTGAAATACACGTTGACCTGCGCAATGAGTCAGAGCGCAAGCAGACAGACGGTGCCGGTCTTGTGAACCGCGAACACCCGCTGGTGATTGAAATCTGGAACCTTGTTTTTATTGAGTTTAACAGGAAGTCAGACGGGAAGCTGATCAGCCTTCCGGAAAAACATGTGGATACCGGCATGGGATTCGAACGCCTGTGTATGGTGTTGCAGCACAAGCAGTCAAACTACGACACGGATGTGTTCCGACCTTACATTGAAGAGCTCTCCGGGCTTTGCGGCATTCCTTACGGCCATGCCAAAGAAACCGACATTGCCATGCGTGTGGTTGCCGATCACCTGCGTGCTGTTTCCTTTGCCATTGCCGACGGTGAGCTGCCTTCCAACAATAAAGCCGGTTATGTGATCAGACGCATCCTGAGAAGGGCGGTAAGGTATGGTTACACCTTTCTCGGCCTTAATGAGGCCTTTGTATGCCGGCTTGTTCCCACCCTCGTTAAACACATGGGGGAAGCCTTCCCGGAGCTTAAGGCACAGGAAGCGCTGATTGCCAGGGTCATCGCTGAAGAAGAACAAACTTTTCTGAGGACACTGGCCGTTGGCATTCAAAAATTTGAACAGTATATTTCAGCGCATCCCGGACTAACTGTTGTTGACGGGGCGTTCGCGTTTGAGCTTTTCGACACTTATGGGTTCCCACCCGACCTCACTGCGCTGATGGCGCGCGAGAAGGGACTGTCGGTAGATATGAAAGGCTTTGAGGAAGGCATGGCTGCCCAGAAGTCCCGCAGCCGTGATGCCGCTGTAATTACTGCGGGCGACTGGATTACATTGCGACCCTGGCGTGAGGAAACACGCTTCCTGGGGTACGAACGGCTTGAGGCCGAAGTGGAAATCATCAGGTACAGGAACGTCAGCCACAAGGGAGAACCCCAGTATCATGTTGTGCTCGACCAGACTCCTTTTTATGCCGAGTCCGGCGGGCAGGTTGGCGACCGTGGCTACCTTGAAATCAACGGAGAACGTTTTCCGGTCGTGGATACGCGCAAAGAGAACAACCTGAGCATTCACATCATGCCCAGGCTGCCGGAGGGACTTTCAGGCAAAGTGGTCGCCCGTGTCGACGGCACAAAAAGACACCTAACCGCCAACAATCATACGGCCACCCACCTGATGCATTCAGCGCTGAAGACCGTGCTTGGCAAGCATGTACAACAAAAAGGTTCTTTGGTGGATGATCAGCGTCTGCGCTTCGACTTCTCGCATTTCGCAAAAATGACGGCCGGTGAGATCAGACAGGTTGAGCAACTTGTCAATGAAAAAATCCGCGAGAACCTGCCTATGGAAGAACACCGTGAGCTCAGTATGGAGGAAGCTGTGGAGATGGGTGCTACGGCCCTGTTCGGTGAAAAATATGGTGAAAAGGTGCGTGTCATTGCCTTTGACAAGGAGTTTTCTGCCGAGCTCTGCGGGGGCACCCACGTTCAGGCCACAGGTCAGATCGGCTTGTTTGTCATTGTTTCCGAGAGTGCCATCGCGGCGGGCATCAGGCGTATTGAAGCACTTACCGGAAAGGCTGCGGAAGAACATATTCAGCAAAAGCTCGACGAGCTGGAAACCCTGAAGGAACTACTGAAACATCCCAAAAACAGCATTAAGGCGCTGCAGCAACTGCTGCAACAGCACGACAGCATCAAAAAAGAACTGACAGAGCTGCAACAGGCGCAACGCAGGCAACTTGCCGGTGACCTGCTGGCTAAAGCGGAGCAGCTGGGTGATATCCATTATATCGGTGTCCGCCTGAACATCAACGCCGGGGAAGCCAGAGACCTGGCCTTTCAGATGAAAGGCCGGCTCGACAGGCTCTTCCTTGTCATTGCCCATGAATCGGAAGGCAAGCCCGGAATAACCGTAATGGTTGATGAAACGCTGATCAAAGAGCAGGGACTGCATGCGGGCAAACTGGTGGGCCTGCTTGCAAAACACATTCAGGGGGGCGGTGGTGGTCAGCCTTTCTTTGCAACAGCCGGCGGCAAGGACCCAAAAGGACTTGACAAGGTACTCAGTGAAAGCAGAAGCATCATTCAGCAGGCCGCATCTCAGTAACACCCAATACGTTATGAGTGCCTTTGGCATAAGGCCTTAAAGGCACAGTACCGGCAATTGTCATGATCGCGGGTTTGGGTAAAAGGCTGCGCAGCATCCATGATTTCAGCCAGGAGTGCCTCCAGATGCTGCTCAAAAACAAGCAAATGATCACGGGTTACAACGCCTTTGCCCCCGGGGTGCGTCATCGTCTGGGCGCCGAGTCCGGGATGGCGTAAAGACACAATGCCCGGTTCGAGCTCCGGCTCACCGGGATGCATTTTATGGTACAACCAGGCATAGCACAGTAACTGGAAATTCTTCTGCTTCCCTGCCTTCTGAAAAGGGATGTCCCACTCTTTGAACGACAGTTCACTGCTGCCGATACGTCCTGTTTTGTAATCAATGATCCTGACCACAGAACCGATGCGATCAATGCGGTCGGCGAGTCCGCGAATCAGCACCTGACCCTGGTATTCCTGGGCACTTCCGGGCAAAGCGGCCTTCAGCTCTGCCTCCAGGGCAAGAATGCGTACGGACTCATTACGCCCGGCTGCAGCGGCCAGGGCATGCTTCTCCGCCGAAAGGACGTTCTGAATGTATCTTTTCACAAGATGATACAGGAGGAGGTTTTTTCCAAAACCAAGATTGCCGCCCGTATAATTTTCATGGAAGGCAGTATCAAGACACCTGTCAATGCGCGTTTCCATTTCTGCGATATCCTCCTTCAGCAGTGTTCGGCCCACACAGGGCTGATACAGCATTTCAAGCACCATGTGGGCTACCGAGCCTATGGTGGCAGCTTCCATGGTTTCTTCAACCTCCTCTGCTTCCTTTATGGAAACAACTTTCTCAAAATAAAACTGAAGCGGACAGTTAATGTAAGTACTCAGGGCTGATGGCGAGAAGCCCTTTGTAGCCATAGCCTGAAGCCGTTTGACAATGTCTTCCGTTTTCTCAATGGTAACCGCAGTACTGGCTTTACCCACAGGCGGGGGGAGTGGAATAATCTCTTCTTTCAGATCAACACCGGGGTTGTATTTTGGCAGTTCGTATTGCAGCTGGGTAATGAAGCGGCTTTTTTCACTGCTCCCAATATCCCCGGTTTGTGTATTGTAGATGAGGTAAATGTTTTCAGCCCGTTGCAACAGCCTGTAAAAATGATAGGAAAAGATGGCGTCCTGCTCATGGTAAACACGCAGGCCGTAAGCCTTTCGCACTTCAAAGGGGATAAACGACTGGTTGCTCTTGGGTTTTGGCAGGATGTTTTCGTTGGATGAAAGCAACAATACATTCCTGAAGTCAAGGCTGCGGGTTTCCAGCATTCCCATCAGCTGCAGCCCTTCGAGCGGCTCTCCCGAGAAGGAAAGTTTGGTTTCGGCAGCCGCTTGTTTCACCAGGCGGTATAGTGTTTTAAGAGGAGCCGGAAAAGGCATGTCCTTTAACCATCCGTCAAGCTTTCTGAACATCCGGGCGAAATAATACAAGGATTCAAAATCAACGAAGTAAGGCGTTTGCAGAACATCTCCTCCCTGTGCGGCAGCCTTGCTTCTGAACAGTTCATCAAACGATTTGGTCAGTGCAAGCATAACAGGAAAAACGCCTGCCGTTTGCCGGTGAAATGTGCTTTGCAGGAAGCCGAAGGTGATCTCAAAGCGCTCGGGCTCGCCGGAATACGATGCCAGATCCCGGAAGGTACAGAAACTCTGGTTGGATGCGTTTAACCGCTGCAATAAATTGGTGCACAGCCTTCTCCCCTGTTCAACATCCCACAGCAAGGCCGTTAATCCTTGTGAAAACAAGCGTTGCAGGTCTTTATGATAGAAGCGGACCGTGCCCTGACTGTCTTCTGTCACTCCATGCTGAAAGAGATGAAAAAGGCTGTCGAAGAACTGATACATGTTTGTTTTGACCAACGGGAAACCCATGGTAATGTTGATCTCCTTTACACCAGGTGGCAGGGCGTTCAGAAGAGGGATGAGCAGAGCTTCGTCGGCCAGCACCACAGCCGTACGTTCATCAGCCGTCAGGTCGCCGGTGTGCTGGAGCAGGTTTCCTGCCAGCCTGGCCTGATTTACATTCCTGGCAATGCCCATGATACGGATTGTTTTGGGCACGGTTTTAAAACAGCTGTCAACGGTATCCTTTGTGGCCACTGAAAACTTCTTGTGATACTTGCGGATAAAGCGGCCGGCTTCGTGCTGCTCATTCTTTGCATAATAAGGATCTTCATCGGTAATGTATTCGGCCTTTCCTTCGTTTAACAAGGCCTGAATGATCGCTTCCTCGGCCTGGGTCAGCGCATTGAAACCGGCAAAGATCACCTTATGCCAGCTGATTTCCTCTACCGGGCCTGACCTCATCTTTTCAGCGGCAAGGCGCGACGACAATCCCTGCCATGCCATTCCTTTCTGCAAAAGATCATTGGCCAGGGCCTCATGATATAAGCCCAGCTTCCTGATAAAGGAAAGATAGTTTTCCTGAAACAAACTTAAAGGAGCACCGTCAGGGTTCCACGTCTCAATATATTTTATATCGGATAAGTACTCATACAGCTGTTTACGATCCGCCACGGAGCTGTCAATGTCGTCAAAGTCGCCAAGAAGCGTGGGCGCCCAGCTCAGGAAACGGTCCATGTCTTCAGCCTTATCCTTCTCAATAGCGTGATAAACACGGTAAAACTCGAACAGCAAAGCCATTCTGTCCATAACCCGGAAGCCGGAGATGCGGTTTATAAAGTCTTCTATACTGAAAAAATCGGGAGCCCAGAGAGGCTTTTTTACCTGCGATGCGAAATGTTTCTGCAAAAAAAGCCCTGCACGCCGGTTTGGTGTCACCACACACAACTCGCCCGTAATGTCGGGGTATTTTTCCAGCAACCGGCGGCTCAGGTCCTCGAGAAAATAGTGCATCGTTTGAAGAGATGGTTTAGTTGGTAGATGATTCCGTTGCCGGGAGCACAAAGCCAGGTTATCACCCGGGGTGCTTCCTGCTTTATATACGTCGTGTGTCAGCCGGCCCGGCAGGTTTTCCTTTTTCCGTACAAAGCCTGCCGGAGGTTTTTTTGTGCTACAGCCCTGTAAATATAAACACTTTATACAAATTTGCCGGGATAAGAGGCGAGCAAGGCTTCTGCTTTTTCCAGTTTTTCGGGAGTGCCCGCATCGGCCCAATAGCGGCTGTCGTGCTCAAAACATCGTATGGCGTATGATGAGGCCAGCTTCAGATAGGCTTCCGTTACCGGGAAGGGACCTTCATCACGGACAAGCGAGAAGAAAAGGGGTTCCAGCACATGAATACCGCTAAATGCCAATTTTTTCAAATCCTTATCGTCAAAGCCGCTGCACCGGACTGTTTCGCCCGTACTGCTGTTTTCCCATCCGGCCAGGAGGCCCTCATGCCACAGAAACTGCCGGGTCGACGGCCGTTCACTCACGGCCAGTGTGGCCAGCGGACGGTGTTTTCTGTGCATTTCCAGCATAGCCTTCAGATCAATATCGCACAGCACATCAGCATTATAAACGAAGAAGGGGCCACCCTCCAGAAGGCTTGCGGCTTTTACCAGTCCGCCCCCGGTATCCATGAGTTGCTGCGATTCATCGGAAATATGAAACTGCACTCCGGGGTAGCTGAGCTTTGAGATAAAGTCCTTTATCTGCGATGCATGATGATGCACATTGATGACGCAGATGTCAACTCCGGCCTTGATCAGCTTTTCGATGACCCACTGAAGCATGGGCTTGCCTGAAACAGGAATGAGAGCCTTGGGAAGCTGATCGGTAAGGGGTTTGAGCCTGGTGCCCAGGCCCGCCGCAAAAATCATGGCTTTCATGGCCCGGCATTATTTATTTTGGTAAGCGTTGCTTTTTAATATTCTGAGGCCAGCTGTTTTCTTCAAGATGCTGCAACTCGACGTTGGCATTGTATTGTTCTTTCAGAAGTTTGCTGAGCCTTTCTGCACAATACACCGAACGGTGCTGACCGCCGGTGCAGCCAAAACAAACCAGCAGGCTGTTAAAATTCCGTTCAAGGTAATTCTCCACAGCCGGTTTAACCAGTGCAGCAGCGGCATCGATGAATGCCCTGATGCTGCTTTCCGATTCGAGGTAGTTGATCACCTCCGGGTCTTTGCCCGTAAGCTCTTTGAATTCTGTCTTCCTGCCCGGGTTGGGCAAGGCACGGCAATCAAACACAAATCCGCCGCCATTGCCGCTGTTGTCGGAAGGTATGCCTTTCCGATAAGAAAAACTGCACACCTTAACCGTCAGTCCTTCGGGTGGTGGCGGCAGGATTTCAGCAGGTGCAATGGTAGCAATCTTCCTTATAAGTCCGCTCAAATGGGGGATGTTTTCGGGCAACAGGTCTTTGGAAGCCAGCCATTCGAGATTTTTTAAGGCAAACGGTACGCTTTGAAGGAACAAAGGCTTTTTTTCAACACCACCCCGAAACCCGTAGGATCCGAGCGCCTGCATGATACGCATCAACACAAAATCATAAAAGCTGCGCCTGAACGCCTCCCTGTCAACGTCGATCTTCTTTTCAAGCTGATCAAGGTAGTAATCCAGCAGCTCTTCCCGCTGCTCCACGGGGATGTTGGCTTTGGCGTCGTACAGCAGAGAGGCGATGTCGTAGGCCAGCGGGCCTTTACGGCCACCCTGGTAGTCAATATAGTACGGTGACCCCTGCTGTATCATGACATTTCTTGACTGAAAGTCACGGTACATAAAATAATCGGCAGGAGTGAGCATCAGATGTTCCGTAAACCGTTCAAAGTCTTCTTCAAGCAATTGCTCGTCAAACTGAATGCCGGAGATCTTCAGGAAGTAGTATTTGAAATAGTTGAGGTCCCACATCATGGAATGCCTGTCGAAAGCATGCCTCGGATAACAAATGCTGAAGTCGAGGTTTTTTGCGGCGTCTACCTGAAAGGTGGGCAGATGGGAGATGGTCTTTTTGTAAAGCAACATCACCTTTTCATCGAACATCACCGCTTCGCGCTTCTGCGGAAGCAGCGAAAACAGCGTGGTATCGCCAAGGTCGGTAAGCAGATAGCAGTGTGTGTTGGTATCTTCAGCCAGCACCTGGGGCACGGGAAGGCCCAGGTCGTAAAAGTGGGCGCTGAGCTTGAGAAAGGCCAGGTTTTCGCGCACATCCGGATTAAAGGCAGCCACCACGCTGTTATCCCTGACCCGGATTCTGTAATACTGCCGGTTTGATCCTGATGGCGGCAAGGGAGATATACTGTCCGGTTCACGACCATACCAGGCGGTAAAAAGATCACTGATTACCTTTTCAACAGTCCATTGCATTGAGAGAAACGTTAAAGTCCAAAAAGCAAAAATACAACTTTATGCGTATCGGGCGTGATTATTTGTGGGCACGGGCATGCTTATCCTGGCAGCGTCAGCGTAGGTTACAGGCAGAACGCAGCTTTTGGGGCAAAAAGTTTTTCAGCATCAGAAAAAACCTTACTTTTGTTTTACCTATAAAACTTTGAGTTAACAAAAACCTGAACAATGGACACAAAAAGCGCAGTTGATATTCTGAAGCAAGCCATCATTATGGAACACCGGGGCAAAGCCCTCTACCAGCAGGTGGCGCAGCAAACCTCCAATGAAGATGTAAGGAAGATCTTCAACGTTATGGCCGACGAAGAACAAACACATATTGATTTTTTGCAGAAGCAGCTGGCTCATTACAGCAAGCAGGGTACTTTTGACAAAAACGACCTGGAACAGGCTCCGGGGCATGATGCCATTGCCAATACCATCCTGACTGATGAGATGGTAAAGGATATTTCCGGTTCGGGTTTTGAAGCTGCGGCCATTTCAGCAGCCATAGATATGGAAAATAAATCCGTTGAGGTTTATTCAAAACGTGCTGCCGAAACAAACGACCCGAATGAAAAAGAGTTGTTTACCTGGCTGGCCAACTGGGAGAAAGGACATCACAAATTGCTTATCGATCTTAACAAGCAATTGACTGAACAGGTTTGGTACGATAATAATTTCTGGCCTTTTTAAGCAACTTCCTGGCATTCATTATCTTGCCAGTATGCTCTTTTGCCGGCTGCACCGGTTTTCGCACAACACTTCCGGCATTTTTCCGGTAAATGCACAATGAAGCCTGGTTGCCCGGATACATGCATCAATCCTTTTACCTGAGTTGCCTTTAAACCTTTGCTTATGAAAGCATCAAAAATCACCAAGGTTACCACCCATGTGCTTCAGGAAATGAAGCTCAGGGAGAAAAAGATTTCCATGTTAACGGCCTATGATTACTCAATGGCCCGCATTGTTGACAGTGCAGGCATTGATGTGATTCTCGTGGGCGATTCTGCTGCCAACGTGATGGCGGGATACAAAACCACACTGCCCATCACGCTTAACGAAATGATATACCATGCCAGCTCGGTGATGCGGGCGGTGGAGCGGGCGCTCGTGGTGGTTGATCTGCCCTTTGGCACTTACCAGGGCAACAGTCGCGAAGCGCTGCTTTCTGCCATTCGCATCATGAAGGAGTCCAATGCCAATGCCGTTAAGCTGGAAGGAGGCAAGGAGATCATTGAGTCAATCGACCGTATTTTATCCGCAGGCATTCCGGTCATGGGTCATCTTGGGCTTACAC
>JAVIYP010000037.1:0-27912 GCA_031323845.1 Bacteroidales bacterium | reverse complement strand
ATTCAACAAATAAACGATTAAACGATTCAACAAATAAACGATTAAACGATTCAACAAATAAACAATAGTTCTCCGGCCTTCGAGCTGTTTTTCTTCCTTCGAGCTTCCAGCTTCGAGCTTCGAGCTATTTTTCTTCCTTCCAACTTTTTTTATTTTTTTCATGTCGGTGATAAAAAGATTTTGTATCTTTGCCGTCCCAAACGCGGAGATATTTGTTTGTGATTTGGGATTTAGAGTGAACGATCTTTGAGGATTTTGGAAGACAAAAGACAGAAAGCATACCCGTTGATTTCTTTTTCGGTTTTAGTTAACCGGGGAAAAATTGACAAGACGCAAAGCGTAGTTGGGACAGTAGATCACTGTTTTTATAGCATTTTATAAACAACGGAGAGTTTGATCCTGGCTCAGGATGAACGCTAGCGGCAGGCTTAATACATGCAAGTCGAACGGTAGCAGGCCCGGCAACGGGTGCTGACGAGTGGCGCACGGGTGCGTAACACGTATGCAACCTACCCTGTACTGGGGCATAACCCTGAGAAATCGGGGCTAATTCTCCATGGTATTACACCGGGGCATTCTGGTGTAATTAAAGATTTATCGGTACGGGATGGGCATGCGCCCCATTAGTTAGTTGGTAGGGTAATGGCCTACCAAGGCGATGATGGGTAGGGGATCTGAGAGGATTATCCCCCACACTGGTACTGAGACACGGACCAGACTCCTACGGGAGGCAGCAGTAAGGAATATTGGGCAATGGAGGCAACTCTGACCCAGCCATGCCGCGTGCAGGAAGACGGCCTTATGGGTTGTAAACTGCTTTTCTGCGGGACTAATCACGCCCACGGGTTGGGTGTTTGCATGTACCGCAGGAATAAGCATCGGCTAACTCCGTGCCAGCAGCCGCGGTAATACGGAGGATGCGAGCGTTATCCGGACTTATTGGGTTTAAAGGGTGCGTAGGCTGACAGATAAGTCAGTGGTGAAATGCGCCGGCTCAACCGGCGAGCTGCCATTGATACTGTTTGTCTGGAGTGTATTGGAAGTGAGCGGAACGAGGGGTGTAGCGGTGAAATGCATAGATATTCCTCAGAACGCCGATAGCGCAGGCAGCTCACTACGGTACAACTGACGCTGAGGCACGAAAGCGTGGGGATCAAACAGGATTAGATACCCTGGTAGTCCACGCTGTAAACGATGATCACTAGCTGTTTGCGATATACTGTAAGTGGCTAAGCGAAAGCGATAAGTGATCCACCTGGGGAGTACGTCGGCAACGATGAAACTCAAAGGAATTGACGGGGGCCCGCACAAGCGGAGGAGCATGTGGTTTAATTCGATGATACGCGAGGAACCTTACCTGGGCTTGAACGTATGGTGCATGGCGGTGAAAGTCGCCTTTCCCTTGGGACTCCATACGAGGTGCTGCATGGCTGTCGTCAGCTCGTGCCGTGAGGTGTTAGGTTAAGTCCTGCAACGAGCGCAACCCCTGTTTCCAGTTGCCATCAAGTAAAGTTGGGGACTCTGGAGAGACTGCCTGCGCAAGCAGAGAGGAAGGTGGGGATGACGTCAAGTCAGCACGGCCCTTACGTCCAGGGCTACACACGTGCTACAATGGCCGGTACAAAGGGCAGCTGTATGGCGACATATGGCTAATCCGTAAAAGCCGGTCTCAGTTCGGATCGGAGTCTGCAACCCGACTCCGTGAAGCTGGATTCGCTAGTAATCGTATATCAGCCATGATACGGTGAATACGTTCCCGGGCCTTGTACACACCGCCCGTCAAGCCATGGGAGTCAGGGGTACCTGAAGTCGATGCCCGTAAAAGGAGTCGCCTAGGGTAAAACTGATGACTGGGGCTAAGTCGTAACAAGGTAGCCGTACCGGAAGGTGTGGCTGGAACACCTCCTTTCTGGAGCAACACCTTGAGCGTCTTAAAAGGTAGGCTTTCTGTCTGTTTTCCAATTTTTACGATATTAGGGTAAAAAGATTCCGGGACATGATTCCGGTAATTTTTTCACCACAGGGGAAGGCCCGGAGCATAGCCCGGGTTTTTTCAAACGTTCTTTGACATAATGGGAAAATGACACGACAGCAACAAATAGGATAATTAAAGAATAACAAATAGTTAATTAAGAAAGTAACGAAGAGCAAATGGTGGATGCCTTGGCTCTCAGAGGCGATGAAGGACGTGATAAGCTGCGATAAGCTTCGGTTAGGTGCAAATAACCTTTGAGCCGGAGATTTCCCAATGGGGCAACCCATCCCGAAGCAGTTCGGGATATCCCTGTCGTTGCAGGCAGGGAGGCGAACCCGGTGAACTGAAACATCTAAGTAGCCGGAGGAGAAGAAAACAATAGTGATTCCGCAAGTAGTGGCGAGCGAACGCGGAGTAGCCCAAACCGTCGATGTTACGGCATTGGCGGGGTTATAGGACCGACAAAAGACTGTTAGACCTTTTAGTGGAATTACCTGGAAAGGTAAGCCATAGCGGGTGACAGCCCTTTACACGAAAGGGGGTTTAACGGCGGGTTGGTATCCTGAGTAGCGCGGGACCGGAGAAATCCTGTGTGAATTTGCCGGCACCATCCGGTAAGGCTAAATACTCCTGAGAGACCGATAGTGAACCAGTACCGTGAGGGAAAGGTGAAAAGTACCCCAAACAGGGGAGTGAAACAGATCCTGAAACCATTTGCTTACAAGCGGTCGGAGTCCCGCAGGTGCGGGATGACGGCGTGCCTTTTGCATAATGAGCCTACGAGTTACCCATGTGTGGCCAGGTTAACCCCGCAGGTACGGGGGTGAGCCGCAGCGAAAGCGAGTCTTAACAGGGCGCCGGAGTCACATGGGGTAGACGCGAAACCAAGTGATCTACCCATGGCCAGGTTGAAGTTGTGGTAACACACAATGGAGGACCGAACCAGTAAGCGTTGAAAAGCTTTTGGATGAGCTGTGGGTAGGGGTGAAAGGCTAATCAAACTTGGAGATATCTCGTACTCCCCGAAATGCCTTTAGGGGCAGCCTCGGTTAATAGTGTTGTGGAGGTAGAGCTACTGATAGGACTAGGGGGCTTCACCGCCTACCAAATTCTGACAAACTCCGAATGCCACGACATGTTTACCGGGAGTGAGGGCAAGGGTGCTAAGGTCCTTGTCCGAGAGGGAAAGAACCCGGATCATCCGCTAAGGTCCCCAAATATATGCTAAGTTGAAAAAACGCGGTTGGATTGCTAAGACAGCCAGGATGTTGGCTTGGAAGCAGCCATTCATTTAAAGAGTGCGTAACAGCTCACTGGTCGAGCGATCCGGCATGGATAATAAACGGGCATAAGCATATTACCGAAGCGGTGGACTTGTATTCTAGTTCTAGGATACAATTGGTAGGGGAGCATTCCATGATGCGTTGAAGATGTGCCGTGAGGCATGTTGGAGTTCATGGAAGCGCAAATGTAGGCATAAGTAACGATAATGCGGGCGAGAAACCCGCACACCGAAAAGCCAAGGTTTCCTGATCAACGCTAATCGGATCAGGGTTAGTCGGGTCCTAAGGCGATGCCGCGAGGCTAAGTCGATGGATAACTGGTTAATATTCCAGTACTGGCATATACAAGAGAAGTGGTGACGGAGAAGTGACAGGTCTGCGCACTGACGGAATAGTGCGTTGAAGGGTGTAGATATACCTGGTGCAGGCAAATCCGCACCGGGTGTCGAACCTGATAGTACCGTGCGGCTTCACGCCAAACGGATAATGGCCGTAATCCTGCTTCCAAGAAAAGCTGCTAATCGCTATAACGTATATGCTACCCGTACCGTAAACCGACACAGGTGGCTGGGGAGAGAATCCTAAGGTGCTCGAGTGATACATGGCTAAGGAACTAGGCAAAATAGTGCTGTAACTTCGGGAGAAAGCACTCCCGCATTGCGCGGGACGCAGAGAAATGGCCCAGGCGACTGTTTAACAAAAACACATGGCTTTGCAAATTCGAAAGAAGAAGTATAAGGCCTGACACCTGCCCGGTGCCGGAAGGTTAAGAGGAGGGGTTAGTCACCTTTAGGTGGCGAAGCTCTGAATTGAAGCCCCGGTAAACGGCGGCCGTAACTATAACGGTCCTAAGGTAGCGAAATTCCTTGTCGGGTAAGTTCCGACCTGCACGAATGGTGTAACGATCTGGGTACTGTCTCGGCCATGCGCTCGGTGAAATTGAAGTCGCGGTGAAGATGCCGCGTACCCGCAACGGGACGGAAAGACCCCGTGAACCTTCACTACAGCTTAACATTGACTTTGGATAAACGATGTGTAGGATAGGTGGGAGACTGCGAAGTGGTTGCGCCAGCAATCATGGAGTCAACGTTGAAATACCACCCTTTGTTTATTTGGAGCCTAATGCCGTACGTACGGCAGACATTGTTTGGCGGGTAGTTTGACTGGGGTGGTCGCCTCCAAAAGAGTAACGGAGGCTTTCAAAGGTACCCTCAGCACGGTTGGTAACCGTGCGTTGAGTGCAATGACACAAGGGTGCTTGACTGGGAGACTGACAAGTCGATCAGGTAGGAAACTAGGACATAGTGATCCGGTGGTTCCGTATGGAAGGGCCATCGCTCAAAGGATAAAAGGTACTCCGGGGATAACAGGCTGATCACTCCCAAGAGCTCACATCGACGGAGTGGTTTGGCACCTCGATGTCGGCTCGTCACATCCTGGGGCTGGAGAAGGTCCCAAGGGTTGGGCTGTTCGCCCATTAAAGTGGCACGCGAGCTGGGTTCAGAACGTCGCGAGACAGTTCGGTCCCTATCTGTTGTGGGCGTAGGAAGTTTGAGGGGCGCTGACACTAGTACGAGAGGACCGTGTCGGATAAACCTCTGGTGTACCAGTTGTAACGCCAGTTGCACCGCTGGGTAGCTAAGTTTGGATGAGATAAGTGCTGAAAGCATCTAAGCACGAAACTCGCCCCAAGATGAGACTTCCGTTAATAAGGGTCGTTAAAGACGATGACGTAGATAGGCTGCAGGTGTAAAGGTGGTAACATCAAAGCCGAGCAGTACTAATCACCCGAACGCTTTCTTAATGCACTGGCTGTTTGTCGTTCAGCAACATCTGTTTGCAGCACCGCCGTGTCTTTTCCCATTTATTTTATTCTGGTGTTGAATCGCCGGGTGGAGGATAACTCCACGCTAAGGATTACATCCCGGAGACAGAAGACAGATGTCAGATGTCAGATGTCAGATGTCAGATGTCAGAAGTCAGAAGTCAGATGTCAGATGTCAGAAGTCAGATGTCAGATGTCCGACTTCCGACCTCCGACTTCCGAACTGTTGACTGTCCGGGTTACTGATGCCTGGTTGTTTTTCCACGATTCCATACACCACCGTCTTTCAGGCGATCATAGCGGCAGCGTCCACCTCTTCCCATTCCGAACAGAGTCGTTAAGCCTGCCAGCGCAGATGGTACTGGGCCAACACCCGGGAGAGTATGTCATCGCCACCTTTTTTACAAAGCCCCGCAGCAACAGCTGACGGGGCTTTTTGTTTGTGCAGCCGCCACCCGGTCAGAGGCCTGACCCGTTCCTGTCGTCAGGGCAGGCCCGTTCCTTGCGTCAGGGCAGGCCCGTTCCTTGCGCCAGGGAAAGCTATACCATCCCAAACGCGCCGGAGAAAAAGCATATGGGAACTAAAAGCGTCAGAACATCCAGCCCAGGTTAACATATCCGATCACCCGGCCTGCCTGGGGACTGTATGAAAGCGTGAACGTTAAGGGTCCGAGCAGGGCATCATAGCCTGCAGAAATTCCGCCGCCGTAAACTAAATTGTTGGTCGAAACCTGCTCCGGCATATCAAAACGAAAATCATACACGGCCACATTCACATTTGCCGAGGCATACAAAGACCTCCAGACATGGTACTGGTAACCAAGAGAAGCAGCCGCTATATTTTCACTGATCAGGCCGTATTCCTCAAGACCGGTAAATGTGATCTGGTTTTCCAGAAAGGCATAAGTGCCGCCCAGATTAAAACTGTTGATAAAATCCTGTTTGTACTTAATGTTGTAACCAAGTTGTAACCGGGTTTTTTGTGTAAGCCTGTCGTTGATAGGTGTAAAATTGGACCACGAAATATGAATTTGAAAAAAATTGCCAATCTTGATGCCCAGGTCATCAAGTGTGCTAGTTTCGCCATCAATGTCAATAACAGGGAAGGAGGGTCTCTGATCAAAATAAAAGCTGTTACGGATACTGACCAACTGCCCCCTGGTGGGAAAGGCATTCCTGTTAAGGGTGTGATGATGCCAGTTGAGTCCGGCAATAAACGACCTGTTGCTCCCCTCAATGCTAACCGGTGCAATCATGTTGGGAGCAATGCTTTGGTAATAATAAGCCAGGCTTCCCGATAA
The DNA here is from genome assembly GCA_031323845.1 of Bacteroidales bacterium. Taxonomy (GTDB): domain Bacteria; phylum Bacteroidota; class Bacteroidia; order Bacteroidales; family UBA7960; genus PUPG01. Next base: position 21,528 of record JAVIYP010000037.1, on the reverse strand, counting down.
ATAGCTGTTTTCACCTGTGATGGTGTTCAGTGAAAATTCACTGTGCCAATAATTTTGCCTGTATTCGGTGATTGCTGTAAAGTCTTCATAAAGCGGAAAGGTAAGGTACCTCCCCCTGCTGGCTAAAGAAACCCAGGTGTTGCGTCTGTCGTTCAGGAAGTAATTTATATGTGCCCGGTAGGCTGGTTTTTCACTGATCAGAAAGGCCAATGAAGCCTTCATGTTATACAGGATGAATTTGTTTGTTGAAAGCTTCGCACTGATGCCTGTCCCGACAAATGAACTGTACTGAAGCGTCCCGGCCAGGCTGGCAAAAGGCCGTTCAGCGATGTCAAGGATAAGTATGACATGGGAAGACTGCTCGCAGCTTTGAAGGTTGTAATGAACCCTGGTGAAATATCCGGTGGCATAAAGCCTGTTTACCGCCCGGGTGAGTGCTGCCGCACTGATGCTGTCGCCGGGCTGTATGCCCAGGACATTGCGAACATACCAGGGCCGTACATACTCGATTCCAACCAATACAATGGAATCCACAACAGTGCTGAACCTCGTTTTATCAGGAACCCTGGATTCAATAGGGAAAGGTGAGCCATCCGATAGTTTTGCCAGCTCGTCAATATGTCGCCGGGCAGCACGCTTGCCCTGTTCAATGATCTGTTCTGCATGAAGGAAACTGGCAGCCGTAAACGCCTCAAGATCCGGCTCAATATACAGATCAGTGTCGGCAAGGTTTTTGGAAAAATTCCTTGCATCGCTGTAAAACCCCATCTGGTAAATGATGTCAATGGGTGTTTGCAGTTCTTCAGCAGGTCTGAGTCCCTGGGAAACATTAACCCCGATAACAAAATCAGCGCCCATTTCTTTGGCAAGGCTAACGGGGAAATTGTTGACCACTCCACCATCAATCAGTTTAAAACCGTCTCTTTCCACCGTGGTAAATACAGATGGTATGGCCATGGACGCACGGACTGCGCTGACGAGGTTACCCTCCCGCATGACTACTGCCTCGCCTGTTTCAACATCCGTGGCAACACAGGCAAAAGGAATGTTCAGCTTGTTAAAGTCAGTGATGTGGAAGGTGTGAAAAAACACTTCATTGAGCGTATTCCACAGTTGCTGCCCTTCAATGGCGCCGGTAGCCAATATGATTCTCCGGTCCACAATGGGAAGCTCAGCCATAAATTTTTGAAAATCCGCCCGTTCAGAAGGATGAATGAAACTCAGGTCTGGACGCCGGGCAAAAAGAGCCTCCCAGTTCATCTCAACAGCAAAAGTTTCTATTTCTGCTGCAGAATAACCGGCCGCGTACATGCCGCCTACAATACTTCCCATGCTGGTTCCGGTAATATAATCTATACTGACGCCCAGACTGTCGAGGATGTGCAGCACACCGACATGGGCCAGGCCCCTGGCACCGCCTCCGCTTAAGGTCAGCCCGATGGCTGGCCTTTGATCTGACGGTTCGGATGCTGTTTCACCGGCAGTTGAAGCAAAGGCTCCGGACGAAACCGGCAAACCCAGAATAAGTGCAAGGATGCCCGTTCTCAAAAATGAAAACAAATGTGTTTTGCTTAAATTCATCGGAGAATCATTTTATCCAATCAAAAATAAGTAAAGTTTTTATAGGAAAAGATTGCCCGGAGTCATTAACCTTTAAATATCACGTTGTGAGGCCCGGATATTGCATGGTTGCTTCGCTGAAACCGCAGCGCACAGGTGCATTTTTCACCTTAACGCTCACCGTCGGGGATCACTTGATTACACGCTCCGGGTTTTCATAAAATCTTATACCTTTACAACCGGAAAACCGCGTATGAAACCAATTAATGCCATGAAGCCTTTGTGTCTGATCTTTCTTATGCTTTATCTGATGGTTTTTCATGGGATGAAGGCTTCTGCACATTCAGAGGAATCTGAAATGACGGCGGTGACCTGGTTTACTTACGACAGCTTTTTTCGTCCATATGCCGAAGCCAATGATATTGACACAACGCTGACAGGTTTTCAGCGTTACGATTACTCTTATCGCGAATCATTGTTTTTTGCGGGCAAAGCCAATGTGGGCCATGTTGCCCGTTTGCTGGTTTTTGATCCCGTCTTTTATAAGGAGCGTTCCGGGTTTCCCGCAACTCCTGATTACCCCGGTTATTTGCTGACGCAAAGTGGCCAGCGGTTTTACAGACCCGAACATGTTTTCTCCGAATTGAACTATGTGCTTGGTTCGGAGCGTGAACAATTGTTTTATGCCATGCACAACCAGCGTCTGCACGAATCCGTGTATGCAGGTGTAATGTATCAGACTGTGAATTCACCCGGGGTATATAGCCGGATGGGTGCCAGGAACGCCGCCATTGAACTGAAACTGGATGCAGAACTTGGTGACCACTATGGCTTTCTGAGTTCTTTTGTGGTTAACCGTTTAATAAACAGGGAAAGCGGTGGTTTGAAGAACCACCTGCACTTTGAAGAGGACGAGGTGCGCGACAGCGTATTCCTTTACACTGCGGAATCCCGATACCGGGATGTTGGCGTCCGCATGCATCAGTATTATAACATCAGGGGCGAGAGGATGGACGACACGCTGCAGGAAAGCAAAACGTTTAATCCGGGGGTTTTTCATCATGAATTTTCCTATAAACGGCGTGCGTGGATTTTTGATGAAAAGGCTGCACCTTATCCGGGTTTTTATGATGTACGTCCCAACAATCCTGAATTTACTTTTGATTCGACACTGGTGCACACACTCAGCAACAAACTAAGCTGGTCAAATCATATCCGGCTTCATGGTCACGCATCCTTGCCTCTTTTCCTGAATGTTTCGCTCGAACATGCCATGGTCACTGTAAGGCAACCTGTGTATCTTTTCACAGAAGAATTTGAAGTTTATTCGTATGAAAAGAATAGCCTTTCCCAATATGTCTACCGTGCCGAGGCAGCTACGGACCCGGGGCGTTTTCTGTCTTTTGATGCCGGGATGCATTATGTCAGCGGTGGATATAATGACAAGGACCTGGGTGTGAAAACCCGTTTAATGGTCGGCGGTTCAGAGAACGCCTACAGGCTTAACCTGGCCGCTGCCTACAAGGAAGAGCAGGCTCCCTGGTTCATGCATAACTTCCGGGGCAATTACATAAGCTGGGACAATGATTTTAGTAAATCGCGTGTCACTTTTGTCGGCGCTGATTTCCTGAATCCGTATATTAACCTGGAGGCCGGCTATTACCGGTTGCACAAGCCAGTATTCATGAATGCACAAGCACTGCCGGAGCAACACCCGGGCTCCTTGTCCCTGGTAAAGGCAGGTGTTTCTGCAGCCTTCCGGGCCGGAGCATTCCGCTCATATCACAAGCTTTATTATCAGTATACCGGAGAGGAACACTTTGAGCGATTTCCCGAATGGCTCAGCTACCACTCCCTGTATGCCGATGTTGTGCTGTTCGACAATGCACTTCATGCACATGCCGGCTTCGACCTTACCTGGAACGCGCCATACAAGCCGATGGCCTATATGCCAGTGATCAGGCAGTTTTATATTCAGGATGATTATGAAAGCGGCCATGTGTTAAAGCTCGATGCATTTGTGAATGCCAGGATCAGCAGAGCCCGGCTTTTTGTAAAACTGGAAAACATCCTCGGTCTTATGTTTGACATGCCTCAGTATTACGATATCCCCTTTTATCCGGTGCCTGAAAACATGTTTAAGTTTGGTGTTTCCTGGATGTTTTTTGATTAACAACTATAAGGGTTATATTTATGTATAATCGTTATAAATTATCATGATTGTTATAGATCATGAATATAATTTTTTATCTTTGCAGTTCCGATTTTAGAGATAACTGTCTTAAAATAAGCTGTTTCAAGTTTTAAAAAAGAAATAATATGACCAAGAAGAAAAAGTTCATTACATGTGACGGTAACCATGCCGCTGCGCATGTGGCCTATATGTTCAGCGAAGTTGCGGCCATTTATCCCATTACTCCATCCTCTAACATGGCAGAAAATGTTGATGAGTGGGCTGCTTACGGCAGGAAAAACATTTTTGGAGAGGAAGTGAAGCTGGTTGAGATGCAGTCGGAGGCCGGTGCTGCCGGTGCCATGCACGGAGCTTTACAGGCAGGTGCACTGGTCAGTACGTATACCGCCTCCCAGGGCCTTCTTTTGATGATTCCGAACATGTACAAAATGTCAGGCGAGCTGTTGCCGGGGGTGCTTCATGTTTCGGCCCGAAGTCTTGCCGCACAGGCGCTATCCATTTTTGGTGACCATTCGGACGTGATGAGTACCCGCCATACCGGTTTTGCCATGCTGGCCACTGGCAGTGTTCAGGAAATCATGGACATTGCACCGATTGCACACCTTGCCGCCATTAAGTCAAGGGTGACTTTCCTTCATTTCTTCGCTGGCTTCCGCACCTCTCACGAAGTGCAAAAAGTAGAAGAATGTCAGCAGGAAGATTTGGTCAAGCTGCTTGATATGGAAGCACTGCTCGCTTTCAGAAACAGGGCATTGAATCCGGAAAATCCGGTTACCAGGGGTACTGCGCAAAACCCTGACATCTACTTCCAGTCCAGGGAAGCTTCCAATCCGTTTTACCTGGCCGTTCCCGATATGGTGGAAGACTATATGCAGCAAATCTCTAAAATATGCGGACGTGAATATCATCCATTCACTTATTACGGCGCTGCCGATGCCGAACATGTGATCATTGCCATGGGTTCCATTACGGAAACCATTAAAGAAACCATTGATTACAAAATAGCCAATGGTGAGAAAGTCGGCCTGATCAGTGTGCATCTGTACCGTCCGTTTTCTGAAAAATACTTCTTCAGGGTGCTGCCTGAAACCGTTAAGCGCATTGCCGTGCTTGACCGCACCAAGGAGCCCGGTGCTCATGGCGAGCCCTTGTACCTGGATGTTTGTGAATTGTTCTATGGTAAGGAGCATGCTCCCGTAATCGTAGGCGGACGTTATGGATTGAGTTCGAAAGATACCGTTCCGTCGCACATAATCTCCGTTTTCGACAACCTCAAACTCCAAGAACCCAAAAACCGCTTTACCGTTGGTATTGTCGATGACGTAACCTTTACCTCACTTCCGCTTGGCGAGAACATTGATGTGTCACCCGAAGGCAATTATGCAGCCAAGTTTTACGGCATAGGTGCTGACGGTACAGTTGGAGCAAACAAGAACTCCATCAAGATCATTGGAGATACTACAGACAAGTATGCACAGGGATATTTTTCATACGACAGTAAAAAATCGGGCGGTATCACCGTTTCGCATCTTCGTTTCGGCGACAGCCCCATCCGTTCGCCATACCTGATTAACGCTGCCGACTTTGTTGCCTGCCATGTTCCGGCCTATCTTGAAAAATACGACATGCTCAAAGGCCTCAAAAAAGGTGGCACCTTCCTGCTGAACTCCATCTGGGATGCTGAAGAGACAAAAAAGCGCATTCCGGACCACATGAAGCGCTACATGGCTGACCATGACATTCAGTTTTTCATTATTAATGCCACAGAAATAGCTGAAAGAATCGGTCTTGGCGGACGCACCAACACCATCATGCAGAGTGCATTCTTTAAGCTTGCCGAGGTGATACCCTACGAGCAGGCTGTGAAGGAGATGAAGGATGCCATCCAGAAGACCTACGGTAGAAAAGGTGAAGAAATCGTTCGCATGAACAATGCCGCCGTTGATGAAGGTGGCAATGTGGTGAAGGTTGAGATTCCTGCCGACTGGAAGAAAGCAAAACCAGAGGTTGTACTTTCCACACTCAAAGACGTTCCTGAGTTTATCAGTGACATCGTTTATCCGATCAACAGCCAGAAAGGCGACGATTTGCCGGTAAGTGCTTTCCGCAATCGCGAAGACGGTACATTCCCACCCGGAACCACTGCTTATGAAAAGCGTGGCATCGCCGTGCACGTGCCCAAATGGTTAAAAGAGCACTGTATCCAGTGCAACCAGTGTGCTTATGTTTGTCCGCACTCAGTGATCCGTCCTTTCCTGCTTGATGAAGACGAGATGAAGAAAGCTCCTGAAGATCTTGAAGTCGTAGATGCAAAAGGCAAATCGCTGGCAGGTCTAAAGTACCGCATGCAGGTAAGCCCGCTCGACTGTACAGGTTGCGGCAACTGCGTTGATGTGTGCCCTTCACCTGAAAAAGCCCTCGAAATGAAGCTTCTGGACGAGCAGATGCACGATGACAAACTTTGGGACTGGGTTTCCAAAAATGTATCTTACAAGGATACCCTGCTCAACAAGTACCAGTCGGTTAAGAACAGCCAGTTTGCACAGCCGCTGTTTGAGTTCAGCGGTGCCTGCGCCGGTTGTGGCGAAACGCCTTACATCAAGCTGATCACGCAGCTGTATGGCGACAGGATGATGATTGCCAATGCCACAGGTTGTTCTTCAATTTATGGTGGCTCAGCGCCTGCAACACCCTATACGGTTAACCAAAATGGCCATGGACCGGCCTGGGCGAACTCGCTCTTTGAAGATAACGCCGAGTATGGCTTTGGAATGGCAACCGGTGTAAACAAATTGCGTGAACGCATTGCACGGCTCATGGAAACGGCCATCGACGGGCAGCTTAATGATGATACACGTGAAGCCTTCCGTGAATGGTTAGAGGTAAAAGACGATGGCGACAAATCAAAAGTGGCTTCTGCCAAGGTTGTTGAAAGTCTGCAAAAGGAGAAAAACCCCATCGCGAAGGAAATACTGGATCTGAAACAATATCTTGTTAAGAAATCAATCTGGAGCTTCGGTGGCGACGGTTGGGCCTATGACATTGGTTTTGGTGGCCTTGACCATGTAATTGCTTCCGGCGAGGATATCAACCTGCTGGTTATGGATACCGAGGTGTATTCCAATACCGGGGGTCAGGCATCAAAATCCACACCGATTGGTGCCATTGCTAAGTTTGCCGCATCGGGCAAGCGCGTCCGCAAAAAAGACCTTGGTCTCATGGCCCTGACTTATGGTTACGTTTATGTAGCACAAGTGGGCATGGGCGCTAACCAGAACCAGTTCCTGAAGGCCATCAGGGAAGCGGAAGCTTATCCCGGGCCAAGTGTGATCATTGCCTACTCGCCCTGTATCAATCACGGATTGAGAGGTGGCATGGGCAGCACACAGCAACAGACCAAAGATGCGGTGGAAGCCGGCTACTGGCAGCTCTACCGTTATAACCCGATGCTCGAAGCTGAAGGCAAGAATCCTTTCCAGCTTGACTCCAAAGAGCCGGACTGGACAAAATTCCAGGACTTCCTGAACTCTGAGGTACGTTTCAGTTCGCTGAAGAAAGCCTTCCCGAGAGAAGCCGCCAAATTGTTCGAAGCCGCCGAAGAGAACGCCAGATGGCGCTACAATATGTATAAGCGTTACGCCACCATGGAATTCTGATAACAACATTGCTTTGTTCAAAAAAAGAGGCTGCCAGGTTTTGACAGCCTCTTTTCATTATGTTTCACCCAATACGGTGTGGTTGCAGAAGCAAAACCTCTGCACACTATAATCTTGGATTAAAAGCAGCGCTGAAGTCAGATCCGAAGGTATAGCTCAGTCCAATGCTCCCGGAAATATTATAGGAGGTGGCTTGTTGAGATTGCTCCAGGAGGATCTCCTCAAGCGACAGGTCTCCGGCAGGTATGGCTATCAGATCATTGATCAGGTTCAGGTTGGTGTTCACGTTAAGTGCGAAGCCCTGAAACAACCTGATGTTGATGTTGGCAAAAATGTTGGCCCGGTTTATGGATACGTCATGGAAAAAATGTGACCCTGAGATGCCTGCTCTGAAATTGCCCCATGGCTGTTGAAACCGTGCAGTGGCCGACACAGAATGACTCCAGAGAAACTCGCTGTCTTTTGCAAATATGGTGGTTTCAATGTAGTTGCGATAGCCCCATCCCATACGGTAAGCAAAAGTTACAGAACGTCGGGTGGCTTCATGGTAGGGAAAATAACTGTATTCGATGGCCGGTACCAGGCTGATGTCGTAGCGCATGTTATGGAAGGTGCTTGACAAGCTCGAATTAAACACGCCCACAGACCAGTGATCATTAATGCTTTTTACCACATAGGCTTCGTGTCCGTGACGGTGCGACCGGCTGATAATGGTATCTTCATCGGTAATATACGTGCGTTTGCTGTGATTGAAATAGGGCCTGACACGGATCTTCCAGTCGTCAGTAATACGGTCGGCGAAAAAACCAAAACGTGATGATACATTACTTTGCCGCTCTTCTTTGCGAAAATTTCCTCCACCATACAATTCAAAAACCCAGCTGTTCCACGGGTCAACAGGAGGCTCCAGCGCATTTGCCAGAATTACGGCCTTTTCATCATAATCAAAATCGACTGTGATCCTATCGACCAGGGGTGTTGTGGCAATGTATTTCACCAAGCCTATCTTAATCATATTGGTGTAACCCCGGCGCGTGTCATCGCTCGAATTGGTTGACCTGGCCCAATAGGTCAGATCCTGATCAAAACCACGAAACACACCCCTCCCAATAAAAGAAATCGAATAGTTGGTGCCTGCGCTTCCGGCCCCGTGGCGGGTCATCAGGATATGAACATCGGCAACTTCCTTATCACGTACATAGTTAACAATAGGAATCTGTTCCCGGACAAAGTCGGAGTCGAACCACCAGGGTGCGTCAAGGAAAACAGACAGTTTTCCGTTGTGGTTGTTCGAAAGTGATGCTGGATTAATACTGCTCGGATAACTATGAGAAGCGGCAACCAAAAAAATGATTGAAAAAAAAGTTATTCTGTACATAACTTAAAATAATATTGATATTTCCTCAAAATGCAGGGAAAACACGTTTGCATTGAAGGGCCAAAGGTACTTAAAAAAAAACGAAAACCCCTTATTTTTTGCACGTTTCAGCCCAATAACGTATATTTGTAGGTCACATGCAAAAAATATCCCCCGATCATTGTTTTTTTACTGATCTTTCCTAAACAAAACGCACATAAAATGAAAAAAAGTATCCGGATTTCTCTCTTCATACTGTTTATGTTTGCCCTGACATCAGCTAAAGCCAATTATCTGTCCGAAACGCTTATTTCCTACATAAGCTCGCGGGCCCTGGCACTCGAACAATCGTCAGACCTTGATGCGCTGATTGCCGGGGCGGCTGATCGCAAGCTTGTTTTGCTGGGTGAAGCCAGCCATGGCACCAGGGAGTATTATGCCTGGCGCGACAGCATCAGTCGCCGTTTGATTGCAGAGCATGGTTTCAACTTTATTGCCGTAGAGGGAGACTGGGCCAGTCTTTACGAACTGAATCTGTATGTCAAAGACATGCCAGGTGCCGCAGGCAGTGCCCGTGAAGTACTGGAAGGCCTTGACCGCTGGCCGCTCTGGATGTGGGGCAATGAAGAAGTGGTGGCCCTTGCGGAGTGGATGCGTTCTTTCAACAGCACCTTGCCTGAAGAGGAGAGGGTGGGCTTTTATGGGAAGGATGTATATGATGAGTGGAACTCCTACCGCACGCTGCTTTCCTTCCTGCAAACCCACAATCAGGAAGTTTACCGGAAGGTGCAGGCTCAATATGCCTGTTTTGCGCCTTATGCGGATAACAGCTGGCAATATGCCCAGGCAGTGGCAGGCGGAATGAACGACTGTACGAGGCAACTCGCCGAGGCCGTTGAGACTGTCAGGCGGCACAAAAACAGTTTCACCAGCCTCAGCGATTCCGAATATTTCTGGTTGTTGCAAAACGCGCTGGTGGTCAAGCATGCCGAGAAGTTCTACAGGAAATCAATAACCCGACAGGATGCCTCCTCCTGGAACAGCAGGGTTCAGTACATGAATATGACGGTAAACCGGCTTCTGGGGCTGTACGGACCGGATTCCAGGGGAATCGTATGGGCGCATAATACGCATATCGGTGATGCCCGTTTCACCGAAATGGGTCAGTTTGGCCAGAAAAACATTGGTCATTTGAGCCGGGTTGAACACGGGCCGGAACAGGTGTTTCTGGTCGGTTTTGCCACCTACAGGGGTGCCGTTATGGCGGGCGACCAATGGGGAAGCCGTATGCAAATCATGCGGGTTCCTGCCGCCCCCTCGAACAGCATTGAGGGGGTGCTGGAACGTACAGGCCTGGAGCGGTTTTACCTGGTGTTTGATGATGACGACCGGACTCACCGGGAATTTATGGAAGTGAAAGGCAATCGTGCCATTGGCGTGGTGTACAATCCGCAAAACGACAGGCGGCAATATGTGCAAACCATTGTGCCTCTGAGGTATGATGCACTGCTCTTTTTCAGGGAAACAGAGGCATTGACACCCCTGCATAAATAAAGCCCGGCAAGAGTTACAAATTAAGGCTCTTCGGAAATAAAACCTGACGCCTGGTATGGTTTTCAGTACTTATTTCTGCTTTGAAGCACTTAGGGGCTGGGCAAAACGGCTGACATCACCGGCCGTTATTTCTTTATCACAGAGAATGGCCAGTCGCTCCACCACATTCCTCAGCTCACGGATGTTCCCCGTCCATTCTATCTTTGAGAGTTCTTTAAACGCTTCTGCTGAAAACGTTTTTGGAGGCATGTTCTGTTCCTCCAGCACCTCCTGCAGAAAATGATCAGCCAGCAGGGGAATGTCTTCCACACGTTCGTTCAGGCTTGGCACGTGAATAAGTATTACGCTTAAACGATGGTAAAGGTCTTCACGAAACCGCCCTTCCTTTATTTCATGCTGGATGTCTTTGTTGGTGGCGGCAAGCACACGAACATCAACCGTGATCTCTTTTTCACCTCCCACACGGGTGATTTTGTTTTCCTGCAGTGTGCGCAATACCTTTGCCTGTGCCGCCAGGCTCATGTCTCCTATCTCATCAAGAAAAATAGTACCGCCATGCGCCAGTTCAAAATTTCCTTTTTTCTGCTTTACCGCAGAGGTAAATGACCCTTTTTCGTGTCCGAAAAGTTCGCTTTCTATCAGCTCAGAAGGGATGGCCGCACAGTTGACTTCAACAAACGGACCTTTTGAACGGTTGCTCAGCTCGTGCAGCCATCGTGCAACCAGCTCCTTGCCGGTTCCATTCTGACCTGTAATGAACACCCTGGCATCAGTGGGTGCAACACGTTCTATCATTTGCTTGATATCCCCGATGGCTTCCGAATTACCTATCATATCATAGGTTTTTCGCACCTTTCGTTTAAGAACCTTGGTCTCGGCAGTGAGCATGGTTTTGTCCATGGCATTTCTGATGGTGATCAGCAGGCGGTTCAGGTCGAGCGGTTTTGAGATGAAATCAAAGGCTCCTTTTTTGATGGCTTCAACGGCCGTATCAATGGTGCCGTGCCCCGATATCATCACCACAGCCACGTCGGGGTCGAGTTCACGAATCTTGTCAATGAGCTCAATACCGTCCAACCTGGGCATCTTGACATCACAAAGGATAACGTCAAAAGGCCCTGCATCCATTTTTTCCAGGGCATCATAACCGTCTTCTGCAAGGACTACTTCGTATTTTTCATACTCCAGTATGTCTTTCAGGGTGTTCCGGATGCTTGCTTCATCATCGATAACGAGAATTTTTGGCATAGCGAAAAGCTTTTTGCAAAGATATCAGGAAAACATATACGGGCGCAGGATCAGGCATGCCGTATCCACTTCCAGAGTTCAGCGTAGTTGACTTTTTTCCCGTACATCAGGATTCCGGTGCGGTAGATCCGGGCACTTATCCACAAGGTGCCGATAAACCCAAGAATTAGCAAGATTGCTGAAAGGGCCACTTCTGCATAGGGTACGCCAAACGGTATTCTTACCATCATGATTACGGGAGAGGTCAGGGGGATCATGGACAGCCAGACTGCAAAAGAACCCGAAGGGTCGTTGATAACCATCTGTGCCATGATGATAGAGAGCAGTAAAGGTATGGTCACAGGTAGCATAAACTGTTGTGTGTCAGCCTCGTTGTCAACCGCAGAACCGATGGCGGCAAAAAAGGCAGCATAGAGCAGGTAACCTCCCAGGAAGAAAAAGATAAAAGTAATGATAATTACCGGAAAATTAATGGCTGCCAATCCTTCAAGAAGCTGGCCTGCAACCGTATTGTGCTGCTGGATGGTTTGCAGCTGTTGCTCCATTTCTTCGGCACTCAGTATCTGTGAACTTGTAATGTGCACATTTTCGGTGGCCGTAAACCGGAACAGATCGGGTGCTGCAAACCTGAAAACCCCCACTATGGCAAAGGTCAGCACCACCCAAATCATAAACTGAGTCAAGCCGACAAGCCCAACGCCCACCACTTTTCCCATCATTAACTGAAATGGCCTGACCGATGAAACGATGATCTCAACGATGCGGCTGGTTTTTTCCTCAAGAACACCTCTTAACACCTGTGATCCAAAAAGAAAGATAAAGATATAGATCAGAAACCCGCCAATAAAGCCCAGTCCCATGCTGATCTCCGGATGGTCGGTAACGAGCTCGCCACCGTCTTTGATACGAAACGCCTGGATGTTTATGCGTGTTTCAATTTGCTTAAGCACTTCAGGGTCTATGCCTGCCTCTGCCAGCTTCAAGCCCTCGAACTCATGTCGCAGGGTGTTTTCAATTAATAGTTTTGCATTAAAGTTGATGGACTTTTCCGAAAACAGTCTCAGCGATGACGGGGCCTGGAACGCAAACTCAGGAATGTGCAGTACCGCATCAAACCTGCCTTCATGCATAAGGTTTATGGCCTGTTCAACATCCACGCCCACCGGGGTAAAGCTTATGCTTTGCGTATCTTTAAAGCTTTCATGGAAAAAAGAAGTGTCATCCACAATGGCCACCGCATAATCGCTTCTCGAAACCTGGGCAACAATTACCGGAACAATGATCAGGGCTGCCATAAGTACCGGTCCAACGATGGTCATTACAAGGAATGACTTTTTCTTAACCCTGCTGAGAAACTCCCGTTTGATAATGGTAGCGGTTTTGCTCATGATCGGTTTATTTTGGAATGTTGTGTGAAACAATACAATGGAGTGGCTCAATCCTGTTGATTGACGTTGTTTTCCATCGGATACTTTCCGGTAACATGTTTTATAAATATGTCATTCATGCTGGGAGTCAATTCTTTAAACGACACTATTTCCGCTTCGGCCATCAGCGCGCCGAGGAGTTCATTCGGGCTCGATTGGTCTTTGATCTGTATCCGTGCGGTGCTGGTGCCGTTGTCCGCTTTTTCGCTGATGAGGTGAAATCTTCTGTCAAGAATGTTCCTGAGCGGTTGCTTCATCCCGGCAAGATCTGCCTCGAAAATATGGCTGGCATGGTCTTTTTTTATTTGCACCACTGTGCCTTCAAGAATTTTTTTTGATTGATGAATCAGTGCAATATGATCACAAAGCTCTTCAACCGAAGCCATGTTGTGTGTTGAAAAGATAATGGTGGCACCGTTTTTTCTTAACGACAGGATTTCGTCTTTCAGCAGGTTTACGTTGATGGGGTCAAAGCCGCTGAAAGGCTCATCAAAAATGAGAAGCCGGGGTTGGTGCAGCACGGTAATAATGAACTGGACTTTTTGCTGCATACCTTTGGATAACTCTTCGACTTTCTTGTTCCACCAGTTCATGAGGTCGAATTTCTCAAACCATTCCTTCAGTCTTTTTTTCGCATCATGCGCCGAGAGGCCTTTCAGCTGGGCCAGGTAAAGCGCCTGTTCACCCACCTTCATTTTCTTGTAAAGACCTCGTTCTTCGGGCAGATAGCCTATTTGATGGATGTGTTTTGGCTTCAGCACATCATGTTCAAAATAAATGCGTCCCTCATCAGGTCCGATGATTTGATTGATGATGCGTATCAGGGTCGTCTTTCCGGCACCATTCGGTCCTAACAGCCCGAAAATGCTTTGTTCCGGCACGGTCATACTTAACCGGTCCAGGGCTCTGTGGTTGACGTATTGCTTGGTAACGTTTTCTGCCTTTATAAGCTGATTCATTTGGCTGCCATGTTAGTTGAAGACGTCTTTCATTCTTTCAAAAAAGCTTTTGTCGCTTTTTTTGGGTTTAGGGGTGAAGTTGTTTGACTCCTGCATTTTTGTGAGCATCTCCTTTTCGTCGGCATTCACGGTCTGAGGGGTCCATATGTTGATATTCACCAGCAGGTCGCCACGCCCGTAAGCATTCACCGAAGGCAGTCCTTTACCCTTGAGCCTGAGCACTTTGCCGCTTTGTGTGCCGGGTTCAATCTTGATCCTGGCCTTGCCTTCCAGTGTGGGTACTTCAATGTTTGTGCCCAGCACAGCTTCCGGAAAACTGATGTAGTGGTCGTAGAGCAGGTTCATGTTGTCGCGTATGAGCTTCTCGTGGGGGAGCTCTTCAATGAGTACGATAAGGTCACCGGGTATGCCACCCCGGGGGGCTGCATTCCCTTTACCGCTCAACGACAGTTGCATGCCTTCCTGAACGCCGGCAGGAATGTTGATGCTGATCACCTCCTCATGTTTAACGATGCCGTTGCCATAGCATGACGAACATTTATCTTCTATGGTTTGCCCTTCACCACCACACTGCGGACAGGTACTGGTGGTTTGCATTTGCCCGAGGAAGGTATTGGTGACCCGCGTTACCCTGCCTGCTCCGCCACAGGTCGAGCAGCTGCGAAAAGCCTTCCCGTCTTTGGCTCCAGTGCCGTTGCACGGCGAACACGCCACGTATTTGTTGACCTTGATTTTTTTATCAGCCCCTTTAAGGATGTCTTCAAGGCTGAGCTTTACTTTAATGCGCAGGTTCGATCCTTTGTTGACCCTTCTGCCGCTCCTGCTGCTGCCTCCAAAACCACTGAACCCCCCGCCGAAAGCACCTCCGAATATATCTCCAAACTGGCTGAAGATATCTTCCATGGACATGCCGCCGCTGAACCCGCCGCCAAAATTATTGCCCATACCGGCATGACCAAACTGGTCATATCGTGACTTTTTCTCAGGGTTGCTCAGCACCTCATAGGCTTCGGCAGCCTCCTTGAAACGTGCTTCCGCCGTGGCATCACCCGGATTCTTGTCCGGATGGTACTTCAGCGCTTTCTGGCGGTAAGCCTTTTTAATTTCTTCCGGCCGGGCATCCCGTGAAACACCTAAGACCTCGTAATAATCTTTTTTTGACATACCTTA
This sequence comes from Bacteroidales bacterium, assembly GCA_031323845.1. Taxonomy (GTDB): domain Bacteria; phylum Bacteroidota; class Bacteroidia; order Bacteroidales; family UBA7960; genus PUPG01. The sequence continues at coordinate 6,403 of JAVIYP010000037.1, read as the reverse complement.
ACTTAATTGGCTACAACTACCCGCGCGTAGCGTATCACTTTTCCATTCAGCAGGTAACCCTTCTGCACTTCTTCAACAACCTTGCCTTTTTGCTTCTTGTCTGTTGCGGGTATATGTGTGATGGCATCATGGTAGTCGGTGTTGAAATCTTCTCCAATCGAAGCAATCTCTTCAACTCCCTTTTGCCTTAACGTTGACTTGAATTTGTTGTATATTAACCTGATTCCTTCTTTCTCAGCCTCTTTGCCCGCCATGGCGGCTTCCATGCCGGCAGCCCTCTCCAGGTCGTCAAGTACGGGCAGCAATGACGTTATGATTGACTCTGATGCGGTTTTGGTCAACTCAATACGCTCTTTGCTTACCCTCTTCCTGTAGTTGTCGAACTCAGAGAAAAGCCGCAAAAACTTATCGTTGCACTCATCAAGACTTTTTTGCAGCTGTGCCAGCTTTTCCTGACAGCCGCCGGTGTCATTTTGTACCTCCTCGTTAATTACACCGGTAGTTTTTTCCTCAGATGCAGCATCGCCGGCTTTGTTGCCGGTATGGCTTTGAGCTTCCTCGTGGTTGTTATGTTGCTGTGCGTCTTCAGGTTGTGCTTCAACGGCACCGGTTTTCCCTTTCTTTTTCATTACCTGTACATATTTTATTTAGAAACTTTTGCATGAATCACAAAAGCTTTGCCATAGTTTACAAAAGGTCATTTTGGCAGCTTTGGTCCGCTGCCGTTTTCAATGAATAAAACAAACGAATGGTGTGATAGTTTTCTGAAAGACGCTCAAGGTCACCATAACCCGGAATTTCTCGCGGGTATTAAGACATGGCAATCAGAAGCTGCCATGTTTCCGCTGACTTTTTGAACTCCCCTGTTTCCCCTGGTATTTCTTCTTTTTGTTTTTTGAAAGGATGTCGTTGGTGTTGTTGAGTTTCATGTCTTCGTCCAGTTTCAGCCTGCCTTTTGACAGCAGGTTAAGGTGCTCGGCGATTTCTTCGTCATTGACCGCATCGCGGTTCCAGGTAAGGTAGGATTTTTTCAGGTGGTTGGCAATAAGCTTTACCAGGGCATCTTTAACAGTTCCGTCCTCCATCTCACAGGCCTTTTCGATAATCTGCTCAATGTACCTGCCGTAATGCATGAAGCGGATGTTGTTACTGCTGTATGAGAGAGGTTCGGGTTTGCGCGTCAGTGTTTCGCGCGAAGGAATAGGGTAGGGCGAATCAACATCCAGTTTAAAATCCGACATGATGAACAGATGGTCCCAAAGTTTGTGCTTGAAGTCGTTAACATCACGCAGATGCGGGTTTAACTGGCCCATAACGTTAATAGTGGCCCGCGCCATCTGATTTCGTTTTTCGCGGTCTTCAACCGCCATGATTTGTTCAATCATTTTCTGAATATTTCTTCCATACTCGGAAATATTCATTTTCGATCTCGAAGTGTTGTATTCCATTGCTTAAGATTATGAAATATGAATATGATTATTGATCGTGCAGTACCTGGGGAACAGGAGAAGCATTCTTCTCATGATCATTGTACGTGATGCCGGATACCTGGTCTGGAAGGCAGAATGTTAACGATTAAATTAGTCTTCATTAATAAAACTCTGGGAGCTGTCAGGAAATTGAGTTCTTGTCCTCTTATCCGGGTTGTCACTAATTCTTCTGCAAAGATAGAAAATAATTACATTACAATGCAAATCTCTCTATCTCAGAATTTTTAAACGGGCATATTTAAGCAGCAATTGCTTTTTGCCTGCAGCATTGAACGCTACGGTTGCCCTGGAATTTTGTCCTGCCAATTCAATGGAAACGATGCGGCCAAGACCGAAACGCTGGTGCTTTACCTGCATGTCGACCTGCAGCAGTGCCGGGTCGATGATGCCGTAACCACTGCTGTCGTCCGCAGCAGGGGCCGGACTCGCTGATTCTACGGAGTCAAAGGTGCTGAGCTTCCTGTATTTTTTGATGCTTTCTGCAAAGCTTTCTGTGGTGCTGATCTTTTTACGGCCTTTTCTGCCGGGCAGGATATGGTCAACAAGATGTTCATCAAGCTCGTCGAGAAAACGACTGGGTTCACACATGTTGAAGTTGCCATACCTGAAACGGGTTTCTGCATATACAATCCATGCCTGCTTCATGGCCCTGGTAAGTGCAACATAAAACAACCTGCGCTCTTCTTCCAGTTCCGCTTCACTATTTATGGAAAGCTGGGATGGAAAGAGATTTTCTTCCATGCCGGTGATAAAAACATAAGGAAACTCCAGGCCTTTGGAGGCATGCACCGTCATCAGCGATACGGCGTTCCTGTCGTCCTTGTTTTCGCTTTCACTGTCTGCATCGGTCAGCAAGGCAATGTCCTGCATAAATTCATCCAGCGTACGAAAGATGCCGTTTGCCGCATCCGGCATCTGTTCCGCTTCTGATTCACCCGGTGAGTCCATGGCTTCGCCGGGCAGTGGTGCTTCACCGGTGAAAATGTTACCATGCTGCTCAGGCTGCTGCGAAAAGTCCTTCAGTCCGCTCAGCAACTCCTCAATGTTATCCCTTCTGTTGATGCTTTCAGGGCTGCCGTCTTCAAAATAAAGCCTGCGGATACCTGATTTGTTGATGATCAGCTCACCTAATTCATAAGCATTCAGCTTGTAAAGCCTTGCGGCAAAACTTTTAATCAGCAAGACGAATTCGCTGAGTTTTGTCAGGGCGCCACTATGCAGCTGAACATTGAAAGCCCCGGGGTCCCGGCACACATTCCATAAAGGCGTTCCGGCTTCATTTGCCGCAACAATCAGCTTGTTTAGGGTGGTATTGCCGATGCCTCGTGTCGGAAAGTTGATGATGCGCAATAAGGCGTCTTCGTCGTGAGGATTGATCACCAGGCGGAAATAAGACAACACGTCTTTGATTTCCTTACGCTGATAAAAGGAAACACTGCCGTAGATGCGGTATTTGATATTGAGCCTGCGCAAGGCTTCTTCGAGCGCCCTTGACTGGGCGTTGGTGCGGTAAAGAACGGCAAAGGCACTGTTGGGCAGGCGTTTTTGCTGTATCAGCTCAAAAATGCGGCTTGCCACCCATGATGCTTCCTCCCCCTCGGTTGCCGTGCTGATGATCTGGATTTTTTCACCGGCCTCATTGCTGGTCCATACTTTTTTATGGATTTTCTGTTTGTTATGCTCTATCAGGCTGTTTGCCACCGATACAATGTGACGGGTTGAACGGTAATTTTGTTCCAGCTTAAAAAGTTGATAGTCAGGATAGTCATTCTTGAAGTTCAGTATATTCCGGATGTTGGCCCCGCGAAAAGCATATATGCTTTGGGCATCGTCACCAACAACGCAAATATTTTCGTTGTTCGCGGCAAGCTTTTTCACGATCAGGTACTGGGAGAAGTTCGTGTCCTGGTACTCATCAACCAGGATGTATTCAAAGCGTTGCTGGTATTTGTACAATACGTCAGGAAAGTCCCTGAGCAGCACATTGGTATTAAACAGCAGATCGTCGAAGTCCATGGCGGAAGCATTGCGAAGCTTTTGCTGGTACAGGCTGTAGATCAGGCCGAGCTTAGGTTTGCGCATTTGCACATCCTCGCTCTGGATTTCAACATCCTCATTGTAGTCCGCGGCGGAAATGAGGTTGTTTTTGGCATTGGAGATACGGTGTAACACAAAGCCGGGAGCATAGGTTTTGTCGTCAATGTTTTGCTCTTTCAGTATTTTTTTGATGACGCGTTTTGAATCCTCGGTATCGTAAATGCTGAATTGCGACGGATAGCCGAGCTTGCTGGCTTCGGCCCGCAGAATCCGGGCAAAAATACTATGAAAGGTGCCCATCCAAAGGCTTTTAGCTTTAGAGGGGTCAATCAGTGTGGCCACCCTTTCACGCATTTCGCGGGCAGCTTTGTTGGTAAAGGTCAGGGCCAGGATGCGAAAAGGAGAGACCCCCTGCTGCAACAGGTAAGCTACCCTGTAAGTCAGCACGCGGGTTTTGCCGCTGCCGGCCCCGGCAATAACCATCACAGGGCCCCCAGTCGTTGTTACAGCGCGCTGCTGGGCTTCATTCAACTCCTTGATAAAATCCGGCATCAATACAAAGAATCAATACGTTCGGGTAAGTAAGCGTTTCATCGGACTGCAAAGATAGAAAAATACTTCGTACCTTTATCAGCCTGAAACGCGATCGCGGGCATCAAAAAAAGCGAAGAAACCTTTTCTTAAAATCCAAAATAGTATTCAAACAACCATAATATTATGTATCTGAAGCGAGGTATTGTATTTTTTGCGTTTTTGCTTACGACCACCCTGGTATGGTCGCAGGTGTCTAACGAGCAATTGCTTAAGAACCAAGAGGTTATTTTAAATGAGCTGCGCGATTTGCGCTTTCGTTTTGATGTGCTTGAAAAAGCTATCGACGATGTTATGTGGCATAAGGTGGTTGGCGATGTTGCTTACGTGGACAAGTTGTTCATGACCGGTCCGCCGCCCCGTGGTGCTGACAAGGCCACCACACTGATAGATGCCAATCCGGTTAAGTTCTGGACTTACGTGTTCATTCCACGGGATGTTGATCCAAAAAAGAAATACCCGTTGCTGGTGTTTCCGCACGGAGGCGTACATGGTGATTTCAACACCTATTATACACACATCATCCGTGAGCTGATGGCCCAGCAATACATTGTTGTGGCTCCGGAATACCGTGGCAGTACCGGTTATGGCAAACGGCATCACAAGCTGATTGATTATGGCGGTCTCGAAAATGAGGACACCCATGAGAGCATGCTGATGATGCTTGAAAACTACGATATTGTTGACCGGAGGCGTGTGGGGCTTATCGGCTGGAGCCACGGGGGGATGATCTCGCTGATGACGGCTTTTGAACATCCCAGGTCATACAAGGCTGTTTTTGCCGGCGTGCCTGTCAGCGATCTGATTGCGCGCATGGGTTACAAGCGGCCTGCATATGAAATGGATTGGTTTGCAGCGGATCATCACATAGGTCAGATGGTCCATGAGAATATTGAGGAATACCGGAGGCGCTCACCGGTTTACCACGCTCACAAGTTGCAGGTACCCCTGCTGATCCACACCAACACCATTGATGAAGACGTGCATGTGCTGGAAGTGCAAAACCTGATAAATACCCTGAAGGCTCATAATAAAGATTTTGAATATCGTATTTATGAAGATGTCCCCGGAGGGCATTCTTTTGACCGTATGGATCACAGAGCGGGACGTGACATCCGGTTTGAGATTTACACGTTTCTGGCCAGGCATCTTAATCCGCCGAGGCCGTTCAAAAATGTTAAGGAAATGGAAAGGGCAGCTTACAGATATTAAGAATGCCGAACCCTATCCCGTTGACTGTCTGCGCCGGAACCTTCAGATCCCTGACAGGCCGTTTACATCGCTGAAACGTTTCAGCGACCCGCTGCCGATCTTCAAGGCGGATGCTTCAAGGTGTTGAAGGTTGCGGACTGCACTGTTGTGTATTAGCGGTGCGACTTCCGGCGTCATGTGGCCAAGCTCTTTTCCCTTCATCCCAACCTCTGCTATCCGTGTTTATCTGTTGCAGACCTCACCTTGCCCTGCATGGTTTTTTTCAGGATGCTTGGCATAAATCCGCGGTTGTTTCCATCATGTATGGTTTTTTCTGCTGCATCTGCCTTTCCGGAATATTGTGTTTGTCTGCATTTTTTCATAAAAAAATCTAAAAATAATATCTACCTTTGTGCCCCTTAAAATGCGGGTGTGGTCTTTCTGCTTATTGCAGGAAAAATCACGGCATTGGAGAAATTATTTCTTAAACTGTATTGGTTTTCCAAAAATAACTTCTACCTTTGCACTCCCAAAAATCGGAAAAGAATTATTTAAATAAATAAAAACGAAGTTTTTACATAAACAGAGATTGAAACATGCCAACAATTCAGCAATTGGTTCGCAAGGGGCGCAAAAAAGTAACGTATAAAAGCAAGTCTCCGGCTCTGGATTCATGTCCGCAACGCCGGGGTGTATGTGTACGTGTTTACACCACCACGCCGAAGAAGCCAAACTCTGCCATGCGCAAGGTGGCCAGGGTCAGGCTGACCAACGGTAAGGAAGTGAATGCTTACATTCCCGGAGAAGGCCATAACTTGCAGGAGCACTCCATTGTGTTGCTGCGTGGTGGAAGGGTAAAGGATTTGCCCGGCGTTCGATATCACATCATCCGGGGAGCCCTGGACACGAGTGGTGTTGAAGGCCGCAACCAGCGCAGGTCCAAATATGGCACCAAAAGACCCAAGGCTAAAAATTAAGACTTAGAAGCAAACGATATTTTATAGCATTATGAGAAAATCAAAACCAAAAAAGCGCATTTTGCTTCCCGATCCAAGGTTCAACGACACCCTGGTGACACGTTTTGTCAACAACCT
>JAVIYP010000036.1:0-27944 GCA_031323845.1 Bacteroidales bacterium | reverse complement strand
GGCTTTTAGCAAGAAGATCTGCCAGGAGCCAGGAGCTAAACTCTCTTTCTTTTTTCGAGCTTCCAGCTTCGAGCTTCAAGCTACTTCGAACCTATTCCTTCACAAAGAAAAAACCAACACATAAACGATTAAACAATTAAACGATTCAACAATAGTTCTCCTGCCTTCGACTTCAGACTACCTGACAGATTTCTCACTGCGTTCGAAACAAGCTTCCGACCAATAAAAATACTAAGAAAAAATGAAAAAACAGGCTCCTTTTGTCTTTTTGATGCACGGAGGAAGCCCTTGTCATCACCACGTTGAGTGAGTCAGACCCGGCTGAGGTCAAACGGGCAGCTCATAAAACAGGGGAGCGCCCGGGCCTATCGGAACTCCCAGTATGATCCAGATGATAAGCATTACGAGCCAGGCCATCAGGAAAATAAAGGTGTAAGGCAGCATGGTGGCAATGATGGTGCCGATGCCTGCGTTTTTATCGTATCGTTCCATAAAGGCTACAATCATTGCAAAGTACGACATCATCGGGGCGATCACATTGGTGACGCTGTCGCCGACACGGTAGGCAAGCTGGGTAAATTCAGGCGAGTACCCCAGCAGCATGAACATGGGTATGAACACCGGTGCCATGATGGCCCACTTGGCACTGGCACTGCCCACCACCAGGTTGATAATGGCCGAGACAAGCACCAGGGCGATCATCAGCGGTATTCTTCCGAAGCCCAGCGAGCCGATAAAATTTGCACCCTGGATGGCGAAGATAAGTCCGAGGTTGGTCCAGTTGAAATAGGCCACAAACTGTGCTGCAAAAAACACCAGCACAATGTAGGTGCCGAGGGTTGACATGGATTTGCCCATGCCGTTTATCACGTCGTAGTTGCTTTTTAGTGTTTTTGCCGCTATGCCGTACACAATACCCAGGATGGCAGCGACCAGAAAGATAATGGCCACGATGCCGCTCATAAAGGGGGAGCGTAGCAGATCGCCGGTTTGCTGATCGCGCATAAAGCCGGAACCCGGGATGTGCGACCAGATGCCGCCCTCAATGGGCACGGCACTCCAGAGCAGCAACAGCGCCAGGATGATCAGGGTCCAGAAAGTGGCCCTCAGCCCCCGGCGTTCATCGGCGGTGAGTTTTTTGATCTCCTCCGGCCGGGCATCGCCCTTGTATTCGCCAAGTCGCGGCACAACCACCTTTTCGGTAACCCATGTGCCGATGTAGGCAATGAAAAACGTGGACACAAACATGAAGTAATAATTGGCGGTCGGATTTACGTTATAGGCCGGATCAATGATCCGGGCCGCTTCCTCCGAAAGCCCTGCCAGCAGCGGATCGATGGTGCCGAGCAGGAGGTTGGCTGAATAGCCGCCCGACACCCCGGCAAACGCAGCCGCAATTCCCGCAATGGGATTACGGCCAACGGCCAGAAAGATCATCCCGCCCAGGGGTACCAGCACCACATAACCCACTTCGCTCGCCATGTTCGACAGGATGCCGGCAAAAACAATGGCAAAAGTCAGCAACCTCTTAGGCGCCGATATCACCAGGAGCCGCAAGCCTGTCGACATCAGGCCGCTGGATTCCGCAACACCGATCCCGAGTAAAGCCACCAGCACCGTGCCCAAAGGAGCAAAAGAGGTAAAGTTGACCACCATCCCGGTCATGATCATATGCAAGCCTTCGCGACTAAGCAAGTTATACACCGCCACCGTTTCACCCGTGCCGGGATGAACCGCAGTAACATTGAACAAGGAAATAAAACCGCTCAGTAAAATGACGGCAAAAGCAAATATAGCAAACAGGGTGGCAGGGTGCGGCAGCTTATTGCCAACGCGCTCAATGACACCAAGCATTCGGGCAACTTTGTTGTTATTTTTCTCCATAAACGATTACTGAGTTTTTCCGTAAAAAGAGTCAAATATACATGAATTTTTTTTATGTGAAAATACACACAGACGCATGAAAAAAATTCATGGGAAAGCGAAGCGGTTCCTCCTGTACATCTTGATTTTGTATGTTTTTTCAAAAAAATGAAGATGTTTTTTACAGGAGAAATCTACATGATTTTTTTTATTCGAACTTACTCACAAACGAATGAAAAAACCAGGTTAAGGTAAAGTAGTTCCACATCTGAGCAATTACGGTCTTTCACCCGTATATGCCGCACCCTGAAAGGTATTTCTTTCCTCCAGCCGTTTTTCAACCATGCCAATGATGGAATCGGACCTTACCTTACCCCAGCGCATTCCTGCAATGAGCCGCGGCGGAACCTCTCCCGACAGGCGGTCAATGGCAATGCCGGGACGGAGCCTTTCTATAAAGGAACAGACAAAATCGATATATTCCTCCAGTCCGAAAAGCTCAAAGCGTTCAGGATGCTCCCGGTATTCGGCGGCTATGGCCGTGTCTTTGACAATCTGCAGCTGATGGAATTTTATGGTATTGATGGGCAGGGAATTGATTGTTTGCACCTGGTCGAGCATCATGCTGCGGCTTTCGCCGGGAAGGCCGAATATCATATGGATGCCGTTGAACAGCCCCCGTGATGCAGTGGCATTCAACGCCTTAACGGATTCGGTAAACGTATGTCCCCGGTTTATCCTGCGCAGGGTGCTGTCGTAACAAGATTCGACACCGTATTCCAGCTTTATCACATGTTTTTGGGACAGCAACGAAAGGTAGTCAAGCTTTTCATCATCCACACAGTCCGGTCGTGTGCCGATGACGAGTCCGCTAATTGCGGGATGCCGCAGTGCTTCTTCATAGACTTCCTGAAGCCTTTTGAGCGGGGCGTGGGTGTTTGAGTAGGCCTGTAAATAGGCTACAAAAAGTTTGGCACGCGGATACCTGACCCTGATAAACGACAAGCCCTGGTCAATTTGTTCGTGAATGGTTTTTTTGGGATCGCAATAAGAAGGGTTGAAGCCCTCGTTGTTGCAAAAGCTGCATCCCCCAAAACCGACTGTTCCGTCGCGATTCGGGCAGCTGAAGCCTGCGTTGACGGTAATTTTCTGCAGGCGGGAGCCAAAGCGCTTTTTGGCAAGATCAGACCAGGCATTGAAGCGGCGGTTGTTTCCCCAGGCATACATCACAACGGGCTTTTGTCGGTTTTGATGTCATTGAACAGGCAAAAATACGTTTGTTTTGCCATACGGGCACAGTTTTTTACAGGTCATTCGTGACGCTGAAGCGGTGCATTTGCCCACAAGTCCAGACTGTGATGCGCTTAGGAGGCCTATCCGAAGCGCTGTGCCCTGAAGCTGCAAGGCTGTACCATACTCCGGCACAGCAAGGACCAGGACGGCAAACGCGTGCCGGATGAGGGTGTTCGCTCATTGCCCTAACCGTCTTACAAACAAGTCCTTAAAGACAGATTTTGAGCTTGGCGGAATTTTTCGTATCTTTGGCGCAGAAAAATCCGCTGTTACAATAAAATGCATTATCTGGACATTCTTGTGTTCACCTTGTACATGATGGGGGTGATAGGTATAGGCTTGTACTTCCTCTTCAGGAACAAGGGTGTGGACGATTATTACGTAGGTGGCCGAAAGATAGGCAGTGTGCATATAGGGCTTTCCGTGGTGGCCACCGATGTGGGCGGCGGTTTTTCCATCGGGCTGGGCGGCCTGGGGTTCATTATGGGGCTGGCCGGGTCGTGGATGCTGTTTACCGGCTTAATTGGCGCCTGGCTGAGTGCTGTTGTGTTGATACCCAGGGTAAAGCAGCTCGAAAAAACCAAAAAGTTCTATACGTTCCCCCAGTTCCTGGGAAGCTTTTACAACCCCCGTGTGGCTTTACTGGCCGGACTGATCTCTGCCATCGGGTACCTCGGCTTTACCAGTTCGCAGATACTTGCCGGCGCCATACTGGCGGAGGCAACGTTTACACCGATGCTGGATCGCCAGACTGCTCTCATCATTATGGGTATCATCGTGATTGTGTACACATCCATGGGAGGCATCAAGGCCGTGATATACACCGACACCATTCAATGGATCATCCTGATGTCGGGGCTGATCTTTATCGGCATCCCCATTGCCTACTACAGTGTTGGCGGTATGGCGGGCATCCGCGAGGTGTTGCCCCCGGCATATTTCAGCCTGGGGAACATCAGCTGGCAGCAGTTGCTGAACTGGGCTGTTACCATCATACCCATATGGTTTGTAGGAATGACGCTCTACCAGCGCATTTATGCCTCACGCAACAGGAGACAGGCACAGCGGGCCTGGTACATCGCCGGCTTGTTTGAGTGGCCTGTTATGGCGTTCATGGGCGTGTTGCTCGGACTGTTTGCCAGGGTAGCCATAGCACAGGGCATGTTTGAATATCTTGGGTTTGCCGCGGCAGGCGACATTGATGCGGAACAGGGACTGCCCCTGCTGCTCCGGACAGTGCTGCCGGTAGGACTTATGGGCCTGATGATGGCAGCATACTTTTCGGCCATCATGTCAACAGCCGACAGCTGCCTGATGGCGTCCAGCGGAAATTTCCTGACCGACATTCTGAGCAAATACATTAAGGTGCCGCAACAACGCAGGCCGTTCCTGCTGCTGTCGCAGTTGCTGACGCTAATCCTGGGAAGCCTGGCCTTGCTGCTGGCAACAAAAATGCCGAACGTGCTGGAACTCATGCTCTATTCGTACGCCTTCATGGTTTCAGGGCTCTTTGTTCCGGTTATGGCAGCCCTGTTCATGAAAAAAGCCCGTTCAGGCGCAGCCTTTGTGTCGATGCTGCTGGGCGGTGGCACCACCATCACCCTCATTATCGGGGGATGGGACCTGCCCCTGCAGCTTGATCCAAACATTTTCGGCATCAGCCTCTCGCTTATGTCATTTTTATTTATTAACTTCACAATCAATAAAATAACAAAAACATGAATTATACACTGTACACTCCAAAAGACAAGGTACCGCACGATACCAAAAAAGAAATCGCCGATTTTCTTTATGAGCACCTCGATCAGTTTGGCGACAAGATCGAATATATCATGAAGTGCATCGAATTTGCCCTTGACGACAAGGATAAGTTTGGCGGCTTTATTCTGACCTCGCGCGACGAGAAAAAAATCAACGGTGCCGTGGTCGTCAACAAAACGGGCATGGGTGGATACATCCCTGAAAACATTCTCGTTTACATTGCCGTTAACAGGTCGTATCGCGGCAAGGGCATTGGCAAGGAGCTGATGAAACGAACCCTTGACCATGCGGAGGGCGATGTTAAGTTACATGTGGAACCGGAAAATCCGGCCCGCTTTCTTTATGAAAAAATCGGATTCACCAGCAAATACCTTGAGATGCGGTGGACCCGCAAATAAACCGGCATCATGGCAGAAATATCAATCAGCCGCAAAAAGCTAAAGCACAACCACGACTTCCTGGCCAGGCTGTTTAAACAGTACAACATACAGTGGGGTTATGTAACCAAGCTGCTTTGCGGCAACCCCTTGTACATCAAGGAGGTGATCGGCCTCGGCGTGAGGGAGCTGATGGATTCGCGCATATCCAATCTTCGTGCCATCAAAAGGCTTGATCCTGACATAAAAACCTACTACATCAAGCCAGCGCCACGGCGCAGCATCCGGAGCGTAATAAAATATGCTGACGTCAGCGTGAACTCCGACCTTGAAACGATGAAGCTCCTTTCAAAGGAAGCGCAAAGACAGGATAAGCAGCACCAGGTGATCATCATGGTGGAAATGGGCGAACTGCGTGAAGGGGTCATGGGTGAGGACCTTATTAATTTTTACGAACAGGTGTTTGAATTGCCAAACATCGAGATCCTTGGCTTTGGCACCAACCTGAACTGTTTGTACGGCGTTATGCCCTCAAGGGATAAACTGATACAGCTGAGCCTGTATAAGCAGATTGTGGAATCGAAATTCAACAAAAAGATAAAGCTGCTTTCGGGGGGCACCTCCGTTACCATCCCGATGCTGTCAAAAAAGCAGGTTCCCGAAGGTGTGAATCATTTTCGTGTAGGCGAGACGCTCTATTTTGGTGCAGACCTGTGGACGGGCAACACCATTAAAGGTATGAAAGATGACGTGATCACCTTCAAGGCAGAGATCATTGAACTGCTTGAAAAACCGGTAATCCCTGAAGGCACCCTGGCTGAAAACCCCTCCGGTGAATCCTTTGAGATCGACAATGCGGATTACGGCAAAACTTCCTGGCGCGCCCTGCTTGATGTGGGACTGCTGGACATTGGTCCGGATTTTCTGATTCCTGTTGATAAGAAAATGGAACTTGCAGGTGCCAGTTCAGATATCCTGGTGATTGATCTTGGCAAGAACCCGGGAAAATACAAAGTCGGCGACTTCATCAAATTCAAGCTGAAGTACATGGGTGCGCTGAGGTTGTTTAATTCGGATTACGTCATCAAGCGCATTGAGGACTAATGCACCGCGTCTTAACGGAACCGGTCAGCGGCACGCACCATGTTTTCATCCCGCTGAATGGCTTTCAGTGCCATTAACAATAAAATCACAGAAAGCAGGGGAAAGACCATTGCAGCGCCATAGTTCGCATGCACCTGGTCGAGCTGTTTGCTTAAATTGTCAACAAAGAAAAAGGAAATTACGGCCAGGGCAATGTTGAACAGCATGATCAGCTTGCCAGCTTTAACCTGGAACAAACGGCGTTTAAACTGCAGGATCATATATACGGTCAGCGCCAGCACCGCCAGCAGGAGCAAGCCGAGCATAATGCCGTAACCCTTATCCACAAAGGCGGTTTGGCTAAAGAAGCCGGAATATCCTGCCAGCCTGAAAGCTATGTGCTCATTTTCAATGGTGAAGCGGGCAAGGGGAAGGGTTGCGTAAAGTATGGAACATACAATAACAACTAACAGGTACAAGGTTTGAATTCGTTGCCACATAAGACAGGATTGTTTTGATTTATAACACAAAACAAAATTAACCAAATATTTTTTTCTTGTTTAAATATACGTATATTTGCAGTCGAATTTCTGCATCAATCTCATTTTTCTGAAAACAACATACCAGTACATCATTCGGTTTCATGTATTGTTTGGGCATCAGGCCCGGGAACAATAGATTCTTCTGTCAATCAGGCAGAGTATACGCGTTTTTTCTGTTCCTGTTATGTGCTCCATCAAAAACATCATCATTCCGACTTTTTTGTACAAAACACAAGATATAATCTATGTATGACATTGTAGCATTGAACAACATGCTCCTGGCCGACCTCAAAGAACTTGCGAGGGAACTGGAGATCAGGAAAGTTGATTCTTACAAAAAGCAGGACCTTATTTACAAGATCCTTGACACTCAAGCATTAAAACCTGCTGCTATTAAGGACAATAAGCCTGAGAAGAAGCAGGGCAGGCGTCCGGGCAGGCCCCGGAAGCGCATTCCTGCAGGCAGTTCCGTTGATCGCGCGACCAAGGAGCAAGCGGAAGCTACCGTTAAAGACCAGCCTGCGAAAGAGGCACCCGGGCCGGAAAAGAAAGACCATGCCGCACAGGATACGGTTGCAAAGGACAGCAGCCGGCAGCAAGGCGTTACTCAGCCACCGGCACAGGCTCCCGAAGCCACCAGGCACAGTGATGAAAAGACAGACGCTGCCATGAAGAAAGATGCCAGCGAGCAGGGCAAGCCTCGCAAGCGCGGAAGAAAAAGAAGCAAACCCGACAGTCGCCAGGCACAACAGCAAAGTTCTGAAGAAACTCAGAAGCCTAAAGATGAACAAGCGGTTGAAGCTGTTGAAAAAACTGAGGATAGGCAGGACGAACAACAAAGCCGGCAGGCTGCCTCCGAAACCCATCAGGAGCCTGCAACTCCGAAAGAAAAAGAGGGATACCAGAAGCCAAAAGGCTTTGACCGCCGCACCGGTGAAGCCGTTTATGAGTTCGACGGCATCATTATCGCCGAAGGAGTGCTTGAGATCATGCCCGACGGCTACGGCTTTTTGCGGTCATCCGACTATAACTACCTTAACTCGCCCGACGACATCTACGTTTCTCAAAGCCAGATCAAGCTGTTTGGCCTTAAGACAGGAGATACGGTGAAAGGCGGCATCAGGCCACCAAAGGAAAATGAAAAATATTTTCCGCTCATCAAGGTTGAACAGATCAACGGACGTGTTCCCGGTGAAGTGCGCGACAGGGTGCCCTTTGATTTTCTCACCCCCCTGTTTCCCGACGAGAAGTTTCAAATTACCGGACATCATGAGGAAACCCTCTCCACGAGGATCATTGATATGTTCTCTCCTATAGGAAAAGGACAGCGCGGATTGATCGTAGCCCAGCCAAAAACGGGTAAAACCATTCTGCTCCAGGAAATTGCCAACGCCATCGCTGCCAACCACCCCGAAGTCTATCTGATCGTGCTGCTGATCGACGAAAGGCCCGAGGAGGTAACCGAAATGGCGCGTAACGTGCGCGGGGAAGTCATTTCCTCAACATTCGACGAGCCTGCCGAACGGCATGTCAAGGTCTCCAACATCGTACTGGAAAAAGCCAAGCGTATGGTTGAATGCGGGCATGATGTGGTCATATTGCTGGACAGCATCACGCGCCTGGCCCGGGCCTTCAACACCGTGTCGCCGGCTTCAGGGAAAGTGCTTTCGGGCGGGGTGGATGCCAATGCGCTCCATAAACCCAAACGCTTTTTCGGCGCCGCCAGGAATATTGAGAACGGCGGATCGCTTTCCATCATTGCTACGGCCCTGATTGACACCGGCTCCAAGATGGACGAGGTGATCTTCGAAGAATTTAAAGGCACCGGCAACATGGAGCTTCAACTCGACAGGAGGTTGTCAAACAAACGGATCTTCCCGTCTATCGACATTGTGGCCTCAGGCACGCGCCGCGAAGACCTGCTGCTCAACAAAGACATTATGAACAGGATTTGGGTGCTGCGGAAATTCATCGCCGACATGACGCCCATCGAAGCCATGGAGTTCCTGATGGAAAGGATACGACATACCAAGAGCAACGAAGAATTCCTGATGTCAATGAACGGCTGATCAGCGTGCTCTTCTTTTTTTCAGCCTCAAAGAGTTAAGCACTACGATAACATCAGACACCGCCATCGCAAAAGCGGCCACTATGGGTGTGAGCAGTCCGATCATGGCCAGCGGAATGGCCGATACGTTGTAGAAAAAAGCCCAGAACAGATTTTCCTTAATGGTACGCAGCGTAACGCGCGTGTTTCCGAAAGCTTTTGCAAGCAAGGGGAGTTCTCCCTTCAGCAGGACGACGTCGGCAGATTTTACAGCAACCTGCGTTGCATCGCTCATGCTGATGCCCACATAAGCCTTGGCCAGCGCCGGAGCATCGTTGATGCCGTCGCCCACCATGGCCACCTTCGCCGTCTTTGACAATTCTTCTATGACTTCCAGCTTCTGATCAGGCATTTTTTCTGCATACACCTCATCAATGCCAATGGCCTCTGCCACCCGGAGGCATCGCTCCCGGCGATCGCCGCTGAGCATAACCGTTTTCAGTCCCTTGCTCTTCAGATAGCTTATGGTTTCAGCCGCACCCGGCTTGATCTCATCTTCAACGTCGAGCCAGGCAATGAGCCGGTCATTCATGATGAGATATACGTTATGCGTGTCGTCGGTGGTTAAATGGGCAGCTACCTTGTAAGACCCGGCGATGAACTCATTGCCGTTTTTGTCAACAGCCTCCATACCCCAGCCTTTGTGCTCCTCAACACGCTCCAGGGAGACCTCCCCGCTATTTTTGAAGTGCTGCACAACAGCCTGTGCAATGGGGTGACTGCTGTGTTTCTCAATACTGTATAGAAGACTCCGCACACCTTCCTCCGACTTTCCAAAACACTCCAGCTTCCGGATCCGGAACCTGCCGGTGGTCAGCGTCCCTGTCTTGTCAAAAACGACCGTGTCAACAGCGGAAAACTTATCAATGGCTGTGCCCCCTTTGATAAGGATGCCGTTTTTGGCAGAACGCCCCAGGCCTACCACCACCGCGGTGGGAATGGCAAGTCCCAGGGCACACGGACAAGCGATGACCAGCACGGCAACTCCCCTCATCAGTGAATCCCTGAAAGGAAGATCCGTGGCAAAAAACCAGAATGCGATGGTCAACAAGGCCAGCCCAACCACTACGGGGACGAAGATACTGCTGATCCTGTCGGCCAGGTTCTGGAGCTTCGGCTTATCCTGCTGAGCTTCCCGCACCAGTTCAATGATCTGCGACAGCACAGTGTCTTTGCCGGTAGCCGTGGCTCTTACCTTAATTGTTCCCGATACCAGCAGGGTGCCTCCAACCACCTTATCCCCTTTTTGCTTGTCAACCGGAACACTCTCTCCCGAAATGATGCTTTCGTCAAGACTGCCTGTACCCCAGTAAATCTCACCATCAACGGGTACCTTATCGCCGGCATTCACCAGGACACGCTCACCTTCTTTCACAAAAGCAGCATCCACCTCCTCGATATATTCCTGACCCTCATTCATTTCGGTGTAAATGCGTCGTGCAGTGTTTTTCTGCAGCCTCACCAGGTCGTCAATGGCCGAAGTGGTTTTCCGAACCGAACGATGCTCAAGCATATTGCCCAGCAAAACAATGGAGATGATGCTGGCTGAGGTTTCATAAAACATATAATCGTGACCCAGACCGTAAACAGTGCCCACCAGGCTGTAAATAAAAGCGGCAGTGCTTCCCATGAAAATGAGCACATCCATATTGGTGACACCTGACTTCAGGCTGTAATAGGCACTGCGCCCGAAATGCAGGAAGCCGACAACAAATACGGGAATGGTAAGCGCAAGCTGGAACAGGTCGTTGTGCAGAAAGTCTAGCGGGATAAACATGGCAAGCACCAGCGGGACGGTAAACACGGCGGTGAACCAGAATTTTTTCTCAATGGCCGACATGCCTTTCCGGCTCTCCTCCGCCCGGGTCGGGGACTGATGCACGCTGAATCCCAGTTCCTCTATGCGTTTGGCGGCAAGGGGCAGACGGCTCTCATCCGGAGTTTCAAAACGAACATCACCGGAGGTAACATCAACACGCACATCCTGAAATCCTTCTTTCTCAAGAGCACGCCGCACGCCAAGGGCGCAATTGGTACAGGTCATGCCTGTTACATTCCATTCCACCGACTTAAACAATTGACCGGACATAAGTATCAGTAGTGTTTAGCGTTCATACAATAGTACAGACAAAAGGACAGCATCTGCCGTTACACGCCGGCAGGCAGCCTTACGCCGCTGTCTGTTCATCAATAAACAAACAGCTGAAAAGTATGTTTGTTTGATTGATGGAGGCGGCAGCTACTAAAGCCTGGCTTTGGACATTCTGCATGTTTCCGGCAACGTGTTATTGACTGTTTGCTAAGAAAGAACCGAAACTGTTAAGCGTCTGCTTCCGCCGTGATCGCGGAATTCGCCAAGAAAGATCCCCTGCCAGGTGCCCAGTTTTAGACGCCCGCCGGAAATGGGAATGGTCAGTGATACCCCCGTAAGCGCCGTCTTAATGTGGGCAGGCATATCATCATCACCCTCCATGACATGCGTATAATAGGACATGCGTTCCGGGGCCAGGTGGTCGAAGCCGCTGTTGAGATCGGTGCGAACCGAAGGATCGGCATTCTCATTGATCATCAGCCCTGCAGACGTGTGGTGAATGAACACATTCATCAGTCCGGTTTCAGGCAACTCCCCTACTCCGTCAAGGATATGGCGTGTGATCAGGTGAAATCCGCGGCGAAAAGGAGGCAAGGTTATGGTGTATTGAGCAGTCATATCTTTTTTGCCAAAAATAACACTTCTTTCGATGCGCCCGATACGTATGCGCCATATGAATTGATGCTGGTGATTGAAGAAGTAAGATGGCTGTTGGCTGTTGGCTGTTGGCTGTTGGCTCTTGGCTGTTAGCTCTTGGCAGCTGGCAGATCTTCTTGCTAAAAGTGTAAAACGTGAAAAGTGTAAAACGAAAAGTGAAAAACGAAAAGTAAAAAACGAAAAGTAAAAAACGAAAAGTGAAAAACGAAAAGTGAAAAATTTCAGGGAAATGGGAGTTTCCGGCTTCAGACTTCTGACCTCAGACTTCTGACTTCTGAATTCTGACCTCCTGGCAGATTTTTCCATGCGGTCGCCACAAACCCCATCAACGATTCAACGATTCAACAAATAAACGATTCAACGATTCAACAAATAAACGATTCAACGATTCAACAAATAAACGATTCAACAATTTTTCAGTATCAGCATTGCGCCACCTTCAGACATCACATATTATTATTAACATTTTTTAACATTTATTATTTGCACTACGATAATTTTCGTACTATATTTGCTACGAAATGTTTCGTATATCAATGTTAAACAGCTATAGTTAACCGGAAACAACCGGCAAGCCTGAGAAAGACCGCACATAGCCGACTGTTTACACGTTCTTTTAAAGGCAGTTTACATCCGGCACCGGTCTGCGGTCACGGCACTAACCGGGCCGCTACGGATGACAAAACCAGAAAAACATAAACCCATGAAAAAGGACAGGCAATATCAGCCCACCGAGAGTGAACTGGAGATCCTCCAGGTGTTGTGGAAAAAAGGATCGGGAACGGTTCGTGAGGTGCATGAGGTTCTTGAAGCCCAGAAGGAAACCGGCTATACCACCACACTGAAAACCATGCAGATCATGACGGAAAAAGGATTATTGTCAAGGGACACCCGTCACAGGACCCATATCTATTTTCCTGAGCTGAGCCGTGAAGATTGTCAGCAGCATTTTCTAAACAAGATGCTCGACGGACTTTTTGACGGTTCAGCCGGGCGCCTTGTGATGGGAGCACTCGACAACAAAAAGATCAACCGGGAGGAGCTGGATGCCATCAGGGAATATTTAAAACAGTTTGAACACCCCTCATCATGATCATTACAGAACACATATACCATCCTGCGATCAATGCATTGGGCTGGTCTATCCTGCACAGCGTCTGGCAAATAGCCCTGATAGCGCTGTTATGGAAGATCGCCATGAGGCTGGCGGCCAAAAGTCCGGCGGGAGTGCGCTACCATATATCACTGACCGCCATGCTTACCATTCCGCTTAGTTTTTTCATAAGCTTTTTCAGGCAATATGCGGTGTATAAGAATGCCGGGCAGATTGTTTCTGTCGAATTTGAACGCAACGCATGGTTGACCGGGCCGGGAAGCACCGATTTTTTTATTGTGGAGAAAAGCTACCCTGCTTTTGTTTCGCATTTTGAAGCATGGACGCCCCTGATCTTTGGAGTGTACCTTGCCGGGCTGATGATATTGTCGGTCAAGAGCCTGATCGATTACTCGCGTTGGTATGCCCTGAGAAAAAAATTCATACAAGACCTGCCTGAGTCTTGGTTGAAGAAAACGAGACAGCTCATTGAGAAGGCAGGTTTGCGCAGCCGCATCGGCGTCTACCTTTCGGGCAAAACGGACATCCCGATGGTGGTCGGTTTCATCAAGCCGGTTATATTGTTGCCTGTTGCGATGCTGACTTCATTGAGCACCGAGCAGGTTGAAGTGATCATTTTGCATGAGCTCTGCCATATTAAACGCAGGGACCACTACGTCAACGCCCTTCAGTGTTTGCTGGAAATCCTGTTTTTCTATCATCCGGCATGCTGGTGGATCAGCCGCGAATTGCGCGCAGAGAGAGAAAAAAGCGTTGACGAATGGGTTGTCGGTCAGAGTGGCGAGCCCCTCGTCTATGCCCGCGCTCTTGTACATCTTGAAGAAAACCGTGGCCACACCGCACCGCAACCGGCGGTGGCCGCCACACAATCAAAATCCTTATTATTCACACGCATCAAAAATTTTATGACTATGAAAACAAGAACATTCAATGCAGGACAAAAACTGGCCGCCGTCATGGCCATAGTGGCTGCCTTTGTTTCGCTGGCCTGGATCAGTCCGGACACCACCATCAACCTCTTTGAGGCTTCACCATCAGAAACCATGATCGCTGACCTTTCTTATGCCGGCGACGTGGCGGAGGGCCACTACGGTGATCCCCCTGTAAACGGTTCTCTTCCGGCCCGGGACAATCAGCGTCAGGACGAAAAAGAGCCGCGCATCATTTATTTGCACGATGGTACAGAGATTCAGTGGGAAGGTCTCAGCGAAAAGGACCGTGAGCAGCTCCGCACGGCTATGGAAGAGATGAAGACAGCCATGCGGGAAGTCAACAGTGAGGTATTTGAGCACCCGAGGTCTGAGGAGTTTCGCAAGGAACTGCAGCAGGCCTTGCAGGAAGCACAGAATGCCGGCAAGGAAGTAAAAAAGGCCATGGAGGAGCTGCGCATTCATTTCAACAGTGAAGAGTTTCGTGAAGAAATGCGTCAAGCCCAGCAAGACATCAAAGAAGCCCTGAAAGAACTTGATGAGGTTGACTGGGAAGCTATCCGGGAAGAAGTCAGAGAGGCTGTCAAGACCTTGAACGAGGGCCTGGAGTACATGAATATGGGCTTGGATGAGATCGATCCGGAGTTGCGTGATCTTTTTAAGGAGATCGGTCGCGGACTGGAAGAACTGGGGCCTTTTTTAAATAACGTTATGGAAGGCATAGGTGCCGGACTGGAAGAACTGGGACCGGCTCTTCAGGAGTTAATGAAGCAGCTTGCTGAACCTGAAGAAGACTAAATCCGGCTTCTCTCACAAAATACACGTAAAAATAAGCAAGCGGGGCGATCGTGAATAAGAACGATCGCCCCGCTTGTTGTTTTACAAACGTTATTGTCGTTACGACATTGCCGCGGTTAGGAGCCCAGTGTGGCTACCATGACCGCTTTGATGGTGTGCAGCCGGTTTTCGGCCTGGTCGAACACAATGCTGTGCTCCGATTCAAACACATCTTCCACCACTTCCATTCCGTCAAGACCAAACTTCTGGTAGATCTCTTCACCAACGGTGGTTTCACGATTGTGGAATGCAGGCAGGCAGTGCAGGAATTTCACCTTGGGGTTGCCGGTCTTTTTAATCACATCCATGTTCACCTGATAGGGCTTAAGCAACGCAATACGCTCCTTCCAGACCTCATCGGGCTCACCCATGGAGACCCAAACGTCGGTATAGAGGAAGTCAACGCCTTTTACCGCTTCATCAACATCTTCGGTAATAGTGATCTTTGCCCCGGTTTCTTTGGCGATCTCGCGGCACTGAGCTACCAGTTCTTCGCTGGGCTGTACTGACTTCGGTGCTGCCGCACGGAAGTCCATACCCATCTTGGCTGCACCCACGAGAAGCGAGTTGCCCATGTTGTTGCGGGCATCGCCGAGGTAGCAGAAAGAGATCTGGTGCAACGGCTTGTCGCTGTGCTCCATCATGGTCTGGAAATCGGCGAGGATCTGAGTCGGATGGAATTCATTGGTCAGACCGTTCCATACGGGCACACCCGAATATTCGGCAAGCTCTTCGACGGTGGACTGGGCAAAGCCGCGGTATTCAATACCGTCATACATGCGGCCCAACACGCGCGCCGTATCCTTCATCGACTCCTTGTTTCCAATCTGGCTGCCGCTGGGTCCCAGGTAGGTGACCAGCGCACCCTGGTCAAAGGCAGCCACCTCAAAGGCACATCGAGTGCGCGTGGAAGCCTTTTCAAAAATCAGAGCAATGTTCTTGCCTTTCAGGCGCTGCTGCTCATAGCCGCCGTACTTTGCCTTCTTCAGATCTACTGACAAATCAAGCAAAAATTTGATTTCCTGCGGAGTGAAGTCCAACAACTTCAAAAAACTCCTGTTTCTTAAGTTAAAAGCCATTTTTTTATGATTTTAATGAATGATTATGAGAGATTTTTATGAGTTCTATTGTTACTGTTCCGGCCGGAACACAAGTTTTTTAAGCGGTTTTTATTTGTGAATCACCGTTCCGCTTTCCTTGCCAAGCTGTTCGGCTTCCGTAATGATGGCCTCACTGCCGCCGTGCTCAACAAACTCAATACATGCCCGTACCTTGGGGGCCATGCTGCCTTCGGCAAACTGCCCATCGGCCAAGTGCCGGTTCACTTCAGCCACGGAAACCCTTTCCAGCTTTTGCTCGCCGGGCTTGTGGAAGTTGATGAAGACATGAGAGACATCGGTCAGAATGCAAAACTCATCGGCTTTTATCTTATTGGCCAGCAATGAAGAAGCAAGGTCTTTGTCGATTACGGCGTCGATGCCGACCATCTTGCCCTTTTCGTCAACATAAGCCGGAATGCCACCACCGCCAACTGTGATCACAATATATCCCTGGCGGGCAAGTTTTTCAACCGCGTCCCAGTTCGGGATGTCAAGGGGCCGCGGAGAAGCAACTACCCTGCGCCAACCGCGCTTGCGCGGATCCTCGTGAAATACCCAGCCATTTTCTTCAGCCATGGCATCGGCTTCTTCCCTGGTGTAGAACGGCCCGACAGGCTTCGTCGGATTCTTAAAGGCAGGGTCTTCCCTGTCAACCACCACCTGGGTGACCAGCGTTACGATGTTTTTCGTGATGCCATGCTCGGCAAGCACATTGCGCAATTGCTGCTCAATCATAAATCCAATGGAGCCCTGGGTTTCCGCAACGCAAAAATCAATGGGCTGCTTGGGAAGGTCAAAGACCTGGTGTCCCGCTTCATGCTGTAACAATACATTACCCACCTGCGGCCCGTTACCGTGACCGATGACAAGATCATAACCCTCCTTAATCAGCGGAACAAGATGCTGACAGGTTTCATACACATTTTGTTCCTGCTCATCAATGGTGCCCTTCTGGCCGCTCTTCAACAAAGCATTGCCTCCAAATGCAATTACCGATAGTTTTTTCATGTTTTTTAATTTTATAAGTGTTTGTATATCTGAGTTTTGTGTTTATACTAAAGATACTGAATAGATGTCAGATGTGCAAATGTGCAAATGTGAAGATGTGTCCAACTGATTTCTGTCCAATTTCTGACCTCCGACCTCTGACTTCTGACTTCCGACCTCTCTTTCTTCCTCCGAGCTTCCAGCTTCGAACTTATTTTTTCATGCTCCTGTGTGTTGAAAAAATGAAATGAATAATGTTGATTTACCTATGCTGATTTAATTATACTTACGTTTTTTTTCCATCAAAATGATACTCGCGCTGGCGCTGATAGCACCCCTGCAAAAAATAAAAACCCTCAGCAGGCTTGCAAAGCTTTTCCAATGATATTCAAGCACATGGCTTTGCATTCGGTGCAAGCCTTAACTATTCACCTAATTCGGAATAGCCGAAAGTGCCTGAAAGAATATCCTTTGAATAAGCATCACAATTCAAACGAGGGCCTAATGTCTTTATTTATAATAACTTACAAATTATGCAGGCAAAGATAGAAAAATTTTGGCAATCCCCTGTTTTTTTTGTTAAAATTCGAATTTATCATTCTATATAACTTTTTGCATGCATATGTCAGTTCAAATAATTATTTTTGAGATCAGAAATTAAGCGAATATTAATCAATTGTTACCTCATGAATTCTGTTTACCAAACACTGTCAGAAACAAAATCTAAATCAAAAACAGGCGTTTTTACGGCTTGTGTTGTTACCTACCTGCTTATCCTGACGTTCTCATTCTCATTTGCTCAACCGGGAAACAACCCGCAGGTCCCGCTGAACCCAAGGACCATTGCTGAATATGACTCAGTAGCCGCTGTGGTGATGTACTGGAATCCCGGCAGTTGGTCATACGATCAGATAGCGACGGCCGTGGTGAACGGCATTCAGCCCAGGGCAACGGTGTTTTTGCAAACCAATGGCGAACAGCACCAGCAAAACATGATCAACAGCTTTAACGCACACGGCGTACCCCTTGAAAACATTGTGTTTATCCCGGTTGCCGGATACCGGATCTGGATCAGGGACCACGGACCGTTCAGCATTTACGACGATGACCAGCTGGCCTTTGTCGGGTTCAACGACCTGGCCACCAATCACGGAGACCAGGACCTGCCGGAAAGGCTGGCCAACCATTTTGGTATCAACTATTACGACTTCTCGCATATTATCTTTGACGGAGGCAACTACCTTGTTGACCGGCACAACAGGCTGTTTGCCACCGACAGGCTGTACACCAACAACCCGGGCGTGCCGCAATCCGAAATAAACCAGATCCTGGAGACTTATATGGGCATCGAAGAGATCTATACCTTCCAGGCCATGACCAACGACTATTGGGGACATATTGACATGCAGATCAAATTGCTGAACGACACCACCTTCATCATCAGTTCGGTTGATTCATGGCATGCCGACCATCCCATCCTGGAGGCCAATTATGCGGCACTTCAAGCCATTGAGCATCCTGAAGACAAAACATACGGGATTGTACAAATCCCAAAGGCGCAAAACTGGAAAACCTACATCAACAGCCTGGTTGTAAATGATGCCGTATTGGTGCCCATTTACAATGACCCGCGCGATGCTTTTGCACTGCAAACTTATCAGGAGCTGATGCCCGACAAAGTGGTCATTGGCATCGACTGTAACGCCATGATCAACTGGGAGGGCGCCATACATTGCATAACAAACCAGCTTCCACCGTTTGAAGCTGTAACGGGAGATGACACGTACAACATAAGCTTCAGCATTACAGATGCCTACGGCAACAGCATTGATGATGCTGTTTTTACCTTTGATGGCAATGCCTACCCTCCCGGAGTGTATGTGTTCGGAGATATGCCACCAGGAAACTATCCGTTTGTGATTACAAAAGATTGCTATCTGGATTACACGGGTGAGATTGCCGTAACTGATGAGGATCTGCAGGTTGAAGTGGTTCTTGGTAACATCCCCGGAGATGCCAACAATGACGGCGAGATCAATGTGATTGACCTGATCACCGTGGTTCAGTATTTTTCGAACCAGCATGAAGGCTTGTTTTGTTTTTACAATGCAGATGTCAACCAGGACGGCATCATCAATGTTATGGATATTATCGGCATCGTTAATATTTTCACCGATCAGACTGTCAGCAAGGCGGCGATTAACAGGAACAGCATGATCGTCATGCCTGAGCGAGGCAGCCCGGTAACAGGATTCAGGGTGCATCGCTCTTCAGGCTGTACCATTGCAAGGATCAGCTTTACCGTAACCGAAAAAAATAATTACGTGCTTCATCTTGAGAAAGATGGTGAAAGTATCCGGAAAACTAACATCCCGGCCTGGTTTACGGGAGAATACACCGTTCCGGTTGACACGGATACGCTTGACCCGGGGACCTATATGTTACGTTTAACAGGTAATGGAACCATGCTGGAATTAAAGATGCAGATGGACTAACTCATCATACAAATCACAAAAGGTGAAAAACGGCAAAAGATCATCATTGAGAGATGGGAGAAACACTACCGGGCAGCCCGAACAGTCTCAGCACAGGCCGGAACCGGTAAAAAATGAAGATCGAAATCCCTGTAGTGGACGCCCTGATGATATAAAGGGCCAAGAAAAGCAAAGGCTGCAAGCTTATGAGGCGCAGCTTGACTACCTGAACCATTTCAGGCAACTGCTCATAGACATCTCCTCCATCTACATTAACCTGCCGCTGGAAGCTGTTGACCGGGAGATACAAAAATCACTGGAGAAGATGGGTCGCTTTGTTGAGGCGGACCGTGTTTATATTTTTGATTACGATTGGGACCGGCAGCTTACCAGCAACACACACGAATGGTGCGAAGAAGGTATTTCTCCGCAAATTGACGAACTGCAGCTCATTCCGCTTGAGTACATCCCTTACTGGGTTGAAACACACAAAAAGGGGCAGGCCATGCACATTCCTGACGTTTTTGCCCTTCCGGAAGGCGATGGCGTCCGTGCAATTCTTGAGCCCCAGGAGATAAAAAGCCTGGTCACGATTCCCATGATGGACGGCGACACCTGTATCGGTTTCGTGGGGTTTGACTCGGTCAGGAAGCACCACCTTTACTCAGAAACCGACATGCAGCTGCTCAAAGTATTTGCCCAGCTGCTGGTCAACATCAATTTGAGAAGAAAAAATGAAAAAGAGCTCCTTGATGCCAAAGAGAAAGCGGAGGAAAGTGAAAGGCTCAAGGTCCACTTCCTGAATAATCTAAGTCATGAGATACGAACACCCATGAATGCCATTCTTGGGTTTGTGTATTTGCTGAAAAAAGTGGATCTCCACAGTGAAGAAAGAGACAAGTATATATCTCTGGTCAGCAAGGGTGGTGAACGCCTTATGCAAACTATCAACGACATTATTGAGGCATCCGAAATAGAAACAGGACAGATAAAAATTGTACTCAGGAAGACGGAGGTTCTTGGTTTGTTGCAAGAGGTCAGCCGGGAAATGAAACCGGAGGCGGATCAAAGGGGTCTGGAATTTATTTTTAACACAGGATCTGACATTGAAGCGTTAAGCATTATAACGGATGCCGACAAATTGAAAAGGATCCTGGAGCACCTGTTAAACAATGCCCTGAAGTTTACTCCACGGGGCAGTATCGAGCTGGGATATTCACTGCAGGAGCATGCCTTGATTATTTTTGTTAAAGATACCGGGCTGGGCATCCCTTCAAACCGTCTTGAGGCCATCTTTCATTGGTTCGTTCAGGCAGACATCAATGTTACCAGGCCTCATGAAGGGTCAGGTCTTGGCCTTTCCATTGCAAGAGCATATGCTGTAAAGCTTGGAGGAAAACTCTGGGTTGAGAGTGAAACGGGGCAAGGCAGCACCTTCTTTTTATCGCTTCCTTACCATCAATAGCCTTACACGTTTTTCAGGAAAGGCTAACTTTGCAGTTACTATGCCTACACGGAAAAAAATTGCTTTTCACACCCTGGGTTGTAAGCTGAACTTTAGTGAGACCGCCACCATCAGCCGGCAGTTTCCCGGTGAAACTTTTACCCGGGTAGCCTTTGCCGAGCCGGCCGATATTTATGTGATCAACTCCTGCACAGTGACCAAAAACGCCGAAAAGCGGTGTAAAGCCCTGATCAGGCAGGCCCTGAAAACCAACCCGGCGGCAAAGGTGGCCGTTATGGGCTGTTATTCACAGATTAAACCTTCGGAACTGCTGGCCATGCCGGGTGTGTTCCTGGTGCTGGGCAATGAAGAAAAATACAAACTGCCGGATCATCTTATGGATATAGACACCCTTGAAAAACAAGGTGTCAGCCATGACGTCAGCAAAGAACACCTTACTGGATTTGTTCCGGCCTTTTCCTCAGGCGGGCGCACACGATCGTTTTTCAAGATCCAGGATGGTTGCGACTACAGGTGCGCTTATTGCTCCATACCCCAGGCCCGTGGAAACAGTCGCAGCGACACTATAGCAAGAACTCTCGAAACTGCAAAACAGATCAGCGGCAGCAATATCAGGGAAATGGTGCTTACCGGGGTCAATATCGGTGATTTCGGCAAGCCCCACGGTGAAACTTTCTTTGAGCTGTTAACAGAACTCGTAAAGCTCGACAGACCGGAGCGCATACGCCTCTCCTCCATTGAGCCTGACCTGCTCCACGACGACCTGATCCGGCTTGTGGCCGACGAGCCAAAGCTGATGCCGCATTTTCACCTTCCCCTGCAGTCGGGCAGCGACAGCATTCTCAAGTCCATGGGCAGAAAGTACAACACACGGCTTTTTGCCGAACGCATAGAAAGCATACGGAAACACATCCCGCATGCCTGCATTGCAGCCGACATTATCGTAGGATACCCCGGTGAAACAGACGCACTTTTCAGAGAATCCCTGGCGTTCATTTCCGCCATGGACGTATCCTACATACACGTCTTTACCTACAGCGAAAGAGAAAACACACGGGCCCTAACCAAAGGGCCCATGGTGCACCCTGCTGAAAGGAAGCAGCGCTCCAGGCTGATGCAGCAATGTTCTTCAGAAAAGAAACAACAGTTCATCCGATCGAATAAAGGACTGACAACTAAAGTGCTATGGGAAAACGACGAGCATAACGGCTTTATGTTCGGTTTCACTGAAAATTACCTCAAAGCAAAAACGGCCTGGAAGGAAGCACTGCAAAACACCATACAGGAGGTTTCGCTGAATCATACCGATAAACACGGAGTGTATATACTATGAAACAATACCGGAAATTATGTTTGCTGGTCTGTGATGTGGCCAGGGATGCTGGTCAGTTCATCCGTGAAGAGTTGCCTTTGCTGAGCCGTTCCGACGTTCAGAGCAAGGGGCTGCACAGCTACGTCACCTACGTGGACACCAATGCTGAGAAACGCATTGTGAAAGCGCTTCAGGAGCTTTTGCCGGAGGCGGGCTTCATCGTGGAGGAGGAAAGCATACAGAAAAAAGGCGGAGCATACCAATGGGTGGTTGACCCGCTCGACGGCACCACCAATTTTATTCACGGGTTGCCATGTTTCAGTGTTTCCATTGCGCTGATGCGAGGCCAGGAAGTCGTTTTAGGCGTGGTTTACGAAGTGATGCGGAACGAATGCTTCTATGCATGGAAGGGCGGCGGGGCCTACCTAAACGATGATGTCATAAGAGTATCCGAAGTGACCAAACTGAGCGGGAGTCTTCTGGCCACCGGCTTCCCGTATCACGACTATTCGTTGCTGGACAAGTACATGGAGCTGTTCACCTGGTGTTTGCGCAACAGTCATGGCGTCAGAAGGATCGGCAGTGCCGCTGTTGATCTGGCTTATGTGGCCTGCGGTCGTTTTGAAGGCTTTTTTGAATATGGCCTGAACGCCTGGGATGTTGCCGCAGGCAGCCTCATCGTAGGGGAAGCAGGAGGTAAGGTGACCGATTTCAAAGGCAGCGACCGCTTTGTTTTCGGGAAAGAAATACTGGCCACCAACGCCGGCATCTACACAGAACTCCATCATAAAGTAAAAGAATTGTTTCATTGACAGCAACAATTCATCAAGACTTTCTGACACATTTTTCGTAGGTTTGTATTCCGGGAGGTACAACACCCAGCAACCATTATTCATCATCAACATTCAACAGACATGAAAAAGATATTTTTAATGAGCTCAGTATTTTTTTTGTTAGTCGCCTGCGGCCCGTCGCCCGACATCGCTGAACGGAGCCCGGTTGGCGAAGAAGTTATTCTGCGTGTCACGGAGCAGCTCATCGAGCAGCACGGACCTGAACAGGCCGACAGGATCAGCCGCGGGGTGCGGCAGGCAGCGTCGCTTTGGAGGATCAGCGACGGCAGCATCCAGGAATTCGAGGCATTCTGTCTTCAGTCATACATTGGCGATCAGGATGAGCTGGACCTGGTTTTTGACCGCCTGGAGCATTACTTTGAACATCTTTACGGTTATATGAACCGCATTATCCTGGAGCTGAAAAGGCAGATCGATGAAGACCGCGGCCCCATACACCGTATTGACCAGCTTTTTGGCGCCTACAGTCCGGCAGTGCATATACAGGACGACCTGTTCAACAACAAGATCGCCTTCACCATTGCCCTCAACTTCCCTCATTACACACTAGAAGAAAAGAATGAGCTGGGAGCCGGCTGGACAGCCCGCAAGTGGGGTTATGCCCGCCTGGGCGATTACTTCACTGCAAGGGTACCCCCAAGACTGGGCCGTGAATACGGACAGGCCAGCAGTGATGTGCGGCTCTACATATCAGAATACAACATTTTTGCCGGCATGCTTCGTAACAACGAAGGCGAACGCCTCTTCCCGCCAGACATGAAACTGCTGGCGCACTGGAACATCCGCGATGAAATACGCTCGAACTACGGACAACCCGGCGGCAATGAAAAGAAAGAAATGCTTTACCAGGTCATGCTGAACATCATCAGCCAGGACATTCCTATGCAGGTGATCAACAACCCTGATTATACCTGGAACCCTTACACCAACGAACTTTGGAAAGACGGCGAAAGCGTTGTTCCCGAGCCTGAGATGACCCGCCGCTACGCCCATCTTCTCAGCATGTTCAGAGCCTTGTACAATATGGACCCCTATTATCCGCAGCTCGACACCTACATTAAACGTCGCTTTGACGCCAGCATGGAAATTCCGCAGGCAGAAGTGGAAGCCCTGTTCCGTGAATATGCAGCCTCGCCGCTGATCCGCGAGACTGCAAAACTGATCAGTGAACGCCTTGGGCGCGATTTAAGGCCCTACGACCTTTGGTACGACGGCTTTAAGGCACGCAGCGGCATTTCCGAAGAAGAACTCGACAAGATCACCATGCGCAGATACCCCAATGCCGAAGCACTCAACAGGGACTTGCCGCGCATCTTGCGACAGCTCGGCCACACCCCACAGATGGCGGAGTTTATTGCAGGCAAGATAGAAGTTGATGCAGCACGCGGTTCGGGACATGCCTGGAGAGCCTCCATGCGCGATATGCCATCACACCTTCGCACAAGAATTGGAGCCAACGGCATGGATTATAAAGGCTACAACATCGCCATCCATGAGCTCGGACATAATGTCGAACAAACCATCAGCACGCACTTTGTGGACAACTACTTTATCAACGGTATCCCAAATACGGCGTTTACCGAAGCACTCGCTTTCATGTACCAGCGCCGCGACCTTGAATTCCTCGGCATCAGACAGCAGGATCCCATGCAGGAACATCTCGCCGTCCTTGATGTGTTCTGGGACAATTACGAAATGATGGGTGTGTCGCTGATTGATATGATGGTTTGGAAATGGATGTACGAAAATCCGGACGCCACTCCGGAACAGCTGAAAGAGGCTGTGATCACTATTGCCAAAGACATCTGGAATGAATACTATGCTGATGTCTTCGGAGTAAAGGACATCCCTCTTCTGGCTATCTATTCGCACATGATACAATCGCCCTTGTACCTGTCAAACTACCCCTATGGTCGTCTGATCATGTTTCAGCTGGAAGATTACATCCGCGGAAAGAATTTTGCCAAGGAAGAGTTGCGGATCTTTTCCATCGGCCAGCTGACACCCAAACACTGGATGGATGCCGCCGTGGGCGACCAGATCAGCAACCAGCCGATGTTTGAAGCGGTAGAACGCGCACTTTCAGCAATGCGGTAAGTCTTTTATCAGTTAAAAACCGGCCGTGGTGTTTCAGCCGTTGAGGGAGGCAGCACAGGCAATTCCAGCGCATACGCAGGGATCTCCCCGGTGAGCGCACCAAGGAACACCACAATCTCAGCCACCTCGTCATGAGTCAGCTCTCTCTGTAACATATCACGCGCAACCACACGAACGGTTTCCGCCAGGCTCCACTCACTGCCATCATGAAAATAAGGATAAGTCTTGTTTATATTCAGCAATGAAGGCACCTTAAATACATACTTATCGAGCTCATTGCCGGTGACATCATAACGTCCGGTGTCAAATGTGCCGGAAGCCAGTTCAGCGGGCGTCTGAAAGAAAGAGAATGTACGTCCGCCCAGGGCCGGACCACCGTGGCAGGAGTGGCAGCCGGTATCCAGGAAGGTCTGCAAGCCCTGACTCTCTGCTTCGGTCAACGCATTGCGGTCGCCACGAAGATAATCATCGAAGCGCGACGGGGTGAGCAGGATCCTCTCAAAAGCACCGATGGCCACACCCACATTCTCATACACCAAAGGCTGCTCCTGATCAGGAAAAGCCCGGTGAAAGCGCTCAACATACCCAGGCATTGAATTCAACACGGCAAGCACGTGCTCCTGTGTGGCCGCCATCTCAAGCTTATCCAGAATAGGCATGAGCGCCTGCGACTCTACATCCGGCTCACGACCATCCCAGAACTGCGTGGTGTGCAGAGCAGCATTAAGCACCGTCGGGGCATTACGGGGACCTTTCTGCCACATGTGACCGATGGAAACCGGCAACTGGTCAACACCAAAGGTGGCCATATTATGACAGGTGTTGCAACTGATGAGTCCGCTTTTAGACAAACGAGGCTCGTAAAAAAGCATCTTGCCTAAATCAATAAGCTCATCCGAAGCGGCAATTCCATCCGGGAAAGCATTTTCGGGAATCGGACTGATCAATGCCAGGGCGCGCTGTTGCAAATCCGTCATCTCCGCATCAACAACCCGGGTCTCAGGCGATGCACAATGCACAAAAAACAGCACAACCGCCATCAAAAAAAAAGGCAGGACTGCAAGAGGTTTTGTAACTTTGGAAATCTTGATAAAAGGCTTCATGATGCTCTGTTTTGGAATAGATATGCGAATATAATGTTTTTTAGCCTGTATCGGGTAACATTTATTCTTTTGAATGGATTTCCTTTGTGTTCAGGCTATGGATGATTTTGTGCATCTTTTTCATACAAACGGTTTCTGAAAGTCAGAGGCCAGAGGTTTATTTCGACCGCAGGGAGAAATCTGCATGGAGGTCTGAAGTCGAAGGCAGGAAAAATATTGTTGAATCGTTTAATTGTTTAATCGTTTATTTGTTGGTTTTTTCTTTGTGAAGGATTAGGAGCTCGAAGCAAGAAAGAGATATGTGTAGCAATAATCACTCCAGGACTCTGGCAGATCTTCTTGCTAAAAGCCAAAGGCCAAAAGCGGATAAAATGAAAAGTGAGTCCACTCCGAAAAGTCGAACAATGCCACAGATTATGAACAATTATTCATTTTGAAGGTGTTCATGAGCTCACTTCGTTCGGTTCACAGATTACAATGCTGGCTGTTTTTTAATACGCTCATAATCATTAACATAGAATTGTGTTAAAAATAAATAATGATCAAAAAATAGTTTTAGGCGCAGACTCAAAAGTGAAAAGTGAAAAATGTCAGGAAACCTGGAGAATCCGACCTCTGACTTCAGACTTCTGACTTCTGACCTCTGACTTGAAAATTCCTAACAATTCAACGAATAAACGATTCAACAATTCAACGAATAAACAATTAAACTATAGCCTTACATCTGCACATCTGCACATCTGCACATTGCAGATAATCAAAACGAAATATTGCTGAAATCAAAAAATCTTACAGGAGTCTATAAGCCCTGTCAGCATTAGGTTTCATAGCATATGAGTGAACGATAGCGCAACACTGACGAGCTTAGATAATTTATGTGTAATCCAGAAATAAATATACTTCCTGACATGCACACCAACCTTCCTTTGGACAAACGGGTTGCGGAACTGCTTGAAAACCGCCTGGCCCTGTATAACCGGCCGTCTTTCATAGAACATGACCCCATCTTTGTTCCGCATCAGTTTAGCCGGAAAGAAGACCGTGAAATTGCTGCTTTTCTGACGGCAACTATTGCCTGGGGGAACCGGAAGAGCATTGTTCAAAGCAGCCTGCGTATCATGCAGCTTATGGACAACAGTCCGGCAGACTTTATCCTCGGCTTTTCGGAAACTGACTTGCGCAGCTTTCGCGGCTTTGTGCACAGAACCTTCAGCGAAACCGACCTGGTAACGTTTTGCTTTGCGCTAAAGAATATTTATGAAAAGCACGGCGGTATGGAAGCTGTTTTTTATGAAGGTGCAAAACAGTGGGATCCGGGAAACCCGGGTCACGGTTCCAGTCCTGTGAAAACCGCTATCGAACATTTCAGGAACATATTTTTCAGCATCCCGCATCCAAAACGCAGTCGCAAGCATGTAAGCGATCCGGGTTCCGGTTCGGCGTCAAAGAGGCTGAACATGATGCTGAGATGGCTGGTCCGCAAAGACGAGGTGGGTGTTGACCTGGGCATTTGGACACGTTTTTCAGCCTCCGTACTCTATTGTCCGCTCGATGTACATTCAGGCAGGGTGGCACGGAGCCTTGGGTTGCTGCAACGTAAGCAAAACGACTGGAAAGCCGTGGAAGAGCTCACGGCAAGGCTTCGTTTGCTTGACCCGGCCGATCCGGTTAAATATGACTTTGCTCTTTTTGGGATGGGTGTTTTTGAAAAGCTGAAACATCCAGGTCGAAGATTTTGACGCACAGGAGGATGATTATGGGAAATCTGAAGTCTGAAGTCTGAAATCAGAAGTCGGAAGTCGGAATTCTGACATCTGTTCAGTATATTTAGTATAAACACAAAACACAGATATACAAACACTTATAAAACACAAACAGTTGAACCGAGCACTTGCGA
>JAVIYP010000035.1:0-28108 GCA_031323845.1 Bacteroidales bacterium | reverse complement strand
CGCTTACCCTGCTGGCCTATCCTGCCGAAGGAGGCACCGTGTCGGGCGGCGGCGATTATATTGCAGGATCCCAGGTAACTGTTTCTGCATCACCAAACCCGGGCTTTGAATTCCTGAACTGGAGAAAAGACGGGGTGATTATTGAAAGCGCTCCGGAATTCCAATACACGATGCCACCCTACCATCATACGCTGGTGGCGCATTTTATACCGGAAGGCACGCCTACCTATGATGTGACACTCGCAGTCAATAATCCGGACTATGGTTATGTGACAGGTGAAGGGACGTTTGTTGAAGGCGATTACGTAATCGTGCAGGCCTTTCAGTTTGCCGGCTATATCTTTGACCACTGGTCAGACGACAACGATTTGTATGAGCAGTCCAACCCCTACGTATTTGCCATGCCGGACGATGATATTCACCTGACCGCCAACTTCCGCGATGTCGTCAATGCAACAATTGACCCCGACACATGGGAATTCGATGATTTTGAAGATGTGCCCGATGAGATCGTTACCACCATTACCTGGAACGACGCCACGGACGTTACGCGGGTTTTTGTGGTGTTTGACGATGGCATGGAAGCCGACTTTTCTTACAGGATAGAGGATAACGATGGAACAACAGCTACCCTGATCATGATGCCGCCGGCTAAGTCTCTTAATCAGAAGTCCTACAACCTTGCAGGTTTTGTTGAATTCGACCTCGGTGCTGCGGCTCCTCTTCTCTTTGTATTTGAAGATCCCAGTTGGTTTTTCCATATCAGGATCAGGGATGAGATGTATAACATCGGAATACCCAATGCAGAAATCACCATTCCGGAACTTGACATGGAGTTTGCCACTAACCTTGATGGCTGGGTTAACCTGAACCTGCCGGCCGGCAGTTATACGCTCAATGTTGAGGCCTATGGCTTTGAGTCGGTGCAGGATGTTGAATTTGATGTTCTTGACGGTATTATGGGTCAGGAGCTTGAGCTGGAGATGACCAGAAAGGATGATATGTGGCTGCAGATCATATCGTCTGAACCGGTGCAAAATGCCACACACGTTCCGGTAACTGCAAGCATCAGAATAACCTTCGACCGGCCAATACAGGAAGGCTACTTCAACAACGGTTTCCAGAACATCTTCATGAATGATGAATATGGCCACTATTTCGGTTTCCAGGATATTTATATTGTGGAAGACAATGTGTTGCAATTTGAGCTGCATGAACCGCTGCAGTACGGCACGTCTTATTGGCTGACCATTCCTTTCTATACAGTGGCTGATGCCCAAAGCCATGTAATTTTCATGGAACAGCATTTTATCCTTGAGTTTACAACTGTTTTGGATTCCTTTAATGATGCCAGCTTATCAGACCTGACCATTGACGGCGAAACGCTTGAAGGTTTCAGCCCGGGTGTGTTTGAATACCACGTTGAATTGCCCTACAATACCGTTGATCCTCCTGTTGTTGATGCAACGGCCAACAATCCTGCTGCAGATGTTGATGTTGTTCAGGCGGCTGTGGTGACGGGCACGGCTACAGTAACGGTGACTGCCGAGGATGAGGTTACCCAGCTTGTGTATACCGTTGCCTTTACCGTAGCACCCAACGACGATGCCACGCTGAGCGATCTTAGCGTCAATGGTACGACTGTCAATGGTTTTGATCCGGACGTTTTGGGATATATGGTTGAGCTGCCCTACGGAACAACGGAATTGCCTGTTGTTGATGCCGTTGCCACCGACCCGAATGCCCATGTGGATATTGTGCAGGCGGCAGTAGTGACGGGCACGGCTACAGTAACGGTGACTGCCGAGGATGAGGTTACACAGCTTGTCTATACCGTTACGTTCACCGTTGCGCCCAACGACGATGCCACCCTGGCCGATTTGAGCGTTGACGGTACCACGCTTGAAGGCTTTGATCCGGATGTGCTGTCATACGAAGTGGAGCTTCCCTACGGAACCACCGACGTGCCTGTCGTTTCGGCCACTGCTGCGGATGTCAATGCTTCAGTCGAAATCACACAGGCTGCTGAATTACCAGGCACGGCCAGCGTACTTGTTACCGCTGAAGACGGGGTTACGGTTCTGACCTACACCGTTGCCTTTAGCGTTGCGCCCAACGACGATGCCACCCTGGCCGATCTGAGCGTTGACGGTATCACGCTTGAAGGCTTTGATCCGGATGTGCTGTCTTATCATGTTGTACTGCCACCGGGTACCACTGACATTCCCGTTGTGGATGCCACTGCCGCAGATCCGAACGCAGTGACTCAAATAACACAGGCAGAGGCATTGCCTGGCACAGCCACCGTGTTGGTAACCGCCGAAGATGGTGTCACACAGCTTACCTATACGGTTGAGTTCACTGTGTCAGACACTTCTGTTGAAGAAGTCCTGAACAATATCGGGCTTTATCCGAACCCTGCCACCGAGGTGCTTACAGTGGAGGCACAGGCCGTCATGAACCGGATACTGATGTATGATATGGTGGGTAATGTGGTGCTGGATGTTCCTGCCAATGCGATGACTTATGAGGTAAGTGTCAGGGATCTTAAGCCGGGCATGTACTTTATACGGATCGTGTTGGATGCGGGCACGGCGACTCACAAGATCCAGGTGCGTCGTTAAGCTTGCGCCTGATGACAAAAGAGGCCGTCTCTAACTTTTGAGACGGCCTCTTTTTTTGTGTTTTGTCCCATCCTGCTGTCGCAGGGGGCTTTGTGTATTGTCGGGGTGAGCGATTACTTTCAGTGATCCTTTTTGGGGGTTGTTCAATACCCAAAAGCCCCGATTCGCTTCGCTCATCCGGTCCAAAACACAAACAGGAACATCGGGCAAGCCCTGTTCCTGTTTCCGTTTTGTCCCATCCTGCTGTCGCAGGGGGCTTTGTGTATTGTCGGGGTGAGAGGATTCGAACCTCCGACCTCGTCGTCCCGAACGACGCGCGCTAACCGGACTGCGCTACACCCCGTTTTCAGTCTGCAAAGGTAAGGATAATTTTCTTTGAACCCTGGTACCGGTAAAAAATCCTTGGTGAAACGTTAACTGGTGGATTAGACCGTGTCTGTGTATAGAAAAACACCCAATGGAATACGACACCCGCGCAAAAAAAGACTGCTAAATGAAAGGAGTAAACAAGTTCGGGACAGCCCGGAGACCCTGTCCTGCAAAGCGATGTGTGAGCAACTTACTCTTCCGGCACTTTTATTTTATAAATCTTCCCTGAATGGTTGGGCAGCTCATAAGACCTGAGCCAGGGATTTAATTCATGAAGGGTTTTATAGGTGGTGTTGTGCTCAAAGGCAAAGTCCACCAGGTCGCTGATGCTCCGGTTAACTGTTATGACGCGGTAAGGAACCGGATGATACAGGTCGTTTTCTGAAACAAAAAAACCGGCTGACTCAGGATCTTCCAGAATGGTTTTCATGGCCAGTATCCTGAACACATACCGGGCCGTCTCCTCATTCAGATGAAGATCATAATACTGATCAACGCGCTGATTCCCGATAATCCTTCTTAAACGGCTGTTGCCGATGTTGTAGGCTGCAGCAGCCATCGTCCATGAACCGTATCGTTCCCTGGCGTCAAGCAGGTATCTGCAGGCTGCAGCGGTTGCTTTCTCCACGTGATAGCGCTCATCCACATGCCGGTTGATCTCCAGGCCAAGGTCTCTCCCTGTACCCTCCAGGATCTGCCAGAAACCGGTGGCACCGGCAGGAGATACCACATTCATCAGCCCGCTTTCAATGAGCGCCAGGTATTTGAAATCATCCGGAACGCCGTTGGCCGCCAGTATGGGCTCAATGACCGGAAACCACCGGTTGGCCCTTTTGATCATTAACAGGGTTGATGACTGCCAGTAGGTGTTGACCAGCAACTCCCTGTCGAAACGCTCACGTACATCCCACTGTTCCAGCGGAACCCTTTCGCCGGCAAAATACAAACGCTCCGGTATGGGAAGGGCATGTATGGCGTAATCTGACCTTTCGCCCGGCTCGTAAACGGCCTGATTATCATCGGCAGCGAAAGGAAAAGCCACGAAACGGATCACCAAAAAAACCGAAAAGAACAGAAACAGAAGAACACCTTTGTTACGTAACATAAAACCCGACATTTAACAGATGCAACTCATAACAGTCATCATCTGCAAAAATAGTCAATAAAAGGTGGTTTAACAAGCTGTGAAATAAAAAACAACTTGTTGTGCTTTTTCATCGCGGTGTTGTTTTAATTTTGTAGCTTTGTGCACATCCAATTCAACCATCATCTAAAATAAAGGGAACCTATATGAACATTGCAGCGTTAAAAAAGACACGAAACATGCTCAAAGAGATGTCTTATGAAAAGACCCCCTTATTCAGAGGGTACACCGATAAGATACTGTACATCAACGTGGGCAACAATGAGATCCGTGAGAAAATCGTTCCTCCGGAAATGAAAGAGAAGTTTATTGGCGGCAAAGGCTACGGGCTGCGCTTGCTCTGGGATGCCACCAGGCCGGATACCCGCTGGGACGATCCGGATAACGAACTCATCATCTCCCCGGGACCTGTTGCCGGTATCACACAATACTCCGGCGCAGGAAAATCCTTGCTGGTGTCCATCTCACCACAAACCGACTCAGTGATGGACTCCAACGTAGGTGGTTTTTTCGGTCCGTTTTTGAAATTCAGCGGCTATGATGCGCTCGAACTTCAGGGTAAGGCGGAAAAAGACATCATTATTTATATTGATGGCAAAGAGGGAAAGATCGAAATTTTTGAGGATCCCGGTTTAAGTGTTGACTCTCATTTGCTTGTGGAAGAGCTTACCGAAATGTTCGCACAGGATGAGAATGACTACAAAAACATCGGTGTTGTTTCTACGGGGGCGGCTGCCGAGCATTCGCTCATCGGCATGATCAACTTCACCTTCTATGATGTAAAACGTAAGAAGATCCGCCTGAAGCAAGCCGGACGGGGCGGCCTCGGCACCGTTATGCGCGACAAGAGGATCAAAGCCATCGTATCGCGTATCGAGGGTGTGAAAGGCAACCTCAACAATGTGGCCGACATGGAGAAGATCCGTGAGCGCGGCAAGCGTTTCAACCGCGAAATGCGCGAACTTGACGATCATCAGTGCCAGATGCGCAAAAAAGGAACGGCCAACATCATCAACGTAATGCATGATTATGACTTGTTGCCCACGCATAACTTCAAGTACGGAAGCCACGCTGACGGCGATAAGATCCATTCGAATATTTTCAGGGATAAGTATTTTACCCAGAATGTTTTTGATGGCTGCTGGATAGGATGCAACATGTCCTGCGCCAAGGGTGTGGATGACTTCCCGCTCAAAACCGGGCCTTACAAAGGACAGAAAGTCATTGTTGACGGGCCGGAGTATGAAAATGCGGCCGGACTGGGTTCAAACCTGGGTATTTTTGACCCCGAGTACATCATTGAAGCCAACTTCTATTGCGACACTTACGGCATTTGTACCATCACCTGGGGCACCATTGTTGCCTTTATCATGGAATGCTACGAAAACGGCATCCTGAACAAAGAGCGTACCGGCGGACTTGATCTCAACTTTGGCAGCCAGGAGGATTCCCTGGAGCTCCTGCACCAGCTTGCCCGCGGCGAAGGCTTTGGCCTGATTGCCGGTATGGGTGTCCGCAAGATGAAAGAGATGTTCATCGAAAAGGGATGGGGCGATCCGAAGTTTTTGCACGACATTGGCATGGAAAACAAAGGCCTCGAGTATTCACAGTACGTTTCAAAGGAGTCGCTGGCTCAGCAGGGCGGTTATGCCATGACCAACAAGGGT
Source organism: Bacteroidales bacterium (assembly GCA_031323845.1). Taxonomy (GTDB): domain Bacteria; phylum Bacteroidota; class Bacteroidia; order Bacteroidales; family UBA7960; genus PUPG01. The sequence goes on along the minus strand of JAVIYP010000035.1, from coordinate 22,304 downwards.
CCGCAGCACGACGAAGCCTGGCTTATCTTTATGGATATGGTGAACAACCAGCTTCCAAGTTTTGAAGACAAGGCGGATGCCCTTCACTACATGCCCATGTTCCGTACCTGGTTCGGATTGCAGGGCCTGTGCAAGCTTTGCTGGAATGATGTGGTGCCCGAGAGCAACGCAGAAGCCGATGAGCCGCACAAAATTCCCGAGCATGTCGATAACTATGTAGCCATTTATGAAGGGGTAACAGGAAAACCTTTCAATAAAGAAGAGCTGATACGTCAGAGTGAGCGTGTGTATAACTTCCAGCGGGTGTTTAACCTGCGCCGCGGATACGGCAAACGCATCCATGATGCACAACCCTACCGCGCCGCCGGCCCTGTCACCGCCGAAGAATACGAATCACGTGCCGAACGTTACGACAAGCAGCTGAAGGAAGACGTTGGCTTTGACCCCGAAGGCAAGTCAGTGGAAGAAAAAATGGCTGTCCTCAGAACCTACCGGGAACAACGGTACGAACAGCTGATAGACGCGGTTTACAAACGCAGAGGCTGGACAAAAGACGGAATCCCGACCCTTGAGCATCTTAAAGACCTGGAAATGGATCTTCCGGAAGTGGTTGAAGTGGTAAAACAACACTTAAATTAAGCTTCTCAGACTAATTCCAATCGGCAAAAACGGCATGCTTTGATGTAAGCCTGACCGCAACAAAAAGCTCCCGTTCAGTTACACTATACTGAATGGGAGCTTCTTTATATGAAGCCCTTTTGGGCTGTTCCATAACCGGTAAGATCGAAGCTGCTGCAACACACACGGCCTGCTCCCGCTCAGAGTGTCTGCCCTGTTATCATTTCTCCCTGTGAAGCAGCGTTTCGGCAAGCGACTGCAGCGCTTTTTTCCGCGATTCGAAAACCTCAATGCTGTCAAGACTGTCCATAGCCCTGAGGTAGTACTCTTTCATTGCCTTTTGCGCCAGGGCATTAATGTCGAGGTGTTGGTAAATGTCTTTGACGATCCTTACCTTTTCATCTGGGTCTTCAATTTCATTGTTGAATGCCCCGAGCAGTACCCGGCGCTGATCCTCCCTGGCCATCTCCAGGGCATGAATGTAGAGCCAGGTCTTTTTGTTGGCCAGGATATCGCCCCCAGGCTTTTTGCCGAACACCACCGCATCGCCGAAAACATCAAGCCAGTCGTCGCGCAGCTGAAAAGCCATGCCGATGTATTCGCCAAAGTTGTATAGGGCGGCCTGCCCATCGTCAGGAGCCCCCGCAATAATGGCCCCGGTTTGAAGACACGCCGCCGGCAAAACGGCTGTTTTAAGCCGTATCATGTTCAGGTATTCGCCGGCAGTGACATCCTGCCGGGCTTCAAAATCCATATCGTACTGCTGCCCTTCGCACACTTCAATAACGGTCTTGCTGAACAGATCAGTCACTTTTCGAAGAGCGGTGTCCGGAACCTGGCTGACATACTTGTAGGCCAGGGCATACATGAGGTCGCCTGACAAAATGGCCGTGTTGACGTTCCATTTAACGTGCACCGACGGCCTGTTTCGCCTTATGGGTGCATCATCCATAATGTCGTCGTGAAGCAGGGTGAAGTTGTGAAACAACTCCATGCCCACTGCTGCAGGCATAGCATCCCTGATGTCACCGCCAAACAATTCGCAGGCCAGCAACGTCATCAGCGGACGCATGCGCTTGCCTCCATGCTGCATAGAATAGGCAACGGGCTGGTATAAACCCTCAGGCTCAAGATCAAGCTTAAGCTTCTGAATAAATCGTTCTATCTGTTCCTGTAAGTCAAGAATGTGCTGATCCATTTTTTAAAGGCTTTTATGCTTTGAAATGATGCTTGTCTGCTGCTTACCGGCCGTATTGCAATGTGTTGTTATCTTTCGCTAATGATGCGAAGCAGGTAATCGCCGTAACCACTCTTTAGAAGCGGCTGTGCAATGGTTTTCAACTGATCTGCCGTGATGAATTTTTTCCTGTAGGCGATTTCTTCAATGCATCCGATCTTAAGTCCCTGGCGGCTTTCGATGACTTCCACAAACTGTGCCGCCTGTATCAGCGACTCAAAAGTCCCTGTGTCGAGCCATGCGGTACCCCGGCTCATAATGCCGACCTTCAACTTGCCCGCTTCCAGGTAATGACGGTTTACATCGGTGATCTCATATTCACCTCTTGCACTGGGCTTAATGTTTTTTGCCACTTCAACAACACTGTTATCGTAAAAATAAAGACCCGGCACGGCATAGTTTGATTTGGGCTTTGCCGGTTTCTCTTCGATGCTGATGGCGTTGCGGTTTTTGTCAAACTCCACTACTCCGTATCGTTCCGGATCGGAAACGTGATAGGCAAAGATGACACCTCCGTCGGGATCATTGTGAGACTCCAGCATTTCCCACAGGCCTGTGCCGTAAAAGATATTGTCACCGAGAACCAGGGCCACTTTATCCTTACCGATAAACCGTTCACCGATGACAAAAGCCTGTGCAAGGCCATTGGGGACTTCCTGAACGGCATAGCTGAAGTTGCAGCCAAGACGGCTGCCGTCACCCAGCAAACGTTCAAAATGCGGCAGGTCTTCAGGCGTGGAAATGATGAGTACATCGCGTATGCCGGCTATCATCAGTATGGAAAGCGGATAATAGATCATGGGCTTGTCGTAAACAGGCATCAGCTGCTTGCTCATGGCCATGGTGATGGGGTACAAGCGTGTGCCGGATCCCCCGGCTAAAATAATTCCTTTCATAACTGCTTTTCGCCTTGGTTTTTTATACTTATTAGTGATGATGCAAAAGAGGTTTATCCGGGGCTTAAGGCCTGATCCGCTGCCGTCCGCAGTGATTTCTTCCGTTTACATCATCCCAAAAATAAACAATTATGGTCAATCAATCCTTTAAAGATGCGTAACTTTGCAGATTAATTTTTGACCATGCAGGCCTTATCGTCAGCTGAATTTTCTGAAAACCTCGAGGTTTATGGTGCCCGGGAGCATAACCTGAAAAACATTGATGTGGTTATTCCGCGCAATGCACTTACCGTGATCACCGGGTTGAGCGGTAGCGGCAAATCATCGCTGGCTTTTGACACCATCTATGCAGAAGGTCAGCGGCGCTATATTGAGACTTTTTCGGCCTACGCACGTCAGTTTCTGGGGTCGCTCGAACGTCCCGATGTGGACAAGATCACCGGGCTTAACCCGGTAATTTCCATTGAACAAAAAACCGGTGGACGTAACCCGCGTTCTACCGTCGGTACCATTACCGAGATCTACGACTTTTTGCGCCTTCTGTTTGCCCGCATCGGCGAAGCGCATTCCTGGGTCACGGGAGAAAAGCTGATTCGCTATTCGGAAGCACACATCCTTGATCTTATCCTGGAGCGGTTCAACGGCAGAAACCTGCTGTTGCTGGCACCCCTGGTGAAAGGCCGGAAGGGGCATTACCGGGAACTGTTCGAACACGTGCGCAGGCAGGGCTTCCTCCGGGTTCGCATTGATGGGGAGGTGCTTGAGTTAACGCCCGGCATGAAGCTCGACCGCTATAAGATCCATGACATTGAGATCATGGTTGACCGCCTGACGGTACATCCTTCGGGCCGGAACCACCTGAAGGCATCGCTGCAAACCGCACTCAAACATGGAAAAGGAATGGTGATGCTGCTTGACGTCGACGACAACAGCGTTCACTATTACAGCAAAAACCTGATGTGTCCCGACTCCGGCATATCATACAAGGATCCTGAACCCAATTCTTTTTCCTTCAACTCGCCCTATGGTGCTTGTCCTCATTGCAATGGCCTTGGGACGGTCAGTGAGATGGACCTGTCAAAAATAATACCCGATCCTTCCTTATCCATACGGAAAGGAGGTCTGGCGCCCATCGCCAGGTCAAAAAGTGCCTGGATCACCGGTCAGCTTGAAGCCATCGGCCTCAAATACGGTTATGATCTTGACACACCCATTGCCAACTTCAGCGAGGAGGCCGTAAACACCATCCTGTACGGCTCCGATGAGGTGTTCAGGGTAAAGCATGAGCGACTTGGCGTTACCAGTACGTATGCGCTCAATTTTGAAGGGATCATCCAGTTTATCCGCAATCAGTATGACGAGGGTGCATCCGGATCCCTGCGTCGCTGGGCGGGCAGCTTCATGCGGCAAAAAGAATGCCCTGAATGTAAGGGTCAACGGCTGAACAAGGAATCCCTGCATTTTTTAATTGATAAGAAAAACATTGCCGATTATGCCGGGATGGATATGGGACAGCTGAAACAGTATATGGACCATTTACCCGCTGTTCTTGATGAAAAAAGATTGCGCATCGCTTCAGAGATATTAAGGGAGCTTAGCGTGCGTCTTAGCTTTTTATTGAATGTCGGATTGGATTATCTTTCGCTGAACCGGCCGGCCCGCAGCCTGTCGGGAGGTGAAAGCCAGCGCATCCGCCTGGCTACGCAAATCGGTTCACAGCTTACGGGTGTGCTCTACATCCTCGACGAACCGAGCATAGGATTGCATCAGCGCGACAACAACAGGCTTATTGATGCCTTGAAGGAACTGCGCGACATCGGCAACTCCGTCATTGTTGTTGAGCACGACAGGGATATGATCCTGGCCGCCGACCATGTGGTGGATATCGGGCCTGGTGCGGGCAGCCGTGGCGGAGAAATCGTGGCGACGGGAACTCCTTTGCAGATCATGCAACATGCCTCTGTAACGGCCGAATACCTCAACGGCAAGCGCGAAATACCATTGCCTCTCAAACGGCGCCAGGGCAATGGCAAAAGGCTGACGCTCTCGGGTGCTGCCGGAAACAACCTTCAGGGTGTTGACCTGAGCATACCACTTGGAACGCTGATCTGTGTCACCGGGGTATCAGGCAGCGGCAAGTCGTCGCTTGTCAATGAAACCCTGTATCCTGCCCTCAGCAGGCATTTTCACCGGTCGGAGAAAAAACCCCTGCCTTATAACAACATTGCCGGACTCGAACACCTCGACAAGGTGATTGAAGTGGACCAGTCGCCCATTGGCCGCACTCCGCGTTCCAATCCCGCCACTTACACCAAGGTGTTTGACGAGATCCGGAAACTGTTCGCCGCATTGCCCGAATCCCAGATCCGCGGCTACAAGCCCGGGCGTTTTTCCTTCAATGTGAAGGGCGGACGTTGCGAAACCTGTCAGGGCGGAGGAATGCGCATCATTGAAATGAACTTCCTTCCCGACGTGCATGTGCATTGTGAAACCTGCCAGGGTAAGCGTTACAACAGGGAAACCCTCGAGGTCAGATACAAGGGGAAGAGCATCAACGACGTGCTCGACATGAGCATCAGCCAGGCCATGGAGTTCTTTGAACACATTCCTTACATTGCATCGAAACTAAAAACCCTTGAAGATGTCGGCCTGGGCTACATCTCACTCGGGCAAAGCAGCACAACCCTGTCCGGAGGTGAGGCACAGCGCGTTAAGCTGTCCGCCGAACTGGCCCGGCGCGACACCGGTAAAACATTGTACATCCTCGACGAACCTACAACAGGGCTCCACTTTGAAGATGTGCGGGTGCTGATGGAGGTGCTCAACAGGCTTGTCGACAGGGGTAACACGGTGCTTGTCATTGAACACAACATGGATGTTATCAAGGTGGCGGACTACATCATTGACCTTGGTCCCGAGGGCGGTTTGCGCGGAGGCACCATTGTGGGTGAAGGCAGTCCGGAAGATCTGGCAAGGCAGAACAACACCCTTACGGCAGGATATCTCAGAAAAGTGCTGGAAGAGAATGGTCTCGTCTCAGCCTGGCAGGTCGAATTTTAAATCCCGGAGCATCACCCAGCGGTCGTTCTCAGTGTCGAGAGCATAAAAGAGCAGGCTGTTTTCTTTAAGCACAGCAATGGTACGCCTCTCATAAGGAACAACACCCTCGTAACCCTCGGGCAGCTTAAGCACATAGGATTCCTGGTCCATGAATTGCCATCCCGCTTCCGGACTGAGATAGTAAAGTCCCAGCTTGTCATCGTAAATTACGGCCAGCGTCATATCACCTGCTGGGTAATACTCTTTAATGCCGGATGGGAGGGTAAAGCTTGCCGTCGGGTCGTACTGCCACGACTGATCATAGAAATAATAAAAATCAACACGGCCTTCTGTTTCAACGGCAATGATGCCAATCTCCCATGGCATCTTCATCGCCATCAGGCGGTCATGTTTTTTTGGAAGCTGAAAGCTGAGGTAGGCTTCTTTTTCCCAGACATTAAACGGATTGAGCCTGTAAAAATCAAGGGCTTTGTCTTGTTTAACGGCAATGGTGCCCATGCCCATGGCCAGCACACCCCGGTTGTTTTCAGGGATGTCGAAGCGTGAGCTTTCATCGGCAAACCACTGTCCGGTTTCATCCATGTAGTATATATGGATGCTGCCCTCACGGATCAGACCGACAGTGCCCATGCCGGGTGCCATGATGTGGCTCAGTTCAGGTCTGTGCGCCTGTTCGAGGTTTCTGTTGGTTTGGATATCCTGTCGTTTACACGACTGTATGGCAACCAGCATTAGTGCCAGTGCCAAAAGTGCGGGTGCTGATGTTTTCATTGGTGTCGCGAATATAAAGAATGTGTCCGGTGCTTACTATCAGTTCAAGGGTTTTCGTCTGACAGGCATGGTCATGCACCTGGCGCCGCCGCCACCACGTGGCAACTCCGACCCTTCAACAGTTATTACATAGCGGTCGTATTCGTTCAGGTCAACGCATTTTTTCATGACATCCTTAGCCCTGATTACGGCAAACCCTTGCTCCGACAGTGCATTAAGGGTGTGGATGTTGCGCGCGTAACCGATGACCTTTCCTGGACCTAAGGCGAAAAAGTTGGCACCGCTGTGCCATTGCTCCCTTTCCTGCTGCCACTGGTCGTTGCTGCCACCACACAACACCGGTTTTAGATCAAGTCCAAGCTTCTGCAAAGCCTCCGGCAGGTTTTTTACCTCCCTGATAAACCTGACTTCACCACCTTCAGCATATATGTGAACCGTTTGGTACTTGTTCATCTTCATGATGATAGGCTCGTATAGCATGCACACATCCCGGTCGAGCATGGTATATACCATGTCAAGGTGAATGAAGGATTCAGGCGTCATGGGCAGTTCCTGGATCAGTATGTGTTGTTTTTCTTTTTTGTTCTTGAGATGCGAAAGCAGGAAGTCGACACCCTGCGAGGTGGTGCGCGAGCCGATGCCGCACAGGATGATGTCGTCGCGCACAACAAGAACATCGCCCCCTTCAATGGAAACGGAGGTGTCCCATGTTTTTCCCGTATTGGGGTTAACGGTGCGGGTACTGAAAGAAGGATGAAAGTCGAAAATGGCTTCCATAATGAGGCTTTCCCTTAAACGGACAGGCGAAGCCATAGCACCGACCAGCACGCTGTCATACACCGAAATGGCCGCATCGCGCGTGAAAAAGAAGTTATGGAGCGGCTTCAGCGAAAAGCGGTCCTTGCTCAGGAAGTTCGTGAGTGTGTTTTTCTGAACCGGAACCCCCTCAATGAGTGCCTGGCTCAGGGCTTCAGCATCCAGTCCAAGCAGGTAATCACTGATGCAGCATGCACCCTCATACTTGCAGATCTTTTCGATCAAACCTTGCTTGACCTTTTCGTTTTTTAAAATCTGCCTTAACAGGTCTTTGATCTCAAAACATTGCGTTACGGTTTCAAGCACACGTTTGAACTGGTCGTATTCCTTCCTGGCAACCGCAAGGTTCAGAATGTCACTGTACAATGCCCTCTCAGCATTCTCCGGGGTCATGTTTTCCACTTCCTGTCCGGGACTGTGGATCAGCACACACTCCAGGGTGCCTATCTCTGAATAAATGCTTGTTGGAATTTTGGTCTGCATGGTTTCGGGGCCTTTCTTTTATGTGCCGGCTTGTTTGGAGATAAATACTCAGATGGTGATCAGGTTTTTACCCTGTGCATCACCTGTATGTCATCCAAATGCAAAAATAGCAAATTAAATGGTGGTATGCAGGCGCATTTCATTTAAATATCTCCTGTTAAGGAGCATCTTCCGAGAGGTATAGTGAAGAACCGAGGTCGAATTAAAAAAAAATGTAAATTTGATCTGGTCTCTGACCGGAAGTAAGAATGTAGTTGTTTACTTGTTAACACATCACGATAAGATATGCGCGTATTGATCCTGGGAGGCGGTGGACGTGAGCATGCCCTGGCCGTCAAGATAAGCCGGAGTCCGCTGTGCGATGCCCTGTATATTGCTCCGGGAAACCCCGGTACTGCTCAATGCGGAACCAACGTTGCCCTCAGTTTGCTGGATTTTAAGGCCATCGGGGCTTTTGCCGTTCAGAACAGCATCGACCTGGTAGTGGTTGGTCCTGAAGAGCCGTTGGTAAAAGGTCTGGGCGATTATTTTGCCGCCGAACCCGGACTGCAGCATATTCACTTTGTCGGGCCGGGAGCGGAAGGTGCTTTACTGGAAGGCAGCAAGGCTTTTGCCAAAGCCTTCATGAAGAGGCACAACATCCCGACGGCTGCTTACCGATCCTTCTCTTGTGACGGGTTTCAGGAAGCTGTCGAATTTCTCAGCCAGTTGCCTCCCCCTTATGTGCTGAAAGCCGACGGACTGGCCGCCGGTAAGGGCGTGGTCATCTGCAGCCATAGCCAGGAAGCCGGGGAAGTACTCGAGGAGATGCTCTGCCGTCAGAAATTCGGGGAAGCTTCCAAAAAAGTGGTCATCGAAGAATTCCTGGAGGGCAAAGAGCTGTCGGTTTTTGTGATCACCGATGGCAAGCATTACTGTATGCTGCCTTCGGCAATGGATTATAAACGGGTGGGCGAACATAATACCGGTGCCAACACCGGCGGAATGGGTGCGGTGAGCCCGGTGCCCTTTGCCAGCGAAGCCCTGATGGAAAAAATAGAACAACAGGTCGTGATCCCCACCATCAACGGGCTAAAGCAGGACGGCATCGCCTATTGCGGTTTTATTTTTTTCGGTCTGATGATTGTTGAGGAGCAGCCTTATGTAATAGAATACAACGTAAGGCTGGGAGACCCGGAGGCTGAAGTGGTGCTGCCCAGGCTGAAAACCGACCTCCTGGAACTTATGTTAAAGTGCTGCACCGGACGACTTCAGGACAGCAACGCTGTGATCACCCCCGAAACAGCAGTCACCGTAATGCTTTGCAGCGGCGGATATCCCGGAACTTATGAAACGGGCATGGAGATCAGTGGCCTGGAAAAAACCGGCGAAGCCATGGTGTTTTATGCCGGTGTCACTGAAAAAGCCGGCCGTATGCTCACCGGCGGAGGAAGGGTCATGGCTGTAACCGCTTTGGCCGAAACCCTTGAAAAAGCAAGAGAAACGGTATATAAAGAAGTCGGGGAGATCGACTTTAAAGGCAAGTATTTCCGGCGCGATATCGGTAAAGACTTGCTGAAGTGACTCATTATGCGCACCTGTTATGTTTGTACGTGTATTTCGTAAAGTTTACTGGTATACCCCAATACTGCTGCTGCTGATCAGCGGGCTGCTGTGGCTGAAGCTGTTTATCTATCCCCCGGACAACCTTATCGTTACCGGCACCGGCAGCGGACCGCTCTTTGACCTGCTGATACCATTCTTTACAGACAAACCCCTGCTGACAGCCATAACGTCTTTTGTGGTACTTATGGTACAGGTCTTTTACATCAACCAGGTTGCTACCTCAAAAGAGTTTACCGACAGGTATTCGGCGCTTCCGGGCTTGATTTATCTGCTGCTGATGAGCAGCACACCTGCCATGATCTCGTTTTATCCCTTGCTGTTTGCCAATCTGTTTCTGATACCGGCATTGAACAAACTTTTTGATGTTTATGATGAAGAGTCCATTTCCAGGGAATTGTTCAACGCCGGTTTCCTGATCGCCATGGCCGGTCTGTTCTATTATCCTGCCCTGACCTTCTACCTGGCCCTGATTACCTCAGTGTTCCTTTACTACATCGTCAGTCTTCGCCGCATCATCGCCTCACTGCTGGGACTGATAAGTCCGGCGCTGATGTTGTTCGTGTATTTCCTGCTTGTTGATGAATTCCTGCACTGGTACGAAGAGCTGACCTTTGTCGCCAAACCCCTTCAGCTGCTTGAATTGGAAATCAGCATTTATCAGAAGCTATTCATTGGTGTGTTGTCGGTATTTTCCATTGTTGCTTTTTTAAGAATGCAGCTCATCTATAAAACAGCAAAACCTATTCGCACCAGAAAACGTATCACCTTACTGTATTTGTTCTTTTTTATCTCGGTCTTGTCTTACCTTCTCGCACATGATTTCAGCCATGTGCATCACGCCTTGCTGACTATACCGCTGACCATTACACTGGCCGTTTTCTTTTATGATATGAGGTCACAAAGGCTCACGGAGATCCTTTTCGGCATCTTGTTGCTGTTTATTCTGGCCGGCCGGGCCATGGTCTATATTATTTCTCCATAAATCATTACTTTTGTGCCTGCCGGGCCGGCAGTCCGAATGGAAAGGCAAACCCCGTACTGATGGCCTGACCGGCATTAACAAACCACGAAACTATGAAATTCGGTGTAGTGATATTCCCGGGCTCAAACTGTGATCATGACATGATCTATGTGTTGAAGAAGAAACTCGGACAGGAAGTGATCAGCCTCTGGCATAAAGAAAGAGACCTTAAAGGCGTTGATATGGTCATTCTTCCGGGAGGTTTTTCTTATGGCGATTACCTGCGGTCGGGTGCCATAGCCCGTTTTTCGCCCATTATGGATGAAGTCATTCGTTTTGCCTCATCGGGAGGTTATGTGTTTGGCATTTGCAACGGTTTCCAGATCCTTTGCGAGGCGCATTTGCTGCCCGGAGCACTGCTGCACAATCCGAGCCACCGCTTTATTTGCCGAAATACCTTCATCCGTTGTGAGACTGGCAACAGTTTGATTACCGGGAGCATTGAAGCAGGCACGGTGCTGAAGATCCCCATTGCCCATGGAGAGGGCCGGTTTTTTGCCGGCGACGATGTCATCAGGTCGTTGAATGACCACCAGCAGGTGTTGTTCAGGTATTGCGATCAGGATGGACTCTTGACAGAAGAAGCAAATCCCAATGCTTCCCTTGAGCATATTGCAGGGATATGCAACAAGGACCGCAATGTTTTCGGTATGATGCCGCATCCGGAAAGGGCTTCTGATGAAGAACTGGGCAACGAAGATGGCAGGATGATCTTTAACGGCATTTTGAATACGTTATGCACAAGCCCTTAAAACAAAGCTTTGGCGTTGTTTTTCCCGAGGCAGGTTGTGATGAAGCAGGGCGCGGCTGCCTTGCAGGTCCGGTGTTTGCCGCCGCAGTGATCCTGCCTGAAAAATTTCCGGACGGTGTGTTTGACCTGCTGCAGGACTCGAAAAAACTTTCGGCCGGACAGCGACATCTTTGCAAAACCACGATCATGGAACGTGCCGTGTCGTTTGGTGTTTCCATGGTGGATGCTGCCGTAATTGACGAAATAAACATATTGAACGCCAGTGTGCTTGCCATGCAACAGGCTCTTGAACAATTAAAGCCTCAGCCTGCCACTATTCTGGTCGACGGGAACCGTTTCAAACCGTATAACAGCATCCCGTATCACTGCGTAGTGCGTGGCGATGCCACGTACATGTCCATTGCAGCGGCTTCAGTTCTGGCCAAAACCGCCCGCGACGAATACATGGAACAACTGCACGGTGATTTCCCGCATTACGGGTGGAATACCAATAAGGGCTATCCAACTCCTGCGCACAGGGATGCCATTGCCCGGTACGGACTGAGTCCGTATCACAGGCTGAGCTTCAGGCAATATCCGCAGCTGCGCCTGGGTTTCGGCCAGGCCAACGGCAAAAACTGAGGGACCTTTCATATGGCCTGCGCCTGTTATGGTGGTTTATTTTTTTTTGAATACATATTTTATGGAAGAGATTTCCGGAATTCACCTTGACCGGATTGCGTCGGAAACCGGTATTGCAAAGGGTTTTGTTGAGAAAACGGCACTGCTGTTGAAAGCGGGTGCCACGGTGCCTTTCATTGCCCGTTACCGAAAGGAGATGACCGGTTCGCTTGACGAAGTTCAGGTGACGGCCATACGCGACTTGCTTTCCCGTTATGAGGAGCTTGAAAAGCGGCGTGCGGCCATACTGGCCTCGGTGGAGGAGCGCGGTTTGCTGACCCCGGAGCTGGAGCGTGCCTTTATGGATGCAGCTGACATGGCAGCGCTTGAAGACCTTTACCTGCCTTACCGCCCGAAGCGTAAAACGAGGGCCACTGTGGCCATAGCCCGTGGGTTGGAACCCCTGGCCAGGATCATGATGGCGCAAAACACCGGCGATATCGTTGCTGCCGCATCCCGCTTTGTCGATCCCATGCTGGAGGTGCATACGGCAGAGGATGTGCTCGCAGGAGCCCGCGACATTGTTGCCGAATGGGTCAATGAGGACAGCCGGGCCAGGGCACGGCTCCGCGGCCTGATGCAACGGAGCGCTGTAATCGGCAGCCGTGTTGCCAAAGGTAAGGAAACGGAAGGTGAAAAGTATTCCGATTACTTTGAGTGGTCTGAACCCGCGCGCCGTGCTCCGTCGCATCGTGTACTGGCTATGTTCAGGGGTGAGACGGAAGGGTTTCTGAAAATCTCTATTAAACCGGACAAAGAGGAGGCAGTGGCTGTCCTGGAGCGCCTGTTTGTCAAGGGCAGGGGAGAGGTGTCAGCACAGGTGGGCATGGCCTTGCATGACTCCTGGCAGCGCCTTCTGCTGCCTTCCCTGGAAACAGAAATGAGGCACAGCCTTAAAGAAGCGGCCGACAAAAAAGCCATACAGGTCTTTGCGGAGAACCTGCGGCAGCTTCTGCTGGCGCCCCCGCTGGGCCAGAAACGCATCATGGCCATAGACCCCGGTTTCCGCACCGGCTGTAAAATTGTGTGTCTTGATGAAGAAGGACGCCTGCTTCATAATGAAACCATTTACCCGCACCCTCCGGCTAACGAAAAAACCAGGGCAAGGGCTAAAATACAAAGCCTGGCAGATGCTTACCGTACAGAGGCTATCGCCATTGGCAACGGCACTGCAGGCCGGGAAACGGAGGAGTTGATTAAAAGAATACGCTTTGACAGGCCCGTGATGGCGGTGATGGTCAATGAAAGCGGTGCTTCGGTGTATTCGGCGTCGGATGTGGCGCGCGAAGAGTTCCCTGACTTCGACGTTACGGTCAGGGGCGCTGTCAGCATCGGTCGCCGCCTGGCCGACCCGTTGGCCGAGCTGGTGAAGATTGAACCCAAGTCAATAGGAGTTGGGCAATACCAGCACGATGTGGATCAAAAGATGCTTCGGCAGGCGCTTGATGACACCGTGGTGAGCTGTGTGAATGCCGTTGGCGTTGAGCTGAATACGGCCAGTAAGGAGCTGCTTGCCTATGTCTCCGGTATCGGGCCGGCACTGGCCGCTGCCATCGTCGATTACAGGATTAAAAAAGGCGCTTTTTCTTCAAGAAAAGAACTCCTGGAGGTGCCGCGCCTGGGTCCGAAAGCATTTGAACAGGCTGCTGGCTTTATCCGGGTGGCACAGTCTGACAACCCCCTCGATAAAACTGCGGTGCATCCCGAGAGCTATGCCGTGGTCGAAACAATGGCTGCCGGCCTCGGTGTTTCCGTTTCAGGACTGATACAGGAAAAAACACTGCAGCAACAGATTATCCTGGAAAACTATGTATGCGAAAAGACCGGTTTGCCTACCTTAAAGGACATTATGAAGGAACTGGCAAGACCCGGGAGGGATCCGAGGGCAACCTTCGGTTATGTTGAGTTTGACAAAAGCGTTCAGAGCATCGGCGACCTGAAAGAAGGCATGATGCTGCCCGGGATAATCACCAACATTACCGCCTTTGGCGCTTTTGTGGATATCGGGGTGCATCAGGACGGACTGGTGCATATCAGCCAGCTGGCCAACCGCTTTGTGAAGGACCCCGCCGAAGTGGTCAGCCTCAACCAGAAAGTACGGGTAAAGGTGCTGAGCGTCGACATCCAGCGAAAGCGCATCAGCCTTTCAATGAAAGAAAGTGATTGACACTGAAAACGGTATCTGTTTCACCGCTGCTATAAGCTGTAATTGTCGTTGCCGTTTTTTTTGGCATAAACCTTTTCAATAAGGCCGGCATATTCCTGCATCAGGTGCGTCCTGCGAAGCTTGAGGGTGGCACTCAGCTGACCGGAGTCTACGCCCCATTCGTGATCAACGATCTCAAATTTGGAAATGCGCTCGTATTGCCCGAAACGCTTGTTGTAATGGTTGATCTCTTTTTCGAAGCGTTTTCTGATACGCGGCAAACTGACCATTTCGGCGTTTGTAGTGTAGGGGATCTGCTTCACCTTGCACCACGATTGCAGATGGTTGAAATCGGGTACGACCAGGGCAGCCGGATAAGGCTGGTTTTCACCAAGGATCAGGATCTGATCAATGAAGGGAGACTCTTTAAACGCATTTTCAAGCACCTGGGGATGGATGTATTTCCCAAAAGAAGTTTTGAAAATAACCTTTTTGCGATCGGTAATGCGCAACTGTCCTTCGGGTTCAAACCGGCCCACATCACCGGTGTGTAACCATCCGTATTCGTCTATCACTTCACGGGTAAGCTCAGGATCCTTGTAATAGCCTTTCATTACATTGGGACCTTTGACCAGTATTTCCCCATCTTCGGCTATTTTCACCTGTACACCTTTCAGCACGGGGCCCACAGTGCCAAACTTTACACCTTTCGGACTGAAATCACTGACGGCGATCACGGGCGAAGTTTCCGTAAGTCCGTAACCCTCGATGATGCGTAAGCCCACAGCCCAGAAAATGCGGTTCAGCCGGGGTTGTAAGGCCGCCCCACCTGAAACGATAATGTCGAGGTTCTTGCCCAGGGCTTCTTTCCATTTGCTGAAAACCAGTTTCCTGGCTATCCTGAGCTTGAGGGCATAAACGGGATTGCGCTTTTCCTTGCCTATCTCATAGTTTAACCCCACATTGTTGGCCCAGAAGAAGATATGCTTTTTGATGCCTTTCAGGGCACGGCCTTTCATTAGGATCTTGTCGTAAACCTTTTCCAGCAAACGTGGCACCGTTGTGAAGACGTGCGGATGAACCTCTCTCAGACTTTCAGCAATGACACCCATGTTGGAAACATAGTACAGCGATAGGCCTTTGTACAGGAACAGATAGTTCATCATCCTTTCATAGATATGACAGATGGGCAAAAAACTCATGGCCCTGTGCTCAGGTCCATACGGCGGGATATAGGCCACTGCCTTGAAGTTGCTGATGATGTTGTTGTGGGTAAGCATAACGCCCTTAGGCGTACCCGTTGTGCCCGATGTGTAAATCAGGGTAACCAGGTCGTCGGGGCTGATGCTGTCTTTGATCTTTTGCAGCTCCTCAGGCCGGGGATTGTCCTTGCCAAGCCGGATAAGCTCGTCCAGATGCTGCACCCCGAACAGGTCGCGGAATGTGTACACCGCCTGTATCGATGGAATTTTAGGTACGATGTCCTTGATGCGGCGGTACATTTCTTCACCAGCCACAAACACAAACTTCACCTCTGCGTGCTCAAGGATATACGCATAGTCACTGTCGCTGATGGTAGGGTAGATCGGAATGTGCAGCGCACCACACTGTTGAACACCCATGTCCAGGAAATTCCATTCCGGCCTGTTAAAGGTGATCGAGGCAATCTTGTCACCTTTTTTTACCCCAAGCTCCATCAGGCCGTAACTGATGTAGTTACTGTTGTTGATCCAGTCTTTTGTTGAATAGGTTTTCCAAACACCGTCTTCTTTACCTGCAAGGGCATCCTGCTTGTCAGGGCATAATGCTGCGTAATGGTCCAGCAAATCAAAAATACGGGTTACCTCCATGATCATCTGAGTTTAATTATACCATATATTCAGGCTAATGGCTGCTAAAATAGAACAAAATTTTATTTCAACAATAGTTTAAAATGGATTTTTAAAAACGCATTAAAAGGAAGGAAGGCCAGCCATGTACTGAACGACGGGTTCTCTTACATGCAGGCCCTATGAATTACGGCAAACTGTGGCTTACTGTTTCAGATCTTCGGCAAAATACTTGTAAAAGAATGGAATGGTTTCCATGCCTTTGATGAATTGCGCCAGGGGATAGTTCTCGTTGGGACTGTGGATGGCGTCCGATTCGAGTCCGAATCCCATCAGAATGGATTTAGTGCCCAGTATCTGTTCAAACATGGATATAATGGGAATACTGCCTCCGCTTCTGTAGGGGACGGGTTTTTTTCCGTAGGTGGTTTCGTAGGCTTTGCTGGCTGCCTGGTAGGCCACCGTATTTACAGGGCTTACGTAGCCTTCGCCTCCATGCAGGAAGTCTGCCTTTACGGTAACATAATCAGGTGCTATTGACTTAAAGTGATCTGAAAAAATCCGGGTGATTTTGTCGGAATTCTGATGTGGGACCAGTCGCATGGATATTTTGGCGTGGGCTTCGGAGGGAAGTACGGTTTTTGCTCCCTTGTCGGTATGTCCGCCCCAGATGCCATTGACGTCGAGTGATGGTCTGATGCCTGTTCTTTCGAGGGTTGAGTAACCTTTTTCGCCCCTCAGTGCTTTGACGTTGATGGACTTTTTGTAGTCTTCCTCATTGAAGGGTGCACGTGCCATTTCGGCCCTTTCCTCGTCTGAGAGTTCTTCTACGTCATCATAAAAACCTTTTACGGTGATGCGGCCGTCCTTGTCAATAAGACTGCTGATCATATCACAGAGGATGTTGATCGGATTGGCCACGGCGCCACCGTAAAGGCCCGAATGCAGGTCGCGGTTTGGACCGGTGACATGCACCTCGACGTAGGATAAACCGCGCAGTCCTGTGGTGATGGAGGGCACATCGGCACCCAGCATGGCTGTGTCGGAGACCAGGATCACATCGGCAGCAAGCTTTTCACGGTTCTCTGTAAGAAATTTTCCCAGGCTGGGAGAGCCAATTTCTTCTTCACCTTCTATCATAAACTTAACATTGCAGGGCAGCTTGTCGTGCTTCACCATGAATTCAAAGGCAGCAAAATGCATGAACATCTGACCTTTGTCATCATCTGCACCCCTGGCATAGATCTTTCCGTCCCTGACTTCCGGCTCAAAAGGTTTGCTTTTCCAAAGCTCAAGAGGCTCCACAGGCTGCACATCATAATGGCCGTAAATCAACACTGTAGGCAGGGCAGCGTCTATCATCTTTTCGGCATAAACAACAGGATGGCCTTCGGTGTCGCAAACTTCAGCCTTGTCGGCTCCCTTCGACAGTAAATTGTCGCGAACCCAGCCCGCGGCTTTGTACATGTCGTCCTTATGTTCTTCTTTTGAACTTATGGAAGGAATCCGGATCAACTCAAACAACTCAGCCAGGAACCTGTCTTTGTGTTGTGCAATGTAATCTTTCATTTCTTTCATGAGAACAGTGTTTTAGTCTTGGATGTTTTTTTCGGTTAGTATAAAGATGCAAACGAGTGTAACTATGAGGTTCACCGTTTGAAAGAGGACAAATATACGGGAATTTTTTTCATAATCCTTGTCTGCCTTGCTGTGGAGCACATCATTTTTTTTAACACTTTGCTGCCACCGGCACGCCAACAGATTGTTTCCGGCCGCTTCTCAGTCCCATCCGAACCAGGTGCTGAGGTCCCTGCGTTCTTTTTTTGTCGGCCTGCCTCTGCCATGGGGCCGGGAGCCGTCATGGGCTTTTATCGCCTGGAGTTTTTTGTATTCTTCTTCCGGGGTCAGGTCTTGCATATACTGCGGTACAAGTCTGGCACCCACACGTTTGCTCAGTGGCGCCAGCACTTTTATTGTCTGATGAATGGGACCCCTGCGAATATCGATCAGCATGCCTTCGGCGATCTCACGCGATGGTTTTACAGGCTGATCGTCAATTTTTACGTTACCGTTCCGGCAGGCCTGGGTGGCCTGGCTGCGCGTTTTGAAGAGCCTTACCGACCACAGCCATTTGTCCACTCTTGTAGCTTCGTCTGGCATAGGCTTTATTTTTTCCGGCAATAGATCTTCATGGGTGCTCCTGAGAAGTCCCAGTGGGCACGAATCTGGTTTTCAAGGAAACGCAGGTAGGGCTCACGGACGTATTGGGGCAGGTTGCAGAAAAAGGCAAAAGAAGGGTAATGGGTGGGAAGCTGCGTCACATATTTGATCTTTATATACTTCCCCTTGGTTGCCGGCGGCGGGTTTTTCTCAATGACGGGCAGCAAAACGGCATTCAGCTGGCTGGTTGATATTTTTCTTTTCCTGTTATGATAGACTTCAATGGCGGTCTCAATGCCTTTCAGCAAACGCTGTTTGCCGGGTATGGAGGTAAAAATGATGGGAACGTCGGTGAATGGTGCAATGCGCTCAATGATTTGAGCTTTGTAATCCTTGGTGGAATGATGTGTTTTGTCTTCGTACAGGTCCCATTTGTTCACCAGGATCACCAGGCCTTTGTTGTTTCTGGCTGCCAGGGCAAAGATGTTCAGGTCCTGGGTTTCAAACGGGCTTGTTGCATCAACCATCAGCAGGCAGACGTCTGCAAGTTCAATGGCGCGCACCGAGCGCATCACCGAATAAAACTCAATGTTGTCTGTCACCTTTCCCTTTTTGCGCAGGCCGGCCGTATCCACCAGGTAGAAATCCAGCCCGAACTTGTTGTAGCGGCTGTAAATGGTGTCGCGGGTGGTGCCCGGGATATCCGTTACGATGGTTCTTTCAGCACCCAGCAGGGCGTTCACCAGGCTCGACTTTCCTACATTCGGCCTGCCAATGATGGCAAATCGTGGGATGTCCTCTTCCGTTTCCTCTTCAGGTGTTTTCTTCATACAAGCCACGACCTCATCGAGCAGGTCGCCGGTGCCGCTGCCATTAATGGATGATACGGGGTAAACCTGGTCCACGCCAAGGGCAAAAAAGA
This sequence comes from Bacteroidales bacterium, assembly GCA_031323845.1. Lineage (GTDB taxonomy): Bacteria > Bacteroidota > Bacteroidia > Bacteroidales > UBA7960 > PUPG01. The sequence continues at coordinate 3,329 of JAVIYP010000035.1, read as the reverse complement.
CAGAGGCCTCATTCATCAGCCGGCTGTTGTCGGCCTTGTTGGCCACCAGCAGATACTTTTTACCGCTGCGCCTGAGCTTATCGGCCATTTCCTCATCCAGCGGGGTGATGCCCTCCATGGTATCCACAAGAAAAAGGATCACATCAGCTTCTTCCATGGCAATCTCAACCTGGGCACGGATCTGCTCTTCAAAAACATCATCGGAGTCGGTGACATATCCGCCGGTGTCAATAACGGAAAACTCAAGGCCGTTCCAGTCCGACTTGCCATAGTGCCTGTCGCGGGTCACGCCGGCCGTTGGGTCAACGATGGCCATCCGTCTTTTTGTAAGCCTGTTAAACAGGGTTGATTTGCCCACGTTGGGGCGGCCTACCAGGGCCAGTATGTTTGACATAGTGTTTCGTTCGTTTAGTGTTGTGTTGAAAACCGCAGGACCGGATTACCGGCGATAGCCAAAGCGGCGCAGCTGCATCTCATCTTCGCGCCAGTTCCTGGTGACCTTTACAAACAGTTCCAGGAAGACTTTCTTGCCTAAAAACTGTTCCATGCTTATTCTTGCCTCCGTTCCGATTTTTTTCAGGGCTTTGCCCTGATGCCCGATAATGATCCCTTTCTGGCTTTGCCTGGCCACATGGATGTTGCAACGGATACGCACCAGCCCCCCCTCTTCCTTGAATTCATCAACATCCACTTCAACCGAATAGGGAATCTCCTGGTGGAAGTTCATCAGTATTTTTTCCCTGACGATTTCTGAAATAAAAAACCTGACCGGTTTGTCGGTGAGTTCATCTTTGGGATAAAACGGAGGGGATTCGGGCAAAAGCTCCAGTATCTTGTGAAAAACCTGCTCCAGGTTGAATCCCATTAGTGCTGAAACGGGCAACACATGCCACCCGGGGTAGGCCTTTTCCCATTTTGTGATTGCCAGCAGCACCTCGTCCTGTTTAGCGAGGTCGATCTTGTTGATCAGCAAAAACACCGGGACTCCGGACTTGTTGATGCGGGCGTATATGTCTTCCGCTGCGGGGTCGTCGCCGGTCTCGGCCAGCACAATAAACAGGTCGGCATCATCCAGGGCGCTCTTAACAAACTGCATCATGTGCTCCTGGAGTTTGTATTGGGGGTTGAGGATCCCGGGCGTATCGGAAAATATGATCTGGTAATCCTCCCCGTTGGCAATGCCCAGTATGCGATGCCTGGTGGTTTGCGCTTTGGGAGTGATGATGGACAGTTTTTCCCCGAGAAAGTTGTTCATCAGGGTTGATTTGCCCACATTGGGTTTACCGATGATATTGACGAAGCCTGATTTGTGCATGTTGTAATGTTCCTGAAAAAGAGGCGTATATTTATGGACTGCAAAGGTAATGATTTTGTTTGATGGCCTGCATGCTTTCCTGGCAGGTGTTTATCAGGAATACATGATGTTTTTGCCATAATTTATCATGAGTCAGAAAAAACATTTTGTTAGTTTGCGAAGCTTTTGTATCTTTGCGCACAGAAAATATTGCGGGGTGGAGCAGAGGTAGCTCGTCGGGCTCATAACCCGAAGGTCGCAAGTTCGAATCTTGCCCCCGCTACTAAAATAGCCTGTTTATCAGCTGATAGACAGGCTGTTGTGTTTCTGGCGGTATCAAAACAGTAACAAAAACAAACTTTTCTCCTCTTATAAGCACGCGGCTTTATTGCAGCATGCGGGCGGAATGCTGCGCAGGTTGCCTATCAAACCACTCAAAAACACATAAATAATGCTGCTTTTGATGCTTGAATTCCAGAAGGTGCCATTTTTTTCACAACAAAAAACACGATAACAAGGATTAAGACGTATAGATGCAATGATGGAATAGCGGAGTTATGGCCAAGCTTATTGAATTGCTATCAATTTCAGAAAATTTTCCTTAGATTTGGAAAAATATAACACATGCAACCGATTATTGATCATCGAAAAGATGATCTGATAATCATTTGTGAAAAGCTGAAAATTCTAATGCTTTACGCATTTGGTTCTGCCGTAGGGGTTTAACGAATGGTAATACCGGTCAGTCCCGCACCGGGCCAACCTCCGAACATTACGGGCAAGATCAGAGCATATCCTTTACGATAAAAAGTATTAGGACGTATATATGAAATGATGGTATATCGGAGTTGGCACTAATTGTAAAGACTGAAAAATGAGTTATAGGAAAAAAAGAAAGTATTTTTGGAATTATAATAGTAAGGTTTATGATAATGTTATTAGACCATATAACTTGACTAATAAGCGATTAATACCTGAAGTCATAAATAGCCTAAAAAGACTACATTTTAAATTTAAACATCAAAAAATTATATTTGACTTAGAACAAATTGAAAAAGTATTCCCCTATCCTACTGTACCAATAGCTGGATATATTCATTATTTTAGAACTGAATTGAATGTAGAGTTTGAATTTATAAATGTTCCAACATATTTAAGAAAAATTCATTTTTTAAGCCCAGATGAAATTGATAAAACGACAACAGGTTTGGGTACAAATTTTTTAGATAGGGTTTGGTTATTTCATTCATCTGATGATGTCCATCTTTTAGTAAATGGATTTCTTTCAAGCATTCGTAAAAACTGTTATGGTTGAAGAAGGAATATTACAAGCTTGTGAATGGGGATTAAACGAAATTATGGATAATGTAATTCAACATTCAAATGAAAACACTGGATTTATAATGGGACAAGTATTAAAAGACAGTCAAATTCTGAAAATATGTATTTTTGATTACGGGCAAGGAATTTATCAGTCCCTGAGAGATTCCACATATAAACCAAGAAATGCTTCTGATGCTATTTCTCTTGCAATACAGGAAGGCGTAACTAGAGATAAGAAGATTGGACAAGGTAATGGTATGTGGGGGCTTTATAACATAATAAATTTAAATGATGGGGTTCTTCAGATAATTTCTGGAAAAGGTGGATTGAACTTTGTAAATCAAACGAAATCAACTGAATCCTATCAAGACATTATAATGTTAAGTCCGACAAATCAATCAACTGCAATAAATTTTGATTTAAAACTTAATTGCGCAATATCTATGAAAGAAGCACTAGGTGGTTATGAACCATTAGACTTGTTTATTGAAAACTTAGAAGATGAATTTGATAGAATTATTTATAAAATTGTTGAACAATCATCTGGTACTGGGACAAGACAATCAGGATTACGCATTAGGAATGAAATAGTTAACATTTACAAAAGTGCAAAAAAACCAGTAATCCTAGATTTTGAGGGGTAATGGTCTGGTCCCTTTGGACAGTTTTTTTTCAAATATAAGTTTATTATCTTCATGTTCATCATCTGAGG
>JAVIYP010000034.1:0-28380 GCA_031323845.1 Bacteroidales bacterium | reverse complement strand
GAATTAGACAGGGCCACCTATTTTGAAGAGGGTTATTTTGATCGCTTTTTTGAGGAAATGGCAATTAAATGTCCGAAAGGCACCAGGGTATTGCTGCTGTTCTCAAATTTTTGCCTGATTTCTGGGATTACCAGCGAACATCCCATCGAACAAGCCCTTCTTAAACAAAACGGAACCTTTCAATGTATAGCTTTGTACAAGGAAGGTGTGAAACAAGCGCCCGGAAACAAGAAGAGCTGGCTGAGGGAACTCCGCGAAAAAGAAGAGGTGGAACTTTTTGTTATTGAGCGGGTTTAAAAAGCATCAACAAACCGGTTTTTCAGACAGGTACATTGTCAATGCAGCTTTAACCAGTTAACCTCCCTGTCGAAAACAAAGCCCAGTTTTTTAACCAGGTTGATTGATTGATGATTGTGCGGTTCAATATTGACGAACACCGGCTTTTTATTCCTCTTTTTCTGCATTACCAGGAAGCGCAGCAGGCTCTCCCCGAGTCCCTGTCCCCTGTAGGGAGGTATTACATTCAGAAATCCCAGGCTGTTATCGTCGTGAGTAAGGCCCCAACCCACCATTTCACCATCAATCCAAACTGCCGCTGAAACATCTTTTTCAATACGTTCCCTGATGTACTCCACTGAGGTAAAGTCCTTATAGGCTGATCTTTCATAGATGTAATCGGCCATCGAGGCATCCAGCATCTTGGAGATATAGTCGGGCGGATCAACGTTACGGTTGTCCGGGAGATAGTACCTGTGTGTGGTTAGCTTCCATTCAATCTTACGGGTGTGGGTCAGCACGGGAAGCATCCATTCTTCCACATTGGCAAAGTACAGGCTTTCGAAGTTGAATTTTTCGAGCAAGGTATAGAGGTCTTCGGGATTGTCACCGCAGAGGTAAGCCCATGGATAGTCACTGGTCCCTAAAAGCAAGACAAATTCGCCCTGCCGCATGGACTTTTGCAGGGGATAGTTCTCAAAAAAACCCAGAACCGGCAAACTTTGTAGTGGCTTCTGCGCCAGGATGCGTTTCATGTCAGCATCGAGGTATTGTTTCGCCATGCTGTTGCTTTTTTCAGTAATCCGTTTCGACCAACCTATTCACAATAGTAAAATTAATAAAAATCGGAAAAACAAGCTATTTTATATTTCATTTATGGTATTGATGATCACGGCACATGCCTTTTCAGCGGTTTTTTCGTCAAGGATCAGTGGGGGAGCAATGCGCATGGCGTGATCAGCAAACAGAAACCAGTCGAGCAGTAACCCGCGTTCAATGCATTTGTCAATGATCCTTTTGTTCTCACGAAAGTCTTCAAATTCTACAGCCAGCAGCAGTCGTTTACCGCTGATGTTTTTTATTTTATGATGTCTGAGCTTTTCGCGAAAAAGGGTTTCCAGTGCCGCTGCCTTTTCCCACAACCGCTCTTTTATGATGGTGTGAAGGGTTGCTTTGGCCGCTGCTGCGCACACGGCATTACCTCCAAATGTGCTTATGTGTCCTAAAACGGGTTTGTCAGTGAGGCATTGCATCACATTTTTATTACCGACAAAGGCACCTATGGGCAGACCTCCTCCGAAGCCCTTTGCCAGGCAAAGCAGGTCAGGCACCACATCGAAATGCTGAAACGCCCACAGTTTACCTGTACGCCCCATGCCGGCCTGGATTTCATCGAGGATAAGCAAAGCGCCCTTCTCGTCACAACGCTGTCGCAAGGCTTTCATGAATGAGGCGTCCGGCACCTTGGCCCCGGCTTCGCCCTGTATGGTTTCTGCAATCACACAGGCGGTAGATTCAGTGATCTGTGCAAGCTCTTCCTCCGCTCCAAAATTCAGGTGCCTGATATCGGGGAGCAGCGGCCGAAATGCGTTTTTAAGGCGTTCACAACCACCCACACTGAGCGCACCCTGAGTGCTTCCGTGGTATGCATTGCGAAAACTCACGATCTCTGTTCTGCCCGTGTAGCGCTTTGCTACTTTCAAAGCCCCCTCAACCGCCTCGCTGCCGGAGTTTGTAAGATATACATTGTCAAGCGTGTCCGGCAAATGGGATACCAGTAACTCAGCAAGCTCCGTTTGAGGCGGTTGCACGAATTCGCCATACACCATAAGATGCATGTATTTGTCCAGCTGCTCGCGAACAGCCTGAACAACGGCAGGATGCCTGTGCCCCAGGGCACTCACAGAAATACCGCTAATCAGGTCAAGATAGGACGTTCTGTCAACGCCATGCATGTACAGGCCTTCCGCCCGCTCTATTTCCAAAGCCAAAGGAAACGAGGAGGTCTGTGCAAGATGCCGGTAAAAAAGTTCCCTGTGCGTCATTCAGCAGGTTAATGCTTAGCTCTGAAGCCCGCCCCGGCGGGGCTCAGATGGATTTATGTAATGTTTTTCCAGAACAAAGATCAATAATTATATTTTTCTTTCCAAAGTGCTTTCAGCCACGTTCTCAGCTCCTGCTCGCGCTTGTTTGATCCGGGCTCATAAAGCCTGGTGCCCGATATCTCTTTTGGAAGGAATTCCTGATCGGTAAAGTTGTTTCCGTAATGATGCGCATATTTGTAATCCTTGCCGTATCCTGTATCTTTCATCAGTTTTGTCGGTGCATTTCTTATGGCCAGGGGTACGGACAAGTCGCCTGTTTTCCGGACCAGCTCCTGTGCCTTGTTGATGGCCATATAGGCTGCGTTGCTCTTTGGTGAAGATGCCAGGTAGGTGGTGGCTTGCGCAAGAATGATGCGGCTTTCGGGCATACCGATCATGTTGACGGCGTCAAAGCAGCTTGTTGCCAGCAAAAGGGCATTAGGATTGGCATTGCCAATGTCTTCCGCAGCCAGTATGACAAGGCGGCGGGCAATGAACTTCGGATCTTCACCTCCCTCTATCATACGTGCCAGGTAATAAACCGCCGCATTGGGGTCCGATCCTCTTACTGATTTTATGAACGCTGAGATGAGATCATAGTGCATCTCTCCCGACTTGTCGTACAAGGCAATGTTCTGGTGTATCGCCGATAGCACCGATTTATTGTCCAGCACTACCGTGCTTCCGGAGCTTGTTGTTACTGAAAGCTCCAGGGCATTAAGCAACTTGCGTGCATCGCCCCCCGAAATACGCAGCAAAGCCTCATGCTCCTTTATCTCAATGGTCTTGCCCGTATCATTTCCGAGCAAAATCCTCCCCCGCTCCAGAAGCAGCTCCAGGTCATTCTTTTCCATTTCTTTGAGGATATACACCTGGCACCTGGAAAGCAATGGTGAGATCACTTCAAAAGAAGGATTCTCCGTGGTGGCTCCAATCAGTGTGATGATCCCTTTTTCTACCGCACCCAGCAGACTGTCCTGCTGTGATTTGCTGAAGCGGTGGATCTCATCAATAAACAACACGGCATTGCTCCCCGATTCCCTGGCCTTCTGAATGATGTTGCGCACATCTTTAACCCCTGAACTCACCGCACTCAGGGTATGAAAAGGATGCAACAGTATCTTCGAGATGAGCATGGCCAGGGTTGTTTTCCCCACACCAGGCGGACCCCAGAAGATCATCGAAGGGATGTTTCCCGATTCAATGGACTGGCGCAATATGGCTCCGGGACCAACAAGATGACGCTGGCCAAGGTAATCGTCAAGGGTCTCCGGACGCAGGCGCTCAGCTAATGGAATGCTCGATGTTTTCATGTATTGCGCTTCCTTTGATTTCGAACAAAGCCCTAATTCTTAATAATTATTGTGTTGATATTTAATTTATTATTAAACTTATCGAAATAATAGCTTTAAGTATATTTTTTAAGATGTTCCAGGCGTTTCAGCAAAGGGGGATGCGAATAATGGACGAAGACGTAGGCAGGATGCGGGCGCAGATTGCTCAGATGGTTAACAGAAAGTTTCTTGAGTGCTTGCTGCAGGGGTTCGGCCGCATATGTTTCTGCAGCAAAGGCATCGGCCTCATATTCGTACTTACGGCTCAGTTTGTTTCCAAGGATGCTGAGCACCATGGATATGGGTGAATAGATCAAACCAAAGGCCAGTATCCCGAGATGAAAACTGACCTCGCTGCCGCCAAGGGCATACGACAGTTCCGGACGATTGATGAACAATCCCAGCAAATAGAGCATCACACCGGTATTCAGCACCGAAAGCAACATTCCTTTTGCCGTATGTTTCTTTTTGTAATGCCCGATCTCATGGGCCAGCACAGCCACCAGCTCCTCCACGCTGTGTTCCCTGATCAGCGTATCGAACAACACAATTCGTTTTTTCGGACCTATACCGCTGAAGTATGCATTGGCCTTGGAACTGCGTTTTGAACCGTCAATAACATAAATATTGTCAAGTTTAAAACCGTTATTCCTCGCGAAGGTCTCGATGGCGGTACGCAGGGCGCCTTCTTCAAGCGGGGTTTGCTTGTTGAACAGGGGAACGATCAGGGTACTGTAAAACATCATCATAAAAATACTGAATGCAGTAACGACCAGCCAGATGTAGAGCCAGAAATGCGATCCTGCCGTATTATAGAACCAGACGAACAGGGCAAGCAGTCCCCCGCCCAGGAGCAAAGCCAGAAACCAGCCCTTGAGTTTATCCAGCAGGTATGTTTTTGGAGTGGTGCGGTTGAATCCGAACCGTTCTTCTATCACAAAAGTCCGGTACAAGTCAAAAGGCGTTGACAAAATATCGGATGCCAGTCCAAGAATTCCAAAGAACAGCAGCGCCATCAGTACAGGGCTGGAAGTATGCTGGCGCACAAAGTCATCCAGCCATCCAAATCCGCCCCAGAACAGCAGCATCATTATCAACACAAAATGTACGGTAGCGGTAAAGAGGCCAAAACGCATGTTTACCCGGCTGTATTCCTGCGACTTGATGTATTTTTCTTCGTCATAAATGTCCTTAAGCACAGCGGGCAATGTCTTGCTCCACCTGCTGGCATTCAGGTAATCCATCACCCTGTCGAAGATATAATCCAGAATAACAATCGCAATAATTGTGATAAGGATAACTTGCTCCATAGTATTGAATGCTGGTGTTTTTACAGGCGTGGCATAGTGCTAATATCCCCCGCTTCTTTTTCTAAGAAACCATTCAATTGACAAAAAGGCTAATATAATGATAAACAATGCTTTTATATTGATGATTTCAATAAATTGTTTATGTGAATACAAACGTGGTTTTATATCATCCCTGTTTAAGATGTGGTCCCGGAGTTCATCCCACTGGCCCGGGTAGAAGAGTTTTCCGCCTGAATTTTCCGCCAGTTGAAACAATAGTGCGTGATCGGCGATGCTTTGCAGGTTTTCGAGGTCGAGGCGTCTTACCGTGAAGAGGCCTTCTTCATTCAGCACTTCTGCTCCGGTATTAACGCGGGCACGCCAGGCATAGTCACCCGGGGAAAAGTTGCCTGCATCGAGCCTGTATGCATTGGAGGTACGCCCCATCACATAGGGCAGTTCCACCCCTTCTTCGTTGGTTATGAAGAGATGCACTTCGGGTTCGTTGATCAGCTCGTAGCTGCGGTTATACAGTTCGGCTTCCACTACCAGGGCGTCATTTTCAAAAAGAAGGGTTGGGGCTTCCACCCGGAACAGGCTTCTGTCCTCCCTGAGGGCCAGATAGTTTACTATCCTGGAAATAAGGTCATCAAACGTTCCGGGATGCGATTCGCGAAGCAGGGTATTCAGGCGCCACCTCCAGAGGCCCTCGCCTGCAATGATACCCGTACGGCTTTGGCCCGCGCCTGAAAAGAGCACCAGGGGTTGTTCCGTAACAACCTGGCCGATTTTTTGATACAGCATAACACTGGCTTCGGGTGAAGGTCTGTAATTGGCGAAAGGCACATAAAGCGGCGGCATTAATCCCAGCATTCGGGCTGCCTGTTCGTGAATGCTGAACAGCAAGAAGCCGGTGTTTACTTCAGCCAGGCTTTCCACAAGCTCCGGCGATCGCAGCTCAAGGTTCAGCAAGGACTGCATGGCGTTAAAAGCGTTGATATCCGTCTTCCCTCCCACAATAAAAAGCAATGAACTGTTCTCCCTGGCGGCCTGTTCGAAAAAAGTCCGGGCAGGGAAGTTCACCGAAGGAAGCTGATGCAGCACAATAAGGTCATAAGCTTCTGCACTGCCATCAAAGTCACGGAACAGCACCGATTCAACCTCGTATTGCTCGTTGGCCTCAAGCGCATGTTTCAAGGCTGCAACATCAGGATGAGGGTAAGCTGCCATGATGAGAATGTTTTGCCGGGTGTCGAGGACATCCACATAAAAGTCTCTGGCATTATTCTGCAGGCTGACTTCATCCTCGATGGGAAGTATTTCCGCCGTGAATCGCTGCATACCTGCTTCAGAGGCTTCCAGGTGAAGGCTGTAGGTCCCGGTATGATGATCTGAGGTAAAATTCACCTGTTCTCTATACACTTCTTCACCCCGGTGGGTAATAACCAGGTGAGATGATAATCCGCGGCTTTTGAGTGCTTCAATTTCAACTTCAACGGGAAAGAGATTTCCAAGGTAGGCCATGCGGTTATGGCGGACATTTTTCAGGATCAGGTCCTTCCGGGTAACCGTATCGCCCAGGGCCAGGGTGTAAACCGGGTATGTTACCATAGCAGCGGCATATACAGGATTAATGCCGCGGTTATAGATGCCATCACCAGCAAGGATAACCGCACCCAGGTTTCTGTTGCTGTACCGGGTATCGAGTTCAGAAAAAATGGCCGACATGTTGGTGACTCGTTCTGAGAAATCAATGGTATCGGCCGGTTTCACCTTTTCGCCGAAGGTGTATATTCTTGTTTGAACGTCATCAGGGAAAGAGGCCACCAAGCCGTTCATTTCCGGAAGATACTCATTAAAGAGGTAAGAGGAGTCGCTGGCCAGCACCAGGGATCGTGTATTGTCCTGCAGAAAAACGAGGTAAGGTTTTTCCACAGTATTGATCAGGCGCTCAATGAGCGGAGCAAGTAGCAGAAAGGCAATGATACTGACGGAGAAAAAGCGGAAAACGGCCAGCATCCATTGAACGGCCGGGTGAAGACTGTCTTTGTTGTTCCGGTAATACAGGATCCCGCTGTATGTCAGCCCGCAAAGCAGGCAAAGCAACACCAGCCAGAACGGATAGTCAAAAACAACAGGTACATTCATCCTATATCAGTTAACCATCGTGTAAACATAACGTATGGCAAAGATAGCAGTTAAAGGGAGACAAACATGTTAACAAAGAATAAAGGCCACCTGTCGAAACCTCGAGGGGTGGCCTTTCATCGTACACCGGGTGTATTATTTAGTAGTGTCGGGGGATTTCCCTTTGCTTGTTGCGGGACCTCCGGGACGGCTGATCTGTTCTCTCATGGAGGTATCAGCTTTGATGTTTTCCATGCGGTAATAGTCCATGATACCGAGGTTTCCGCTTCTGAACGATTCGGAGATGGCCTTGGGTATTTCGGCTTCTTCCTGGATAACTTTGGCCCGGGCTTCCTGGGCCTTGGCTTTCATTTCCTGTTCGGCGGCAACTGCCATGGCGCGGCGCTCTTCAGCCTTAGCCTGTGCGATGTTCTTATCGGCATTGGCCTGATCGATTTGCAGCATGGCACCAATGTTTTTCCCAACATCAATATCGGCTATATCAATAGACAAAATTTCGTATGCTGTACCTGAGTCAAGGCCTTTAGAGAGCACTACCTTGGATATGCTGTCGGGGTTTTCGAGCACTTGCTTGTGGTGCTGTGCCGATCCTATCGAAGTTACGATACCTTCACCTACCCTGGCCAGAATGGTTTCTTCGCCGGCGCCGCCAACGAGTTGCTTGATGTTGGCCCGGAGTGTCACCCTGGCTTTGGCAATCAGCTGGATACCATCTTTGGCCACAGCGGCCACGGGCGGGGTGTTGATCACCTTTGGCTTTACCGACATCTGCACGGCCTCAAGCACATCACGTCCGGCAAGGTCAATGGCGGTGGCTGTTTTAAAATCGAGGGGTATGTTGGCCTTATCGGCACTGATCAGCGCATTTACCACGGCTTTAACCCGGCCACCGGCAAGATAGTGAGCTTCCAGGTCGTTGCGGTTGAGGGTAAGTCCGGCCTTGGTCGCCGAAATAAGGTTGTTGACGATGACTGCGGGCGGAATCTTACGCCAACGCATCAGCACCAGCTGCAGTAAGCTGATACGGACACCCGATACGAGGGCGGAAAACCACAATCCTACAGGGATAAAATAAAAAATAATCCATAAGCCCACGATGCTCACCAGGGCAATGGCAATGATAATTCCGATGTTTTCCATAGTTTATGCTTCTTTAGGTTTAACAATGATTTTGTTTCCTTCAACCTTCACCACTGTGATGGGTGTGTTTTCAGCGATCAGGTTGTCCAACGACCGTACTTCGTAATATTCATCCTTGATAAGGGCTTTGCCCATGGGGTTCAGGCGTGTAATGGACACACCCTCATCGCCTTTGAGCACCTTGTCGTGTTCAACGACGTTAACCCTGCCTTCCAGCGCAGAACTGTGCATGGCTTTTTTCCAGGTGTTGGACCTCAGCGCCAGCCCAATTGCGACAAGGCTGATGGCAAGCGTACCTGCCAGGGTCATAATGCCTGCTTCAACTCCATAATGGTTAAAGGACACAACAATGCCGGCAACTACCAGTCCGAGACCGAACAAGCCGACAACAGTGGCACCCGGCACCACCAGGATTTCCAGCAGCAGGAAAATGATTCCCACCACTATCAAGCTTAAAACAATTAACCACGCCATAGATGAATCGTTGTTTAAGTTGTTGAGAGCCGCTGCATGGCTTTTCAATGATACAACAATAATTTCGGTGCAATAGTTTATGCAACAAACAAAAATAATGAAAAAACAGATATGAAAGCAAACAAGCTGTTATCTTCTGAACGAAATCCGGTTTTCTGTTCCCTGTATCAGCCTTTTGATGTTGTTGATATGGACGACCGGTACAAACAGGGCGACGATGACGGCAAACACTACCTTGGATACCAGGGTTACATCCTTAACCACAATGACAATAATTGGCAGGGCTACAGCGGCGGCCAGTGAGGCGAGAGACACATAGCGCGAGGAAAAAAAGACGGCCAGAAAAACAACGAGGCATATCAGAAAGGCTTCGGGGAAAAGAACGAATACGATGCCGAGCAGTGAGGCGATGCCTTTTCCACCCCTGAAGGAGGCAAAAACGGGAAATACGTGACCTGTGATGACCAGTGCCCCCAGAAAGAGCTGAAACATGACAAACAATTCTTCGCTGTAGAAACCCTCTTTGATAAACAGGGCCATGCTAACCGCGGCAATGGCTTTTAACGCATCGAGAAGCAGCACAACCAGGCCTATTTTAGGGCCCAGCACCCGCATCGCATTCGTGGCACCTGCATTACCACTGCCATGATCCCTCACATCCAGGCCACGCAGCCATTTGCCCATCCAGACGGCTGTTGGAACAGAACCTAAAACATAGGCCAGAATGCTGAAAAAAACAATCAACGCATTGAAATGTAGAAGTAAATCCATGTCCTATGGTTTAATTAATTGCATGGCCACCCAGTCTCTGAGTTCTTTCTCTCCTGCATGCTGCAGTCCGTGTTGGTTAGCCCCGGCAAAGATAATATCTTTATCAAAGGAAAGAAAACCGCTTAGTATCAGAAGCCCGCCGGGCTTAAGCACCTCAACATACGCCGCCATGTCTTCCAGGAGTACGTTCCGGGTTATGTTGGCGATAATGACATCGTAAGTCTCATCGCCCAGCAGTGAGGCATCACCATGCAGGATGCGCATATCCGTGATACCGTTCCGGGCGGCATTTTCAACGGTATTTTCGTAAGCAAACAAATAATTGTCGATTGCCGTAACCTTTGCAGCGCCTTTTTTGGCAGCCAGGATAGCCAGAACACCGGTACCACATCCCATATCCAGTACATCCTTTCCCTCAAGCCCGGTCTGCAGCAGCCATTCAATCATAAGCACCGTCGTTTCGTGATGACCTGTCCCAAACGACATCTTAGGTTCAATGACGATATCGTAGGCTATACCCGGCACTTTGTTATGGAACGGAGCCCTGATATGGCATTGCCCGGCAATGAGCACATCCTCGAAATTGGTTTCCCAGACAGCATTCCAGTTTTTACCGCCAATTTCTGAAATGGTGTACGACAATTCACCCGGACCGGGGCTTCTTTTTCGTTCGAAAACTGTTTTTACCTCTTCTTTAGAAAATAATTCAGAGGGGACATAGGCTTTAAAGCCCTCTTCCGTTTCGGCAAAGCTCTCAAAGCCGATCTCTGCCAGTTCAGCTATGATGATCTCAGACCAGGGCTCTGCCGGAATCACCCGGCACACCAGTTCTATATAGTTCATGGCACTATTGCTTTGACGCTGAGTTCAGCTTGTTGTTCTTTTGTAAACGATGGCGGCTACTGTCTTATCATCGCCACCCATGTTGATAGACATGCCATAGTCTTTACCGGCGGGCAGATCGATTTGGGCGGCACCAGCTTTCCCGGTGAGTTGTTCCCAAATCGTAACAGCCTGGTGGACACCGGTGGCGCCGGTGGGGTGTCCCCATCCGATGAGGCCACCGGTTGTGTTTACCGGGATGCGGCCATCCAGGGCTGTATCGCCCTTGATGACTAAGTCGGCTCCTTCTCCGTATCCGGCCAGTCCGATGGCTTCGAGTATCATCACCGCAGCGATGGTGAAACAATCGTGCAGTTCTATGGTAGCCAGCTGCTCAGGACCAATTCCGGCCATATGGAGTGCTTCCCGGGAGGCTTTTGCGACAGTATCCAAACGTGTCAGGTCTGACGGCTTCTCCGTTAAATTATCTACACACAGGGCAAACCCTGCTACTTCAACAGCATCTTCCAGTGGAATTTCAGCCCGTTGCAGTCCTTCTTCCGACATGATGGCAATGGCGGAAGCCCCGTCAGACACCTTCGAGCAATCGAAGACGTTTAGGTGGTCGGTGAAGACTTTGGGGTTTGGAGGTGTCAAGGCCAGGGCAAGCAGATCGGGATTCGTGTTTTCGTATTCCTGTGCGGTAGGACAGCGCCTGGCGTTTTCAATAGCTTGCTTATACCAGTGGGCCATGGCCTGGCGGGTGCCGTCCTTTCCGAACTTCTCAAAATACGCCCCTGCCCTGTCGCTGAAACAGGCTGGGAAAAAGTAGGCATGACCCTCCTTGCGATGCTTGAACCAGCCGGCGCCTGCCAGAATATCTGCGCCATAAATGGCCTTGACTGAGTTTTGCACTTCCACGCCCACCGCCAGTACCGATGCTGCAGACTCTGCCAGCACCGAGCGAATGCCTGCCAGCAGGGCCAGTCCGCCGCTGGCGCAGGCCCCCTCCACGCGATGCGCGGGCTTGTGACGTAAGCCTTCATCAATATAAGGCATAAAAGCACCCAGGTGAGCCTGCCTGACAAACCTGGACGCCATAAAATTGCCGACCACTCCTTCATCAACATGATCAGCACCGCCAAGCAAGGCCAGGCTGCCGCGACCGGCCTCCCTGATATAATGATCAATGTCAGGACGAGGCTTTCTCGGGTTGAATTCCTTACGGCCCGTGCCAAAAGAAACGGTGTTATATCCGGCCGTCATGAAAACTTTTTTTCTCATAATACGCTGTTTTTTGTTCCATTTTTATGAATGTGCCCGTGTGGCACCGGAGATAACCACCGGCCGGGCTGTGCCGCAGGACATCAATCGCCGGCAAAATCGTTGATCAGGCCATAGGCATGGTAAAACCCGGTCATCATTACCGTATTGACGTCTTCTGCACTGTTGGCAATACCGTCGGCGATAAGGCCAAGCCCTATGGCCCTGGCGTTCCGGAGGTACTCCATAGCCATAACGGATCCCGGTGAGTCCATCTTTTTCAGGGCATCAAAATGCCGGGCCAGGATTTCACCCCTGTCTTTAATCCTGATAACTTCTTTCCAGGGTTTGAATGTTTCCGGCAGGGGACCCGTATATTTATCTGCCGTAACTTTTACATCATCCAGAGGCACGTAATTTTGCAGGTCTGGATCATAGACACCGCTGATTTTTCCCTTGGCATAGCTGAACATGCCCGGTTTTTGTGTACCATCGGAATACTGACCTCCGGTGACATCAAGGGCGATCAGCCGATCTATCAGCGGACTGTGCAATCCGGGATTGTCAAGGCGTTCCGACATCACTTTCATGATCTTCTGGCACACATCAATACCAACATAATCCATAAGCTGAAAAACGCCCATCGGACGAAGTAAAAAATCGTTACTTACACGGTTCACAGCATAGACAGCACCGGTAAAGCCTGTATCCTCCGTAAGCTTCATGGCCATGTCGATGCCAAACAGGATATCGCGCATGAGAAATCCATTTCCAATAAAACCGGCAAAATCGTTTGCTTTCACAACCACCTTGCGCATACTGGCAGCGAGCTTTAATGAGAAGTCGGCCAGGTCGTCGCGGGTGCCTGCCGGAGCGACATATTCAAGAATGCGCTGCACAGCGGGCGGATTGTAAAAATGAAATCCTACAATCCGTCCGTCCAGACTGCACTGTTCATTAAGTTCGGATATCGGAATGGATGAGGTATTGGTAAGATACCAGGGTTCTCCTGCTGAGTTTTCTTCAATCTGACGAATCATGGCTACTTTAAGATCAACATCTTCAACGGCTGCTTCAAAAACCAGGTGAGCGTCATAGGCTGATTCGGCCCGGGTGCTGAAGCTTATCAGGCGCATGGCGTCGTCAACATACTGGCGGATGATATCCCTGTTTTCGATTAAGTCGTGCCGGTTGAGATACACAGCTCTTAGTGCAACGGCTTTTTTCTCGGCGATTCTGAGTAACTGCGCCCTGAGGTAATCCTGCAAACCCTGCAAGGCTTTTGCAGAAATGTCAATGGCATGCAAACGGAAGAGCCTGTCTTTGTTTTCAGGTTTCAGTGAGAGATCAACCATTTCAGTGGCGAGCAGCAGCGTGATGCCTGACCCCATCTTTCCCGCGGCGCCAAGCACTGCAGAGTGGCTAAGTTTTTCAACGTAGTTCATTTCATTCATTTTTTGATGACCAATTTGGTTTTCTTTTTTCCAGGAAGGCCTTGATACCTTCAGGTCCATCCGTGCCAAACAGCCTGGGAAAGCTTTCATTTTCCATGGTGATGGCCTCTGTAAGCGGTTTGTTCATGCCGGCATGTACCAGGTGCTTTACGGTCCTAACAGCATCAGGCCCTTGCGATGCTATGTGCGTGGCGAGGCGGAGGCTCTCACTGAGCAGTTCCTCATCAGGAAGGACTTTCTGTACAAGCCCGGTACGTAACGCTTCTTCTGCATCGATGGTATTGCCCGACAGCAGCATGTACAGGGCATAAGACTGTCCAACGATTCTCGGAAGCCGTTGTGTGCCGCCATAACCCGGAATAAGTCCGAGTTTCACCTCGGGCATGCCAAAAACAGCTTTCTTGCCGGCCAGGCGTATATCACAGGCCATGGCCAGCTCACATCCTCCACCAAGGGCATATCCGTTAACTGCAGCTATGACGGGGACGGGTAGTAACTGAAGCCTTGCAAATGCAAGTTGGCCGGTCTTCGAGAAGCTCTGGGCCTCCTTTTCATCCATGTGTTGCATTTCTGCAATGTCTGCCCCGGCAACAAACGCTTTACCCTCGCCCGTAATGACCAGCGCTCGCTGAGTCCGGGAGTTGGCTTCAAGCTCGTCGAGCATGTCATTGAACTCTTTAAAAAACGCACTGTTCAATGCATTCAGTGCTTTGGGCCGGGATATCCTGCAAAGCACAATACCCTGGTCTGCCTTCAGGTGAATTATTTTTTCGTCCATAACACTTTTCTGATGATCCGTTTCTAATTACAGAAGTCAGACCTTGCTTACAGCCCGCGAAATGATCAGTTTCTGGATTTCGGAGGTGCCCTCATAGATCTGTGTCAGCTTGGCTTCGCGCATAAGACGCTCCACGTGATACTCCTTTACATACCCATAGCCACCGTGGATCTGTACAGCCTCTGTGGTGGTTTTCATGGCCACATCGGTGGCAATAAGCTTTGCCATGGCACTTTCAGTACCATGAGGCTTAGCCTGGTCTTTCAGCCAGGCTGATTTCAGTACCATTAGCCTGGCGGCCTCTATTTCGGTCGCCATATCGGCAAGCTTAAAAGCAATGGCCTGATGATTTATAATCTCAGTGCCGAAGGCTTTGCGCTCTTTGGCATATTTTACGGACAGCTCATAAGCTCCGGCTGCAATGCCCAGAGCCTGCGCCGCAATACCGATCCTGCCGCCCTCCAGCAAGGTCATGGCAAAACGAAACCCAAAGCCATCCTCCCCAATGCGATTTTCTTTCGGCACCACCACGTCGTTAAACATCACCGAATGTGTATCCGAACTGCGCATGCCCATCTTATCCTCATGCGGGCCGATACTGATGCCGGGAGTGTCTTTCTCAACAATGAAAGCATTAATACCCCGGTGCCCCTTTTCGGGCCAGGTCTGTGCCATGAGCAGATAAACACTCCCTGTACTGGCGCTGGTTATCCAGTTCTTAACGCCGTTAACCACATAATGATCGCCCTTATCCACGGCAGTGGACTTCTGAAAAGATGCATCAGATCCGGCATCCGGCTCACTGAGCAAAAAAGCACCGATTTTCTCACCTGTGGCCAGCGAAGGCAGGTACTTCTTTTTCTGCAGTTCATTGCCGTACTTTTGTATCCCATAGGAAGTAAGAGAGTTATGCACAGCCATAATTACCGCCACTGAAGAGTCAATTTTCGACAGCTCCTCAAGAGCCAGCACGTAAGAAACCGTATCGGTCTGAACGCCTCCGTATTCCGGCGAGATCATCATTCCGAAAAACCCCAGCTCAGCCAGGTTCTTTACATGTTCTGCGGGATAAAGCGCTTTTTCATCACGCTCAAGAACATCAAGAATGAGTTTCCGGCGGGCATAATCCCTGGCGGTTTCACGGATAAACTGTTGTTCTTCAGTAAAATTAAAGTCCATAGCTTTAGGGGATATGATAAAACAAGCTGATTGTTCTCCTCACAGAAAGCTGGTTTAACAGGGAAGTCCGCAAACGGTCATTCTTTTTTGATGGTCTTAAATGCTGAAAAAGCGGATCATGTCGCTGTTTACACCGGCCGGTAATGATGCATTTACATTCAAAAGTAAGTATATATATAGAAAAATACAAATAATCCATTAAAAAACAGGCACATCCGGGTCAGAATGAATTTATGATGGAGAAAAAATCATCGGCCTTCAGGGAGGCTCCACCGATAAGACCGCCATCTACATCAGGCTGGGCAAAGAGCTCGGCTGCATTTTTCGCATTGCAACTGCCACCGTAAAGGATGGGTATTTGATCTGCGGTACTTTTGGAATATTTTTCTCTGATCAGCTTGCGGATGGATGCATGCATTTCGCCTGCCTGCTCAGGAGTTGCCGTATGACCTGTTCCGATGGCCCACACCGGCTCATAGGCTACAATAACCTCTTTGATTTGTGCTTCATCCATCCAGAACAGTCCTTTTTCCAGCTGCGCGGCCACCACCTGAACGTGATTGCCGGCTTCCCTTTCAGGTAAGAGTTCTCCGCAACAATACACCGGTTTTATCCCATTGTTTAAAGCGGTTTTGATTTTGTCAGCAAGCAGTTCATCCGTTTCACCAAACTGAGTTCTGCGTTC
The DNA here is from genome assembly GCA_031323845.1 of Bacteroidales bacterium. Taxonomy (GTDB): domain Bacteria; phylum Bacteroidota; class Bacteroidia; order Bacteroidales; family UBA7960; genus PUPG01. The sequence continues at coordinate 12,683 of JAVIYP010000034.1, read as the reverse complement.
CGAATGACCGATAAGGCAGTGTGTTGCGCCTAAAGAAGACAGCATTACCGGCGATATCTCACCCGTATAGGCCCCGGATTCTTTCTGATGGACGTTTTGTGCGCCAACGAATACACCTTCGACACCGCTGAAAACCTTCAGCAGTTCTGCAATGTATACATAGGGAGGGAACAACATTACCAGCGGCTTCCCTGCTGCAGCATCATCAGGAAGATGCCGGATTTTGGTTTTCAGATCATTTACCAGCGACATCGCCTCATCAAACGTAAGATTCATTTTCCAGTTTCCTGCAACAATTTTCTTTCTCATATTAACAATATCATTTTAAGTTAATAATAAAACATTTATAACGCTTTGCCGGTGAGTCCCAAAAAACAGCCTTTCAATAAGCGGTACAGGCAACACCTTTTCATATTAATGCAACCTGACGCGCGGGTCAAGCCAGGCATACAGCACATCAATTAAGATGTTGATCAATACCAGGATTACCGATATCAGCAAAACGGCTCCCATGAGCACGGGAAAATCGTAATATTCGAGGGCATCCACGATGACCACGCCGATGCCTTTCCAGTCAAACACATATTCAACAAACACCGCTCCTGCCATCAGTGAGGCGAACCAGCCTGAAACGGCGGTGATCACGGGGTTCATAGCATTTTTCAGGGCATGCCTTGTGATCACCATGTATTCAGAAAGTCCCTTGGCGCGGGCTGTTCGTATAAAGTCCTGTCCCATAACCCTTTCCAGCGAGCTTCGTGTAAGTTCGGTGACGATGGCAAGCGGTCTTATGCCGAGGGTCAGGGCAGGCAGAATTATATTTTTCAGAGCAAGGAACTCGCCACGGCCAAAGTCATCCACTTCCCACAAAGAACCTGTCATGCTGAGTCCTGTAAAATCAGCCAAAACGTAGGCAAAGAGCCAGGCAATGATGATGGCGGCAAAGAAAGAGGGTAAAGCCATGCCCAGTGTAGAGAAGACGAGTGTGGAGCGTGTCAGCAGCGTATTTCTCCGCAGTGCCACCACAATACCCAATGCCACGCCGACAAACATGGCAAAGAGGATAGATACACCCGCCAGCAGCAGGGTGTTCGGGAACGCTGTGCCAAGTATTTCTGTTACGCTTCTGTTGCTTTGGTAGGAACGCCGCAGGTAGGGCTTTTTAATGATTACAGCATAGGTGCCTGTTTCAACCAAAGTAACAAAGGAGTAAACATCTTCTTGCAGGTATATAAGGCTTTCCGGTTCATCTGTACGGTGAATGCTGAGCGGTGAGATATCGTTAAGGTAATTCAGGTACTGTTTGTAAACCGGGCGGTCGAGGCCCAGCTCCTTTTGAATTGCTTCTACTGAGGCTATATCGGCTCGCTGGCCGAGCATCATTCGTGCCGGATCACCGGGCAATACCTTGAATAAAAAAAACACCGCAGTGATCACACCAATGAGCACCAGGAAACCGTATGCAATTCTTCTGGCAATGAATTTTAACACGCGCTGCCGTTTTTAATTCACTCTAAAAGGAGTCACACCTGCACTAACCCCCGTTTTTTTCCAGTTCAAGCTTGATCAGTGCAAAGACTGCATAGTTAACGATGTCGAAGTAGTTGGCATCAATTCCCTCGGAGCATGACGTTTTCCCCTGGTTGTCCTCAATTTGCTTAATTCGTAAGAGCTTCATCAGTATGATATCCGCCAGTGATGAAACCCGCATGTCGCGCCACGCCTCACTATAATCATGGTTTTTGTCGTTCATGAGCGCTTTGGCCTTTCTGAAATAACCGTCATACAGCGCAACAGCTTCCTGCTGCTGCATGTCGGCTGAATCGCTTATACCCAGTTCCAGTTGTATGAGCGCCATGAGCGAATAATTCACTATTCCTATGAATTCGGGGGAGATTCCTTCAATGATTTTTTGTGTACCTTTGCTTTGCAGTGAGCGTATGCGCTGGGCTTTGATATAAATCTGATCGGTAATTGAGGGCAGACGAAGGATGCGCCACGCAGTTCCGTAATCATTCATTTTTTTAATAAAAACATCCTTGCACAATTCAACAATCGCTGCATACTGCTGATCTGTTTTTGACATCGGCGGATACGGTTTTAGAAATTAAAGTTAAGAAAAGAAAAGGACCTGATGGCAAAAGAGACTGTTTTTTGCTCCCAAAAGACCCTTAACTGCAAAGGCAAAATTATAAATTTATCTTCACCTTTGGTAATGGGGGTGATGAATATTACCCCTGATTCTTTTTATGACGGGGGCTGGTACCGGCATCCGCTCGATGCGATCAGCCTGACAGAGAAGATGCTGACTGAGGGTGCTGACATTATTGATGTGGGAGCTGCTTCCTCGCGGCCGGGGGCAAACATCATTGATCCCCGTGACGAGCAGGAACGGCTTATGCCTGCGCTCAAGGCCATACGCAAGCAGTTTCCCCAAGCCATTATTTCAGTCGACACCTATCATTCAGGCACTGCCCGCAAGGCTGTTGAAGCGGGTGCCAGCATGATCAATGACATTTCCAGCGGAAGTATTGACCCGGAAATGTTTGCAACCATTGCCGAAGTAAAGGTTCCTTATGTCATTATGCACATGCAAGGCACCCCTGCCGATATGCAAAAAGAGCCGGCATACAGGGATGTGGTTAAAGAGGTCGCTGCCTTTTTTTCGAAGCGGGTATCTCAATTAAAGCAAATGGGTGTTCATGACATTATTATTGATCCGGGTTTTGGATTTGGAAAGACGCTTTCACACAATTACGTGCTCCTGCAGCACCTTGACTTTTTCAGCATCTTCGGGTTGCCCGTGCTTGCAGGCGTTTCACGTAAGTCGATGATCAACAAACTGCTGGGCACCACACCAGGCCAGGCGCTCAATGGAACCACGGTGCTCCACACTCTTGCCCTGGAAAGAGGTGCGAACATATTACGGGTCCATGACGTAAAAGAAGCTGTTGAAGCTATAAAAATATTCAGCTATTTAAAAAAGCACCAGGAATTATAGTATTTTTACCTTTTATCAGGCAAAGCATTGATTATGATATCATTATTTATTCCGGCATTTATTCAGATCCGACTACTGGATGTGCTTGACGTACTTCTGGTGGCCGTCCTGTTTTACCAGCTTTATGTGCTGATACGGGGCACCGGCGCCATCAACATTTTCCTGGGCATTCTCTCCATTTACCTTTTATGGTGGCTGGTACGTCTTTTTGAGATGGAATTGCTGACGGCCATACTGGGTCAGTTTATTTCAGTGGGTGTACTTGCCCTGATCATCGTGTTTCAGCCTGAGATCAGAAGATTCCTGCTGGTGCTGGGAAAGAGGAGTTTTATCAAGAAAGGATCGCGCGATATTCTGAAAAACCTATGGAATATTGATACGGAAACCGACTTGATCATCCCTCCTGTGGTCAATGCCATTGAAGGTTTTTCTGAGCAAAAAACCGGAGCGCTGATTGTAATCACCAACGAACAGGAACTGGAGTCGTTTATGGAAACCGGTCAAAAAATGGATGCCCAGGTTTCCGAACAGCTGCTGGCTTCCATATTCTATAAAAACAGTCCGCTTCATGATGGTGCTGTGATCATATCCAACAACCGCATAAAAGCAGCACGCTGTGTACTGCCGGTATCTGAGGTTAAACGCTTTCCGGTGAGCCTGGGCTTACGCCACAGGGCTGCCCTGGGTGTGACGGAGCAATCGGATGCCGTTGCTTTGGTCGTCAGTGAGCAAACCGGGAGAATCTCCTTCTGCAAAGGAGGTGAAATAAAGCGAAACATAAAACCGCTTCAGCTCAAAGAACTTCTGGCTAAAGAATTCTTATCTGAAAAACAAAACAGCAAGGAGAGAAACGGGAAAAAGTCAATCTTCTCCTGGTTCAGAAAAAATTCAGGCCGGAATTAATCCTCACTGTCAGGGAGGTTATCCTTTTCCTTCTAGATGTTGAAGAATAGTAGAGGTTTCTTCAGGATGAACCCAGGCGGCGTCCTCATACTTTTTGAACCAGGTAAGCTGTCGTTTGGCGTACCTCCGGGTGTTTGTTTTTATTTTGGCGATGGCATCTGCAAGGCTGTGCCGGTTCGACACCCACCCATACAGCTCTCTGTAGCCGACGGTGTTCAGCGCATTCAGGTGCCGGTATTCAAACAAACCCATGGCCTCCTCAATAAGTCCATCGGCGATCATGTTGTCGACACGTTCGTTGATCCTGCTGAACAGTTCGGCACGGGGCCGGTTTAACACCACGTGCCTGATGCTGAACGGCCTGGCCTGCCGGTTTCTGACTCTCATTGCAGAGAAGGGTTTCCCCCCGGCCAGGCACACTTCGATGGCACGCATGATTCGCTGGGGGTTGCCTGGATCGACCTGTGCAAAATAATCAGGGTCAAGCTGTTTGAGCCAGGCCCTGATACCCGCCAGTCCTTCAGCCTTGTAAAACTGATGCACCTCTTTTCGAAGGCCGGCAGAGTGATCAGGCATAGGATCAATACCCCGGCACAGCGTATCGATATAGAGTCCCGACCCTCCCACCACCAGGGCATAATCACTGTAGCGAAACAGTTTATCAAGGAGCTTCAGCGCTTCTTGCTCATAAAGCGCAACGTTGTAATAATCGCTGATTGACAGGTGCCCGATAAAATGATGGGGTACTGAAGCCAGCACCTCTTTTGGCGGGACAGCCGTACCTATATGGAGTTCACGGTAAAACTGGCGTGCATCGGCAGAAATGATCTCTGCACGGAAATGACGGGCTATTTCAACACTTACTTCCGTTTTGCCAACGGCTGTTGGCCCGGTGATCACAAGCAAACACTTACTTTTCATCCAAAAAATCGTCGGGGAGTTCGCCGGCATCTTCACCATAAAAGGCATCATCACCCTCTATCTGATCGAAATCGGCAAAATCCTCATCAATCACCTCTTCTTCATCAAAAGTAACCTCAATGAGGGGTTGCTCAAGGGGTGTCTGTTTTTGTGTGCTGGATAACTCACGTGGCACCGGACCCATGGTTTTGCTGAAACGGGGGTACACAAGGTCTTTTTGCTCCGGCAGTATCCTGATCAGTTCGATATAAAAGGTCCAGCGATTCACATAGTCATAAAGAAACAGCAGGCGTTGGTGAGGGTCATCGATAACGTCTTTCAGTTCATTGTCTTTCATCAGCCAGGCCTTTTCGGTAACTGTGTCAGAAGGTTCGTCTTCTTCGATCTCTGATTTTTTCGCACGCACAGGGTTGTTATGCTCCACCATCTGGATCTCTTTTTGTTTGCGGTACCTGTGGTCGCATATAAAGAAAGACGCAAGCATGCCAGGATCCAGGCCCAGGTTCCCGAGTATGGCCTGATGAAAGTCTTCAAAAGTCTGATCAGCGCGTAACTCGATCTCCCTGAGAAAGTCGTCCTGATCTTCAAAGCTCACTTTAAACTTATAAACCAGCATAGGATTACATGGATTATGGCTGCCTGAATGTTTTTACAAATGTAAGAAATCCTTTCTCAATTTTGAAGTCATTGCCGGGCTTTAAGCCCCATTTTTTTTCCTTCATCCAGCATAAACCGCAGGGCTTCTTCCCTGTTGTTGCTGATGATGCCTTCGAGAATGGCTTCCCGGATGGCTGTTTTAAGGACACCCACTTGTTTTGATGGTGGGATGCCAAAGGTGTCCATGATGTCATCGCCGGTAACCGGGGGCTGCCAGTTCCTGAGCCTGTCCTTTTCCTCTGTTTCTTTAAGCCTTTGACGCACGCGGGCGAAGTTTGCGAGGTATTTGCTTACTTTCTCCCGGTTGCCCGATGTGATATCTGCTTCACACAACAGCATGAGGTCGTCAATATCGTCACCTGCCTCAAAGAGCAAGCGCCTCAGAGCGCTGTCCGTAACTACGCTTTCCGTCAGAGCAATCGGGCGCAAATGCAGCAGCACCAGTTTCTGCACATAGCGCATTTTCTCATTCATGGGCATTTTAAGCCTCCTGAAAATGCTTTTAACCATTTTATGGCCCAGGTACTCATGGCCGTGAAATGTCCAGCCTGTTTCCTCGTCAAAGCGCTTTGTCAGGGGTTTGGCAACATCGTGCAGCAGGGCAGCCCAGCGTAACCACAGGTCATCCGTCTTTTCGGCAAGCTTGTCGAGCACCTGAAGGGTATGATAAAAATTGTCTTTATGAGCCTTGCCGTTCACAACATCCACTCCATTCAGCTGATCGACTTCAGGAAGAACGTGCTTTAATAATCCGGCCGCCCTGAGCATTTTTATGCCTTTGCCGGGCATCGGGCACATCATGATCTTATTGAACTCATCCATGATGCGCTCCGTTGAAACTATGGAGATACGTTCTGCATTTCGCTTTACGGCCTCAAAGCTTTCAGGATCAATGTCAAAATTGAGCTGGGTGGCAAACCTGACGGCCCTCATCATACGCAACGGATCATCAGCATAGGTGACATCGGGGTCAAGCGGTGTTCTTATGATCCTGCGCTTAAGGTCTTTCAGGCCATCGAACGGGTCAACCAGGCTGCCATAATCGCTCTCGTTAAGACTGATGGCCATAGCGTTAATGGTAAAGTCACGCCTCCTGATGTCATCCTCCAGGCTGCCATCTTCAACAACTGGCTTTCTTGAATCACTGCGGTATGATTCTTTCCGGGCACCGACAAACTCTACCTCGAAACCTTTGTAAGTGAGCATGGCCGTGCCAAAGTTCCTGAAGAGCTTAAGGTTCTTCTTTCGGCCTGTTTGCTGCGCCACCAGTGAGGCCAGTTCAATGCCGCTGCCAACCACTACAACATCAATATCGGAGGATGGCCGTTCAAGCAAGGCATCACGAACCCAGCCCCCAACGACATATACCGGTTTGTTCAGCCGTTTTCCGGCCGTTGACACCATCTTTAAAACAGGATTATCTAAAAGCTTTTTCAAAAATCAACTATTTCGTAAAGAAGAAGCCGCAAAAGGTATAGTTACTGGTTGCTCCTACAGCAATTCGCTCATTTAAAGGTACTAATTTCTTAACACTTTCAGCTCTCCGTTGCTGTCAATTTTTATGATCGTAGATGGTTTAGGCCTGGTGACCTTATCATGCTCAAGGGGCACGATGTAATCCACCGCCTCTTTGATCTGGTTACTGACTGACCTGTAAGAATAAGGGATTGGAGCACCGGTAATATTAGCAGAAGTGGAGGTGAGCGGCTTTTGTACGGCGTCAAGCAATTGCAGGCACAGGCTGTGATCAGGGATGCGCACAGCCACGGAGCCATCATCTGCAATGACATTTTTGGGCAAATGGCGACCTCCGGGATAGATGATGGTCAACGGTTCATTGAAGCTGGAAATAAGCTCCCGGGCAATGTCAGGCACCGAAGAAACATATTTTTCAAGCATTTCAACATCCTTGACCAGAACAATGAGAGACTTATAAAGAAGACGCTCTTTAATCCTAAAAACTTTATCCACAGCTTTGGTATTGGTGGCATCACAACCAATACCCCAGATGGTGTCCGTAGGGTACAAAATGGTACCCCCTTTGCGCAGAACACCTGTTATCTCATTAAGCTGAACATCATTAAGCATAACCGGTATTTTAACTGTTAACTGAACATCGCCGAAAAGCATCCAAAAGTATGCTGAATTATCGACTTGGCAAAAATATAAAATATTCCTGTCGGAAATGACTCCAAATTTCATTCCGGAAAATGTAAAAAAAAACAAAATCATGAGCGTGTTTCATCCGGTTTTTTCACACACAGGTGCGATCATTAAAACCATAACGGAATTCTTTATCTTTGCACGGCATTCCTTTACTCTGAAAGATGAAATTAGGGACGATTCTTCACATCGACAGGCAATTGATACATGATTCGATATATTTTTTCGGATTGTGCCTGCTGGTAATGGCTACTCCGACTTCGCGCTACATGATGAGTGTTTCTCAATTGCTTATAGCGATGAACTGGTTTTTTGAGGGGCATTTCAGGGAAAAATTCAGGAGGTTTTCGGAGTGCAGGGCTGCGTGGCTGTTTGCCGGTATTTTTGGGATTCATATCCTGGGACTAAGCTGGTCATCCGACATCATGCACGGTATCTTTGATGACATGAAGGACAAGCTGCCGACACTGACACTGACCTTTTTCCTGGTTTCATCAAAACCTTTAAGCAAACACCGGCTCTATGTTTTGCTGTGGCTTTTTTCAGCCTCGGTGGTACTGGCTTCCATAGCCGGACTGATTGTTTATCATACCGGCAGCTATGTTGATGGGCGGAAGGTTATGCCTTTCATTCCCCATGTATATTTCAGCATGATGGTTGTTTTTGTGATGGTGCTGCTGCCCTGGCTTACGCATCAGTACACTGTGAAACCGCGGCTGATGCTTGCTTCATATGCTGCCGTGCTCTGGCTGCTGGTGTATCTGTTTATCTTAAGTTCCATTACAGGTTTGCTCTGCCTGGCAGGTGTTGTCGTGTTCCTGGCTGCAAGAGAAGTCCTGACAAGGAAGAATGTCTGGCTCAGGGCTGCGGCCGTTGTACTTTTACTTGCCGCCACCGGGATTTCTGTGGGTATCACATATAAGATGTACCGCAATGTGAACAAGGTGGTACCGCTTGAGAAAAATTATTCTGAAGCAAAAACTTCCCTGGGAAATCCCTACACACATTACGATCATTCGGATTTGCGTGAAAACGGTCACCTGGTATTCCATTTCATTGCGGAAGATGAGCTCAGAAGCGCCTGGAATGAACGAAGCACCCTCGACTACGACGGGTCCGATCTTACCGGTCAGGCATTAAGCCACACCTTGTTCAGGTATATGTCATCACTGGGGCTTCGGAAAGACAAGGAGGGACTGAAAGCCCTTGGCGATGATGATATCCATGCTGTGGAAACAGGCATACCAAACTATCTTTACCTCAAATGGCCTAAGGCTCTTGTAAGATTGCATCAAACCGTCTGGGAAGTATACCAGTACCGTAAAACGGGCAATCCGACCGGCCATACGTTTTCGCAGCGACTCGAACTGTGGCGGGCCAGCTACAGGGCTTTTCTTGAGAAGCCTGTCCTGGGATGGGGTACAGGTGATATCTATATTGCCGTTGACTTCGGACTGAATGAGATCAACTCTCAAATGGCCAATTTCAGGATGAAACCGCACAACCAGTTCCTGCTGTTTCTGTTACTGTTTGGCGCGGCCGGCTCTTTCGCAATTTACGCCCTGTATGTACTCTACATAAGGAGAACCAATGCCTATAAGTATTTGCCGTTTAATGTTTTTCTTATCATCATGCTCATTTCCATGACCGGAAACAACCCCTATGATGCACAAACCGGGCAAACATTCTTTTGTATCGTAAGTCTGTTTTTTGGAGCATTACTAAACCGGCACGAAAACAGCAAGGGTAAGCCTGCATCAGACAACACGCTTCCCGAATCATCCAATTAAGGCCGGATCATCCGTTCCATCCTACCATCAGCAACTTCTATTACAAGGCGATCGTTTAAACGCAGTCCATCGAGCCGGGGACCGATCAGTTCAAAAACTTCATTATTGAGAAAGTGCGGGCTCTTATGTGCAAAATACAAATAGCCCCAATTGGAAAACGTGATGTCGTTATGCGTCAGTGAAAGGATGCGGATAAAGCCAAAATCCTCGGTGCGCCGGTGCAGAAAGGACCTGTAGGTTACTTCTTCCATAAAATGGTCGTAAGTCAGCACACGGTATTTTTCGGGATGAGAGTTTACATTAATCGTACCCAAATGAAATTCATGCACAGGCAGTCCACGCTGCAGAAAGGCTTTTTTTTGCTTTCTCAGGCTGCGGTTTGCGCCGCCCATCCCCTCTTGATAAACCGCTTTAATGATCATTTTTTGTGACGATGTATTTTTTCTTCCAACAAGTATTCGAGCTGCTCCAGCATAGCGTCCATGCTGAACTGCTTTCTTACAAAATCTTTGGCATCCAGGGCCATTTGTCTGTAACGGCCGGGCGAAGAAAGCACTTCCGACAGGGCTACCGCCGTTTTTTCAGGGTCTGAGGGAGGAATAAGCACGGCATATTTCCCGTGATCGCTGAGTTCAGCAGCACCATTCACATCAGTCATAACCACCGGCCTGGCATATGCCATAGCCTCCATGACCGCATTGGGCATGCCTTCGAACAATGCAGTATGCAGGAAAACATCACAAGCTTTCATATATACGGACGGTGTATCGGTATAGCCTGCAAAGACGATGCTGTCGTTAACGCCCTTGCTGCGCGCGTATTCAAGGAGCTTGTCACGGTCCCTGCCCGTTCCCAGCACGTATACCATCACATCAGGATGATGTTTTTTAACTATTGACAGTGCTTCTATGAGTACGAAATATCCTTTTTGGAATGCATCGAGCCGGCCTGCACACAAAACCACTTTTTTGCCCGGGAAGAGCTTCTGAAAATCAAAGGCAGGTGCCTTATCTTCAAAGGAAACACCATTATAAATTACCTTAATGAAATCGTCGGGGAAACCGGCCAGCGAAGTGTAAACATCCCTTATAGTGGTGGTATTGGTGATTAAACCTACCGCCAGTTTCTTTATAAGAAGCACATGTTTTTTCAGGCTTTTCTGAGGCGGGACACCTGTGCGCACCACCACAGGCAGCCCACCGGCCAGTTTGGCCGCCAGGCCCGTGACCGCAAGGTCCCACCGCTTGCTGATGATGATGTCAAATTGGTGCCGGCGCATAAAACGCGAGAGCTTCACGGCATGATACAGACTGACGTCACTGAAGATATTCACAGGATGTACCGCACCCCCCTGTCCGGCAACTTTTTCAAGCAGAACTGAATCCTTTTTGCTGATTACGGTGACGTCATGCCCCATGCGCTGCAAACCGGATGCGGCGTTGACCACCCAGCGCTCCCCGCCTCCGAATTTGCGTTTTCCTATGGTATGCACAAAAAGTATCTTCATGCTGAGAAATCGTTCACGGGCATGCACAAAAACCCGTAATCAGCTAATAAGTCAAAAAATACAGACATTACTGACTGCCCTTTGTACCATGAGGTTCAAGCTTCATCAAACCTGCACTCCGTGCGTGCGCAGCGCATCATTCAAACTTGTTTTCCTGTCGGTACTCTCTTTTCTTTTGCCGATAATTAGTGCACACGGCACATGAAAAACACCGGCCGGGAATGACTTCGGAATGGCGCCCGGTATCACTACAGAACGTTCGGGGATCATTCCCTGGTATTCCTTTTCTCCGTTTCCGCTGACGTCAATGATCCTGGTGGTGGCGGTAAGCACCACATTGGCCCCCAACACGGCTTCTTTACCTACCCTGACTCCCTCCACCACGATGCACCTGGAGCCGATAAAGGCATGGTCTTCGATGATAACAGGTGCAGCCTGCACAGGCTCCAGCACTCCTCCGATGCCCACACCGCCACTGAGATGCACCCCTTTCCCGATCTGAGCACAGCTGCCTACGGTAGCCCAGGTGTCCACCATGCTCCCGGCATCGACCCAGGCCCCTATGTTGACATAGGAAGGCATCATGATCACATCCTCCGCCAGGTAGGAGCCGTAACGGGCAATGGCGTGCGGAACAACCCGTACACCAAGCCGGCTGTATCCGTGTTTCAGCGGGATTTTATCGTGAAACTCAAAAGGCCCGACCTCAATGGTCTCCATTTGGCGCGTAGGAAAATAAAGGATCACGGCCTTTTTGATCCAGTGGTTCACCTTCCAGTCGCCGTCTCCGGGTTCGGCTACCCTGATCTTTCCCTTGTCGAGAAGATCAATAACCTCACTTATGGATTCCCTGACATCTTCATGCTGCAGCAAGTTCCGGTTTTCCCAGGCATTTTCAATAATTCTTACCAGATTATCATGTTGCATATCTTAAAAAAGTTATAGATATTACAAAAACAAATTCCTGCGTTCTGCCTTCATTCATGACTCCTGCGAAACGTATAAGTGTTTCAGGCAGGTGCTTTTACAAAACCATTTTTTAACGCCGTTTCAACCGTTAAAGATAAGGATACTTGCCGAATACAATGATGTAACGATCAATGAAACTCTTTAACGGCCCCTGGCAAGCTTGCTACCGGCAGGGCAGTGAGCGCCAATGGGTTTCTCCATGCGATAAAAGGCAAAGATAATGCATTAGCACAAGAACCAATGCACCTGAGCTGACACATAATGTGTATCTTTGCCAAAAAAATGGTTCATGGGAAGGATACTGGCTATTGATTACGGCCGAAAGCGGGTCGGAATTGCCGTAACCGACGAATTAAAAATGATTGCCGGTGGTTTGTGTACCGTTCATGCAAAAGATGCGATGACCTTTCTTAAGGAATATTGCGAAAAAGAGGATGTGGAGCGCATTGTGGTTGGAGAACCTTTCGACATGAAAATGCGGGCATCGGAGGCAAGCCGTTATATTGAACCTTTTGTCAAGCAGTTACGCAAACAATTTCCCCATATAATTGTTGATAGAACTGACGAGCGTTTCAGCTCCCGGATGGCCTTGCAGGCGATACGGGATGCCGGACTTAAAAAGAAAGCAAGGCAGAACAAATCCCTTGTTGACACAGTAAGCGCCACCATCATACTGCAATATTATTTACAAGAACTGGAAAATTCCGTGAGACAATGAGTGTTTTACCCATACTCGCCTATGGCGACCCCCTGCTAAAAGTAAAAGCCAAAC
>JAVIYP010000033.1:0-28823 GCA_031323845.1 Bacteroidales bacterium | reverse complement strand
GATTATTTCAGCATAACAATTCAGAAAGGTTGACCTTTACTTCGAAAAACAGACCCTGGAGTTTGCTGGCAGTGTTTGAATGCGGTACTGTGCGAAAAGAAGCTTTAAACATGGAGCGCTTTATAAAAAGACAAAAAAACCGGCAGCTGATTCAGCGGATGATACGAGGTGAACCACTGGAGGGAAGACTGGCTCAGTTGGTTAGAGTCCCGCACCTGCGGGATTAATCAGAGGGTCTCCCGCATACGCGGGATCCAAGAGGGGGAGCCACACCACAAGCCACTTACTAGGCATCAGTAAGTGGCTTTTTTGATGGAATTGCTCATGTTTTACATTTACATTCTCTTTTCTGAGAAAGCAGACAAATACTATGTGGGGCACACAGATGATGTGCAGCGCAGATTATTTCAGCATAACAATTCAGAAAGGTTGACCTTTACTTCCAAAAACAGACCCTGGAGTTTGATGGCAGTGTTTGAATGCGGTACTGTGCGAAAGGAAGCTTTAAACATGGAGCGCTTTATAAAAAGACAAAAAAACCGGCAGCTGATTCAGCGGATGATACGAGGTGAAAAAATGGAGGGAAGGTTGGCTCAGTTGGTTAGAGTCCCGCACCTGCGGGATTAATCAGAGGGCCTCCCGCATACGCGGGACCCAAGAGGGGGAGCCACACAATCAGCCACTTGCGGTGTTTTAGCGGGTGGCTGGTATTTTACTTGCATACAATTTGAATACAATAGCATTGTTTTTTTTCTTATAAAACAAAACAGTTAATAGTCGGGTTAGCAATAAACGACAGATGGCATCTCCCTTTTTGCTATTTTTGTATTTCACGAATTAGCAAATTATCGCACGATTAATTCTATGCTTTTTTTACACTCGAATGAAATACCCATTCCGAAGATTCAACCCATTCAAGAATAAAGATTTTTTAAACATAGGAGGATGATTGTGAAAAAGCGTTATTTGCTATTACTTTTTCTGCTTCTTATAACCATAATGCCAAATATAACCTGTGCGGAGCATCAAAAACAGATCGTTGGCTATTATCCAAGCTGGCAGTGGTACGATCGTGGCCAGCTGGTTAACCCCGAAACCATATTCTATGAAAAATATACGGTGCTTAACTACGCTTTTTTCAGGCCTTTGGCTTCGGGCGCGATTGAGTCAACCGACCCCTGGGCAGACGAAAACCTGTTGTTAGGCCCTAAGGTTTGGTGGCCTGAAGAGTACAATGACTCTACAAAAAGTCTTCCATATCTTGCATCCCAGCATGGAGTTAAATTACTGGCATCCATCGGGGGCTGGAACGATTCATACAATTTTCCGGGCATAGCGGCCGATCCTGCAAAAAGGCAGGCATTTATTGAAAGCTGCCTGGATCTCATTGATACTTATAATTTTGATGGTATTGATCTGGACTGGGAGTATCCCGGGTATGTGCCGCATAATGGCACCCCCGATGACAAATACAACTTTTCACTGCTTGTTCAGGAATTACGCCAGGCGCTCGACGACCACGGGCAGAGCCATAATGCTGAACTAATGCTTACTTCCTGCTTTGGAGCATCCGAAGTGCGCATGGAAAACATTGAATGGGAAAACGTTTTGCCGTATCTGGATATGGTAAACCTCATGACCTATGATTTTCACGGCAGCTGGGATGCATTGAGCAATCATCACACACCTTTGTATCCGGTTTCTGGCGGTAACCCTGACTGGTGCATTGATGGTGCATTTCAGCTTTTAACGAACAACTTTGGCGTTCCACGTGAAGTCATCAATATTGGTGTTGCCTTTTACGGGAAAGCGCTTGCAAACTGTTCTGAACTGCACGGGCCACACTCAGGCTACGATACAGCCACATTTCCTGACGACCAGGGGCAACCTCTTTATTATAACATCCTCGAAAAGATGGATTTATTTACCTACCATTGGGACGATGCGGTAAAATGCCCCTACCTGCTTGGTAACACAATCAATACTTTTGTAACTTTCGATGATGAAGCTTCCATGGCCTATAAAGCGCAATATGTTATGGATAATAATGCCATGGGGGTGATTATCTGGGAAATAACCGGCGATTATATTGAAACATCGCCGGGATCTGGAGAAATTGAAGGTACGCCTTTGCTGGATACCATCATTGATGTTTTTAACAGTTCTGAGCTTCCCGGCGACTCTAACTGCGATGGCAATGTTGATATTTTAGACGTGATCACCTCCGTAAACTACTTTCTCGGCGAACCTGTTGATCCTTTTTGTTTTGATAATGCTGATGTAAATAGCGATGGAGTAATCAATGTGCTTGATCTGATTGGCACTGTGGAAATATTTTTAACAGAGCTGTATTAGTGGTTTGCTGATGCATTCAAAATTGGATGGCATTTCTCAACATTTTCAACTGATAGCATGCTCGCTGTCGGTGTTGGATTCTAGATATTCAATCGAAATTGTTTTCAAATACTCCGCAAAATCCATAGGGAGGCACAAGGATGTAGTTCAACCACCGTTTATATTTAATTTCCTTCTATCAAATATTTTGTTTTATTACTGACAGTACCCACCAACTAGTCCCGGTGACGCTAAAGGTGATGACTAAAAATAAAAGTATTTTTCTTCTATTCACAGCCCAAATGTTTTATAAAGTAGTTTAATCATTGTATACCAGCTTCATTAAATGGGAGCTAATTCCTGGTATAGCCACAGTAGCTTCCCTGTGGTTATAAAAATCGGCGGGAGAATTAAGGAATATGGTGTTGAGTTATTTTTGTGTTGGGAACAATTCGCCCGGTGCTAATGTTAAACAATTCCATTTTTAATTGATTTCATTAAGAAGAGAAAAAGAAAACACAGTACCTTTTTCTTGCTTACTTTCAGCCCATATTTTCCCACCATGCTTTTCAACAAACTCTTTACAAAGAATCAGACCAAGACCAGTTCCATGCTCGTTGTTTGTGCCTGGAGTTGAAATACTTTTATTTATATGAAAGAGATTCTTAATTCTCTCTGGCTCAATACCTATTCCGTTATCAGTTACAGAGATGAGAATTTCTTTTTCACTTTTCTTCACTGAAATATTGATTTCACCACCCTTATGCGAAAATTTGATGGCATTGGAGATTAAATTTCTCAGTACTGTACTAACCATTTGTTTATCGGCAAAAGTAATAATATCATCAGGCATATCTTCATTGATAGTAATTGCTTTCTGAATGGCATTGCTTTTTAGGTGTGCTATGTTTTCATTAATCAAATTCTTCAGGTTAAATACTTCCGGATTAAAATTCAACTTACCAGTTTGGACACGCGCCCATTCCAACAAATTGATCAATAAATCAAAAGCTCTTTGTGAGGATTGTTTTATAACTGTTGCATACTTATCAATTCCTGTATAATTTCTTTCATTAATTTGCTGCACCAGTAATTCACTAAATCCTAAAATAGCATTAAAAGGGTTTTTGAGATCGTGTGCAATTATAGAGAAAAATTTATCTTTCTGTGCGTTAAGATCTCGGAGATTTGATTCACTTTCACTCAACGCTTTTAAAAGCTTTTTATGTTCTGTAATGTCAAGGGCGGTGGTCAAAAAAGCCTTCTGGTTATCAAAGTTTATAATTGTTGAAGATAATTCTAAATTTTTAAGTTTCCCACTTTTGGTAACTATTGTAATCTCATAACTCGTAGGCACCTTAAGGCCCTGTATTCTTTTATCTGCAAATTCCATCACTTGCTTATACGATTCCGGTGTTAAGACATCAATGGGATTTAATTCTTGCGCTTCTTTTTTACTATATTCATGGGCGCTGGTCCATTCGTCATTCACATAGAGGAATTTTTCTTTATTTTTAACCGAAACAATACTAATTATTATTTTAGCCATATCCGCAAGCGTACGGAAATTCTGTTCACTTTGCCGTAATGCTAACTCCGACCGCTTCCGTTCGGTAATATCCTGAACAACTCCGTACCATCTGATATAATCATTCTCATAATTAACTGGAAGTGATTCAATACGAAACCAGCGTATTTCTCCTTCGATTACAAAGCGTCCCTCCCAAAGAAAGTTTTTCTTATCGCGGACCACTTCCTCATTTAGTTTTAAAAAGTTTTCGATATCATCTTTGTGAACCATCTTATGAACATTCGAAATATCAGTCAATGCATCTTCACGGTTTATCTGATGAATCTCACACCACCTATCGCTAACATACTCAAACTCCATTTGCATATCTGCTCTGATGGAAACAATATAAATACCTACGGGAACCTTTTTTATCAAACCGTTAAAGAGATTCAGGCTCTCATTCAGCGCTTTTTCCGTCTGTTTTTTTTCTGTAATATCTCGGGAGATACCCACATAGCCAATTTTCTTACCATGGTCGTCAAGCATGGCCCGAATGGTTATTTCTACCCAAATGAGATGGCCATCTTTATGATACTGTTCAATTTCTACTTTAACAGAGACATAATTCTTTGCCTTCTCATTTTCCTTTCCCTTTGCTATCGCTTTTTGAACAACTTCCTGAGACTGGGGAGGCATTGTGTCCTGGATCGACTCGCGAATTGCCTCCTCAGATGTTACCCCCCTCAATTGGTATATGGATGGACTGATATAGGTAAAACGATATTCGTTATCCAAGGTCCAGATTACATCCGAACTGTTTTCTGCCAATAAACGGTATTTGCTTTCACTTTGTCTTAAAGTTTCTTTCGATTGGTTTCTTTTATTAATGTTCTTTTCATACAAAAACTTCAAGGAATGATATTCTTTCCGCAATTCGTGCAGCTCTTTGAGGATTTCTTCCTTGGTTTTATCTTGCATATCCATATTTACTATATTAAGAGCGACTTATAATTTTAGCATTTGAGTAAGCTACCCCAAAGTTCGGCCATTTATCCATTTAAAAGTTTATGGCATGGAACCCTTCCCCTTTTCAGGACCACCCTAAAGTAGAAAATTCGGGGGTTTTTCGTGCCTGAAAATCTACCTGATCAGGCGTTAATCCTTGCAAAGAACTGTGTGGCCGGTAGGTGTTATTTTCTCTAATATACGACTCTAATTTAGCCCGGGCGTCATCCAAAGATAAGAACCAATTTGTATTTAAACACTCATCCCTTAAGCTTCCGTTAAAAGATTCAATGAACGGGTTGTCTGTTGGTCTGCCAGGCCGCGAATAATCGAGGGTTACACGGTTCTCATATGCCCACTGGTCAAATTCTTTGGAAATGAACTCAGAACCATTATCAACCTGGAATCGTTCAGGCAAGTAACCATATATAGTTTTGATGCGATTCACGTCTGGAACCACCAAGGAATGTACTTATTCCTGTTACACGCTGTAGCTCTATGGATGCCTTTATAATATCGCTTCTTTTAAATATATATCTGCTGGCTCCATTATTTCCTGTGTCTTATTGTCTAACTGCTTTTTGTTGTTTTGGCTACACTAGTGTTGCGTTGTTTTTTTTTGCGTAGATGCAACTCCCAATAGATTTATGCTGCTTTCTCTTTTTCTTCAGGGCTACTTGGGTTAATCCGGTAATAGTCCTTATGACCGATGTTTTCTGAATCCGACCGCAGGAAACAGCAATGGTAAATCAAATATCGAAATAGCCTAACGGTCAATGCTCCTGAAGCACCGGATGCTGAACCCATTCTTCTCAAAGTAGTAGTATCGGGACACCTATCCATAGTCACTGAGTATGAACCGGATCCAGGCAGTTGCCGATGGACCCTCGCTGGAAGACCACCAGTGACCGAGGTGCCCGCTATCGTAGAAATTACCGCTGGCGCTGCGGAGTCCACCCGGAAGAGCAGAAAAACCAAACTCATCGAAACCGTAATGGATACTATGTGAGTTCCACCGGGGATGCTCCGGGGTATTGCAGCCTTCCAGGGGTGAGCCAACCTGGCGGCAGGATTTTAATGCATTGCCGGCACCGCCGGGATTATTCCACTCATTCGGAAACCCTTGGCTGACAACATAATCAACCAATTGTGTCCAGGCTGCATCGCTTGGCACGCTCCAACCTTGCGGGCACAAATTGCCCGTGTTTACAGCATACCAATTGTATAAAGCACCATAGGCTTCCAGAACCTCTGCATCTGAACTGAGCCCATCAATCATGCCATGCGGATAAATCGCATAAGCACCTTCTGTAGTGTCATGCCATTCACTATTACTCAAATCCGCAGGTATGGCGTCGCCGTTATTGTATTTGCTAACCCGCAGGTTTTCTGCCATCCATTCCTGGTTGCCGATAATAACCGTTTGATACACGTTGCCGTCAATGTCGGTAACGGTGCCCGGACCGGGACCTTCTCCAAGAAAAATATCAACAGTTAAAATTACGTCCATGATGTTGATCACACCATCGCCGTTTACATCGGCATTTTCAAAACAGAAAGGATCAGGGTCATTCCCCACAAAATAATTCACAATGGTGGTGATATCCAACACGTTTACGGTGCCATCGCAGTTGGCATCGCCGGGCATTTGACCATCTTCAGCCGGGTATAATGTTACCTCAACGGTCAACCCTGCATCATCCACCACAAAAGACCCCGAATACGTTTGATAGCCTGTTTTCACAACAGTGAACAGGTACTCTCCGGGAAACAGTTCAAAATCCGTAACCCCTGCCTCATACTGTTCGCCGTTGATGGTAATGACCTCTGTACCGTCGGCACCTGTAATGTTGAACACGACACTGAAGGGGTCGACAATCCGCAGGTCGTCGAAATACAGCAAGGCGCTGGTGGCGGCTCCTTCAGGGTCTTTGGTGACCTGGAAACTGTCAAAATAGAAGACTTCGCCATCCATAACACCATTTCCGTTCACCCAGCCTACAACATTGTCTGGATCGTTATAGTTCCAGGTTATGCGGCGCCAGCCTGTCCAGTCAATGGACATCCATTGGGAGCCTTCCAGCGTCGGTATTCCGTCCCTGGTCATCAGTCGGAAGCGGTTTCCTGAGCCGTCGCCATAAATAAAGACTTCCAGTGCCTGGCCGGGACCAAACTGCCGCGCGGGAGTGTTTGCCGTACCTGCCGGCATATGCTGCCGGACAAGATGGCTGACTACACCCTCGTACTCGATTTCATTGTCCCACTGAATGGCCAGTTTCATTGAACCGGTACTCCCCGTGTGCGGATTTACTATTTCCGTTTCATGGGCACGGTAGGTGATCAGGTTGTCGTCATCATCGGTCAGAATGATGCCTGCTGTACTGCCACTGCCTTCCGGTGTCCACCAAAGATCAACCCCTTCTTCAAAGTCATCAATGTACCTGAAATTGGGATGGCCCTCGCCATTGTCTTCATCCCTGGGCTGTGCATCGAGGCTCCAGGAAGCACCTATCATCAAAATGAGCAGCGCAATAATTGTTGAATATGTACTTGTTGTTTTCATAAAAATGGGTTTTGGTTGATAAAACAAATGATGTATTTTAGCTCAAAGTTACATTACAATTTTCTTATGACAAACCCTTTAGCAAAAGAAAGCCGTCTTATTTGGCTATAAATATATTCATGTGAAGGGTTTGAGATGGCGTGGTTATTTTCAGGATATACAATCCCTGCTCCAGGTGGGTTACTTCCATCTGCGTGTTTTTGTCTCCGGGGCGTGCCGACACCAAAACACGACCTGTCAGATCAACGAGGCTCAGCTCCCTGATGGT
This sequence comes from Bacteroidales bacterium, assembly GCA_031323845.1. Lineage (GTDB taxonomy): Bacteria > Bacteroidota > Bacteroidia > Bacteroidales > UBA7960 > PUPG01. Next base: position 21,140 of record JAVIYP010000033.1, on the reverse strand, counting down.
CTCCTGCGACCGGATGTGCAGTTTGTCTGAAACGGGATTCGGATAGACCAGCAGCATCGCAAGTTCACTGTCGTGGATGCCGGTATCGTCATCGTCTTTTTCAGCAAAATTGGCCGTCAGTTGCAGGTTGTATGCAGGCATGGAAAACATATACACTTCATCCTCCGACAAGAGGTTGCCGTCTCTGTCGGTCCAGCTCAAAAACTCATACTGTACTCCGGGGAAGGCAGCCACGGTGACCTCTTCATCAAAAAAGTATATACCTTCTCCGGTCACTGTGCCGGACTCTTCCGGCTCAACAGTGATCGTAAGCTCGTATTCGGTTTTTTCAAATGTCGCGATCAGGTGCAGATTGCCAGCGGGCATTTGGAAGGTATATGATGCATCATTGCTCAATTCATCACCGTCTTCATTCGTCCATTTCACAAAATGATATCCTGTTGCAGGTGTAGCAATTACTTCAACCTCCTGGTTTTCTGCATATTCGCCTTGTCCGCTTACCGTTCCACCCTCTTCGGGTTGTGCTTCAAGTGTCAGGGTGTACGTTTGTGAAGGCGCAACTTCAATTTTATCGAGCATCAGCATGTAGTCGTCATGTGAGACATACTGTATGGCAAAGCGTATGACCTCATCCGCATAGGCGCCAAGGTAGAAACTGTACCTTGTCCATGCAGCGGGTACTTCAATATAATCACCTTCTGAGATCAGTATAAAATCATCAGGGTCAAACTCAAATTGTTCTCTGTCGTCAGGTAACACCAGCACACGTATCCGCTCAGGGCCATACGTGGCCACCTCAATGGATTTGGCATAGAAACTTAATTCAGAGATTTCTGTAGCCTTTATCTGGGGCGAAATAAGCCATTTATTTTCGTTCAGCGCCTGCGACATCATTGCTATCAGGTATTTATCACCGTCAACAGGAGGGTGGTTTCCGGCAATGGGCGGTGTGGTCGCAGCCGGATTCATCACCTTGAATGCATAGGGATCTCCCGACCCCGGGAAGGTAAATCCGGAGGGATTCCACGTTACATCACCATCAACGTCTATGGTTATCCATGGAAAGAGATCGGTTGTAAAGTCTTCATAATTCTGGAAGTTTTCGTACAGCTCAGTGGGATAATCCACCGCTTCTCTCGCAACAAAGTGCAAATGGTCAAAATAGATAGCCCCTGCCATATGGGCATCAGTGCCTTTGCGTAAATGGAAACCGTCCATATAAAAGTTGGCACCTTCAAGCACTCCGTTACCCAGACCGAACACACCAAATGCCGGTTCATTGGCCAGGTCCCATGAAACCAGTTTCCAGCCTGTCCAGTCGATTTTCACCCATTCCTGGCCTTCCAGCTGGTTGTCGCCATCTCTGATCACCAGGCGGAACTCGTTATTGGACCCGTCGCCAAAAATGTAGACTTGCAATATATGGTTGATGTTGAAACGGTTGTTGTTCTGGGATGCTGTAGGAGGCAGGTATAGGCGGATATAAGGCTCACCGTGCCCTGGATCCCATCCATAACTGAGTTTCATGCTCCCTGTGCTTCCAACCGAGTGGTTGACCACTTCGCCATTGGCGGTACGGCTGGTAAGTTCAGTGATGATGCCGGCTGTCTGTCCGGCCTGGTTGGGATGCCACCAGTTGTTTATCCCGTCATTAAAATTATCAATCACCTGGGTGTGGGTAATTTGCTGTTCAAGAATATAGAACTGAAATGTAAAGGCTTCAGTTTCATTACCAAACATGTCTGACAACCCTTCAGCAACATCAACAGTGTAGGCAGCACCGGCTTCAAGGTCCATCGTGGGAAAGAAGTGCAGCACACTCTGATCGTTGACAACAAAGTGATGAATGATTCCTTCAATGGGGAAATCGGTACCTGTTTCGTGCAGCATTATGGCATGATCCGGAATGCTTTCCTCTATGATCTCTTCATCGTACACCAGTCTGATGATCGGCCTGAGTACACGCGCCGGGCTTGTTTCGGAAGGTGAATACTCAAGCAGGAGAGGCGGTTCGTTATCCAGATCGGACATAGTGATTGCTATTTCGAAGTCACCGCCCTCTTCACCATCCATATTACCGTCAAGATACTGACCTGTAAGCTCGTTCTTTGCGATGCTGCCGTCAATAATGATGTTGTAGGTCTCCAGGTAGTCAAGGTCAGCTGTGCTTACCACCAGGGTAAATGCATCAGGCCACGAAAAGCTCACCTCTGCCTCAGGACTCAGGGTGAAGGCTTCTTCAACAGAGGCCATATCCATTTTCCTTGAAAAAGTAAAGACAAGCGGTGTGCCCGGAATCAGGTTTTCCAGTTCACCTGCCGGAGCAACGGATAAAACGACCGGGGGAATAAAGGATACCATCTCCACATCCAAAAAGCTCAGGTTCTCTTCCGTCAGGCCGTTTGGGTTCGATTCAATAAAGAGATCCACGTTCAGGGGTTGATAACCTTCTTTTTCAAATGTTACTTCCACGGTGCTCAGCGGCTCAAGGTCCTGGATAAAGTAAAAGCCGTTACGAAGTTGCTCGGGATTATTGGAATACTGGTTGAATAAGGACTCCCATCCATCGGTGGTGTAAATTTGATCGCCGATGGTCACCGTGACATCGTTTAATGCCTTGCCCGATTCGATGTCCCTTACAATCCCTGTCGCCACTCCTATGGCAGGACGATCCAGGTCATGCCACTCCAGGAATGAACGGAACGCCGAAAGGGCTTCCAGTGTTTTCCATTCACGGTTCAGGTTCAGCATTTGCTGCCCCGGGTTGGTATGGAAACCGGCTTCGCTCAGCAGGGAGGCCATGATGGTTACCCTGTTTACATAAAGAAAAGGCCACTGGTTGTCATGATGATGAACATTACCCTGGTAAAAAACCCTGTCCGCGTAATTGCCCCTGCGTCCGATGCGCATGGCCCCGGTGAGGTCCCAGTCAAGGATCTCTCCGTAAGCAGCCCCTCCTTCAGGGGTTTTTTCCACGAGCACGCCGTTGCTTTTCCATCCCCCGTAGAGCATCAGTGTGCTGTTTACATGGGGTGGCCCGGCATCGCTGTGTATCGAGTAATAAAAGTCTGTGGCCAGGGTGTTCGCCTCATCAACGCGGCCTCCCAGCGTAATGTAGTCATCATCCGTTTCACGGGCAACATAAACGGCTTCAATATCCGTTTGCTCAATAAACATTTCGCGCAGGTCAAGTCCCACACGAAGTACTTTTTCAGCTTCAGAATAATTAAACAAGCCCATGTTTTCCTGCTGGCTGTGTCCCTGGTCTATGTATAACACCCAATCGTTGAGACCTGTAACCTCCTGGGCTTTGCCCTGTGTCGGTGCAAAAACCACCAGGGTGACAAACATCATGAGCGATGTGATTCCAAACATGCTTTTGTATATATGCTTCATTGCTGGTATTCTTTTATCTGTTGACTAATGTGTATTCCTAATTATAAAATGCTGTGCCTGGCCTGCTTCTTACTTTAATTCAAGCAGGTAAATATTGCCATCGTCCGGATTGTCGAACAAAACATAGTTCCCGCACGGAGATACTTCTGGTCTTAATGCCGTAATACCGGTGTTTTCTGTTAGTGGATATGTTTGGCCGGTAAGCACATCAATCGCATACAAAACACCACCTGTGATCCTGTATCCGTCATCGCTGATCAACGTAGCAATGATGTGACGTCCATCGGGCATCCACGATGCCTGCTCGGCATGGCCCAGATGCCTGAACCCGCTTCCGTCCGTATTGATCACGTGTAAGCCGAGGCCTCCCAGTTGAAAAACTGCCTTGTCGCCGGTTGGGGATAAGGCAAGATTAAAGATGTTGCGTCCTTCAAATTCAGCGATGCGGTATTCTGTTTTATTTTTCGGATCAGAGAAATACAACATCCCGTGATCGGAAAACACCGCAATACCGGGCACATCAGGCAGAGCGTTCTTTTGCATTCCTGCCGTGGAAAAAAACTGCGGACTGTTTCCTGCGACCACAGCCACATGAGATGCATCCATCGACCACACAGGCACCATCCGGATGTTCCTGGACAGCGGCAGTAACACCTCTTCCGCCCCGGTGTTAACGTCAATGATTTTTATTTCCTGGAACCTCCGGTTATTGATAAAAGTGGATGATCTGCCCAGGATATGGGTTCCGTCAGGTGACCAGGAAAAACCGAAACCGATGGCAGCATCATTACTCAGCTGCCGGACCTCCTTACCCTGGCTGTCAGCCAGCCATAAACCTGTAAACTGGTCAGCAGTGAAGGCAATGGTGCTCCCGTCAGGCGACCACCTGGCATTCATGTAATTGTGTTCTCCGGCCTCAATGATGATTTGAGGCTCCGCCGATGCAGCAGGCTGTCCGGCGCTTACATCAGCTGACATTAAAAGCAGGCTCAGAACAACAAACTGACTCGAAATTCGATATAGTGCTTTCATAATGAATATATTTAGAAACTATTAAATGGTATAATTATTTTTTAAGGATCTTCAAAGAGAATTGTGTTTTGTCTGCGGTGCGTATGTTTACCATATACAGTCCTTCAGGAAGGCCGGCTATGTTTATGTGATCGGCATCTGCAGGGTCTGTTTTGTTTATTTCTCTGACGAGCTGGCCTTTATAATTGTAAATCTTGATGTTGCGTTCAGAAATGTGATCAGAATATGTCACGTTAAGAAAGTCGGAAGCCGGGTTGGGATAGGCCTGAAGCACCTTTTTTTCATTCGGGATTACGACTGATTCTACAGTGGTAGTAAAGGTGTTGGCTTCTGACCAATAGGCGTATCCGCAGGCATCTACCGCCCTGACTCTGGCAATGTGCTCTGTGCCTGAGTCTTCAAGGCTAAGATTAAATATGTTGGTCATGACCGGTTCAATATCATGCAGCATTTCACCTGTGTCAAAGCTTGTTCCTTTGGCAATTTGCAGGTTATAATGCAGCGCACCCGATACGGTATTCCACTGAAAAGTTGCCTGAAGGGGTATGTTCAGCGCTCCGTTGGCAGGGGCATTCAGTGTTGTGCTCAATGGGTAACCGGTGAAAAACATTGCCGGTGCCGAATAGGATACAAATCCGTCACTGACGGTTTTTACTCTTGCTGAGTAATGCTCCTGTCCGGCGATAAGCCCGCTCGGAAGATCAAAGTGGTTAGCGCTGATCCCGGGACTAACGTACTCAATCAGATTAGGACTTTGTTGTTTTGCAATAAGCAGCTGATGGTAGTCGCTTTCACTTTGTTCTGTCCAGCTGAAGGTGAACATATCGCAAATGGTTTCATTATCCGGACTTACGATGGTAACAGGTGCAGTATACTGAAAGGCTTTTGGTTCAGACCAGTTGCCGATGGCTTTGTCCGGAAGAAACTCGGCCACCCTGTAATAATTTTTTGATTCGTGGTAGAACAGTGAAAAGTCATCCTGAAATACTACCTGCAGGAATTCACCGCTGCTTTTTCTTCTTTTGGAAGGCATTTCTTCCCAACCATAGAGAAGAAATTGGCGGGCAGGAGAGTTGGTGATCTGTATGAATGCAGCCTTCGGGTCTTCGCCAATGGAACCAATTTCAGCGATTACAGGGGCACCTGTTTGTATGGGTGTGAACCAGTCGATATAAGGAAAGATTGCCTTTTCTTCGAAGACGCCTTCTGCCAGGAAGGGTGCCAGGCTGGGGACACGGCTGGTCAGGTCTCTGGTGCTGAAAAAGATGGTGCCCAATACATTGTTGTGTGTGTTGTTTCTGTTGGCCAGTATCTGGTTTTCGATTTCCTGGAGCGTAAAGCCGCTTTTATCAAAATCGTCTACACCGGTTTTTCTTTTAAAGAACAGCCTGAGGAAAAATTCCTGCAGGTTGTCCCAGAACGTAGGTTCTTTAAGTCCTGAAGGTAAACGGTATGATGCAATGCTCGGATAGGCGTGTTTGCCTTTTCTCTTACATTCTTTTCCCCACCAATCTACGAGTGTCAGGTAATCCTGGTTTCCGCCTATGGGCCAGTACAGCTGTGGTGAAAGATAATCAACGGAGCCGTCATGCAGCCACGCCAGGGGATCACAGAATATGGTGTTGAAGTTGTCGGCCCCTGTGATGCCGCTTGGCAGGGTGGTTCCCCAGTTTGCGGCTGCGGCTGCCTGTGTGGAGTAGATGCCTGCCGGGCTGACTCCAAACACCATATGCGGATTGATGGCCTTAATGGTATCATTCACCTCCCTGATCATCCGGTTTACTGATGCCCGCCGGAAATTCCCCCTGGTGATGGTTGGGTAATAGGGCAGTATGAGGTCTTGCAGCTCTTCGGTCGAAAAACTGTCGAAGGTTTGCTGGTCGGCACTCAGCGGCATCCCGGATGGATAGAAGTAGTCGTCAAACACAACGCCATCAAGTTCATAAGTGGTTATCAGGTCGGCAATGATTTCTTTAAGAAGCTGAGTTGTGGCGGGGTTTCCAGGGTCAAAATAGGTTCTGTTGTTATGAGTAAAGATCAGTTCAGGATGCGTTACCGAATAATCGCCGGGAAGCCCTGCATATTGCCCCGCGGTGTTTTCATAGCGATACGGATTAAGCCATGCATGGACCTCCATGCCTCTTTTGTTGGCTTCTTCAATAAGAAAGGCAAGGGGATCGTACGCGGGTTCCTGGCCCCTGGTGCCTGTGATCCATTGCGACCAGGGCTCGTAAGCCGACCTGTATAGGGCATCGGCATTGGGCCTGACCTGGAAAAGAACAGCATTGATGTTGGTTTCTCTTAAAACGTCAAGCATGTTGATCAGCCGGGTTTGTTGAGCTTGTGCAGAAACGCTTGTGCTGTGAGGCCAGTCAATGTTCCATACGCTGGTAAGCCAGACCGCCCTGAGCTCCCGCATCGGCTCATCCGGGTATTTTGTCGCGGCACTGGCAGTGACTGTTAAGCTGAAGATGAATAAAAGAAGAATGGAGTATTGCTTTATCATAGATTATTTTTGGAGGATGCAGGAAGCCAAGTGGCTTCCTGCATCCGGATTAACATTATCTTTTAACGTGATCAATGCCTATGCCATAGGGGATGACACCCGTAACATAAAACTCAGGTTCTTCGCTGCCGTCAATGTTCCAGCGTTTTATTCCTGACTGGCTTCCGTCGCCTGCGATCTCACCCAGGTGATTCACGTCTTCTGCATGGCGGAAGGGGTAATAAACATAACCGCCGTCGCTGTCAACCACGATTTCCGTCACGTAGGTCCGTTCGGCTTCACCTCCCTGCATTGAAAAATCAGTCAACGGGTCGATCAGCTCAATGTTGTGGCCGTCAATATCGCAACGGTAAAGACCGGGCTCGTAGCCGCCGGCTTCCATGTTCACAGCAAAATAGATCTTGTTATTATCCAGATCCACTTCAAATGTCCTGATTTTCAAATCAAAAAGATTGTCAAACTTTCCAATGTAATCACCTTCCATGGTGAATCTGTAAAGACCACGTCCTGTACCGTGCTTGCTGTACCATATCTCGTTGTTCACGATCCTTATGGCGCCGTCTGTCCAGCCATAGGCTGAAACAACTCCGATGGCCTCGGCAAGCGGACTGCCTTCAGCGGCATAATCGAAGACAAAGGGCTCGGGATAGTCTGCGTCTTGCTCGGTGTAGTGGATGCGTCGTCCGCCCTGGAACCTGTCAAGCCAGTAGACCATTCCGTCGGGACCCACTGTTCCAACGAACGGATCGTCGCGATAATCATGGTCGGGCAAGGGCCCTGGGGCAGTTATGGTCCATCTGTTGCCCCCATTCAGGTTGGTGGTGAAGATATAACCGTCTGCAGGCGTGTCAACCGGTGAAAACCGGATGTTGTCGCCGGCTACGGTTACCACAATACGATCCTGATGAACGGACACGGAAAGAGGATTAAGACCTACGTCAACCTGCATGTTTTCGTGCGGCAGGTCAGTGCCCGTGTAGAGCATCTTTTTGTAGAGACTCTGGTTCATCGCATTGGTAAAATAGAGTGTTTTTGCAATTTCAGCCTGTACGTTGATGTCTTTTGATGCATACAGCGTTTCAGTGCCGTCAAAAAGCTCCAGGCTGACGGTATAAACACCGGGCGGGTTGTAGCTTGTTTGCGGTTTAGGCTGATCCGAGATCTCCCCGTTGCCCAGGTCCCACATATAGGTAACCTGATCTTCCAGTCCGGGATACTCAAAAAACAATACACTGAACGTTACCGTATCGTCATAGACTATGCCGAGAGGCTCGTGAATGATGACCGGCTGCGGTTTCTTCACTGTAAATTCATGTCTGTAATCAAGAGTCTGTCCGTCAGCAACAACGGTGAGTGTCGCGTAGTAGTCACCGGGGAATGCATAATGAACAGCTTCCGGCTGAATATCCGTAGTTGTTGAATCCTGGGTTACTACGCCTCGTTTTATGATCCTTCCTTCGGGAAAGACCCAGAAGTAAGACTCAGCGTTTTTGGAGCGGTTGATAAACCTGACATCAGCAGGAGCGTTCAATTGGTCTTCATCAAGAATGGAAAAGCCAACGTTTACATCACCCCAATCCTTTTCATCATCCTTTTCACAGGCCGTGACAGCCACAGCCATCAAAAGAAAAAGAAACAAAATCCGGATTAAAAAAAGTGGTTTCATAGCTATATTGTTTTAAAAATTTTCTAAAGAACCCTGAATATCCTGGTTGAACTGGCACTGGCCGCATTGTTCTCCAGCGTGGCCACCGATTCCACGGTTACCCGGGTATTATCTGAGACAGATGCTTCTCTGAGAAAATCGTTCATTTTCTCGCGGGTAAGGTGCTCCTGAATGTAGAGAACGGCTTCTTCCGTGATTTCACCGGTAAAGTTGCCCTGGTCATCTATCACAAAATAAACCACCGAAAACTGATTGATTTCCGGAAAAACGGTAACCATGACCGCCCGGTTAAACTGGTGACTCAGTTTTTCAACGATAAGGGTGTAAACATTTTCATTCATGGCCAATATCAGGTCCTGATTGCTCTCCCGGCTTAGTTTATAGATGTTGGGAACAATAAAGTCGTGCAGTATGACATAAGCGTTTTCATACGTTTGGTAATGATCGAGCAGTGACGTTCCCTCCTCAGGGTAGCTTGCCATCAGGCTTTGGTCAAAGAATATGGAGTCTTCGAGTAATGTGGTGGCCAGCTCGTAGGTGTTGCCTGCGGCTGTCTGGACGCTCATTTTGACTTCATAGTTTCTTAGTTTGAAACCCTCGTGGAAGAATTCCACGGTTGCGATGTCGTCATTAACGGACCAGCAAACCGTTCTGAGGGAAAGGGTATCGCCTGCTGCTGCATCGGGCATTTGTGCAAGCAGGTTAAACGGGGTTTGTGTTCCGGTAAGCTCTGCCTGGTCCGCCAGCGGGTCATTTTTCTCGCAGGCCCAGAAGACGGAGGCAATCAGCACGAATCCGGTTAATTTAAGCAATGATTTCATTGTATTTCGGTTTTATTGATTTGACAATGTTGAGTTTTCGATCCACCAGAACGGAGTAACCACCCACAGATCACCTCTTGCTCCAAGACGTGCAATTTCATTGGGGTTATATATGTATTCGGTTTGCGGATCGTAGGGCAATCGTTTGATCCATCGTCCCTCATACAGGTCAAGTGCGTTTTCAGGATAAGTCAGTTCGGGATAGGCGACCTGCGAATAGCGGTACCTGCGCATGTCTACCCAGGTTTCGGGCTGGAGGTACAAGGCAATGTATTTTTGCATCATGATGTCTGAAATATGAAGCGCTTCTGCATTCTGCACTACCGCGGCTGAACTGAGGTAGTCACTGAGTTCGCCGGCGACTCCAAGTCGCTGAAAATTCCGTGTGATACCGTTAATGTAGGCATTGTATGCGCGGGTTTTGTCTTGCAGATAATAAGCAGCCTCAGCTTCCATAAAATAAAGCTCTTCGTCCATGATCCATACAATAGGCGAATCATCGCTTGTCCAGTAGCCGTTGTACAGGATGGCAAAGTCATCGATGTCGAGGGCTCCTCTGCCCTGGCTGGCAGGAACAGAGAAATAATTGCCGTTTTTACCGGGTGTGGTAAGTGCATAGAGTCGCGGATCATGCTCGCCGGATAAGGTCATGGCATGCATGAAAAAATTCGTGTGAATGGAATTGTTGAGTATGTTACGGATCTCTGCAAAGTCCCACTGCGGGCTGGGCCTGGATGGACCCCAAAGGTTCCTGTACCAGTCGCTGTCGGCGTCTGTGATATAGGCATAGTAGGGTTCAGCCCAGTTTGGCCTGGCCTGGTCTATGAGCGCAAGCACTTCATCATAGCCTCCCAGGAAGTTGGCAGTATGCAGTTTCATGCGCGCTTGTATGGCATAGGCGAAAGAAAGCCACTTGCTGACATCTCCCTGGTAGACATGGTCTTCCGACGATGTCATGGCCCGGTCGGTTACACTTGCCTTTCTTAAAGCATCCATGCCTTCTTCAAGGTATCGCTCAATTTCTGCATACACCACATCCTGTGCATCATAGGTGGGGTTGTAAATGCCGGTAAATGCCTGCAAAATGGGCATGTCTCCGAAAACATCCGTAGCCGTAAGGAAGGAATAGGCCATGATAATCTTGCCAACGCCCACATAGTTTTGTGAGCCTTCTTCCCTGGCAAAGTCTATCATTTTATGGGCATTGCCCGCCACATCGAAATAGTGTCTGCGCCAGGCACCCAGGCGTAAAATACCCCGGTAATCCCAGCGGTCCTTTACGGCATTGGTGCCGAACTCGGTGGTGACATATTGTGTGATGTATGATGATGTTTCGGCCTGTGTGTAATGGGCATACGACATATTGCCCAACACTGAGGGCAGCATGAAGTTTGGTGTTGTCCTTTCATCATTGTCAAGGGATTCATTTACATCGAGGAAATCCTCGCAACCCCAGAACAACATGGCGAACAAAATAAACAGGATTGATTTTTTCATTGGTGTGTGTTTTATGTGTTTTGTAAGATGCGTTGAATCACTTTAAAAGTTAACGTTGAATCCCATGGTAACGGCCCTTCTGTGGGGAACCTGGAAATAGTCAACACCCATGGTGCCAGCTCCGCTTGCGCCACCGCCGGGACCGGCATTGTTCACCTCGGGGTCTCCTCCTGAATAATTGGTGATCAGAAAAAGGTTTTGCATGTTGAGAAAGACGGATGCGTACTTCATCCCCAGGCGGCCTGTAATTCTTTCAGGCAGGTAATACGTCAGGTTTACATTCCGGAGGCGAATCCAGTAGGTTTCTTCAACGAAGTTTGTTCCTGCCAGGATGTAATAATTCTGGAAAAATACCCGGTCAAGGATAATGGGTGTTGTGTTGGGTGCGTAAGTTCCGTCGGGCTGTTCCACTACGCCGTCAAAGATCACCTCCTTGTGCCTGTATTCTTCCAGCATTTTATGATTGCCGCTGGAAATCAGGAACTGGCTTGTGGCATTCATGATTTCCGCTCCGTAAGTGCCATCCACCAGGAACGAGAATTCAAAATTCCTGTAACGGAAGCTGTTGTTCAAGCCATAATACAGTTTTGGCTCACGGTTTCCGATATAGCGTTTGGCATTGTCAATAAGAGGATAACCGTTTTCATTTACAATAACTCTGCCGTCCTCAGTGCGCGCATAGTCAGTACCCACAATGCCGAACAGGGGCTGTCCGAGCCATGAGCTTGCGATCGCCTGTGAGGAAACCTGGCCGTAAGTTACGGGAAACTCAACCAGATCGCCGAAGAGCTTGGTCAGCTTTGAACGGTTTCCAAACATGTTCAGACTCACTTGCCAGGCGACATCATCTCTGCGGATGATGTTGCTGCTTACCAGGAATTCAAGTCCCTTGTTTTCCACCGAACCTGAGTTCACTGTTTGCAGGATGGCGCCGGTAACAGGGGTTACACGCGGCTGTATGATCTGATCGTCGGATTTGCGCTGGTAGTAGGTTACATCCACATTGAACAGTCCCTGCCACAGCCTCAGGTCAATACCCATCTCTATCTCTGTCGTGATTTCAGGCTTTAAGATGGGGTTTCCGGCAAAGGGGTCGTTTCTCCAACCACCGCCAATACCATAAAACTGCGTCAGTGTTTGTGTCAGCCTGTGAGGTGGTGCGTCCTTACCCACCTGTGCAAAACTACCCCTTAACTTAGCAAAGGAAAAAACATTGCTTATGTTACCCTCGAGAAGCTCGGAAGGAATAAAGGCAAAGCTGAAGGAGGGATAGAAGAACGAGCGGTTTTGAAGAGGCAGGGTGGATGACCAGTCGTTTCGGCCGGTTGCACCAAGCACCAGGAAGCGTTTGTAGTCTATGGTGATGTCACCAAAGACCCCAACAACCCTTCTCCTGGCAGTTGATTGCGATGTTCTGATCTCCTGCAGGTTGTTTATGGAATGCAGTGTTGGATTCCTGAACCTTTCGCCTTCAATGAAGCTGTTCATGGAATAGTCGGATTGCAGGTTGTTTCCGACCAGTGCTGTTACCGTGAGGTTGTCTGTTAATTTCCTGTCAGCGGTGAGTATCACCGTTGAGGTGATTTTTTCAACCTCCCTGCTAAACTCACTTATGGCGCCCTCAAAGGCAGCCCCGCTTGATCCCCATTCACGGACGGCTTTGTAATGCTGTGAGAAATAGTCGCGTCCGGCTATGTAGTCCAGCCTCAACCAGTCGGTGATTTCGTAATTAAGATTCACCGAACCAATAACCCGGTCAACATCGTCGTTTCGTACATTATGATGTGCCACCCAGAGAGGGTTGTCAGGAACATCGGCAAGGTTCCCGCTTACCGGAATCCAAATGTAGCGTTTACTTCCGTCAGGCATGTATATGTTTTGCATGTCGTCCCATCTCGGCCAGCGGTAAACATTGGCCATCCAGCCTCCGGAAGCACCTACGATGCCGTATTTGTTGTTTGTTTTAATGATGTTGGCAGTGGTAGTAACCCTGAGCCTTTCGTTGATATTGGCAGATCCGGTTAATAAGGCCGACTGCCTCTCGTAGTTGGTGTTGGGCACAATACCTTCATCATTCAGGTCAGACAGCGCCAGGTAATAGGTAAGGTTTTCCGAACCTCCGCTGACGTTGGCGTCAATTTTTCTTGATACCCCTGTTTGGAAAAAGTTCTCCAGGTTGTTATATACCTGGTCACTGCGTCTGTGCAACGGCCCCCAGTGAGCAAAAGTGTTCGGGTTATAAAGTCCTGCCGCACCTGTGGTATAAAGGTTCTGCACGTCGTGCAAAGCACCGACTTCACTTAATGTGGTGGATGCACTGAGGTTAACCGTTACAACACCTTCTTTACCTCGTTTAGTGGTAATGATGATGGCGCCGTTGGCAGCGTCAATGCCGTAAAGCGCCGCTGCAGCCGCGCCTTTCAACACCGAGATAGACTCGATGTCGTTGGGATTGATGTCTGCCGCCCTGTTGGTAGTTCCCCTGATACTGGCGTTGGAAATGGGTATGCCATCAATGACAAACAGGGGCTGGTTGTCGCCATCAACAGATGTAGCCCCCCTCAGGATGATCTCACTGGCAGCACCGGGTGCACCCCCCGTGGAAGTGATCTGAACACCCGAAACACGCCCCTGTAATGCATTTACAAGGTTTTCCTGCCGCGAACTTACGAGTTCTTCGGCATCAATGCTTTGGATGTTCACCGTCAGCAATCGTTCTTCCCTCCTAATACCCAGAGCAGTAACGACTACCTGTTCAAGAGTGGCAATGTCAGGCATCAGGGCAATGTCAATGATCGTCCGGTCACCAACCGGAACCTCCCTGGTCTCCATCCCGATAAACCTGAAAACAAGAACATTCTCAGGCGAAACCCTGATCTCATAATTACCGTCAAGGTCGCTGGTTGTACCGATGGTCGTCCCTTTGATCAAAATAGTGACACCAGGTAAGGGAATACCATCGGTGGCATCCGTAACCGTACCCCTGACTATCCTTTGCTGAGCATTAACGTTGATCACTATGCATAGCAAAAGGCAGGTGATAGTGAAGATTTTTTTCATTGTGCTGTGATTTGGTTTATGTGTGTTTTTCTTTTTGATTGATGTGTTTTTATTAATGTGTTGAATGAAATGTTTCAGGACCAATAAATATATAAAAAAAGTCAGTTTGTATCCTGGTATGATGTTTATTTTTGCTGCTTAAGGCTGACGTTCATGTTTCATTTCTTCCAGTGCTTTTTTTACAGAACCGTACCTGAACAGTGTTTCCCTGGCTCCATGCTCAGGAAGCCCCAGTTCCTCCATTAACATTCGCGTGCCCCTGACCACAAGCTTTTGATTCGTCAGCTGCATGTTTACCATCTTGTTTCCTTTTACCCTTCCCATCTTGATCATCAGGGTGGTTGTGATGATGTTTAACACCATTTTCTGAGCTGTGCCGGCCTTTAACCTGGTGCTGCCCGTGACAAACTCGGGCCCTACAACTACTTCAATAGGATATTCCGCAACTTGTGCCACCTTTGAACCCGGATTACAGGTGATGCAGGCCGTTAGGATGCCATGTTCACCGGCCCGCTTCAAACCGCCTACAACGTAGGGAGTAGTGCCGGATGCGGCGATGCCAATAACAGTGTCTAAAGGTGTAATGTTATGGTCCTGAAGCTCTTGCCAGGCTATTTCGGGATTGTCTTCAGCAGCCTCAACAGCCTTCCTGAGGGCAACATCGCCACCGGCTATCAAGCCGATGACCACGCCCGCTTCAACGCCAAACGTAGGCGGAAGCTCTGATGCATCGAGCACACCCAAACGACCACTCGTACCTGCTCCAAGATAGAAAATACGGCCACCCTGCTGCATCCTGATCAAAATGTGCGCTATCAGTCGCTCGATCTGGGGTAATGCCTTTTTTACGGCCCTGGGTACCTTAAAATCTTCCTGGTTCATCGACCTCACGAGCTGACCCACTGTCATCTTTTCCAAATCCTCAAAAGCTGACGGTGATTCAGTGATGCTTAGTGCAAAAGTGTCTCTTTCTCTCTTCGCCATGACCAAGACTCTTATTAATCCGTAAATTTATGAATCCTCTTTCATTCCATCAAGATTATTTTACTTTTTTGTGGAATTCCAGCAATCCCTCTATCGGGTCGCGGGTTATCGTTCCCACCGTAAACCCCGTTTTTGTCGCAACCTCCCTGAGTAACGAAGAAAAATACCAGGCAATGCTGCCGGTGAAATATACAGGCAGCCTGTGCGATTGTGGGTACTGCGCAATATTGCGCCTGAAGAACGACATGAAACTGCCGGTAATGATCTGCTTCACCTCCTCCTCATGCATATGCTCCAGTAAAAAAGGGGTGAAGCTGGCAAGATAACGATTGGGGAAAGGTTTTCTGTAAACATGTTCCAGGATCTCCTGCCGGGTAACCTGACAGGTTTCAAAAAACCGTTTAATAATGTTTTCAGGCAACTGGTTTTTCAGAATGTCAGCGATCAGCGTGCGTCCCAAAACGGCACCACTGCCTTCATCTCCCAATATAAACCCCAGGGGCGAAACATTCTGAACAATGGTCGAACCATCATAGTAACAGGAGTTCGATCCTGTTCCCAGGATGGCAGCAATGCCTTCCTGGTCTTGACACAAGGAACGGGCGGCTGCCATTAAATCGCTTTCAATATAGATATCCTTGACGCCGAAAAAAGACGTAAGTACCGAACGCAGCAACTCTTTTTTTGAACCGTCGGTTATGCCTGCACCGTAAAAGTGAATGGAGTGCAGTGCTGGTATGCGCATGCTGAACTCATTTTTAAGACTTTCCAGTATCTCCTTTTCGCTTTGAAAGTATGGATTGATGCCGGTAGTATGGCATTGGTCAGTAGCGGCTTGTGCAGTATCCGGCAAAAGATGCCACCTCGTGTTGGTTGAACCGCTGTCGGCAATGAGTTTCATCATTAGCTATTTTTTGTAAACCGAACTTTAAAAATAAGTATTTACTTCACAAATGTATAAATAAATTTAATTATTAATTATTTTTTTTAAAAACTGGATTTTTTTTTCATATTTGAAAAAGAGTTAATACATTTGGGGGTCATTTAAGCTGTGGTCTTTCAGCAATTAACAGTAATGCGCCGGCCAAGATGAACGTACCTTGCATCAGGATAAAAAGCCTGGTTTTATTTGTGTTGATGTGTTTTGTCGTCACTGAACATCAGGCACAAATATTTTCGCGTGATGATCGCCTGCACAGGCGTGCCGAGAGGAACCTTTCTGATGCATCTGAATTATTTAAGCCTTACATCCGCCTGGGCAGAATGGACATCGACAGTCTGGCTGTTGACAGGGAAAGGCTAGTCATTAAAGTGTTTTTAAGTCCGGCGGTTACTCATTTGCCTGTGCGATATCCCTGGTTGGTCTTTCTGGAAACAGAGCTCATGAACATGCTGGGATGGCGTTTCCGTAACTATCATCTGGAGCTTTATGCCCGCCATCGGTTGTTGCATGAATATGTGCCGAATATTTTCAGGGGTGAAGTCATACCTTTGGACGATCAGAGGGTAAGGCCTGCTGACGAAAAGCCACCTTTGGTCATGCGCATCGACAGACCGGATATCACGTATGGCCTTTCAAACAATCATCTTGCGCTCTGGCACAGCCACGGTTATTACTACGATGCCTCAAAGGACAGGTGGCAATGGCAACGGGCCAGGCTTTTCGGTGTTGTGGAAGACATGGCAACCATGGACTATGTGGTCGGGTACATCACACCCATGCTTGAAAATGCCGGTGCAGTGGTTTTGCTGCCGCGGGAAAGGGATGTACAAACCCACGAAGTTATTGTTGACACAGGCAGGTCCACGGGTGATTCAGAGCTCATCATTGAGCATGGTAACCACCGGTGGAGCAGGGTTTCAGGAGGTTTTGCCCTGCGGGATACGCTCTTTGACAGGGAACATCCGTTCCGCTCCGGCAAGCATCTGCGTATCCCTGCAAGCCCGGATGCGTTGCTGCGCTATGTTCCTGACTTTCCGGCCGACGGTCATTACGCCGTGTACGTTTCCTATGCCGAGGCTCCCGGTAATATTGACGATGCCAATTATGTGGTTAAATACCCGGGCGGTGAAGCCTCTTTCAGGGTTAACCAGCAAATAGGACAGGCAACGTGGGTTTACCTGGGGCACTTTTACTTTAATGAAGGGAAAAACCCCGAAACCGGAAGTGTCCTGCTGTCTGCCGGTGCCTCATCTGAGGGTTACATCACGGCAGACGCTGTGCGCTTTGGTGGAGGTATGGGAAATGTGGCAAGAAGGGCATCAGCCGACATGTTGCCCGATCAGCGATCGGCAGATGACAGGCATAGTTCAGTAAGTAAACAAACTCAGATAACGGAAACTCCGGCAATATCCTGGAAAACCAGTCAAAGCCCAAGGTTTGTTGAGGGAGCGAGGTATTTCCTGCAGTATTCAGGAATGCCCGACACCCTGGTTTATTCACTTAATGAAGGACGCAATGATTACAACGACGATTTTATGTCGCGCGGCGAGTGGGTGAATTATCTGATGGGTGCACCTCTGGGACCTGAGAGGGCGCGGGGGTCAGCAGGACTTGGAATACCGGTTGATCTTTCCCTTGCTTTTCATACCGACGCCGGTGTTACTGACGGCGATTCAGTGATTGGCACCCTGGCTATATACAGTGCACAGCGTAATGACGGGCTTTTTCCGGATGGCGTATCACGTCTGGCCAGCCGCGACCTTGGCGATGTGATCCAGGATCAGCTGGTGCAGGATGTCAGGGCGTTGGTGAATCCCGACTGGACAAGGAGGGCCTTGTGGGACAGGCAGTACTCCGAAGCATGGAGGCCCAATGTGCCTGCCTTGCTGCTTGAACTGTATTCGCATCAGAACCTGGGTGATATACGTTACGGCCTGGATCCGAGATTCCAGTTTATCGCAGGCCGGGCCATTTACAAGGGCATACTGCGTTTTGTGGCAGGGCAGGAGGGGCGGCAGGCTGTGGTGCAGCCCTTACCTCCTCAAGCGCTGGCTATCGAACGAAACGATGGAAAAAACATAACATTGTCATGGGAAGCCAGGGAAGATGTGCTCGAGCCTACTGCCACCCCGGAATTCTTTATGGTATATCGCAGAAAAGAAGGTGAAGGATTTGACCGGGGAACTCTTGTCCATGAAAACCGCATAGAACTGGAGCTGCCGGAGTGGCAAACCCTCTACAGCTTTAAGGTCACTGCCTTCAATAGCGGTGGCGAGAGCTTCCCTTCAGAAATATTGTCTGTTGCCCTTGTGCCTGATCAGGGAAAAACGGTTTTGGTGGTGAATGGTTTTGACAGGGTCAGCGGTCCGGGTGTCTTTGACACGGACATCCTGGCAGGTATCACCTGGTGGGACGACCACCCCATCCCGTATCGGTATTCAGTAGCTTATACAGGCATGCAGTACGACTTCCTGCGCAGTTCCCCCTGGCTTGATGACGACAGCCCGGGGTGGGGAGCAAGCTATGCTGATACGGAGAAAAAAATCCTGCCGGGAAACACCTTTGATTATCCCGCTATCCACGGCACTGCCATCAGGAATGCCGGCTACTCTTTTGTATCCGCAAGCAGAAAAGCCTTCGAAGACGGTGTGGTAACGCCGGAAGACTACTGGGCGGTGAACCTGA
Source organism: Bacteroidales bacterium (assembly GCA_031323845.1). Classification (GTDB taxonomy): domain Bacteria; phylum Bacteroidota; class Bacteroidia; order Bacteroidales; family UBA7960; genus PUPG01. Next base: position 2,550 of record JAVIYP010000033.1, on the reverse strand, counting down.
TCATGGGCAGGCAAAAGGGGATTGCTTCCTGGCTAAGCAAGGATAGTATTGAATTCAGGGTGTTTACCGGTGCAATGATGCAGAAGCTGAAACGCTATGCTGATGCCGGAGGCAATATTATGATCACCGGGGCCCACATCGGCAGCGACATGATTCAACATGAGGATGAAGAAGCTGTCGGGTTTGCGAAACAGTGGCTTGGATTCATCTGGCGCACCAATAATGCTTGTAACCGCGGAGTAGTGCATCCTACCGAAAGAACCGGCATGGCACCGCTGCCTGTGCTGGCCTTCAACACCAGCTGGCATCCCGAAATATATTCCGTAGAAGCTCCCGATGCCATTGAGCCTTATGGCAACAACAGTCGAACCGTATACCGCTATGCTTCGAACAAAACCAGCGCTGCAGTCCTGCATGAGGCAGCACATAAAGTCTTTACCATGGGGTTTCCCTTCGAAACCATCACCTGCGCAAATGAGCGGGATGAACTGATGAAACGAATATTATATTTTTTTGATAATCCATAAATAAACTCAATTATGACAAACCACAAAACCATTAGCTGCTTTTTACCTGCCGGAGCCGTGAATGATCTTCGCGAAACCCTGTTATCTCTTGAAAAACAACCCTTAATAGAACGTGTTTACGTGTTTGGGAGCTTGTCTGAAAATGACCTGTCCTATGCTGAGAAAGCGGTTGTTGCAGGGGCTGAAACCCTCCAATCGGCTGCCGGAATCCGAAAAATTGGACAGCTTTCACAATCTACATACACACTGATTTACACGAAGGCGTTGCCCCTGAAGCTGGGCATGTTTGCCCTTGAAAGAATGGTGCAGGTGGCTGAAAACACCGGTGCCGGTATGATCTATTCAGATCACTACCAGGAAAAGGAGGGCCGGTTGGCAGCAATGCCCGTGATCGACTACCAGGAGGGAAGCCTGCGTGATGATTTTAACTTTGGCTCGCTGCTGCTTTACTGCACAGGTGAGCTGAAAAAAGCCGCCGGACGAATGGAAGCGGACTACCTGTATGCAGGCTTGTACGACCTCCGGCTTAAGGTTTCACAGTATAAGAAGCTGTTCCGCATCCCTGAATTTCTCTATACGGAAATGGAAACAGACATCCGTAAGTCAGGGGAAAAAATATTTGACTACGTCGATCCGCGAAACAGGGCGGTGCAGATTGAAATGGAAACGGCATGCACACAACACCTCAGGGACATCGGAGGGTGGTTAAAGCCTGAGTTTGCCGAGGTCCGGTTCGACGACGAAGCATTTCCGGTGGAAGCCTCCGTGATCATTCCTGTAAGGAATCGGGCCAAAACCATTGAGGATGCCGTCAGGTCGGTGTTTAGTCAAAAAACCTCTTTCCGGTTTAATATTATTGTTGTTGATAATCATTCGACCGACGGTACCAGCGAGTTACTTGATCAATTATCGAAAGAAGATGGAAGGCTCCTGCATGTAGTGCCTGACAGAAATGATCTTGGCATAGGCGGTTGCTGGAATGAGGGTGTGTTTCACAAGCAATGCGGAAAGTTTGCCATTCAGCTCGACAGTGACGACCTGTATATCGATGACCAGGTGCTGCAGCGCATCGTGGACGCCTTTTATGAGCAGCAGTGTGCCATGGTGGTGGGCAGCTATCAGATGGTTAATTTCAAACTGGAAGAGATCCCTCCGGGACTGATTGACCACATGGAATGGACACCCGACAATGGACGTAACAATGCTTTGAGAATTAATGGACTGGGAGCCCCAAGGGCCTTTTACGCCCCTGTGTTGCGTTCCATTCGCCTGCCTAATGTCAGCTATGGCGAAGATTATGCAGTAGCGTTGAATATAAGCCGGTTCTACCAGATTGGCCGGATATATGAACCCTTGTATCTCTGCCGGCGCTGGGATGAAAACACAGACGCTTCCCTCAGTATCGAAAAACAAAATGCGCATAATCTCTACAAAGACAGGGTGCGCACCATTGAACTCCAGGCGCGGATTGGTCTCAACAAAAAAGCGTAAGGGTCGGGTATGAGCGAAAATAACCTTCAGGAGCGTGTTTATGAGATGCTGAAGCAACAACAGCAGGACTGGGATTTGGCTGAAAAAAATTACCGCGGGCTTCAAAAAGTAAAAAAACGCTTTGTACGCTTAGGTGAAGGCGTTGAGGTAGGGGTGCAGTTTAACCCGGAACGCATCTATTCTTCGGCAGCCAAGGTGGACGACAAAAGCATCAGCCGGAGGAAATGCTTTTTATGCCGGGCACACCTTCCTGAACAGCAGACATGGGTTGAGTTTGAGTCAGAGTACCTCATCCTGGTTAACCCTTTCCCGATTTTTCCCCTGCACCTGACCATTCCCATAGTGGATCATAAAGAGCAACGCATCGGGGGCCGTATGACAGACATGCTTAAACTTGCCCGGGTGCTTAAAGACTTTGTGGTGTTCTATAACGGACCCCGCTGCGGGGCATCGGCACCCGACCATTTCCATTTTCAGGCAGGAAACAAAGGGTTTATGCCTGTGGAGGATGATGCCGAACGACTCACCAAAG